>JAFECP010000019.1:56329-69293 GCA_018242105.1 Pseudomonadota bacterium
GAAAATATCGGCCAATTGCGATTGATAGCATGGAGGTAAGCCATTTGAGCTGCATAAGGATCGTGACCAGGATGCAGGAAACCGTAGAAACATGGTCCGGCTGACGAGAAAGCCGTCGCGAGTAGATTGCCGCCGATAAACCAGGCGAATGAAAAAGCGAGCAGAAACTGGAGACGCAATACCCCGCCCTTGGCCGAGAAGGCCTGCCAAAAAAGACACCCGAACATCACGAAGAACCACATATCATAGGCGAAATTTATCGCGGTTGTGACGGGTGCGTATCCCAGAACAGGTTGCAAAATTTCCCAGGGCAAATGCCCGAAACCGATGATGCGGCCCCATTGCATGAAGGTGGTATCCCAACTGAAGGGATGAATTTTGGGGATGGCTTCCTTGAGCGTGGTAAAGCTCACTGCCAGAGTCGAGAAGGCTATCAGTGAATGAAAAAGATTGCCTGGGCGGTCGCCTTGGCTGAACCAACGCAGCAAGTGCATGCAGGGAATGCGTGCCGGAGCCTCGGGAAAGCCGCTGCGTATCAGGTTGATAAATTCTATCAGCACAACAATCGTCACGCCGATTACTAGACATTTGGCCCCCATCCCAAGGATGAAAGCACTCGAGTAGAGATCTAGAGGTGCATGAAAGTAACGCGCGACAACATAGGTGCAGGCGGTGAACAGCACCGAGCAAGCGTAAATCGGCAAATGCTCGGGAAACGTCCGTGCGATGCTGGCGCTGGCAACGCCACCGGCGCGGCGGATTTCCAACGTCAGCGGGCCGCGTGGCTTTGACATGAGGCCGAACCTCCTCTGGCGAAATCCGAACCGGAAGATTTACTGGCTCGATGCAACTGCAGCTTTGGCATTCGCTTCGTGCTGCTGCGCGGTGCCTTCCGTGGTGGAGACGTAACTTGTGGGATCGCCGGGGCGCGGATTGGTTTCGCAATGCAGCCGTGTGCAGGAATAATTGTAGGTTTCTGCGCCGCGATTGAGCGTCACCGCGCCCATCATACGGTTGGTCACGTTGATCTGCGCGTTCATCACCTGATGGTTGTTGCCGTCGAGACCAATCATATTCGTGACGCCGAATGTCTTGCCTAGGAGATAGGCATGATGGGAATCGATGGCCGTCACGTCGGCAATCGCGGGGTTCCCGATAAACAGCGTCGTGATGGGCTGCGTGAAGGTGATCATCTTCGCTTCGTCCATCGGAACCGTGAGCCCGCCATCCGCGAAAGCTGCGTGCTTCACGGGATGTCTTGGCGCGGGATTCTCGGCAAAAGCGATCGCGGGACCGATTAGAAGAGCGATTACAGTCAGAACTGCGAGACGAAGCGCACGCATGGATCGATCCTTGGTAGAGGCGGGGAAAGGCTAGAGGAGCGCGCGTAAAAGAAGATTTAAGTTTATTTCTCTGATCTTCGCCATGTTGTGTGCAAGGCGAACGCACGATTACCTCGTGCATGTCTGCAAAATCTGGAGACGTACGGAATTCGCGACCTTGGTTAAGGAAGCCCTTCCATTTACTTCAGCGGGGCTATTGCATGCCTATTTTTGTTCCAGCGCGGCACAGAATAGCTGAGCCACCCCGATCCGCGTTTTACACCGCGTTAATTGAGCGCGGCATAGAGTTCTCGCGTGTCCATGCAATGAGCCGTCATTGGAAATCGGCGCTAGCTGGATTGTTAGGGTGTCAACAATGGAGGCTTCCATGAAAAATCTGGTTTCGCGTTTCGTGCGCGACGAATCCGGCGCAACGGCCATCGAATACGGTCTAATCGCGGCGGGTATTGCTGTCGTGATTATCACTGCCGTGAACGCTCTCGGCACGAAGCTGAGCACAACGTTCAGCACAGTGACAGCAACGATGAAATAGCAGGTGTCGAGTTCCAGACACCGCCCTGTTTGCGAGCCTATTGGGCCGAGTGCGGGGATTTGGAACCGAAGCGGCGGCCGCCTAGTGGGCGGCCGTTCGCATTTCCTCATAAGATAGAATGATCGCGCACGCTCTCATCCTGGTCGTTCTTCCGGCGCTGCTTCTTGCGGCTGCGGTCTGGGACATCGCGAGTTTTACAATTCCCAATTTCCTGCAGCTCGGGCTGCTGGCCGCTTTCGCGTTGTTCATGGCGGTCCATCCGCTTAGTGCCGGAGATTTTGGTATGCACCTGCTTGCGGGCTTCATCGGGCTCGTGGCGGGCTTCACGCTTTTCTCACTCGGCTATATCGGCGGCGGCGATGCCAAGCTATTTGCCTGCGTATCGCTCTGGTTCGGCATGACCGACCTTCTCGCATACACGCTTGTTGCCTCGGTCTTCGGCGGCGCGTTGACACTGGGACTTCTTGCCATGCGCAACTGGCCCTTGCCGGCGGCGCTTTCTTCGCAGAGCTGGCTCTTGCGCCTTCATGACGAGAAGGAAGGCATCCCTTACGGGGCCGCGCTCGCAGCAGGCGCTTTCTTCATCCTTTCGCAAGCTGAGATCTTTCGCGCCGCAATCGCTGGCTAGAGCATTTGCGAAGCATTCCATTAATCAATTTCTAAAGGGTTTTGTGGTCGGATCGCCGCAAAGGAGCCGCTTTCCATGAACAGGTCGCGCGTTATCGTTCTTGTGCTGGCAGCTTTCGCTGCTGGTATCGCCGCGCTGCTCGTGCGGAGCCTTTTGGGCGGCGGCACGCCAGCCGTGCGCGCGGCCGTCGCGCCGGCGCCAGCGGTGACTCTCAACGTCCTTGTCGCCCAAAGCGACATCCAGCCCGGAACCGCGATCACACCCGAACTTGTGCGTTGGCAGAGCTGGCCGAAATCGTCTGTCGATTCCAGCTTCATCACGCAAGCGGGGAATCCGGACACCGCCGCGATTGTGAAAGGCACCGTTGCCCGGGCGCCGTTGATAGCCGGCGAACCGTTGACGGCTACCAAAATCGTTCATGCGGATTCGGCCAGCTTCATGTCGGCCAATTTGTCGCCGGGCATGCGGGCGGTTTCGACGGCGATCTCGACCGATACCGGCGCCGGCGGGTTCATTCTTCCCAACGATCGCGTCGACGTCGTGCTTACTCAACAGGTTTCGGATGCCCCGCGCCGTTTCAGCTCCAGGGTGATTCTGAGCGATGTGCGCGTGCTCGCGATGGACCAGACGTTTGGGCAGGATAAAGATCAAAAAACCGTTCTTGCGAAGACAGCGACGCTGGAACTCGCGCCCGACCAAGCCTCGCTGCTGACGCGCTCGGCCGCGGCCGGAACGATCTCACTCACGCTGCGCGCGCTCGGCGAAAATGCCAATTCCGATGTCGCATCAAATGCCGGCCGCAAGGAAAGCGGCCAAATCGTCGTCGTCCGCTACGGCGTGACACGCGGCGTCGATCTGGGGGGCGAGTAAAAGCCATGTTGAGGGGGCTTCTCACAATTCTCGCCGCCTTTGTGCTGGCGGCATCGCCCGCGGTTGCTGGCGGCAATGCAGCTTCTGCGCGCGTGATAAATGTGGCGACGCATGACGGCGCCGCGCCGCAACAGCACATCACGCTCTCGCTCGACAAAGCGGCGCTGGTGCAACTCGATACCGATGCGCGCGATGTTCTGGTCTCCAATCCGGCCGTGGTCGATGCCGTTGTGCGCACGCCGCGCCGCATTTTCCTTCTGGCGCAAAAGACAGGGCAGACGAACGCCTTTTTCTTCGATGCGAAAGGCCATCAAATTCTGACCATCGACATCCGCGTCGAACGCGACGTCACGGATCTCGCGGCGATGATTCACAACGATATGCCGACCTCGAATATCCACGTCGCAGCGTTGAATGACAACATTGTGCTGACGGGCATGGTGCAGAACACCGGCGATTCCCAGCGTGCGCAGGATCTCGCGGCGCGTTTCGCTGGCGACCCGAACAAGGTGGCCAATCTTCTCAAGATCGATACGAGCCAGCAGGTCATGCTGAAGGTCCGTGTCGCCGAAATGCAGCGCTCCGTTGCCAAGCAATTCGGCATCAACGCCGTCGGCGCCTTCAAAGTGGCCGGCATACCGATGATCGCGCAGACGTCCAATCCTTATGGCCTTGCCGCTGCAGCGCTGTCGCCCAATTCCGGCGCCCAGATCGGCTCTATCGGAAGCGATCCGCTTCATCCCGCACCCAACAACGTTCAAGGCGTTCTCAACGCGCTTGAACAGGTTGGTTTGGTGCACACGCTCGCCGAACCCAACTTGACCGCTGTTTCCGGTGAGACCGCCAAATTCCTGGCGGGCGGCGAATTTCCGGTGCCGGTGTCCCGCGATCAGTACGGCAACGTCACCGTCGCCTTCAAGCAGTTCGGCGTGGGGTTGTCTTTCACGCCCGTCGTATTGAGCCCCAACAACATTTCGCTGCAGATCTCGAGCGAAGTGAGCGAGCTGACGAACACCGGCGCTTTCACACAGTCGGGTGGATCATCGACGACCAACACCGGCTCTTCGACAACCGTTCCCAGCCTCACCATTCCTGCTCTGGCAGTGCGCCGTGCTGAGACAACTGTTGAAGTGCCATCGGGCGGAAGCTTCGCGATCGCGGGCCTGATGCAGCACGCGACCAAGCAGACGATCGATCAGTTTCCGGGCTTGGGGGATATGCCGGTGCTGGGCGCACTGTTCCGCAGCCGCGATTTCCAGAATGACGAGACCGAACTTGTCGTCATTGCGACCGCCTATCTCGTGAAACCAGGCAAGGAAAAAGATTTCGCATCGCCGGGTGATGGTTTCGTGCCCCCCGCAGATGTGGAGACCGTGATGCTCGGCCGCCTGAACGCAACATACAAGAACGATCCGCAAGGATTGAAATCGGCCGGCGCCGCGAAAACCGGCTTCATTGTCGAATAGGAGACCGCAATGGCTATGAGCGATGCAATACGCGCCGCCGCGATCGCCGCGGTTCTGCTTGCGGGAAGTTGCGCCGCCCCGACGAACAGCGGCGTGGGGACGACTGACGATCCGGACATGAATCACCCGATCGTGCTGGACACCGCACCCAAGACGATCCGCCTTTCCTTCTCGGCTGCGGATGCGGGATTGATGCCTGACGATGCTGCGCGTTTCGATGCGTTTGTTTCAGAATACAAGGCCGATGGCACCGGAGCCGTCAGTGTGACCGCGCCATCTGGTCCGGCCGCACAGCAAACGCTGTCCTATTTTGGCGAGCGCCTATCGGCCGCCGGTATTCCACGTTCACGCATCATGGTGGGAACGCGCGACGATGGAGATTGGCGCGTCGAGCTGAGCTATGTCGGCGCCGTTGCGCACACTACCAATTGCAGTGACTGGTCGACACAGCAGGCATCCGATACCGCCTCCAACCTGCCGATGGCGAATCTTGGCTGTGCCGTCCAGCACAATATCGCCGCGCAGATCGAAAACCCGCGCGACATCGTGGAACCGCGTCCGCTCGGACCGTCCGATGCCATGCGCCGCGCCACTGTCATGGGCGCTTATGAAAAGGGCACGCCCACGGCGGCCACCAAGAATTCAGACCAGTCCGTAGCCGTGTCGGACGTCGGCCACTAGTTCGGAGAGATACGATGGCGAAATCGACGCCCAGCGGGTTGGGAGGCGGAGGAGATGCAGGTTTCGGTGCGGCACCGCACGAACGCCCCGTTCCGCGCATTTCTATTCAGGCTTTCTGCGAATTCCCGGATACGGGGGCGGCGCTGCAGCGCGCCGCCGCCGATCGCCGGCTCGCAAAGGCGCATGTGACGGTGCAACTGGGCGGCATCCAGGCCGCTGTCGAGCATCATGCTGCCAATCCCACACCCAATCTTCTGATCGTTGAAACCCGCCTTCAGGGAAAGACGGCGGTGGATGAAATCGATCGGCTTGCGGATGTCTGCGATCCAGCCACGAAGGTCATCATCGTCGGCCGTGTCAACGATGTCGAACTGTATCGCGAACTGATGCGCCGCGGCGTGAGCGAATATCTTGTCGCTCCGTTGAACCCGTTGCATCTGATCGAAGTCATATCCGGCCTATATCTCAATCCGGAAGCTGCACCGATCGGGCGGGTCGTGACATTCGTGGGCGCGAGGGGCGGCGTGGGGTCATCGACCCTGGCGCACAATGTCGGCTGGTGTATCGCCGAACGCCTGAAGATCAATACGACGATCGTCGATTTCGACATGCCGTTCGGTACGGTCGGCTTGAATTTCAACGAGGAGCCGAGTCAGGGCGTGGCGGATGCGTTGTCCAGCCCAGAACGGCTGGACGATGTGCTGCTCGACCGCCTGCTGGTAAAATCCACCGATCATCTTTCGCTGCTGGCGTCGCCCGCCATCGTGGATCGCAACTACGAAGCCGAGCATTCATCCTATGAGGCCGTGCTAGACACAGTTCGGGCGACCACACCGTGCGTCATTGTTGACATGCCGCACATTTGGACGCCCTGGGTGCGCGACGCGTTGCTCTCGTCCGACGACATCGTGATCGTTGCGACGCCAGATTTGGGAAGCTTGCGGACGACGAAGAGTTTTGTGGATCTGCTCAAACAGAACCGCCCGAACGATCCGCCGCCGAAACTTGTCCTCAATCAGGTGAACACGCCCAAACGTCCGGAGATACCGATCAAGGATTTCTCGGAAACTGTGGGTATTGCACCATCCCTGGTGCTGCCGTTTGAGCCTCAACTCTACGGTTCGGCCGCGAACAACGGACAGATGGTCATGGAAGTACAACCGCGTTCGGCGACAGCGGAAAGCATCCGCCAGCTTGCCGAGATGGTTACTGGCCGCGCCGTCCAAGCGGAGGAGAAAGGTGTTCTTCCTTTCCTGTCCTTCCTCAAAGGAAAGAAAACGGCTTAAGCGATGTTCGGGAAACGCTCCGATAGTGGAACTGCCGTTGCCGCGCCGCCTCGCGCGGAACCCGCAGCCGCACGCCCTTCGGCGCCACCACCGCCTCCGCCAGTCGCCGACAGCGCACTGCCGCCGCCACCGCGGCCCACTGCGGCCCCGCAGATTGCACCCGTCCCCAGCAAACCGGCGGCCCGTGCGATCCCCGATCAGCGCTCTGAAGACTATTATCAGATCAAGACGACGATCTTCGGCGCCCTGATCGACACGATCGATCTCGCGCAACTCGCGCAGCTCGATCCGGATTCCGCGCGCGAGGAAATTCGCGATATCGTCAACGAGATCATTTCGATCAAAGCCGTTGTGATGTCGATCGCCGAGCAGGAGCACCTGCTTCAGGACATCTGCAATGATGTTTTGGGATATGGCCCGCTCGAACCGCTCTTGGCGCGCGACGACATCGCAGACATCATGGTCAATGGTGCCAATCGCGTCTTCATCGAAGTTGCCGGCAAGGTGCAACTGACGCCGATTCGCTTCCGCGACAATGCGCAGCTTATGAACATCTGCCAGCGCATCGTGAGTCAGGTTGGCCGCCGTGTCGATGAATCTTCGCCGATCTGCGACGCGCGCCTGCTGGACGGCTCCCGCGTCAACGTCATCGCTCCGCCGCTGGCGCTGGACGGCCCCACGCTCACCATTCGTAAGTTCCGCAGAGACAAGTTGACTCTGGAAGACCTGACGCGTTTCGGCTCGATTTCACCCGCCGGCGCCCGGGTGCTGGGCGTCATCGGCCGCTCGCGCTGTAACGTTCTGATCTCCGGCGGTACCGGTTCGGGCAAGACGACGCTGCTCAACTGCATGACGGCTTATATCGATGTCGATGAACGCATCATCACTTGCGAAGACGCAGCCGAATTGCAGCTCCAACAGCCGCATGTGGTCCGTCTGGAAACCCGTCCGCCCAATCTGGAGGGCCAGGGCCAGATCACGATGCGCGATCTCGTCCGCAACTGCTTGCGTATGCGCCCAGAGCGCATCATCGTGGGCGAAGTTCGCGGACCCGAAGCGTTCGACCTGCTTCAGGCGATGAACACCGGCCATGACGGTTCCATGGGCACGCTTCATGCCAACAGTCCGCGCGAAGCCATGTCACGCCTGGAATCCATGATCACCATGGGCGGCTTCTCGCTGCCCACCAAGACCATTCGCGAGATGGTCGTAGCGTCGATCGACGTGATCATACAGGCTGAGCGAATTCGCGACGGATCGCGCCGCATTACCAAGATTACCGAGGTGGTGGGGACCGAAGGGGATGTCGTGATCACGCAGGATCTCATGACCTATGAGATCGAAGGTGAAGACGAGACCGGCCGCATAAAGGGCAAGCACACCGGAACCGGCATCGTGCGCCCGTCCTTCTGGGAACGCGCGCGCTATTACAACCTCGATCGCGAACTTGCAGAAGCGCTAGACGCGCTGCAGCAATGAGGATCGCCCGATGATCCTCGTACTCACGGTGATGCTTGCGGTTCTCGCTTTGGGGGCGGCCGGGTTGGCGCTTACCGGAAATTCGGGCGCTTCCAGGAAACGCCTTGCTTCTGTATCAGGTGCTCCAGCGATAGTTTCAGCCGGCCGTAGTTCTCCGGACAGCGCGCAACGGCGGAAAAATGTCACCGCGCTGCTGAAAGATCTTGAGAAGCAGCAGGCCGAACAAAAGAAACGCGTCACGTTGCGCCGCCGCCTTGAATGGGCAGGCTTGGACATTGAGCCGAAATCTTACTGGATGGGGTCCGCCGCGGCAGCCCTTGTCGCCATCGGCATCTGTGTGTTCACGCGACAGTCGCTTATAGCCACCGCTCTCGTTGCCTTGCCGGTAGGACTAGGTTTGCCGCGCTGGATTCTGAGTTTCCTGAAAGGGCGGCGGGAAAAAGCATTCACTGCCGAATTTGCAAATGCGATCGACGTCATCGTGCGCAGCGTGAAGTCAGGCCTTCCAACCAACGAAGCGCTCAAGATCGTAGCCCGGGAAATCCCCGACCCTGTCGGAAGCGAGTTCAACAAGCTCAATGAGGGCCTGAAGGTTGGCGTCACGTTGGAGCAGAGCCTCAAGAAGATGTTCGACAACATGCCGACCGCGGAAGTGAGTTTCTTCGGCATCGTCATGACGATCCAGCAGAAATCGGGCGGCAACCTTTCCGAAGCTCTTTCGAACCTTGCCTTCGTTCTTCGCGACCGCAAACGCCTGCAGGGGAAGATTCGCGCAATGTCATCGGAAGCCAAGGCATCTGCGATGATCATCGGCTCGTTGCCGCCGGTGGTTATGGGTCTCGTCTACATGACGGCGCCACAGTATATCGCGCTTCTATTCACCGAGCGCATGGGCAACATGATGCTCGCCGGTTGCGTGATCTGGATGACCATCGGAAGCCTCGTCATGAGGAAGATGATCAGCTTCAAACATTAAGGCGGGCGACATGAGTGGCCTAGACATTGGCTTCCTAGATATTTTCTTCGAAAAAAACTTCCTGGTGACCGCCATCACCGGTGTGTTGGCATTTGCCACGATCGTTACGTTCGGATTGCCTCTGCTGGAACGTAATATGCTCGGCAACCGGATGAAGGCGGTGTCTGAGCGCCGCGAAGAATTGCGCGCCAAGCATCATGCCGCCCTGAACAAGCGCTCGTTGCGCCCGGAACCGGTCAGCTTCATGAAGCAGACCGTTGACCGCCTTAAGCTATCCAACATCATGGAATCTTCGGATACCCGCGAGAAGCTGACGATGGCCGGCTATCGCGGGCAAGCGCCTATGGTGACATTTCTGTTTTTCCGGCTTGTCATGCCGTTTATCGTTTTTGGCGTTGTGCTGCTCTATCTCTTCGTGGTCACACATTTCCACTACACCACGCTGATGAAGTTGTGCATGGCGTCGGGAGCGGCGCTGCTGGGCTATTATCTGCCGGATGCTTTTGTCTCCAACCAGATCCAAAAGCGCCAGCAATCGATCATGCGTGCCTTTCCCGATGCGCTTGACCTGCTGCTTATTTGCGTCGAATCCGGCATGTCGATCGAAGCAGCGTTCACGCGGGTGGCGTCGGAAATCGGCCAGACATCTGTTGAACTGGCCGAGGAGCTGGGTTTGACGACAGCGGAACTCTCCTATCTTCCCGAACGGCGTCAGGCTTTTGAAAATCTTGCAAAACGCTGTGGCCACAACGGCGTGAAAGCCGTTGCCGCTGCGCTCAACCAAGCTGAGAAGTATGGAACGCCCCTAGGGCAAGCGCTACGCGTGACAGCGGCCGAAAACCGCGAAATGCGCATGCAAGAAGCCGAGCGCAAGGCCGCGGCGTTGCCCGCGAAGCTCACCGTTCCGATGATTTTGTTTTTCTTGCCTTGCCTTTTCGTCGTGATCCTGGGGCCAGCGATCATGAAAGCGATGCACACCTTTCATCATTGATCGGCAGATGCTTCTTCTTCAACGCGGCGGAGGCTTCGCGGCGGCGGAATCGGCGCGTGGTTTGGCGGCTGTTAGTCTGATGCAGTGCGCAGAGAAGGCGGCGGGGGTGCCTTGGGCTCGGCCTTCGCCGTAGTCTTGGCGACCTCGATGGGATGAGCCGGTTTCGAGATCTTCTGCGCAGCAACCTTTACCGGCCCGGCTTGCGGATCAGATGGTACCTTCTGCATGACAATGTCCTTGGGGCTGACCTTTAGTTTGGACGCTGCAGCGGTTAGAACGGGCTTGGCCAGAGTCTCCAGGGTGCGCGGCGCGCTGTTGGCGCGGCGGACCGGGCCGGCATGGGGATCAGCCGGAACCTTCTGCATGACGACATTGAGACCCGCTTTTGACGTTGTCGCGGCAATGGCCGAAGCAGCCGGTGCGTGCGCAGTTGCTTGCACGGCAAGAGCTTTTGCATCTTGCGCAGCTTTCAGTTCTTCTGCCTTGGAAAGGTTTGCCAGAACTTTCGGGTCTTTTGAATGCAGCTGGGAAAGCATCTGCACGGCGCCATCATAATCGCCAGTCAGCATGCGTGAGACCGCATAATTGTTGACGACCGAAGGCTCGCCGGGCTTCATCGCAAGGGCGCGGTCGTAGGATTTGCGCGCGTTCGCGTGATCGTCGAGCTGATCATATGCGACGCCCAGCGCCGAATAGAGCGTCCAGTCGCTGCCATTCATCTGCACGGCTTTGGTCAGAACGCTCACTGCGTCCTTCGCGTAGCCTTGCTGGGTCAGGACCTTGCCATATTCGCTAGCCACGCGCGGATCGGTGGCCGCCACCAGCATGAGCTGGCGCAACGCTTTGGACGCTTCGGCAAACTGGCCTTTTTCCCGCAAGTCCTTTGCGCGCAGAATCTCGCCGTTGAGCGTTTCGGGCATCGAAGTGGCCGCGGGGGTGGCTGGTTTGGCGTCGCCGGCGTCAGCCGGATGGACAAGCGCAGCGCAAAGCGCGAGGACGGATGTGCAAGCAAGAAGGCGGTTCATTTTCGTTCCCTTGGGCCCGAAACATCTGCCCTTCAGGATGCTCGGATACCTCTCAACAAAGGCTTAAGCATGTTGTTAGGAGACCAGCCGTCCAAATAATGTCGCAATAGTTGCGTCCTATATTGAGGCATGGCGCGCCGGGTTACAGTTTCGAGTCTATTGGGTGTGGCAATCGCCGTCGCCATCACGCTCGTCGGCTTTATTGGTTTCGGAACCGTTAACAGCTATGCGCAGCGCATCGCCTTCTCGATCGCGACCGGCCCCAGCAGCGGCACCTATTTTCCCGTCGGCGAAACGATCGCAGGGCTCATCAGCCATCCGCCCGGTATGGATCGCTGTCTGCGGAGCGTATCGTGCGGGCCTGAAGGATTGATCGCCTCCGCGCAAACCAGCGCGGGCGCTTATGCGAACGTCTTGGCTGTGGAAAATGGCAGGGCGAACTCTGCGCTTGCTCAGTCCGACGTGGTGGCGCAGGCGGTTGCTGGCAAAGGCGTATTCAAGAAGCCGCAATCGCATATCCGCGTAATTGCCGCGCTGTTTCCCGAGCAAATCCATCTCGTCGTTTCCACCCGGTCGCACATCGCCAGCCTTTCGAAATTGCGCGGCAAACATGTTTCGCTGGGCGCCATCAATTCCGGCACCGCAGTGACGGCGCGCGCCGTGCTCACCGCTTATCGGCTGCGCGCAAAGATGAGCAACGACTCTCCGGATATTGCAGTGCAGAAGTTGCAGGCAGGGACGCTCGATGCATTCTTTTTTGTCGGTGGCGCGCCGGTTCCGCTGGTCGATGGCCTGATTGAATCCGGCCAAGCCACACTTCTTCCCATAGATGGTGTGGGCCGCGACCGGCTGCTCGCGCACAGCCATGGGCTTTTCAAGGACGAGATATCTTCGGGCACATATGGCCGCCTTCCTGCAGTGGCCACCGTTGCCGTTCAGGCATTGTGGATCGTGAGCGATCGCGAACCGAAGGACACTGTCTTCGCCATCACGCGCGCCTTGTTCAGTTCGTCGAACCGCAACCTGCTTATTCAGGGGCCGCCTGCTGCGCGCGCGATCTCGCTGTCGCGCGCCACGCAGGATCTCCCGGCGCCGCTACATGCCGGCGCCGAGAAATTCTATCGTGACGTCAAAAAAAGATAGCGGCCGTATCAGGCTATGCCTTGCCGGATTCGATTTCGGCCTTTGAAGCCGCACTCCAGTCTTTCATGGCGGGCAGTGCCATCACGCGCTCAACGTAACGGCGCGATGCATCAGGCATCTCGATATTGTAAGTGGTAAAGCGCGAAGCGACGGGCCCATACATGCAATCGGCGATGGAAAATCCGCCGAAAAGAAATCCGCCTTTCGCGTGATGCTGTGCCAGCGCTTCTTCCCAGGAAGAGAGAACCCGCTGGATTTGTTCCTTTGTGGCTTCGCGCAAGGAAGGTGTGGGAAGCAGGCGCGCAAAATCCATGGGAAGCTGGTCGCGCAGGTCCGGGAAACCGGAATGCATTTCAGCTGCATAAGAGCGCGCAATGGCGCGCGTAGCGGCGTCGACAGGCCATAGATGCGCTTCGGGATGTCGCTCGGCAAGCGTCTCGCAGATGGCGAGGCTATCCCAGATCGTGGTTGTCTTGCCGTTCTCCTCGATTTTTAGCACCGGTACGCGGCCTGCCGGAGAATGTTTGCGGATCAGATCCTTCGT
>JAFECP010000019.1:69324-79326 GCA_018242105.1 Pseudomonadota bacterium
TTCGTCCCGACGACAAGCGTGTAATGCGCGGACATGATCTCTCCATTGCGATGCCTGACGCAGCTTTCTAAAGTCGCGCCGCCATCGCCGTCAAAGGGTTCACCATGCATTCGAGTATTGTGAAAAGCGCAAAGGGCCCCGTGCCGCTGCACGCGGTGAAGGCGGCAGATTTCAGGCGCTGGATGAATTCACGGCCCAAGCGCGAACAAGATTGGCTGAAAGCGGCGCATTTCTCTGCCAAAGATGGAGAGCTTATCCTCATTCCGGGCATGAAAGGGCTTGCGGGCGCAGTATTGGGCCTGGGCAAAGGGACCGACAAGTATGCGCTGGCGCAATTTTCCGAGCAGCTCCCGCCCGGCGCCTACGCATTCGCGGATATTGCCGATGGCTATGGCGGCGCGAACGGCACGCTGGCATGGATTTTGGGTACATATGTATTCGGCCGCTACCGCAAGAGCAGCAAACGCGAGGCCAAACTCGTTGCACCGAAAGGCGTCGATGCTGAGGAAGCCTCGCGCATTGCGGAGGGGATCTTCCTGGCGCGCGATCTCATCAATACACCCTCCAACGACATGGGACCGGATGAACTCACAGAGGCAGCGCGCGATCTTGCGAAGACGCATGGTGCGAAGATTTCGGTTGTTGTCGGTAACGATCTTCTCAAGAAGAACTTCCCGCTTATTCACGCGGTTGGCCGTGCATCGGTGCGCGCGCCACGCCTGATAGACATGACTTGGGGAAAAGCGAATGCGCCGAAAGTCACACTCGTTGGCAAAGGCGTGGTTTTCGACACAGGCGGCCTCGATATCAAACCATCATCCGGCATGCTGATGATGAAAAAGGATATGGGCGGCTCAGCCACCGTTCTCGCGTTGGCTCATATGATCATGGGGGCAAAGCTCAATCTGCGCCTGCGCGTCCTCATTCCGGCAGTGGAGAACTCGGTTTCGGGAAATGCCTATCGTCCTGGCGACGTTTTCCCGAGTCGCAAGGGGCTGACCGTCGAAATCGGCAACACGGATGCGGAAGGCCGTCTTGTCCTTGCCGACGCGCTGGCCGAAGCGGATGCCGAGAACCCGGAGCTATTGATCGATATCGCCACGCTCACCGGCGCGGCGCGGGCTGCCACGGGCTTTGAACTCCCGCCCTATTTCACCGATGACGAAGAGCTCTCAAAGGACCTGATGCATCATGCCAATAATGTGCAGGATTTCGTGTGGCGCCTGCCGCTGTGGCGTGGATATGAATCCAGCGTCAACAGTGCCATCGCCGACATCAACAATTCGCCCAGTTACGGTTTTGCCGGCGCCATCACAGCGGCGCTGTTCCTCAACCGCTTTGTGACGAATGCTAAAAGCTGGATGCATCTGGACATTCCGGCCTGGGTGGACCGGCCGAAGCCCGGGCGCAGGGCAGGGGCAGAGGCTAACACGGCGCGTGCGCTCTATGCCTTGATTGCATCGCGCTATCCGGTGAAGGGCTAATAGCCGCGCGCGAAATCGACCACATTGTCGAGCGGCTTGCCGACCTTGTGCCGCGCTATGCCGTCAACTGCGTTCTTGGCCATGACACGCGGGTCGGAGATCGCGGCGACATGCGGCGTCACCGTGATCTTATGATGGCTCCACAGGGGCGATGAGTCCGGCAGAGGCTCTGTTTCAAACACGTCCAGGGTCGCGCCGGAAAGATGGCCGCTATCGATGGCGGCGATGAGATCGTCTTCTTTCAAATGCCCGCCGCGCGCCACATTGATGACGAACGCGTCTTTCGGGAGTTGAGAGAAGGCTTTCGCGTTGAGGATGTGGCGCGTGTCGGCCGTCAGCGGCAACAGGCAAATCAGGATGTCGCTACGGTTGAGGAACTTCTGCAATTCCTCATGGCCTGCGAAGCTTTCGACGCCGGGGATTTGCTTGCGCGTGCGGCTCCAGCCCGCCATTTTGAAATCATGGTCGCGCAACCTCTTGGCAACTATCGTTCCGATCTCGCCAATGCCGAGGACGCCGATGCGGGTATCGTCCGTGCGGCGCGGCGGCACGCTCTGGCGCCACTTCTTTTCTTTTTGGAAGGTGTCGAACAAGCGCTGCTGGCGATGATGGATCAGCGCATGCATCACGCAATACTGCGCCATCTCCCGCGACAGTTGGTGATCGACGAAACGCACCAATGGAATCCGCTTGGGATAATTCGGATCGACCAGAAAGCCGTCGACGCCGGCGCCGAGGGAGAACACGGCTTTCAGATTGGGCAACGACGCCAATAATCCCGTCTCGGGGCGAAAGCCCAACGCATAGTCGATGGCTTTCGGATCATATTCGTCGCGGCCCTGCACGACGACATTGAGATCGGGCGCCATTTCGGCAAGCGGGGCGGTCCATAGGCCAGCCCAGCTAACGGGAACGGCGAGAAGAAGCGTTGAGCGTGCGGTCATAACCGCACGCTCGCTGCTTTCGTCTGTTCGTTCAAGTCGATGTCAGGATTTCTTCGGCGGGCCGCCCTGCGGCGTTGCAGCCGGCGGTGTTGCCGGCTTTGTCGAAGAGCCGGCAGGTGGCGTCGCAGACGGACCACCGGGGGCCGCCGGCGTGCCACTCTGAGATGGCGCAGGCGCAGCAGCCTTCGGATTGGGCGGCGGGATCGGGGCTGGCGAATCCGCGTTCGTGCGCAGATAGGCGATCAGATTGATGCGGTCCGACGCGCTGCGCAAACCCGCGAAGCTCATCTTCGTGCCCTGGATATAACCCTGGGGCGACTTCAGGAATTTGAACAGCTCATCATAGGTCCATGTGCCGCCCTTGGCTTTCATCGCGGACGAGAAGTCAAAGCCATTGCGGCCTTCGCCACGCGGCGCGGCGACGACGCCCCACAGGTTCGGACCGATCTTGTTCGGACCTCCTTTGGATAGATCGTGGCATTGTTCGCATTTGTGCGAGATGTCGTGCCCCTTTGCGACATCGGCGCTGGCGAGCACCGTGCCCCAATCGGGCATGGCTTCTTCCACCGGCGCGGCGGACGTGGTGGACGCGGTCTCTTCAACGCCTTCGACCACATAACCGGGCTTTGCCGGCGGCTCGACCTCAAAGATAGATTCGCTGGCAATACGGATCACCATCACAAAGATCAGTGTTCCGAGAACCGCACCGGCGATCTTGTTCCACTCCCAGGAATCCATAAGGTCACGCTCCGCTCTGGCTTCAGATTTCGCCGCTTTGAACTCTTGGGAAAGCGAGGATGGCCACGAGCGGGAGCCCGCGGCGATACACCCCCAAGAATGCGGGCGAATTTGACTTGGGCGATGGGGTGCGTCATTGCGGCGGAACGTCGCATAAGTACCGGGAGAATAAGGAAAAGCCCGATGAATCCGTTGATCGTGATTCCCGCTCGTATGGCGTCCACAAGGCTGCCCGGCAAACCATTGGCCGATATTGCGGGCCTGCCGATGATTGTGCGCGTCTGGAAGCAGGCCATAGCCGCGAAATTGGGTCCAGTGATCGTTGCTTCGGCGGAACGCGAGATCGCCGATTCCATTGAGAAAGCGGGTGGCATCGCAGTGATGACCGATCCTGATCTGCCCTCTGGTTCCGACCGGGTGTTCCAGGCCGTCGAAGCGTTCGATCCAGATCGCAGGCACGACGTGGTGGTGAACTTGCAGGGCGACCTGCCGGCGCTCGATCCGGCATATGTTCGCGCTGTCGCCGATGTTTTGGCGCCGACAGGCGCGGATATCGCAACGCTCGTCGCCGAAATCGACGATCCTGCCGACTACGGCAATCCCTCTGTCGTAAAGCCGGTCGTGACATGGGACGCAACTGGCGATCGTGGCCGCGCACTCTATTTCACCCGGGCCCGCGCGCCGGCCAACGATGGTCCGCTTTACCATCACATCGGCATCTACGCCTTTCAGCGAGATGCACTATCGCGATTTGTGAAATTGCCGCCATCTGCGTTGGAGAGGCGTGAGAAATTGGAGCAGCTACGTGCATTGGAAGCGAATATGAGCATTGCGGTGGCGCGCGTGGACAGCGTGCCGCTCAGTGTCGATACTCCGGCCGATCTTGAAAAGGCGCGCGCAGCCATCGCCGCTTCGAAAAATTGAGCAGGCCATGACGACGTCGCTGATATCCCGAGCCAAGAAAGTTGCATTCCAGGGCGAGCCTGGCGCTTTC
Organism: Pseudomonadota bacterium; assembly: GCA_018242105.1. GTDB lineage: Bacteria > Pseudomonadota > Alphaproteobacteria > Micropepsales > Micropepsaceae > Rhizomicrobium. The sequence continues at coordinate 73,485 of JAFECP010000019.1, forward strand.
GGCAATCAAGCCGCCCGCGAAGCGATTCCGCACGCCGCGGCGATTCCAAAACCGTCTTTCGAAGATGCGGTCGATGCCGTGCGCTCCGGCGAAACCGATCTGGCGATTATTCCCATCGAGAATGCGCTGCATGGCCGCATCGCCGATATCCACCATCTGCTCCCAGAAGCGGGCCTCTATATCGTGGGCGAGCACTTCCTGCGCATTCATTTGCAGTTACTTGGCGTGAAGGGGGCGTCGCTCACGGGTATCAAGACAGTATTCAGTCAGGCTCCGGCCCTCAGCCAGTGCCGCAAACTGATCAAAGATATGAAGCTGCGCGCGCAGGAATGGCACGATACCGCGGGCTCCGCGCGTCACGTCGCCGAATTGAACGATCCAAGTGCTGCCGCTGTCGCTTCATCCCTGGCGAGCGAACTCTACGGACTCGACATCCTGAAGGCGGACGTCGAGGACGAGAAGCACAACACCACGCGCTTTATCATCATGGCGCGCGAACCGGACGACGCGCCACATGATGGGACGCCCGTCGTCACAAGTTTCGTTTTTCGCGTGAAGAACGTTCCCGCGGCGCTCTACAAGGCAATGGGCGGTTTTGCGACCAATGGCGTGAACATGACCAAGCTGGAAAGCTATCAGCTCGGTGGCTCGTTCAATGCGACGCAATTCTACGCCGATATTGAAGGCCATCCGGACGATTGCCTGGTGCGCCTTGCACTTGAGGAATTACGGTTCTTCACCAGTAAGCTTTCGATTCTGGGCGTCTATCCCGCGCACGCCTATCGCAAGGAATTACCCTGAACACACTTTGGCGAATGGAACTGCCGCTCCCGGCGTCCTGATCTTCGCCGCTAGGCTTTCTTCCGTTGAAAGTCCGCAGCACCGGCATATGGCACGTAAGATGTTACGACGAGCAGATGATCGACACCGGTCTCTGTTCCTAATGGCAAGAAGGCCGTTTCGTAATAGCAGAACTTCGACTCCGGCACATCGCGCCCAACCCAACCACGCACGGCAAGCGGTTCGCCTGTGAAACGTACGAATTCATAAGTGGCGCGCGTGTTGGGATCGAAGCCAGGACGTGCCTTTTCGATTTCCTTGAGGCGCATGCCGGCGAAGTTTGATTCATGTGCCTGCACGTGTGCATCGCCGACGATCCGGTATTCGAAATCATCGCCTGCATCCAGCACACGAATGAGAACGATGTGGCGCAACACACCCGCGATATCGCGCGGGAAAATTTCATCGCGCGTCGGATAGCGCCGCGATCCGCGCAAGATATCCCAATGGCGGACCGCGAAAGAGACCGGCTCGCTGTCGAGCACATGTGGCGGGACGATATGGACTGAAGATTCCTTCGGTCCATCGGGATGATCGGAGCGTATGATCCGTTCAGCGAACATGGCGGGAGGTTAAAGCCGCTATCCTGAAGAACTGTTAAGCAGCTTTGTCCCAAAACGAAGCGGCGTACGCTGCTCAATGTGCGTGGCTGACAAATTCCTCGAATTTCCCGCTCGCCGCGGTAGGGATTTTGCCGTCAAAGCAAGAAACCGTCAGCAAAAATGGATGGCCGAGCGATGTCTGAACGTGCGCCACCAATTTGCTTTTCTCCTCGATCGTCAATGGCCGTTCCGCCACGATGCGAAGTTCGATGTGTTCGCGATCCGGTTGGATCATCTGATATTGCAGGATCGGCGCGATCTCGCGGAATTTGTGGAATCCCACCAGCGGCCAGTGCCGCGAACCGTCAGGCATGCGTATGAGATTTCGCTCGCGCCCCAGAATGCGCTTTAGCGTTGGCAATCCGCGCCCGCAGGAACAGGCCGGTCCGGATTCCGCGTAGTCGCCAATGTCGTAACGGATGAGCGGCGTCGCAAAATTGTTGAGATCGGTGAGAACAACACGTCCAGTTTCCCCCTCACCCGCGGCAACGCCATGCTCATCGACAATCTCGACAATCAGGTTCTCCGCCATCACATGATAAAGATCGGACTGCCCGCATTGCAACGCGATGTTTCCGGCTTCCTGCGATGAATACATGTCTGAGACATCGGCGCCGAAGGCAATCTCCGCACGCGTTCGGATATCGGGCGAGGAGGTTTCTCCGATGGTGATAATTTTTTTCAGGCTTGGAATGGCAATGTTATGGTCCGCACAATGCTGCACCAAGGCGGCAAGATTGCTGGGGTAGATCAAAAGCGTTTGCGGCTTAAACTCGCAGATCAATGCCGTCTGTGTTGCGATGTCGGTAACGATGGGGATTCCGAGCGCGGGGCCGGTTTTGCGCAAAAGCGCCGCAGGCGCCCCCCAGTTCTCCAATCGGATCAGCTTGGAAATGTTGGCGCGGATCGCGCAAAACGGCGAGAGGAAATCGCGTTCGTGCCAGAGATGTTCGCGCATCGTCGTCGATAGCCAATCAATCTGGCTGTAGGCGGTCCTGCGCACAAGCACGGGCTCACCGGTCGAACCTGATGTGCGTGTCTCATATGTCGGCAGATGCGCCGACGGAGTTTCTGTACAAAACAGATCCTTCGCGCGCTGCAACTCGCGCCGGGACAAGAGAGGCAATCTGGCGAGCCCGTCCGGCGAAGCCAGATCCTGCGCCGTCAGGTTCGCAGCATGAAGCCGCGTGCGAAATTGAGCGGAATGGGCGGCGCTGTGCCGTGCCAGCACAGCAAGCTTTCGATATTGAAGCGCTTCGATCTCCTTATGGCTTTGCCACTGCGTGGCCTCAAGCATTTGCATCGCCCGGGCGAGCAACTGCGCCTCACCCGTCACGAAGGAATATCCGCAACGAAAAGTGGGCAACGTTCCGCAAGTTCGTAATCGCCAGACGCCGCGAAGCGCGGATTGGCGAAACTGTCCGGTAGATGTGCAAGAAGTTCGCGGCGCGTGGGAAAGCGATATATCATCGGCTTGCTATCGTAAGCGTCGATTTCCGAGATGACGTCGAGACTCCAGCCGGTCGCAGCGCTCAAGGCCGCACGATCGGGAAACTCGCGCTGGAAGCGCCGATGGATCGCGGAGACGGGAACCGCAGCCTGTTTTGTTTCCGCGGCAATCGCCATGGCGAGCCGCCATTTGAAGGCGTGAAAGCCGGCAATCTTGCCCCGCATGGTTTGGTCGCGAACCATTGTCACGGTTTCGCCGGGCTCTGGCGTTTCGTAGAGGCGCAAAGCGATGCGTGCACCCGGCAGCAGCAATTTGGCGAGCTGTGAAAAGAACGTCTGATATTGCGGAAACTCGATACCGGCCAAAATGCCGTCGCCGATCGCAGCGGTGAATTCCCGCGCTTCTAACGGCATGTCGAGCCAGTTGCCGTGAAGGGCTTTCCGTTTTTCGGTGTCGCCTGGCCAGGCACTAGCGATCATTTTTTTGCTGATATCCACGGCAACTGTCGTGTCGCCGATATCCGCAAGCTCCGCTGTGACGCCAAGCAGGAGAACACGCGCGTTGTGTCCTTCAACCTCGCGGCGATAAGCAGCAATGATCTGTGAGTCAGGCCGTAGCGGGGGTTTGAGCAGTATCCATCGCCGGTGAAATCCCAGCGGATTGCCTTCGCTCATGTCTCGGCCCAGTGGCGTATCAGGTGATGCGCAATAGCAACCGGAGGCGGCATGCGAATGCTGTCCGTGGTATCGCCGGCAAGCAGCCTTCGGGCGCGTTCCCTGTCGAGCCAGAAGGCTTCGGCGATTTCATTGGGATCGATGATGATGTCGCGGCCTTCGGCTTCCGCATAACAGCCGATCATCAGTGAGGATGGAAATGGCCATGGCTGCGTGGTGAAATAAGTGACATTTTTCACCCGTACGCCGGCTTCTTCATGGATCTCTCTGGCGACGGCTTCTTCGATCGTCTCTCCCGGTTCGACAAAGCCTGCCAGCGCCGAGAAAAAACCCGGCGGAAATTGCTTGCCGCGCCCGACGAGGCAGGCATCGCCGTGGGTCGCCAGCATGATGACGACCGGATCGGTGCGCGGAAAATGCTCGGCATTGCAGTTCGGGCAGGCGCGCTTGTAACCGGCATCGGCGATCGTGGTGGGATGTCCGCAGCGCGCGCAAAATCCGTGACGTTCATGCCAGTCGATCATGGCCTTGGCTTGGCCCAGGATTGCGATGTCCTTATCGGGGAGGCCCGCAGTCATCGCCGCTGCGCGCAGGTCGCGGAATGTGCCCAAGCCTGCGAGCGGCCCTTCATTGGCTGGATCGCGGGCTGCAGAAATATCGAGCGCGAATAGCGCCCGTTCTTTTTCAACGCCCAGCAACACCCACGCGGCATCAGGACCCGCCAAGGACTCGCAAAGTCCAGGGTGAAGAAAACCCGTTTCCAGCGGCCCCTTTCCGGGGCCGATCAAAAAGGGCTGGAGCTTCCACATTGGAAGGATGAGCGATGAGGCGTCCCGACGTTTCGCTTCTACCCATTGCGTGTCTGTGCGCTTCTCGCTCACGCGGTCGAGAGGATTGCCGCAGAAAGGAATCATTAATCAGGTTCCGTGGATCAGGTTAATTCGGCAGGAATGGTGCGATAAATTCGATTTCACCCCATGTTTACGCGCGTTGCCTATTGGTGAACGCCATGTTGCATGTGCTCGGGTGTATAACGCAACAACACGATTTGCGTCTTGTCGTGCTTGCTGCGGTCCTCTGTTTGCTCGCTTCCGTTACGGCGATGAGCATGATTGCGCGTGGCCGTGCCGCAAGCGGCCCGGTTCGGACACTTTGGCTGGTTGTCGGCGGCATCGTTGCCGGCTGTGGCATCTGGGCCCTGCATTTTGTCGCGATGCTCGCCTATCGGGCCGGTCTCCCGATGGCTTACGACATTCCGCGCACGATCCTTTCCGCTGCCGCTGCCGCTGCGCTTTGTGCTCTCGGATTCCGAATCGCACTGAGCAGAGTTGGCCCCGCCACCGGCGGCGCTATCGCGGGCGTCGCGATTTGCGCCATGCACTATATCGGCATGTCCGCGCTCGATATCCCTGCACGGATGGTTCTGGATGTGCGTTATGTCGTGGCATCGTTGATACTCGGTATTGTCCCGGCTGCAGCCGCTTTGGCGATTGCTCTCAAGCGCAATGATTTCCAAGGTTACGCCATCGGCGCTACGATTTTTTCCTTTGCGATCGTCAGCATGCATTTCACCGGGATGTCGGCAGCCATTTTCTACCCGGATCCCACGGTGCCGTTCTCCGGCACGGCTGTTGAGCCGGGTATTCTCGCCATCGCTATTGCCGCGGTCGCGGCGCTCATAATGGCGCTTGGCTTGATCGGCGCTGTCATCGACCACCAGTTGGCCGCGCGCGCTTCCACCGAAGCTGCCCGGCTCCGCGCACATGTTTTGCTTCTGGAGGAAACGAAGAGCCAGCTCGAGGCAACATCGGCCGAACTCGCGTCGGCGCTTAGCGTTGCGGACGGTGTTAGCCGTGCGAAATCGCACTTTCTCGCATCAATGAGCCATGAATTGCGTACACCATTGAATGCGGTCATTGGTTTCTCCGAAGTTCTGGCGGCGGAGAGTTTTGGGCCCATCGGGAATCCGCGCTATCGTGAATATGCCCGTGACATACATAACAGCGGCGAGCATCTCCTCTCGCTGATCAACGACATTCTCGATCTCTCGCGGCTCGATGCCGGCAAAGCGGATCTTTACGAGGAAGACATAGATGTTTCGGACTTGATCACCGATGTCGTGCGCATGGTCAGCGGACTGGCAGAGAAATCGAAGCTCATTCTGCGTGCGTCGGTCGCGCCCGATGTATCAAGCCTGTACGCCGATAAGCGCCGGATGCGCCAGATACTTATCAACCTTCTGTCCAATGCTTGTAAATTCACACCGCCGGAAGGTG
>JAFECP010000019.1:79354-130644 GCA_018242105.1 Pseudomonadota bacterium
ACCGGTATCGGCATCGCCGAAGCGGACGTTGCAAAAGTTTTCGAAATTTTCCGGCAGGTGGACAGCCGGCTGGCGCGTCAGCATAACGGATCGGGATTGGGATTGCCGCTTACCAAACGCTTGGTGGAACTGCATGATGGCCGCCTTGTGCTCAAAAGCATACCCGGCAATGGAACGGTCATGACGATCTTCATGCCGGCGGAGCGCCTCGTCGCTGCTGCTGCTGTGAAAGGCGTCGCCTAACCACCCCCAATGTGTTACTGGCCGCGTCATGGGCTTTGTCCTGCTTCTCATCTTCGCGATTCTCGCGCTCGTGGCTGTCAGCTTTGCGGTATGGCCGCTGTTGCGCGGGCCGTCCATGCGGGGGCGCCCATTGCTGATAGGTGCGTTGGCCGCGCTTGTTCTGGGCCTCAGCCTCGGGTCTTACCTGCTGCTGGGCTCGCCTGCGCTGGCATTGCGTTCGCTGACTGGCCCATCCAGTGACGATATCCGCGGTCTCGTTTCGGTCCTCGCCCGGCGCGTGTTGCAGACACCGGACGACGCGCGCGGCTGGACATTGCTGGGCCGCGGCTATCTGACCCTTAACGATCCGTCCGATGCCGCGGCGGCATTTAAACGTGGACTAGCGGTGGCCTCGCCGGCACAACACAGCGATCTTCTTTCCGCCTATGCCGAGGCGCTGACGCTGGCGTCGAACGGCGCTGTGGGGCCGGAAGCGGAAGCCGCATTTTCCGATGTTCTGAAATCCGATCCGCGCGATCTGGCGGCACGGTTTTATCTGGGGCAGGTCGCAGCACTGCGTGGCGACAATGCGCGCGCTTCGGCCCTGTGGAGCAGCTTGCTGCCGGATGTGCAGCCAAACAGCCCGCTGCACGATCTGGTGCTGAACCGTCTCGCGATGATCCGCGCACAAAGCGGCGGGGCACCTGACATCCATGCGATGGTCGAAGGATTGGCCGCACGCCTGAAATCCCGGCCGAACGATGCGCAGGGATGGCAGCGCCTGGTGCGGGCCTATTCGGTGCTTGGTGACCGGGATAAGGCGCGTGATGCGCTGGCGAACGGACGGAAGGCATTGAAGAACGATGCGGCCGGCCTTGCCGCGCTTAATGCCGAAGCGAAGGACGGTCATCTGTAAAACAAAAACGGCGGCCCGCAGACCGCCGTCCGAATGTCATGGTATCAAATGGTTATGTTGGCACGCGGCCTTGCCATACCGGCCAGCAATTGCTTTTGCCCTTGGCCTTTACCGTATCGTAGAGTTTCATTTGCGCGTCTTCGGCATTCGCGCCGTTCGCGGTTGCCATATAGTCATGCGATCCGGCGCACCAGACGTAAAACTGGTGGGTGCCCGAAGCATAAAAATCAGTTTGATGGCTTGATGTGAAATTCGCCGCAACCGCCACGCCTGCTACGGCGAAAAGAACGCCGCCCGCGATCGCTCCGATGATCCGTCCGATACTCATGCGCTTAACTGCTCCTCGGATGGACCGTCCAAAGCGGCCCGTCTGGTTCTAGGCGGAGCGAACTCGGCCCTGCTGTCCCATCCCGGTTTGCGGCGTCCCCCAAGCCCAAGCCTCCGATTCCCAAGCCGGAAGCCTTAATCTCCGGGACGGTATACGCTGCAGGAGGGGCTGTCACCCCTTTTTTTGCAGGTTCCTCAGACTCTTAGGCGAACGTGATGAATTGCCTAAATCCTCCGGGGTTCAACGCCCTCCGAACGGACGGCAACCTCGATCTCGCACGCTGCGGCCTCAACCTCTGCCATATTCCGGCCTCGCACCACCAACTGGGTTCCCGGCCCGTCTTCCCGATAGAACGGATAGCTGCCGACCGATGCAGTTTTATGACCCGACTGAATCTTCGCAAGCGCGGCCGCGATTTGGCCTTCCGGCAGATGCGCCTCGACGGTAGCGACATGCATGATCGCACCGCGTTCCAGCCGCGAGGAAAGCTCTTCCAGCATCGCCTTCATCACCATTGGCACCCCCGCCATGACAAAGACATTGCCGATCTGGAATCCCGGTGCCGCGGAGACGCTGTTCTTAATGAGCGTCGCGGTGTCCGGAATGCGCGCCATGCGTTTGCGCATGTCGTTGAAATCTTCGGGTTTCTTGTAGCGGGCAGCCATCAGCGCCATGGCTTCGGGGTGATAGCCAATGCCGACGCCGAATGCTTTGGCCACAGCGTCCGCCGTGATGTCGTCATGCGTCGGGCCGATACCGCCAGTGGTGAAAACGTAGGTATAGCGAACGCGTAATGCGTTCAGCGCCGCCACGATCTCATCTTCCACGTCCGGAACGACACGGCATTCGCGCAGATCGATGCCTATCGTCCCTAGAAAACGGGCGATGTGGCTGGTGTTCGTGTCCTGTGTGCGGCCCGAGAGAATCTCGTCACCGATGACGAGAATGGCTGCGGTGATGGTGCCGCTTTCCTGCATAAGTTCCCGGAAAATCCGGCCTTCTGGCGCGATCCGCCCTTCGGGTGTAAGAAATTCTTGAATTCCAAACGCTAATAGGCGGGAGGGCGCGCCGCAAGCGGCCTTCAACGCGGTCAAATAGAGCCCATATGTCAGAGATGCCCGATCAGGAAGTTTTCGAACTCGCGCGCCGCGCTGGCGTTGGCGTCACCTTGCATGGGCCCGAGGCCTTCGAGGGCATGCGCAAAGCCGGGCGCATTGCCGCCGAAGTTCTGGATCTGATGGTCCCGGAAGTGAAACCCGGCGTTACGACCGCGCATCTCGACAAGATCGCCTTTGATTATGTGCTCGCACAAGGCGCGGTGCCGGCCTGCCTGGGCTATCGCGGCTATCGCCACACGCTCTGCACCTCCATCAACCATGTAGTCTGTCACGGCATTCCGAATGACAAGCCGCTGCGCGACGGCGATATCATCAATATCGACGTCACCGTCATTGTGGATGGCGGCTGGCATGGCGATACCTCTCGCATGTATCTCGCCGGCGACGTGAAGTTGAAAGCCAAGCGGCTCGTAGACATCACCTATGAGTCCATGATGCGTGGCATCGCCGTGGTGAAGCCCGGTGCGACCACCGGTGACATCGGTCATGCGATCCAGAGCTATGCGGAGGGCGAGGAGCGGTGCTCCGTCGTTCGCGATTTCTGCGGACACGGCCTCGGCAGGGTTTTCCACTCCCTGCCCAATATCGTTCACTATGGAAGACCCGGTTACGGCATCGCGTTGAAGCCGGGCATGTTTTTCACCATCGAGCCGATGATCAATATCGGTGGCTATGGCGTGAAGATTCTCAACGACGGATGGACGGCTGTTACGCGTGACCGTTCGCTTTCCGCGCAGTTCGAACATTCGGTGGGGGTGACCGAGAATGGTGTCGAAATCTTCACCAAGTCGCCAAAAGGCCTCGACAAGCCCCCGTATCTCTGACGTTTCGCAAACCTTCATTCCCTCTGAAACGCGGGAACAGCCTCAACATTATCTGGGCCATCGCGCACGCCTTCGCGAGCGTTTCATGAACGGAGGCGCCGACGCGCTTCCGGATTACGAAATGCTGGAAATGGTTCTCTTCGCCGCGATCCCGCGCGGGGATTTGAAGCCGCTTGCCAAAGATCTTCTCGCGCGCTTCGGATCTTTCGCGGAGGTGATATCGGCGCCGCGCGAACGCCTGCTGGAGGTGAAGGGTGTCGGCAAGGCCGTGATTGCGCAGTTGAAGGTGGTTGAAGCCGCCGCGTTGCGCCTTTCGAAGACCAAGCTCCTCGGCAGGCCAGCCTTGTCGTCGTGGTCCGCGCTGCTGGACTATGTGACGGCGGCGATGGCGCGAACCGCCCATGAGGAATTCCGTGTTCTCTTCCTCGATCGCAAAAATGCGCTCATTGCCGATGAGGTTCAGGGGCAGGGCACGGTCGATCACACGCCCGTCTATCCGCGCGAGATCGTCAAGCGTGCGCTGGAGCTGTCCGCTTCTGCCGTGATCCTTGTGCACAACTATCCCTTGCCGTACCCGTCTTCACGCTCAATCACGGGCCATAATTCGTCGTCCGTGAAGAACCGGTAAGGCCTTGAGCGATCTTGGCGAATAGCGCTGATCGAGTAACGGGGTTTGCAAGAAAGCGGTTGGATCGGTGCTGTTTCTTGCGATTTGGGATTCCGGTTTTATGCGGTTCGTGATTCCCTGATGGCGGTGTCACAGCGTCGGGGGGCGCGATGGGACGACCGCGGGACGAGCGTCACAAGGATCTCTTCCGGCCGGCGCTCGATCAGATCATCGACATGGGTCATCCGCTGGTGCGGCTGGCCGGGGAGATCGACTGGGGCTTCCTCGACGGGCGCTTCAGCGCGGTCTGCCGGCCGGGGCCGGGGCAGCCGGGCCTGCCGACCCGGCTGGTGGCCGGGCTCTTCATCCTGAAGCACATGCACAATCTCTCCGACGAGGTGCTGTGCGCCCGCTGGCTGGAGAACCCCTATTTCCAGTTCTTCTGCGGCGAAGAGAGTTTCTGCCACAAGCTGCCCTTCGACCGCTCGTCGCTGACGCGCTGGCGCCAGCGGTTGGGCGAAGAGGAACTCCTGGCGCTGCTGCAGGAGAGCCTGGCGGTGGCGCACAAGACCAAGGCGATCTCGACGCCCGATCTCGAGCGCGTCGTCGTCGACACCAGCGTGCAGCCCAAAGCCATCGCCCATCCGACCGACGCGCGGCTGACGCACCGGGCGCTCGTCAAGCTGGTGGCGCTGGCCAGGCGACATGGCGTGCCATTGCGGCAGAGCTATCTGCGCCTGGCCAAGCGCGCCGCCATCATGGTCGGCCGCTACACCCATGCGCATCAGTTCAAGCGGGCCCGGCGCCAGCTCAAGTTCCTGCGCATCCGCCTCGGTCGCGTCATCCGCGACATCCGCCGCAAGATCGAGGGCGACGCCGAACTGCGGCGCCGCTTCGGCCCGCTGCTCGACCGCGCCATGCGCGTGCGGTCCCAGGACCATCGCCAGCGCGGCCCGAAGATCTATTCCCTGCATGCCCCCGAGGTCGAATGCATCGGCAAGGGCAAGGCCGCCGCGCCCTACGAGTTCGGCTGCAAGGTCACGATCGCGACCTCCGCCACAGCTCCCAAGGGCGGCCAGTTCGTGCTGCACGCCCAGGCCCTGCACGGCAATCCCTATGACGGCCACACCTTGGGGCCCGCCATCGCCGCCGTCGAGCGCCTGACCGGCGTCGAGGCCCGCCGCATCCACGTCGACAAGGGCTATCGCGGCCACAACCATCCGCACAAATTCCGCGTCTGGATCTCAGGCCAGGTCCGCCGCGTCACCGCCACCATCCGCCGCGAGATGCGCCGCCGCGCCGCCGTCGAGCCCGTCATCGGCCATCTCAAGGCCGAGCACCGCATGGGACGCAATTACCTCAAGGGCCGCGACGGCGACCGCATCAACGCCGTCCTCGCCGCCGCTGGCTACAATTTCCGCCTGCTCCTGCGCTGGCTCGCATGGCTTTTGCGCGCCATCATCCGGGCGCTCAAGCTCAGCCCCTTTCAGCTCCTACCCACCTAGTTTCACACGCCCCGAGTTTTCTTCACGGCCGACTAATTCCACTCGATCATTTTGAGGCGTTGATCCGAAGGCGCAATTTTTTCCGCCCACGACAAGAACCGTCTCATGGATCCGTCAGAAATTTGCGCGTTTGAATTTAAAAACGGAATTTCGCCGATTCGGAAGCTGGTCGGTTTCAGCGACTATCGGCATCAATCGGTCGATTTTTCGACCTCCACAACGCCGGCCCAACATTCGCTCAACGGCAAAAAATACCGTCAGCCCATCATGCGGTAAGTTGGCCCCGGCCTCAACTGAGGACGCTGCCACTGGCGCGCCTTATGCTGTGCGCTTGCGAAGCCTCCGGAAGAGATAGCCGGTGGACAGAAACAGCAAGCCGCAGATTGCACTGACGAGATCGACGTAGTGTCCCACGCTGTGAGGAAGGCCCCACTCCATCGAAGGCAATAGAGCAAAGGTTTCGGCGACGTGAGCAAAGACAACGATGATCAGGAATGCGGCGCCGAGAAACTGAACCGCAGTTAGCGCCGACCTTTCCCTGACGAAATCGACGACCGAGAAGCCAGACGCGAAAAGGACAAGAATGCCTACGACAAACAAACTGGGCTTCATGCTGCAGCCTCCACTCTTAGCTTCCACTCACGGCCGATGGCGCGGACAGATGGTTTGTGCGAAGCGGCTGCAGCTCTCCGCAGCCTCTGCGGCCGTAAAGGCTGTTCGAGTTCCAAAGTGATGGACGGTACTGCCATTTCGGCTTTCGGCACATCCAATCCCCTATTCAGGGGTGACGTATCGCTTCAACGCGCGATACTCGACCCAGATGAGCCAAATCACAAGAAGATCGAAAATGCTCAGAGCGATGAGACCAATGGAGTGCGTAAGGGTGAAACGATAGATTTGGTAGGCGATAAAGGCAGCGAAGACGATGACGGCTAACGGGTACGCCCATAGCCGTTTCTCGAGCAACGCCACGACTAACGCGAGCTTGATGACACCGTGGCTGATTAAATAATAGGCCGCGAAATGCTCGGTTCCGATGGATAGATGCTCTGCGGCGGTGAGCGCGTAGTTGGCGACGAGGTCGCGAGGGTCTTCAGCAAGCTCATTTTGGGTGATGAACGCGATCGCACGGAGGATGAATGTCGGACTAACGGCCAAGAGCGCCGCGCCGCCTACGATTTCGAACGCCGCGTCCAAGCCTTTGAGCGAGACACTGACGCGAAAGAGAATCTCTCGAAGGTTTGATCTGGCGTTGTTGTCCATGTGTGGGCGCCTGTTGTCTGACCCCTTCAATGTGGAAAGCCAATCCCTCATATCCGTGTTAGCGGGCGGATGCTCCGCACCGAAGATGACCTACACACCAAATCGCCGCTTCCTTTGCTGGTATGAGCGGACGGCACGCAGGAAATCGATCTTGCGGAAGGCCGGCCAGTAAACATCCGAGAAGTAGAACTCGCTGTAGGCGCTTTGCCACAACAGAAAGCCCGACAGCCGCACCTCGCCGCTCGTCCGGATGATAAGGTCGGGATCGGGCGTCTCTCCCATGTAGAGATGACGGCTGATCGCTTCGGCGGTCACATGCCCGATCGCGTCGTCGAGTGTGGCACCGCTTCGCTTCTCCTCGGTCAGGAGCGCCCGAACAGCATCAATAATCTCGGCTCGTCCGCCATAGGCGACGACGATGGTGAGAGTCATGCCGTCGTAGTTTGCGGTCGCTTCACGGGCCGCGCGGATCGCCGCGACGGCCGAGCTCGGTAGCAGTTCCAGCTTGCCGACCGTACGGATGCGTATTCGGTGGCGATGGATCCGCGGATCGTGGGCCAGCGCGCGCATCTTCGCTTCGATCGCGGCGAGGATACCTGAGACCTGATCGGCCGGACGGTTTAGGTTGTCCGTTGACAGGACCCAGAGAGTGACGGCCGGAATGCCGAGCTCAGCGCACCATTCCAGCACCTCGTCGAGCTTGCTCGCGCCGACGGCGTAGATCGTTGCCGGATCGGTCAATCCTCTTCGTTCACCGTGGCGTCGGTTGCCATCGAGAATGATGGCGACATGCCCGGGACTCGGTCCCCGCCCGACCTCGCGCAACAAGCAATAAGCATAGAGCCGATAGATAAAGTTGAGCATTCATTCGGCCGGGGACGGGTGCGGTGGCGTGGCCGCATCTACGAACCCCAGCACATCATCCGAAGCCTTCGCCGGCTCAAACCGTCCATATCTCAGCGCTAGCGTTGGCAGCACGAGCAGGTTCAGGATCATGGAGGTCAGCAGTCCGCCGAGGATTACAATGGCCATGGGACCTTCGATCTCCTGTCCGGGCGCCCCATCGCCGACAGCCAGCGGCAGGAGTCCGAGCCCGGTTACGAGAGACGTCATGAGTATCGGCGTCAGCCGGTCGCCGGCCCCGCTGATCGCTGTCGCGAGATTCCAGTTCAAACCCTCGACTTCGACGAGATGCTCGTAATGGGAGATGATCAGGATCGAGTTGCGGACCGTGATCCCGAACACGGTGACGAAGCCGATCATCGACCCGAGCGTTAGAAAGCCACCGGTGCCAAAGACCGCGAGGACCCCACCGACGAGGGCAAATGGCAGATTGACCAGGACGAGCAGCAGGTTGCGCCAACCACGCGTGACGATCGACAGCAGCAGTACGATGGCCACGCCGACGATAATTGAGTTCAGGATCAGGTTTCTCTGCGCCTGCGCTTGGGCTTGGAAGCTGCCGGCGAACTGGATGTAGGTGCCGGGCGGCAGCTTGACCTGAGAAGCAAGGCGGGCTTGAGCCGCCTGCACCACCGCGGCTGCCGACCCGCCGGCGGTATTGAAGGTCACGCTCGCGACCCGTTGGCCGCTTTCATGCGTAATCTGATAGCGGCCGCTCGCCTCGTAAATGTCGGCGACCTGCCGCAGCGGGACGAGCGTGCCATCCGGCGCGCGCAGCGGCAGACTGCCGATATCGCTGACACTGTTCCGATCCTTCGCGCTTAGGATCAGGACCACATCGAAGACCTGATTGCCCTGATATGTCTGCCCGACCGTGTCGCCGGCATAGGCGGCGCGGACCGTGTCGAGCACGTCTGTCGGATCGAACCCCCAGCGCACCAGCGCGGATTTGCGCAGCTGTATCGTCAACTGGGGAAGACCGGGCGGGGATTGGACAGTGACTTCGGTCACCCCCGGAACACCGTTGAGCACGCGTGCGACTTCCTGTGCCTTCTGGTCGAGCACAGCGAGGTCGTTACCGAGGATGTTCACCGCGACCGCTGCGGTGTAGCCGGACAGAGTTTCGTCGATGCGCTCGCTCAGGAAGCTGTTGACCACGAAATTGACGCCGACGAAGCGAACGAGTGCCTGTCGGATTTCCGCTTGCACCTCTTCCTGCTCGTCTCCCGAGAGCCCCGGCTTAAGGTCGACCTCGATTTCACTTTCGTGCGTGCCGAAGACGTCGCCGGTGAGCTCCGCCCGGCCGATGCGCTGCGCCACGGCACGGATCTGAGGGATCTTGCGCAGCGCCTCCGCTACGCGCGCGCCGATTTCGAGAGAGCGTTCGATAGACGTACCGGGGACCGCCGACATGTGGATGATGTAATGGCCCTCGTGCAATTCCGGGATGAAGCTGGCACCGAAAAGCGGCAAGGTGGCACATCCCACGATCGTGAAGATCGCCGCCAGTGCGATGACCGTCCGCGGCTGGCTCGAGATTCTGCGCAACAACGCCTCATAGCGCGTGCGCGACCAGCGGACGACCGGCGGCGGTTCGGTCTCGGTGCGCCGCCCCAGCAGCGCCATGCTGAGCGCCGGAACGACCGTCACGGCCACCACGAGGGAGGCCAGGACGGCGAGGCTGTAGCTGATGCCGAGCGGCGCAAACAATGCGCCGGAAAGGCCCGGCAGCAATAAGATCGGCACGAATACCAGCAGAACCGCGAAGGTGGCATAGACGACCGGATTGCGAACCTCGAAAGCGGCCTCGAGGATAACGCGCCCCGGAGGTCGCGGCTCGGAGCGCTGGCGGTTTTCGCGCAAGCGCCGGACAATATTTTCGACCCCGATCACCGCATCATCGACCACGATGCCGACAGCGATCGCGAGACCGCCCAGCGTCATGACGTTGAGCGTGCCCCCGAGTTTCTGGAGCACAATGATGCCGGCAAGGAGAGACAGAGGTATGGCGGCAACGGCAATCGCCGCCGTCCGCAAATCGAACAGGAACATCGTCAGGACGATCACGACGAGGGCGCCGCCGATATAAAGCGACCAGCGGATGTTGCCCATCGCCGTATCGATGAAGTTCGCGGGGCGGAAGAGATCGGCGTGCAGCTCGATGCCTTGCTCTTTAAGGCCGGGTGCCAGGTCGGCGAGCGCCGCCTCGACGCCCTGTGTAACGTCGACGGTATTGGTGCCGTATTGCTCCTCGACGTTAAAGACTATCCCCGGTTGGCCGTTGACCGCCGCGGCGCCGATCGGCGGCTCCGGCGCCACCATAACGTTTGCCACATCGCCAAGCGTCACACGCGCGACGCCGTGGGTGAGCAGAACCGTTTGGGCCAGTTGGTCGGGCGTGAGCGATTGGCCTTCGCTCTGAAAGAGAATCCGTTGATTCGCCGTGTCGATGAAACCCGCGCCGCGCACGCCGGTCGCTTTCTGCGCGGCTGCCAGCACATCGTTCATACCCAGGTGATAGCGAACGAGCTGGTCGGGACGGACTTGAATCTGCAGCGAGCGCGTGTCTCGCCCAAAGACGATGACATCGGCAACACCCTGGACGGCAAGAAGCCGCGGGCGGATCGTCCATTCCGCGACCGTCTTGAGGTCCATCAACGATCGAGTCTTAGAGGTCAGTCCGCCCACCAGCACGATGCCGGTCGAGGACGTAAGCGGGGTCATGGCCGGCGCTTGGACTCCTTGCGGCAGTAGCTGTGCCGCCGCGGCGAGGCGCTCCGCTACGACTTGGCGGTCGAGATAGATGTTGCTCCCGGCGTCAAAATAGACGTTTACGACCGAGAGGCCCTGAATGGACGTCGAGACCAGTTTCTGAATCCCGGGGGTCCCGTTGACCTGCGTCTCGATCGGCGTGGTGATCAGCATCTCGACTTGTTCGGGGCTCAGGCCCGGCGCCTCCGTCTGTATGCTGACTTGTGGCGGGGCAAACTCCGGAAACACGTCGTATTTGGCGCTGAACAGGCTGAAGACGCCGTAGCCCAGCAGCAGCAATCCGAGCGCGATGACGACGCCGCGAAAGCGGATGGAGAAGGCGATGATGGCGGCCTGCAGCCCGGTGGGACGGGAGCGCATGGACGAAGGCATTGCTAGTCTCCCCCGACCTGAATTTGCGCGCTGAATTCCTGGGACAGCAGCGCCTGCGCGCCTTTCACCACGAGGGGCTTATCGGGCGGCAAACCTTGCGCCGCGTCCCGGGTGGAAACATCGCTTGCGGGCTGCTCAAGAGACTTGAGCGAAGGAACCACGTAACCGCCGCCCGGCTGAGGCTCACTGGTGGGGATTTCCCGCCGGGTGAATTTGTCGGCGGCCGTCTGCAGATAGATCCAGGCCCGCCCCTGCAACCACACGACGGCCGAAGCAGGAATAGCGACACCTGCGGTAGGCCTTCCGACCGGAAGAAACGCGATCACGTTCATCCCCGGCAGCGCATCGCTTTCGGCGTCGGCGGTGTAGAAGAAACTCACACCCTGGATTTGCGGGTCGGTGCGGGTCGCCGGAGAGACCAACGCGATCGCGACGCGCTGCCCTGTGGACGTCTCGATCAATGCCGTTTGCGGCGGCTGCGGCAGCGATTTGCCCAGCGGCAGCGTGACCTGAATCAGGACCTTCCTGTGCAGCACCAAGTCGTTGGCAAGAGCCGTTCCCTCAATGAGTGATTGCCCCAGAACCGGACCCCAAGCCTGGTACGCGTTTGCCGCCGCGTTCTGGGCTTGCACTTGTCCGGCCTGCGCGGTCGCCAAATCCGACTGATAGGTCGCCTCTGCCGTCTGAAGCTGTGCTGCGGAAAAGTTCTGTCCGTTCTTGTACAGAACCTGCGCGCGCTGGAACGCCGCCTTGGATGCGGCAAGCCTGGCCTCCGCAATAGCGAGCTGGGCCTTTGCGTTGGCAATCGTGTTGCGGAGATCCGTGAACGGTTGCAGATCGAGGACACTACCATAGCCTTGTAACAGCGGCTGGTATGGCGTGGCGTTGGGCTGCCTCACCTGAATGTCGGCTTGCTTTTGCAGATCGGGGCGCAAGGTAATCACAGCCACCCCCGTATTGCTCTGGGATACCTCGACTGTCGGTTTGATCGGCTGCTCGCTCTGCGCCTCCGCCGTCGCCTCACCACGGCCTTCCAGAAACCCCCAGATGAGGAGCGCTCCGACGGCCGCCGCGACGATGGCGGCAATAATCACTGCGCGAGCCGATGTCACTTGAGCCGATGGCTGTCCGCTCATGACGACGACTCTCCATGGGAAGGAGTTGTGTTCTGTTCGCTGGGCAAGGTCGGCCAGTGACCTGGATCGAATAGAGGCTGCTGGAGCGCATCCTCCAGAGCGCCGATGGCCTGGCGCTGCCGCACCACCGCGTCGAACCGCGACAGCCCCGTCGCGGCGACCTCCAGCTCCGCCGTCACCAGCGTCACCCGATCGACCTGGCCCACGCGGAACTGACTTGCAATTTGATTTTCGTGATGTTGCTCATCGATGAGCAACGCATCGCCCGTCGCCACGCTTTGCGTTGCCGAGCGGTAGGCGGCCGCCGCTTCGTCGATAGCCCCGATAATCTGCGCCTGAAGGGCGGTAAAGTTTGCCGCCGCCTGCTGGCGACTGGCGAGCGCTTCCGCAATCGGTCCCTGGTTCTGATTGAGGATCGGGATCTGGTCGGTGCCGAGACCAAGGATGTATTTGTTGACCCCGAAGTCGTAATTGTAGCCGGGGCTCAGGGTTATGTTCGGGTACTGATTGGCGATCTGAAGCTGGAGCGCTGATTGGGCCGCCTCATAGTCCTGAAGGTCGGCTCGTACATCGGTTCGCTTCGTGAGCGCCTCTTGTCGCAGCTTGCCCGCATCCGGATGTGCTGGCATCGGAGGCGGATGGTCCAACGCGCCAAACGAGAGGTTGACACCGTCTAGCGCGTGCACTGGGACCCCGAGTGCCGTCGCCAGTTGGACGCGGGCCATGGCTTCCGTCTGCTCGAGATTATGCAGGGAAAGCGTGATTTGCGCACGGGCGACGCGGGCGAGCATCACGTCAACGGAGGATGCCTCACCCACGGCAAAGCGCTGATCGAGGAATCTGACAAGTTCATCTTGTAGATCGAGTTGTCGATGCGTGAGCGCCAATCGCTGCTGAGCGGCCCACAGGTCGAGGAGCGCCGTTCTTACGCGGGCGCGCACTTGCCAACCCGCCGTAGCGAGATCCCAACGTGCCGCATCAGCGAGATGCTGGGATTGCACCGTACGATCCTCGCGCTTGCCGAAAGTCTCGATCAGAAAATCGATCGTCGGTCCGACGGTCATCGCCACAGCGCCCGGCGTGATCGCCCCGGCCACGGCCGCCTGGCCGAATGCACCGGCAATGCTCAGGCCAGGATTGGGACGCTGCCGCGCGGTGATGACGCCCGCTTCGGCGCTTGCCAGCTTCGCGTGCGCTATCGCGATATCGGGGTGGTAATAGAGCGCAGCGAGTGTCAGCGTCGAGAGATCCCAGGTCGGGGCCGGATCGTCCTTTCCCGCATCACCGAGCTCCGCGTCGATGAATTTTTGCAGCCCCGGATTGTCAAGGTTGCGGTTATCGAGGGAAAGCGCACTTTCAGTGGGCGAAATCGGTGCCGGTTTGTAGCTCGCGCAACCCATGAGGGGCGTGACGAAACAAGCGGCAATAAGGAAGACGCGGCGAGACCGCATTGAGCGCTCGGCAAGCAATTGATGCACCGAGCATAGGTGACCTAGCTGAAGACCCGCTGACGCTCAGATAACGAAACCGTAATCTATACAGGAAAACTGCGGGTCGAAGAGATCAAGTGGATGCGGGCAGGATCAACCGGACTTCGGTCCCGTGTCCAACCTCGCTGTCTATCTCGACATGACCACCATGGCGCGTGGCAATGCTCTTGACCACGGCAAGACCCAAGCCGGCATTCTGCGCGGAGCTCCTGCGGACTTGATCGATGCGATAAAAGCGCTCGAAAACGCGTGGTAGGTGCTCGGCGGGAATTCCGCACCCCGTGTCATCGACACTCACAGTGACGCGGCTGTGATCGGCCCGCGCAGCAAGGCGCACAGCTCCTCCCGTCGTGGTGTGAGCAAGAGAATTTGAAATGAGATTGCCGACAGCCTGCTGAAACAGCGTCCGGTCGATTTCAGCATGAATCGTTTCGCCCGGTAAGACGCTGAGCTCAACGCCTGCCTCAGCAGCGGCGGCCTCATAATAGTTCTGGACCGTCCGCAGTTCCTTGCCGATCTCGACTTTCTCACGTTGAAGCGTCTCGATGGCTGTATCCGAACGAGCAAGAAAGAGGAGCGTCTGAATCACCCGTGAGATGCGTCCGCATTCCTCAAGGCATGATCCGAGGACGTCGCGATATTCTTCTCCCGACCGGGGCTTGCCCAGCGCAACCTCGATCTCGCCACGCAGATTGTTGATAGGAGTCCGTAACTCATGAGCGACATCGTCGGAGAACTGCGAAACATGGCGAAACGACTGTTCGAGCCGATCGAGCATTTCGTTGAAGGTCTCCGCCAGTCCGGAGAGCTCGGCGGGCAGGCCCTCAGTTCCGATGCGCTCATGCAAAGTCGTTGCGCGGATGTGCGCTGCGGTGCGGCCGATGTCCTCGATTGGTCGCATGCCCCTCCGGGCGATGAGATATCCGCCGATAGAGCACAGAACGAGCGACGCCGCCAGCACAAGCCACAGACGTTCTCGGTAGCGCGCCAGCAAGTATTCGTCGTGCTCGCGGTCCATTGCGACCTGCATGAAACGCAACTGTTGCGCAGCACTTTGGCCTGGTATGCGGACGATCAGGCTGAGGAAAGGCTGACCGGACGGTGAAACGATGTCGCGCTTCGTGCCGTCGGATGTTGTAATCGCGGCGAGTTCCGGCTGCGTCGGCGGGGGAAGCTGTTGCGCCATTCCCGGCGTCTCGGTCAGGGTGTGCGCCCCGGCATCGAGAACGCGCAGATAGATTTCAGGCTGATGCGGCGGCGCCCAGGAAGGGCGCTGTTCCGGCAACCCTTCGAACGGTGCCGTTGGTGAGGATGGGAGCAAGAGCAGCGCGTTATTGAGATTGTCGGCGAGATCGCGGAGATCCTCCTGATACATGCTGTTAACCAGCACCCAGTAGAGCAGGCCTGTCGCGACGACGATCAGGGTGAAAGCAGAAAGCGCGTACCAGAGAGTCAGGCGCACCGCGATCGACATGGACCGGGCAGGCCGCGCGATGGGAGACATTTTAGCTGCGTTGCTCGAGAACATAGCCGACGCCACGAACGGTATGGATAAGCTTGCAAGCGAACGGCTCGTCGACCTTAGCGCGAAGCCGACGCATGTGAACTTCGACCACATTGGAGTCGCTATCGAAATTGATGTCCCAGACCTGCTCGGCAATCAATGTTCGGGACAGAACCTCTCCGGTGCGCCGTAGTAACAACGAAAGAAGCTGGAACTCTTTCGGCGTCAGATCGAGTGAACGTCCGGCACGGACCGCACGATGTCGATGGAGATCCAATTCGAGATCCAAGACATTTAGGACCTGAGATTGCCGCACGGGCCCGCGACGCAGGATTGTTTTCGTGCGCGCCAGAAGCTCGGCAAAAGCGAACGGCTTAACGAGATAGTCGTCGGCCCCGAGCTCGAGCCCCTTGACGCGGTCATCCACTGCGTCGCGCGCTGTGAGGAACAGGACGGGGGTAGCGATCTGGCGTCGACGCAAGTCGGCAATGATGCTCCAGCCGTCTTGGCCCGGCAGCATCACGTCCAGAATGATCAGGTCATATGATCTCGTCTGTGCGAGATAGGCTCCATCCTCTCCGTCCTCAGCGACGTCGGCGATGAAACCGTTCTCTTCCAAGCCGCGCTTCAGATAAGAGGCCGTCTTGCGTTCGTCTTCAACAATGAGGATTTTCATGGGCTTACGGGATCTCGGGGTACTTCCGCGTTCTGACTCGATTGAAATACTAACTCAAGATGGCCCGCCTGTGCGGACCGGAAGTTGCCCTCCAACCTCCCATCTGGCAGCGCTGCGACGATCAGAGAAGCGCGTGAGCGTGTATGCCCCAAGTATCTCGATCGTGAGCGAGCATGAGGCAGCGGCATCATCACGAATCGTCATTGGTTACCGCTCCCTAGCGCAGCCCCCCGCTGAAGAGTGCACCAAGAAAAATCAAATAATATCAACAGAATATGGATATCAGTGGTTTGCTGCACAACTATCCCTCTCTGTACCCGTCTTCACGCTCAATCACGAACCGTCATTCCCGATTAGTGATCGAGCGTGAATTTGATACTTTCGAACCTTCGGTCAATACCAATGCCCAGGAGGCTTCCGCCCGTTGGAGGTCGGCGGTTACATCGCGGACCCCAGGCACCGACCAGATGACATCGCGAAGCAGGAACCGCCAACTGTTGGTTCGCTCTACACGCTTTGCCAACTCCACAACGCGGACGTGCGGGATCAGCGCAGCCCTAAGAACCCGATAGTCTTCCTGGAACAGCACGGCGGCAAGCACATCAAAAGCCTGCGCCGGCAAATCGCGAAGCGCCCCGAGTTGTCGCGAGTTGTTATGCGACGTCAGGCGTCGTCCCTTGATCTGATATCGCACCTCCGCGGCATCTGTGGCGTCGGCATCGCGCATCGAGTTCGGTGCCTGCTTCCACCCGAAGGCACGACAAAACAGATGCTCAGCAAGATCGCCGACGGGATTATTCGAACTTCGAATGACGCCGCGCCGTCGCAGTTCCTCCGACACCGCAGCGTGCATCACGAGCAACTCAGGCGGTGTTAGATCTCTCAGATCTCGCAAAGGGTTCACCTAGTGCTCGCGCGGCTCATACATCTCATCCGGATATGGAAGCCTGCCGTTGATCGACCGGAGGAGTGCGAGATAGCTGCGCACGGCCTTCTGAAATTCGATCCCGTCACCAATCGGTCGGTCTTTGAATGCGTGAATCGCGTTTCGACGTTGCTGCACGAGTTCGACAAGCGCATCGCCTTCGGCGCCGAGCAGTTCTTTCGTTTTGCAATAATTGCGCAGCTTCTCCAGGCCGAGTCCGTCCGGGGCGTGTGCCACCTGCTTTGCGTTATCGTAGGCGTTCGCCTTCTTGAGATTGTCGATGTCGGCCTTGTAGGTCTCATACCAGACCGACAGAAGCGTCTTAATCGTGCCCTCGACGAGGCTTCCCAGATTGGCCCAAGCCAGGATGAGTTCCGCCGGCGTGAGCGCATTGGGTGGCTCACGCATCCAGAGTCTAAGCGATCCCGACAATGAGGCTTGCCAATCGAGCCGCGACTTTCCGAGCAGGCCGGCAGCGGCGACAGGAGCCCAGCCCTCGCTCTTTGACCAGAACGTGGCGATGCCTTGGTTCAAGGTCTCAATCCGATCGACCACTTCCGCCATGGCCATCGTATCAATTGATTTCGGAGGAACCTTTTTGACGAAGCTCGACGATGCAGCCATTCCTCTTCCCTCGCGCGCCAGGCCGGCCGTCATCGTATCTATATGGCGAACTGCTTCGCTCGAAAATCGGTGACCCGCGCCATCCGACTGACAAGATATGTGCGGTAGTCCGCCAGGAGTCCGCCCGCATCCGATGCGTCGTCACCTAGCGTTTCGTCGATCGCGCGCAGGGCCTGTTCGAGAGTTAAGCCACCTGCTTCGGCATCAACCGAGCGGCCGCTTAAAGCACGCTCAAGTTCAAGTCTGAGAGCTTCTGGTAGAACCGATCTCGCCTCGAAGTACAACAACCGAAGGCCGAAAAATCGCAGGCGCTCATCATCAAGACTTTGAATAATCGATAATCTGTCTCGCCAATCCGCATCATGAAATTGGATCAAGCGGGCTTCATCTTGCGGACCAGGAAATCCGTCATAGAGGCGCTCCTCGGCATGCCGCGAAGGAATCCGTGGTTCGCGCGTTGAAGTGTAAGCTGCGACAAGCCTGGTGCAGAGCGACGGATCATCCTTCACCCGGCGCGCTCGCGCTTCAACAGTATCAAGATCGAGGCCATCCAGCATCAGCCCCGGCGCGTCATAGAGAGCCGTCAATGTTGGCGCTGCGTTGATCCGAAGCCGGCGAACCGGACAGGGCTTCTGAGCCAGCTCGGCTCGAAGCTCATCGTCTGTCATCGCTGTGAGGCGATCCACGTCACTGTTGAGACTCAAACAAAAGCGGCCATTGGCTTGATCCGGATCTCGACCAATGCACACCACCGGCGCGTGATATGCCTGATTGGCAAAGAACTCGGTGAGCATGAATCCATCTTCAGCTTCGACGAAGTCGGCGACGGTCGCTTTCTTTGAAAAGCGTACGAAGCGCTGCCAGAGTTCTGGCGACCGCTGATGCACGAGGCGACAAAGTTCGAGCGTGGTGATGACGTCGCACAGAGCATCGTGGGCCTGTTCCTGAGCGACGCCGTTGGCGAGCGCTAATTGTTCAAGGCGAAAGATCGGTCGCCCCTCTGGACCAATTGGAACGTTGAGACATGCCGGCGACACAGCGGCTGCGGCCATAACCAGCCCCCACACGTCCGCACGGCTGTTGTTGTGGTTGCTCGTGAGATAGGTGGGGTGAAGCGTTTGGAACAACGCGTGCCGCAACATCTCCTCGTCGAAACGGATCGAGTTGTAGCCTAGAAAGATCGAAGGTGACCACGAGAGCAGCTTCTGCCGGATCGCTCTGACCATGTCGTAATGGGACGGAAGACCCGCATCCAAGAGTCTTCCGATCGGCAGGCCATTGGTGCGCAGCGCCGCCGGATGGGGAAGCACATGCGGCAGAAGACGTGAACGCGCTTCGAAACGCTCGATCTCATTCAGATTTGCGTCGGTCCGTATGGCCGCGAAATGCACGATCTGGTCGAAGCCGTGCTTCAGGCCGGTTGTCTCAGTGTCGAAGAAGACAAAGCTCAACGGACCCGCCTATTCCTAGAAGCGCCCTGCTAACCGATATCGCATCGCCGAGGCGCTCACCCGGAATTTGCGGGCAAGCGCTTCGATCCCGGCGTCATCCTCGATATCCAATCCGCCCGCATCCAACGCGTTCATGAGGAATTCCCTCGGCATCAGCAGTTCCGATGCGAATGCGTTGGCCTCAATCTCCAGCGGATCAATACCCTGCGAAGAGACATCGTCACGCAGAAGCACCCGAAATCCCTTATCGACGTGAACCGCCTTGCCGATCTCCTGGGCGTGCAGCTCGTGGTGACCAAGCTCGTGCGCCGCCGAGAATCGTTGACGATTGGGATGATGCAGCGCGTTCACACCGATGATGCCAACGCCATCCTTGATGTAGGCCATCCCGGAGAGATCCTCCTCCAGTGGGGCGTATTGGAGGACGATGTTTCGGGCTTTGATGATGCGCTCGACTGGAACGGGCACCCCCTTCACGCCGAAGTCCCGCAGGATGGCACGAGCAGCCTCCCGAGCGCGTTCGGGATTGGGCGTCATGACCCAGCCTTTGCGGCGCCGCGCTGCGCGAGCGCACTGGCGATCAGATCGGTGATCTGGGCTTTACCGCGCGGAGTCACGGTTTCGTCTGAAAGGATCATATCCAAGTCCTCCTGTGTCGCTGGTTTTGGTTGCGCCGGCAGCAGGTCTGAGACCTTGGAGAACTCAAGCGCCGACGCCAGTCGATAGACGTGGTGCAGCAGCACGTTCTGCCGACCGCTCTCGATGTTGGCGATCGACGCGCGCGAGATGCCCACTCGGGCAGCTAGCGTAGCCTGGGTAAGGTTCAGCCCCTTGCGCCGCGTGGCTACCGCCTGCCCGAAAGCCCTATAGATCGCTTCGTCCGACATGCGGGATGATTGCTACGCGCGAATCTGAATGTCAATATCACAAACATTTGTGCTTAATAAGCACATAGCATTGTGCTTGTTGACAGCATCGGTTTCTTCTGGAATCCATGCTGGGTCGGCGAGCGGGTTCAGTCGGCGACAAACAAAGGATCGTCGACGATGCAGAAGCTGGCTGCGGTGCAAAGTGAAGATTTCAATCGACCAAAGGGGATCCAGCGATCACGCCGGCTTCCCGATCCGGCGCTCGGCGCCCTGTGGGACTCAATTATCCTGGAAGAACGTCTGAAGGCCCAGCTCCTCTCCCAAGCGATGCTGAACTTCACGATGCGCGGCAAGGTCGATCGTAGCGTCATTCCGCTGCACGGCGTGATCCTTCTCGTTGGACCCCCGGGTACAGGAAAAACCTCTCTTGCCCGTGGACTGGCACATCGCACCGCCGAATCCTTCCAGGGCGGCGGGTTCCGTCTCCTCGAGGTCGAGCCGCACGCGCTGACCAGTTCGGCGATGGGCAAAACCCAGCGCGCGGTCTCGGAATTGTTTTCGCAGTCGATCGCAGAGTCAGCCGCGGCCGGTCCGACCATCGTTCTCCTCGACGAGGTTGAGACGCTCGCGGCTGACAGATCGAAGATGAGCCTTGAGGCCAACCCGATCGACATCCATCGCGCAACTGATGCCGTGCTGGTTCAGCTCGACGCTCTCGCCGAGCAGCATCCGAACCTGCTGTTTCTCGCCACCAGCAATTTTCCTCAAGCGGTGGATGCGGCCTTCACGTCGCGGTGCGACCTTGTCGTGCATGTGCCCCTGCCGGACCGCGAAGCCTGCGTGCGCATCCTAAAAGACTGCCTCACGGGGTTGGGCAAGACCTATCCGGCCATCGCGAGGTTGGCGACCAGCGCGAATTTTGACCGCTGCGCCGCGGAGTGCGTGGGGCTCGACGGGCGCGCCATCCGCAAGATGGTCGCCAACGCTCTCGCCAGCACGCCCCAGACCGCGATGAACCCAGACCGGGTAACCGCCGAAGATCTGCTGGCGGCGGCGCGCGCCGCCAAGGCGGGACGCTTGGCGGGAGGCAAAGTCCCGTGAGCACAGTCGCCAGCCGCACCTTTAAGAGTACGCCCGAACGTGACGCCGGTCGAACCTGGACGGCGATCGTCGATCTGCTGACTCAGGGGAAAGCCAGTGAGGCGCGGACCGAGCTTCTGGCCGTCGCCGGCGTGGCGGCAAGCATCATAGCTGATCAAGCACCCAAGGAGGCAGCCATCACGGTGACCTGCGACGGTCCTCGGACACGCATCTATTGTCTCTATGACGATGACGCGGTCGAAGGCTCCGACGCGAACGAGGACGCCCTTGGCTTCGATCCGTTGAAGGGAGATTGGCGCGTCTCGCTTCCGTGTCTCGCGGACGACCTTGCCTGGGTCCAGGGCGCCTTGAAGAAACATAGCACCCGCATCACGGCGCGCGATCTTGGCGCCGCTGTGTCTGCCGCGGATGAAGCCGCAACAACGAAATCCCAGGCACTTGTCTTCGATCCGAAGGGGTTTCTCGGCTCATGACCAACGTCGCCGTCAACACCTACACGCATTCCGTCACCTATGTGGCGGACAACATCCTGAAAAGCCTGAAGGACATCATTCGCCTCAGCGGCCTCGATCCATCGGAATTTGTCGGTGACTGGGCCACGCATATGCGTGGCGTCCAGACCTGGCTGAACACCGGCGATCTCGAGACTGTAGAGCTTGAGATTTATGACCCCAAAACCGACGCGCTCATTTTTCGCTGGGACATCGAGATCTCCTATGGATGGTCGGGCGGAGACGGCAGCTTTTGGACGGACACCGACCAGCTCCGATACGCGATCGGAAAGGCCGGCCTGGCTCCAAGCGAAGCGCGCTACCGGTTTCTTTTGCAAACGAAGCCCGGGCGGCCCGATGTGATCGGATGGAGTAAGACGAGCGGGCGCTCAACGGACGGGATGATCCGCCAGAGCCTGGGCACAACGATCGAGCATAGCGGCCTCGGCGCGAGAACATCCTATCTGAGGAGAGCCTGATGCTGACGATTGATGAAGCCTTTCGGAAATTAAAAAGCCGCCTCGAGCTGAACGACAGAGAGCAGGCGAACGCTTCGGCACGTCAGACCGAGGTGCGAGACTATCTCGATACCAAGTTCACAATCGACCGGAGCTTTTTGACTGGCTCATACGCACGCTGGACCAAGACGAAGCCGTTGAAGGATGTCGATATCTTCTTCGTCCTGAAAACATCTGAGGATCACTATCGCTCGAAAGCGCCATCGATTGTTCTGACCGATTTTCACAACGCGCTGGCCGAAAAATATGGTGACAAGGCCAAGAAGCAGAACCGCTCGATCAATGTGGACTTCGGGGTGAAAGCCGACGCCGAGGACAATACTGACTATCGCGTCATCAGCGTCGACGTCGTCCCGGCTTTCGACAAAGATGATGACTTCGAGATTCCCGACAATGAGGTGGGAAAGTGGATCGAGACCAATCCGAAGGTCCACGCTGAAAAGGCCACGGCCGCGCATCAAGCCTATTCCAGCGAGTGGAAGGGATTGGTGCGGATGGTCAAATACTGGAACAACAACCCCAAGCATGGCGAAAAGCCGGTAAAGCCCTCCTTCCTCCTCGAGGTCATGGCGCTGCAGTGCCTCCATGGCGGTTGGGGCGGCAGCTTCGATCGCGAGATGCAAGCGTTCTTCGCGACGCTTGCCGACCGGATTTTCGATGAATGGCCCGATCCCGCCGGCCTCGGCCCGGCTGTCAGCAATGGGATGGATTCGGCACGCAAGACTCGGGCACGCGACCTTCTGCGCGCGGCGGAGCGGGAAGCGACGCTCGCGATCGATCATGTTCGCCATGGCCGAAATGGCGAGGCGCTCCGAGCCTGGCGCGAGCTGTTCGGCCCCAAATTTCCGTTGTCCTGACGAGTGCCGGCCAACTCCTGTAGAGGTCTTCGATGTCAGAATGGTCCCTGTCTCAGCTTCTCTCGTCGCTGCACGAAGATATTCAGCAGCGTCTGGCGACCGTGCGGAAGACGTTCAGCCATCCTGGCACCAAGGGTGACGCCAGCGAGAACGTCTGGATCAGCTTGCTGGAGACCTACCTGCCCAAGCGCTACCAGGCGGCGAAGGCGCATGTCGTGGACAGTCTCGGAAATTTTAGCCAGCAGATCGACGTCGTCGTCTTCGATCGCCAGTATTCACCCTTCATCTTCACCTATGAAAACGAGACAATCATTCCCGCTGAAAGCGTCTACGCTGTCTTTGAGGCCAAGCAGACCGCGGACGCCGCTCTCGTCGCTTACGCACAGGAGAAGGTCGCCAGCGTCCGACGTTTGCACCGCACGAGCCTCCCCATTCCCTACGCGAAAGGCGTGTATCCGGCGAAGCCGCTGATTCCGATCCTGGGAGGCCTTCTGACGTTTGAGAGCGAGTGGAGCCCGGCGTTAGGGCCATCATTTGAAAAGGCGTTAACAACTGAGGTTGGTGACGGCCGGCTTGATCTTGGCTGCGTTGCGTCGCACGGCCATTTTTTCTTCGATCAAACTGCCGCCCGCTATACATTCGTTAACGAGACCAAACCGGCGACGGCGTTCCTGTTCAAGTTGATTTCACAGCTTCAGTTCAGTGGGACCGTCCCGATGATCGACGTAGAGGCCTACGGCCAATGGTTGACAAAATAACCCTCAAGCAAGGCTAGGTGGCAGTGCGTTCGCCCCGAGCAAAGAAGACGCTAGTGCAGAACAAAGAGCAAAATCAGCCTGACAATGGTGTGCCTATCGCCGAAGCCGACGAGCCACCTGTCGAAACTCTCCCTCCAAACTGCTCCGTCAACATTCGCGGCTGGGAGGACGACAACGAAGCCCAGGCACGAGAGTTTGGCGAGGGCGTGATGTCGCTCGCGAAGGAGCTATCGCGCTATCTCGATCTAAGCCGCCTGAAATCGATCATCATCGGTTGGGACTACGCTGAGGCGCTTGCGAGTGTCGATCGCGGAAACGGCATCCCGCCGGCGCGTCGTGATCTGGACCGGGTTGGTGCGGCAGCTAAACCAGACGGATCACCCGGAGCATAAGCTGGCTCTCCAAACCTTTGTCCATGAGTTGGTTCACGTTGACGATTTGCGGTTGTTTACTCGAACCTATCCCGGTGGCTGGCGAGCGGCGAAACCCAGGAATGGGAGAGATGCCAACCTTCAGCCGATCGTAAACCCCTGCCAATCCGAATACTCTGCGCAACGTCGCGCTGCTTGGGCGGCACCCGAACAAGGCCTCGACCTCCTCGATATGCTAGGTAAGGCGATAAAAGACGTAGATGACCAAATTCGGTCAGCACGTTTGAGCTACCGCCTGCAAGGAGACATGGAGAAGTACTGGCCTGTCGTGGTCGAGCGGTTGACGTTTCTATTCCAAGCAATCGGATATGGCCTCGGTCACGCCGACTGGGTTGAAGCGAAGGCCGACGATCATCCCGAACTTGCAGCTCGTTACCGCGCCAAGCTCGAGGAGCTCGCCGGCTATCCCTCCGGATGGATGCTTGACGCTTGCCGAGACGCAGTCCAACCATTCTTCGATCTCAAGGAATGGATCGATCAAGAAATCTATGATCCGTTGATCGAGGTGTTGGAACGGCTTCTCAACCAGAACGGAATGTACACGCGTGCGCATGGCGACGGAATCTATGTCGACATGCCCTACACCGGGTTCCACGATCTTTAGACGGTCGAGACACTGAGCCCTGACCCGGCTGCCGCACCGGTTAGCTTCAGCGAAGACGCCCGCAGCTTGTGAGGGTGCTATCCGCGGCTTATGACGTGATGCGCATCTGTCTTGACTGCACTGGCCGGGAATTCGTCCCGCCCAAAGTCGGATGTTCCGGCGAACCTCCTCGATCAGGATGTCGTGTATCTCTAGGAGACGCTGCGGTTCAGCCTATCTTGAAAGTCTGTACACCAGCCTGCGCGAGCAACTCGTAGAGCGTAGCGATCTTGGTGCGCGTTCCGCGCCGCACGCAGTAGGTGAACACGACCCGTTGCTTGGCGCGCGTGAACGCAACGAAGAAGCCCGCCGTCGCCTCCACCTGATCATCTGAAAAGCTCCACCAGGCGCCGTCGTCGAGCCCAACGAAGATCACCGTGTGATATTCGAGTCCCTTGCTCTTGTGGATCGTCATCAGCGGAATCGCATCAAGTCCCTCGTAGGAATCAAGCGCCGCTGTCCAATCACTCGTGCCTGACGCGGACTGAGCAAGGTGCGTCGCTGCCGACGTGAGCACCTTCTCCAGCCAGTCGCCCTGACCATAAGCCGGATGCGCTGCAACCAGCCTGCTGCGGCCGATAAAGCCAAGCGCATCGTCTATCAGCTTGCGCGCCCCGGGCCCGGCCGGCGGTGTCGGGTAGTCGCGACCGAGACGCATCGCGTAAGCGTCCAACTCCTTCGCGAAGCGATCCTGTTCGATCTCGTCGTCCGGTCCGATACCGCGCAGCGAACCAAGGGCCTCCTGACATTCAGTCCAATGCCGGCCGGCACGCTTCGTCATCGCCAGCCGCAGCACGGAGATGATGAGCTCGGAAGCCTCCTCCGCGAGCAATTCTTGCAACATGATCGCGCCCGCTTGCCCGGCCTCGTTGCGCAGCGGGATGCCAGCCGCAGCGAAGGCGGGTTGCAACACGGCCGCATAGTCGGCGGCCTTCTGGCGCACGAGCAGCACGAAATCACGTGGCCCAAGATCGTGCACTTTCATCTCGGAAGCGACGAACGCAGCCAGCCTTTCCGCTTCTCGCTCCGGCAACGAAAAGTCCCAGATCGCACAGCTGTCGCCCGAAATCGTTGCGCTGGTTTTCGAAACAGGCTTCACCGACTTCGCGTCGAGCGCCTGCGCGAGTACGTGCTGGATCCGGACAAGCTCGGGAGAGGATCGGTAATTGTTGTAGAGGGGGGTGCGCTTCGACTTGAAGTCCGAGTCGAACGCCGCAAACGGATCGTCCATCGCCATAGCCCAGCGCATGATCTGCTGCTTGTTGTCGCCAACCGCGGTGACGATTGTGCTGCCTCCAAGAAATATCGCGCGAACCAAATCGTACTGAACCTGCGTCGTGTCCTGGAACTCATCCATGAACAGGTGCGAATACGTCAGCCGCAACGCATCTCGCGCCATCGGATTGAGCCGGAGCAGCAGTTCGGCGAGACGGCCGATCATCGGAAATGACAGATGGCTTTTCTTGCCGCCGTGCAGCGACGACTGCCAATATTGATCCGCCGCCCATTCTCCCGGCGAGGGCTCGGACCAGCCGTCGACCGGCAAGGGCGACCCGAAGAGGTGGCGTCGCTCGAACTGCTTCACGGTCAGCGCCATGATGTCGGCATAGGTGCCGACAGATTTGGGCGGCGCGCCAAGCGACTGCTGGAGGAAATCGCGGTAGCCGCGGTCGGTCGGAAACATGATCTCGTAATCTGGCGATGGCCGCCACCGCTCCGGCAGCGCCTGCCCAAAGCGATCGAGTAGCCCCTTTGCGAACGCGTCGAAGGTCATAGAATCGAAACGACCCGCGTGCTGACGATGGCAACGCTTGCGCACGCGCGCGCCCAGATTCGACGCGGCATCACGTTTGAAGCTAATGGCGAGAATCCGCTGCGGCGCCGGCGACGTTCCCGTTTGCAGAAGGTAGGCGGCGCGCTGCGCCAACAACTCGGTCTTGCCGGCCCCCGGGCCGGCGATCACCGATCTATTCCCAGTCGAACGCACCACGGTCATTGCGTTCGCCTCGAGTTCGTCGACGCCGATCGGAGTCCAATCCTCGGGGCGCACCCGCCGTGCCAGGACGCTCATGGTCAGTCCCGCCTCAGGCTCTTCGCGATATGAGAGAGAACCTCGGCAAGCATCGGCGGCATGTCTGCTTTCAGATCGCTGGTCTTGACCTGCGTCAGGGCGGCCAAGTGAGTCGCTGGCTTGCTCTGCGTCAGGAAATGATAGCGATACGCCGGAAAGAGCGGCGCGTACTCCTTGTAAGGCCCTGTATAAATGGTCGTTCCAGGACCCGATGTGCCAAGTACGGCCTCAGCAGCCTTTTCGGGTGTCATCTTCGGACCGCCGCCCTTTGGAATGACAGCCTTATAAAACCCCGGAAACGCCGCGAGCATCGCCAGATCGAGATCGAGCGGTTCCGAAAAGAAGACACCATACTTTTTCAGATCCTTGATCCAAGCGCCGAGATTCTCGCGATCTTCCTCGGTCTGCCATTCATGCATTCCAGCGAAGTCTTCATCTGAGAGAACGCCGCCGTCGATTTTCAGCAGCTCGTCCTTGGGGCCGCCAATCGCGATTAGGTTTTCGATCGCGGTCTTGATGCGCCCAAAGCCGCCTCCAGCCCGGCCAAGGTCTAGATCGAGCAAGGTCGCGTAGGGGATATCGAGCTGCGACAGCAGCCGCCAGAAATGATGAACATGGCGACCGCCGAGTGGAACGATGGCGACGAACGCGGGATCGATCAGCAAATCGAGCGCCTCTGCGAGCCGCGGCAGCACCACGCGCTCGGAATCACCTTCCACCAGCAACACGAAGCGCGCGAAATAGAGCTCGGGAAATGCCAGCATCGCCCCGCGAACAAACTTGCCTTCCTCGCTGGTGCTGGTCGGCAGCTTAATCTTCCTGACCGAGGAAACGCGGGTCTTTGGATCGCACCGGCAATAGCGAACCTCAATCGGCTTGACGCGGCTGAGCACCGCCGGCGAATGGCTGGTGACGAGCGCCTGCGCACTGCCCTCTTCGGTGAGCGAACGGACCTGGCGCACGATGCGCGCGAGGAAGTAGGGCGACAGATGATTTTCCGGCTCCTCGAGCGCGAAGATCGACAGTGCCGGAATGCGCAGTTGATCCTTGTGAAACCCGGCGACTTTGCCTTTTGCGACCTGCCGCTCCATGTCGAACACAGCGGCGACAAGGGCGAAGTAGAATAGCGACTGCTGGCCGTCGCTGAGCGCGTCGAGCCCGCGCTCATAACCGTCCGGGCCTTGCTCGAAGATGACCGCGATCTTGCTGACCGCCTCTTCGAAGCGGCGGCTCACTAGGCTCAGGCGCGGCTTCGTGTCGACCTTCTCGTCGTGCAGCGTCGCCCAGCGTTTTTGTAGCGCCTTACCGATCGCCGTGATCGCGGCTTCACCCTCGAAGGCATCCGCCAAACTCTTAGTCGCCTCCTCGACGCTTTCGCGCGCAACATCTGACCACTCGATTGCGCGAAGCAGCCGCGCGGCCAGAGCGCCGGCCGTCGCGCGAACTTGCGCGCCAGCATCGCGATTGGCTGGGGTGTAGTAGAGCTGGATCAGCGCGCGATCGGCGGCCGCGACGGCATGCTTCTTATCATCCTTAGGATCGTCGTCGAGGGTGTCGACCCAGTACAGTTCCTGCGATACCTCGCCTTCGACCGTCCCATCGTCTTCCCATCGCGCCTCGAGCCGCAGCCGGCAAACAGGCGCCTTGTCCTTGCGTGTGATCAGCATGTGCCGGAACGATGGCGCGACGGTTTCCGGTGTCGCGGTGCCGTCCGCCAATTCCGGCAGCACGACCAGGACATCGATCACAAGATCCTTGGGCTCCAGATCGTCGGGATCGGCGTCGACAGCGAGGTGAAAATCGGATCGATCGATTGTGCGCTGCGCGCGACTGACCCCGAACAGCTTGACGAGCGCCTGGAGAAGTGCGGTCTTGCCGGCCGCGTTCGGGCCGACCACCGCGGTAATCTCGGCGCCGAGGGACACGGTGATCGGATCTGGGCCGAAGCAGCGGAAGCCGGATAGAGTGACGCTTTCAAGACGCAAGGGAATAACCTTCGAGCATGGAGGAAGCAGTTGAAAAGCCATAGGCTTTCGGAGTTGCGCGTCCGAAAGCCCGACGAAAACCTCGGGATTCGTTGATAGAATAAGGGCTCGAATCTAAAGGCCGGTTGGATCGGGGAAGACGGGGGCATCCTTGAGCGAGGGGGAGCAACGCCGCATCGATGCGACTTTTGAGGCGGCCGACGATCTGCTGTGGCAAGCCGTGGCCGGCCGCCTGCCGCAGTTGCCGCCGTTGACGCTCGCTCGATCCGGCCTTATTGGCCCTCTGATCGAGCTTGCCATCGCTCGCCTGGCGACGCCCGACGCTTATCGCGGCGTGACGATAGAGCCGCCGATCTTCCATCAGGTCGAACACGCGCTGTGCGACGGCGCGGTCAGCGGCGCTGGCGCGCATGATCGGGCTGGCGTCTTTCCGCTCAGCCGTTTCGATTTGTCTGCCGGCGCCGACAACACCCTCTGGGACCAATGGGTCAAACATGCCGAGAACGCTGGCGTTACCGCAGGCCTGCCAAGGAGTTTGGTGACCGGCCTCATGGGCGCGATCGGTGAACTGCAGGACAATGTGTTCGAGCACAGCGGCCGCCCGGCCAGCGGACTGCTCGCTTACGGCGCCGGTAATGGTGCGTTCGAGCTCGTCGTCGCCGACGCTGGACGCGGCGTGCTCGCCAGCCTGCGCGAGAACCCTGAGTTCGCGCATCTCTCCGATTCGGGAGCGGCGCTGCGCGTGGCCGCCTCCGACGGCGCGTCGCGTTACGCGCGCAGCACGGGCCATGGCTACGGCATCGGTCAGTTGTTTCGCGCGCTCGCTCACCATGCTGCCGAGCTACGATTTCGCAGTGGCGACCACGCGCTGCGGCTGTGCGGCGACGCCCCCAGCCTCACCGGGCAGGTCGAGCTCGCGCAGAAAGCGTGGCTCGATGGACTCGTCGTTAGCGTGCGCTGCGCGCCGGGGCCGCCCCGGCAGGGATCGTGAAGCGAACGCCGTATGGCGTGGCGCCTCGTAAGCGGCGCGCACCAGGCTCACATTGTGCGCGAACAAGTCGTCGATCGGCGCGCCGACCGGCGTCGCGAACTTTGCCCACTTCAGCCGCCCCGCTTCAGTCAGATAGGCCCTTCGCCGCCGAATGGTGCGGGCGAACGCCTCGGTCTCGATCAGGTTTACCTGTACGAAGTGCTGCCGCAGAACGTCGAGCTTGCGCCCGCCGCCACGAACAACGATTGACAGGGGGCGCCCGACGCGCCGGGCGAGCGCGCAGAGCTGCGCGACATGCCAGTCGATCCGTTCGCCCTGGCCACAGCCGGTCGCGAACTCGAACGCCACGACCTCGATCTCCGGCCGGCCGGCGATCAAATCGCCCCAACGCGAATAATCGTGCTCGGTCCGCCCGTTCAGATGCAACGCCGCCGGCAGCCCGGCCGCCGCCATCTCGGTCCACGCCAACAAAATCCGCTTCATCGCATGGAGGTTGTCGGTGCGCGGCACGTCGGTCAGCACGCTGTAGTTCGGCGTGGTGACGAGAGTGACGCCAAGGTGCTTCAACGCCGCCAGGATCGATCCGCGGTCCGTCAACTCCCACCAGCGCTCGATCGGCCCGTCCTTGCCGACGCCGCTGACCACGATCCGCGCGCCGTCGGGAATGAGAAACCGCGCGGCGAGCTCCGCGCGAGAGCCGACATGGACCTTGCCGGTCGCCATGTTGACCAACTCATAGAGCGAGATCGCGACGACAGGCTCGTCGAGGATCGCGGCGCGGCCATAACGGTGATCGACAAACGGCACGACGAGCGGCATCTTCGGCACGCCGTTGGCGTGCGTCCGCGGCGCATTGTCGAAGCCGAGCCCTTTGACCTCGCGCATGCGCGCGACGAAAAGGCTGGGGTTGAACCGACACACCATGTCGCACTTCGCCTTATCGGCGCAGGTGCAAAGATCGTGGCAGTCGAGGATGCCGGCATCGGTATGGACGCCGCCGCAGCGATCGCGCTCGAGGCAGGTCGGACAGCCCAGCGATGGCGCATGATGCGCCGCGTCGTCCCACAGCCGCTGCGGCTGCCGGAACTGACGCGAGGGTTCGTGGGCGGGCCGGCGATTCATTTAACGGCGATCTCTGCGGTGTCGCCGAACAACCCGACGCGTTGAAGCTCGCCCTCGGCATAGCCGCCGCTGTCGTGGACGGCCGCCGTCATCTCCGCTGTCGGATTTTCAATGCGCCCCACCGACCGCAAGCCGTCGCTGACGACGAGCCCGTCGCCGGCGCTTTGGACGATCAACTTGTCGCCGGCCTTGACGCGAGCGGCGGGGTCGAGCTTCGCCGTCACCACCCGCGACGCCTCCGACATCGTCAGATCGAGAAGAGTCGGCGTCTTCAGGCGATCGAGACCGCCATCCCACCGCTTGCGCCACGGCTTGCCCGTCTGGGCCCGGATATAGTCGAGGCCCATCAAGCAATCTCCAGAAGCGGGCTGAAGGATTTGGACTTGCCCTGCCGCCGCTCGATCAGCAGGCCCTTGTTCGCGAGCGCGGAGAGCCGGTTGTTCCACGCCGTCGGGCCGATTGGTTGGTCGGCGAAGCGCGCGGCGAGCTCGGGCGCGGAGATCGCGCCGACCTCGCGGACGGCATCGAAGGTGGCGCGCTGCGCTGGATCGAGATCGCCGAACAAGCGAGCGGCGATGACCTTACCCTGCGCATCGAGATCGCAGGTCAGGACGACATCACCGCGCGCACGGACGAAAAAGTCCAACTCCTCCGCGACGGCGGCGGGCAGGTTGGCAGCGACCGGGTAGATGTTCGGCAGCGCCTGTCGGGCGTAGTCGCGGAAGCCGATCACCGATTCGCGCAGGAACGACGCCGTGGCAACCTCGACGCCTTCGAAATCCAGAAATGCCAAGGTCGGGGTGCCGGCCGAGGGCGTTGCCGCGATCAAGGCGCTCAACAGCCGACGTCCCGGGATGGCGCCTGAGAGAACCTTTTGACCGTCCATCAGATCGAGCAGTCGATGGCGCAATTCACAATCCTCACGTTTATTAAGTGAGGATAGTGAACGAGTCGCCAAGCGTCAAGAGCTCTCTGAAATGCGCCCGGCTTTTCCCCCTGTTTGCGGAAACTCTCCGATACGCATCTCTTTAGGCGTCCGAAGTATGCTGCATATTTCGGACGGGCTTGCCCATGTCCGAAGAATGTCGCATATTTCGGACATGACCACGGCCGCCCAGACCGTCGATCTTCGCGGACAAATCCTTCAACGCATCGCTGAGGATACGGCTGCCGTATGGACGCCGGCAGACTTCGCCGATCTTGCCGGTCGCGCGGCGATCGACAAGGCGCTACAGCGTCTGGCGACCAGCGGCGACCTTCGCCGCATCGACCGGGGGCTCTACGACAAGCCCGGATCGAACAAACTGACCGGCAAGCCGACCGTCCCGAACTACCAGGCCGTGATCCAAGCCGTGGCCCGTCGCGACAACGTCCGCTTTGTCGTCGACGGCATGACCGCCGCTAACGACCTTGGTCTGACCACAGCCGTGCCCGCGAAGATCGAAGTGCTCGTCGATTCCCGGCTAAAGTCCATCAAGCTCGGCAATCAGGAAATCCGCTTCAAGCCCGCGGCCGTCAGCCGCCTGACCTGGGCCGGGCGTCCGGGCATGCGCGTCGTCCAAGCCCTCTACTGGCTGCAAGATATGATGCCGCGAGACGGCGAGCGCGAGCGCATCGCCTCGATCCTGCGCCGCGTCTTCGCCGACCCAAAACACGGCCAAGCCATTCAGGACGATCTCCGCAAAGGAATTGGTGCGTTGCCGATCTGGATGCAGAATTTCCTACGGCCCTTGCTGTTCGACAGCGAGCCGACCCCCTCGTGAGCACGCGCGACTATATTGCGCTAATCGGCGCCTCGCCGCGCGATCGTCTCGACGCATTCCTGGCGACCGCCAATCGGCTCGGTGCCCCGGTCGGCAATATCGAGAAAGACTTCTGGGTTTGCTGGACGCTCGACGCGCTCTACCATCAACTGCCCCACGGCCAACCTCGCCTTCTCTTCAAGGGCGGCACCTCGCTCTCCAAAGCCTATGGCCTGATCGATCGTTTCTCCGAAGACATCGACGTCACCGTCTTTCGCGACGATCTCGAGCAAGCGGCATCGGTTGAGGAGCTGGAAGCGCTATCGAACAAGAAGCGTCGCGCCAAGCTCGACGCCATTCGCAACGCCTGCCGGGCCTACATCACGGGACCCCTGCGCGCAGCGCTGACCGAAATCGCCGCCGAGGCAACATCGGGCGCCGGGCGGGTCGAGGTCGACGATACCGACCCCGACGGGCAGACCTTGCTCATCCATTATCCCGAAGTCGAGCCGCGCGATGGCGCTTATGTCCGGCCGGTCGTGCGCATCGAGTCCGGAGCCAAATCGGCGCTCGATCCGAATGCGGCGGCCATCATCCGCCCCTACGTCGCCGACGAGATCGAAGGCCTCGACCTGGCAGTCTCCGATGTGACCACCATCGAGGCTGAGCGCACATTTTGGGACAAGGTCGTCATCGCGCATGGCCTGCGCCGCTGGTTCGATCGCCGCGGCGCGCTCCGTCAAGAAGGCCAAAGGATCTCGCGCCACTATTACGACCTGCACCGCCTCGCAGCATCCCAACCCGGCCGCCTAGCGCTCGCCAACGACGCCCTTGGCAAAGACTGCGTCAGACACGCGCGGATGTTTTTTGATCGCCCCGATTACGACCTCCAATCGGCCCGGCCGGGGACCTACGCCCTAGTCCCGCACGACGCGATGACCCATGCGCTTCGCAACGACTATGAAAATACCAAGGCGATGATCTTTGGCGAGCCACCAGCATTCGACGATATCCTCGCGTCCATTGCGAAGATCGAGGCGGAATTAAACGGCCAGTGATGACAGCGAGCATCACACGAATCGCGGGGCCGTCGTACGTGAAAGCTCAGTCAGCGGACTTCCAAATAAACGGGCACGTTGTAGTCAGGGCCGCCGCGCCTTCCCCTTCAGCGATCACACGTCGGAGGCTCCTATCCATCGTGATGATCAACTAATCGTGCAACAGGCTGTTGCACGATTGCAGCTACGAGGAGCCCCCGTGTCGAGCCCTGCCTACCTAACGATTGATGAAGTTGTAGAGCGATATCGTGGCCAAATCAGCCAAGGCACATTCCGCAACTGGCGATCTCTGCGAATCGGACCATCGTTCATCAAGATCGGCAAAGTGCCCCTCTATCCGATCGAAGAGCTCGATTGCTGGGACCGATCGAACCTGGTCATGTGTCGACGATCACGAACCTTTCCGGTGAACGAGTCAGACATCGCAAACGCGCCGGCACCTAGCTTTTGAGCATTTTGCCCGAATGGTGTAGAGCTATTAGTGAACCAACGTGCTCTCAGCATCCTCAGCATGAGCAGACGTTGTCGAGGATGAAGGACACGTTGGATCACAAACTACCGGCCCCAAACCCATACTCCAGCGATTTCGCGCTCTGACAAAAATGCTTTCTAATTCAACGCGATATCATCTGATGGAAGATTGGTCCACAACTATCCTTCGCGGCACCCGTCTTCACGCTTAGTCACGGACCTTCATTTCTAGTCAGTGATTCAGTGTGATTTTGATGCTTTAGGTCCTCCGCCAGGACATTCGATGGCTTCTCCCGAACCCCGGTCGAGCGACCCGAAGCTGAGATATAAACACCCTACGAGAGCGCGCCGCGGAGCGATCGCAGCAATGCCTCCGCTTCGTCAATCTTTTTTAGGATATCAACGTCCCCTTTGAGTTCTTGCAGAGTGGAGAAAGGGACCTTTTTCATCGCATCGACGGCAGCTTCTAGATCGCCGGGTAACCCATTTTTGACTGGCTTGGGCGCCGGCCCAAGGCGCAGCATTGCCGACTCCAAATCCCCAGCATCGCTCAGAAACTGCGAACGCGCGACTGGGTCAGGCAAGATCGTGCGGAGCTTTCGAAGATCTTTGGAGTTGGTAATGCGCTTCTGGTTGACCTTCTTGACCACCGCTTCGATGACCGTCGGCGTCAGCAATTTCTTGCTCACCCCCATCAACTCACGCGACCAGGTGATCGCGGCGCTGGGGTCACGGAGACTGGTGAATTTTTCAGAGAGCTCGAAGATGTCGACCAGCTTGTCAAGCTCACGCACCGTGATGCCTAAGATATTGGCTGCGCTCGACCGCCCCATCATGTCGACCAGACGATACGCCACCATTTCCTTTTCTTTGGCGTCCCACTCCTTCCGCTGGCGATGGATATAAATCCAGACTCGAAGCCTGTCTTCCTCGCTCAGCGTCCGGTCAGTAACTTCAACTGGGATTTCGCGATAGTCGCCCTTTCCCTGTTCCACCAAGGCCCGTGAGTTGGTCCACCGGCGGTCGCCATCAATGATCCGAAACTTCCCCGGTAGGTCGGGATGGGGCTCGACAAGTAGAGGTTCGAAGAGGCCGCCATTCGCTTCGATCTGCCGCTGCAGCTCTTCATCGACCTTCGGACCCATGCGAGGCTGCTTCTCGTTCGGCACGATATCGTCGATATCGGCCTTGGTCCGGTATGTACGCAGGACGGTACGATCGAGCCGTCGCTCCTGAAGATTGACGACATTGTTCCGGTTCGGAATGACCCGCGGGTTCGTCATTGAGGGCTCTCCGGCGTGAACGCCGTACCGATGATCGAGTCAATCTGATTCCGCAATTCAGCCTGCACTTTCATCGCCGAGCGGATGGCAAGACCCTGCTGTTTCCAGACATTTTCGTG
Organism: Pseudomonadota bacterium; assembly: GCA_018242105.1. Lineage (GTDB taxonomy): Bacteria > Pseudomonadota > Alphaproteobacteria > Micropepsales > Micropepsaceae > Rhizomicrobium. The sequence continues at coordinate 114,501 of JAFECP010000019.1, forward strand.
AGCCTTCATTTCCTTCGTCTGGATATCCAGCAGTGACTCTGCCAGCTCGTCCAGCCGCGCGAAGGAATCCGCGCACTGCTGGGACGTGATGAAGCTATACAAAGCCGCGGTTTTTTGGGTCCGTTCGGCGTTGCTCATACGCAAGGCGTGAGATTGAACCATATGAGCGCGAACGAGCTGGATAAGAGCGACGATCCGAGCCGGGTTGGCGATCACGACGCCGTCCTGGATATGCAATTGCTTGGCGCCGGCTGGAAACTTGCTGGATGACAGCACGGCATGGTCAGCCTTGGCACTTAACTGATCTGACCGCAGCTTGGTCACGAAATCATTTCGCCAGGCGTTATGGTTCTTGGAATCGTAGATGATCGTGCCGCATTCCTGTCCGTTGTGGATGACGGTATGCAGGATGTCTGCGCCTTGCTGGCCCTTGGTCACGCGCACGATGCGATCGCCATCGAACTCAGCCTTCAGCGCTTCAAAAAGATTGATTTCCGCACCTTCCCCGAGTTCCTCGGCGGTCTTCTTCTCAAGAGCGCGCTGCAATTCCTCGACTTTGTTGGCCAATTTCTGACGCTCTTCGAACGTAGCCGACTTCTCGGCGTTGACGGCCGCCATCTTGTCAGCCTCAAGCGCCTCGCGCTGCTCTTGAAGCCGCTCATTGAGCTGGGCCTCGTGGGATTCTTGGAGACTCTTCGCCGTCGCCTCCGCCTCGGCCGCCCTGGTCTCGGCGTCAGCCTTGGCCTGCTCAGCGGCTCCAATTCTCGCCTTGGCGGCAGCCTCGGCAGCGGCGCTGACCTCCGCACGGATCTCCGCTTCACGAGCAGCCGCCTTAGCCTGCACTTCGGCCAACGCCTGTTCGCTCGTCAATCTGGTTTGCGCCAGCTCTGCCTTTAGCGCCTCACTGGTGTTCTCGGCGGCCAACTTCTGGGCCTCGGCTTCCACCAGCCGGTTCGCGGCCGCTTCGGTCGCGAGGCGTGTCGCCTCTGACCGGACCGCCTCCTCTCGCGCGACCGCGTCCGCTTTTACTTTCTCGATAGCAGCGGTCGAATCGCGCTGCACCTGTTCGAGTTGAACCTGAAGGACAGCCTTCGCCGCCTCGGCGTTTGCCTTCTCGGTGGCGGCCTCGGCAGTCTTGGCCTGGAGCGCCTCTTGGGCTTCAACACGAGCCGCTTCCGCCTCATCGACTCGCGTCTTTGCCTGATGCTCGGCTGCCAGACGGGCCTGCTCTCGGGCCTCGGTGATTTTTTTGTCGGCCTCTAGTCGTGCGTGCTCAAGAGCTTCCGTCTTTTCGGCGTCGAATCTCTCCTGCAGTCGTGCGGTAATAGCGGAAGACTGTGCCTGGTCACGCGCCTGCAGGCGTTCGGCGATCTCATCCGCGCGGTCGTGCGGAATGGGCTGCTCACAAACCGGGCAAACGTCGTTGACGGGATGAAGGTGATGGATGGGATTGGAACGCACCGTAGACGCTGCTGAGGTTTGCGGACTCGCCATGACGGCCTCCAATTTCTAGGACCTATTTTCTCCTACTTGATCCTGAAGTCAATCCCCTTTACGCTGATGTGGTCGGACGGAATCGGCCGTGGCGACAGAGGAGATGTCACCGTGACCAAGACGTACAAACCCGGGCAGCAGGCTCCGGTATCGGGTGAGTTCGGTATCGTGGGCCCTCGGGGCGGCGCTACCGGTAAGGAACGAACCGCAGTTCAGGGACGCCCCCTGCCTCCGACGCCAAAGCCCGGCCAGCGCTATGTCCTCGATCGCCCGGCTCACAATGGGGCGGGCAAGCCAAAGTGAGCGGAGAACGGAACCGGCACCGATTATCTGGGTGCCGGCTCCCATGCCGTGTGGAATTGCTGGAGGCCTGACGGTCCGCCGCCGCCAAATTTGGCTGCCGCTGACTGACTAACAACGCCCACGCGATTGTCGAGAGGCAGATGCCGAAGAGCAAACAAACGAAACGATCGAGGCTCGCGCTCGAGGATCGCTTTGATTTCATCGGAGACGGCGTCGCCGTCGGCGACCGTGCCTCGCTGGGCTCGGCGATCTTCAACGTCGAGGAAAAGAGCACGGGTGCGGAGCTAAGCCTGAAACTCTGGCGAAAGACCGGCAAACCTGTCGACGAAGATCTCCGACAGCTTTGGCTGCATGAGATGCGGCAGGTCCAAAGAGTGATGTCCTACGCCGGAGCGCGTGACGTCGTGGTCGACGTGATGGAATTCGTCGAAGACGACCGTGAATTTGGCGTTCTTCTGGAGCGCGTCGGGCAACCCCTGAGTGAAAGGCGGAAACGCGTTTCGCGCCAACACTGGCTGCACAACCTTGGTGCGCCGCGTCCACGGATACTCTTCTGGAACAACATCAAACGCGTTGTACGCGCACTCGGCATCATCCATGCCCAAGGCTTGGTCCATGGCCGGCTGGCAGCGGATGTGATCATGACTGAGGGCGCCGATGAAGCCGATTTTCGACTCGGCGGTTTCGAGTGGAGTCTGTGGCTCGCTGCGAATTCCGCCGACCGATCTCACGCGAAGATTGGCCCGGACGCGGCGACTCGCCGCGCCGAGAGCTACTCCTTCGAAGCCGATTGGCGAGCGCTGGGCCTCGTCGTCGCAGAATGTCTTGATGCTGAAATCAAACCTTCGGGCGAGGTGCAGGTATCTGGAAAGGGAAACTTATCAATCACGTTGCATGTTCCCGAACGCGTGCTGATCAAACGGCTCGTCGCGCCGTCACGAATGGACCAGCTTGATGCTGACTCGATCACCCGGGCAATCGATGACCTCATCGCCAGTGTCTCGCGCGCGGTATCCGCCCGCGCCGGCACCTTTATCCTGACATTCGATCGACAGTCGAAGCTTGGCGAAGCGGTATACGATGCAACAGGCGGCGAAATACCGATCGACGAATATCGTCGCCAACTCGAATGGGTCCGCGCCGACCTCGATGGCGGCGCGACGCTGCTGGTTCCGAGGGCTTTCGACCCGGCAACCTCATGGCTCAGACTTGTTACGGATGCCATGGTTTATAGGCTCCGGGCGTTTCGCGATGAGGGCGCAGCCGTCTGGGATGTCGCGGTCTGCCAAGCTGTCGACGTGCGATCTGGAACATTCAGCCTCGGCGAGAATGACGAGCACCCGATCCTTCAGCCCGTTTCGGTAGCGGGGAATTTCCGCGAGGCGCAGGAACTGCGGGCGCGCCTTGGGCCAGACGCCTTGGACTGGAGCACCTTTGCTGACGGGGACAAGGATAGCGGCGCGTTGACAGAAAACGACGCGATTCGCCGAGCCCTTTTGCTGGTTCAAGTAGTCGAAGCTGTCGTCAAAGCGCTCGAAGTCTATCCAGTTGAGATCCTCGATACCGGGCGACGGGATGGCCGGAAATTCGTCATCCTGCGCGCGGAACCGAATAACGACCGGGATCGAATCGCCAAGAAAATTGGACTTTCAGAAAGCGCCGTTGCGCTTTCGAGGTTATTTGAGGAGGAGCACCGAGACGCTGAGGCAAAATGGCGATTGAGCCAAGCTGCTAGTCTCGGTGCTACCCGCGTCGGTGACGTTGTGGTTACATTCGTCGACATCGTCGATCATAAGGGCCGGCGCGGTTATCAGTTCGAAATTGACGAAGAACTACCTGATAGGGGTCCGTTCTTTCTTCGCACCGAGCGCGATACTGGGACCGAGCAGGTCATCGCTAGACGGCTTCGCAACATCAAAGCGTTGGATACACGCGTCGATCTGACTGACATGCTTGCCGATCCTTGGCGTGTGCGTCAGTCAAGTCGCGACGTCTTCAGTGACGAAGACAAAAAGGACGAAGCGTTTCTGGACCTCGATAAACCGAAACAGGACGCCCTCATCGGCTTATGGTCTACTCTTCCGTCATACTTTGTCGTGGGACCGCCGGGCGTCGGAAAGACCAAGCTTGCCACCGAAGTCGTGCGACGGCGCTTCCTCGCCGATCGCTCAACGCGCATGCTTATTAGCGCCCAAGGACACGACGCGCTCGACAATCTTCAAGAGAAGATCGCTGAAACTCTGAGCAAAGCCGGACTGGCAGACCTGTTAGTGGTCCGCTCGACTACATCCGAGCGCCGCCCCACCAGCGATGAAGAGGTTCACCGGGCAGGCCTCGCCTATCTTGAGCGGTTGTCACGGAGCACCCTGGCGCGCGATGCCCCAGCCCCGACCCGTTCCCGCATATCGGTGCTGAAGGCTGCGGCGAGCCGCTTGGAAACCGCCAAAGACACGGTCGATCGAGATGAAAGATCCGGGCTGGGCGCGGTGTCCCATCTTGTCTTGGACGCTGCCAACATCGTCATTTCGACGGCGAATTCGCCGGACATCGAGCGGCTGGTCGAGGCGCGCGAGCAGTTTGACTGGGTCGTGGTCGAAGAGGCCGCGAAAGCAACAGGGCCCGAACTGATCGGTCCTCTAATGCTGTCCGGTCGCCGGCTGCTGATAGGTGATCACCACCAATTACCACCCTTTGAGGCTGATCGACTCGTCAAGATCCTGACCGACCACAGTTTAGTCAGCGAGGCGCTCAAGATCGCAGAACAACTTATTGGCCCACTGCTTCGCGACGGCGAATTGGATGAGCTTGACGCCGTTTCTGCAGACGCTCCCATGCTTCGCGGGACAGCCGATATGGCTCTACGGCTGCTCGAGCCGTTCCGGACGTTCGTCGAGGATGATGAGCGACGGGCAGCGGCAAACCCGGGACACAGGCGGATCGCCGCTACCCTGACAGAGCAGCGCCGCATGGATCCGGCGATCGCAGAAATCGTCTCGAAGGCCTTTTACCAAGGTCGCCTGACGACAGAGGCAGGTCGTGCCCGCGTTGCCGAGAGTGGCGAGTCATCCATCATCCAACTAGAGCCCCTCCCCAAGTCGCCGGTAGTTGTGGTCAATTTTCCGCACGTCAGCTCCACCGGCCATAGTAGCGAAATCGAACGCGGTCGTCCCCGCTGGCACAACCCGTCTGAGGTGCAAAGCGTCGTCGATGTTTTGCGCCTTGTTCGAGCAAAGGACGCGAAGAAGCCACCGACGCTCGCAATTCTGTCGCCCTACAAGGCACAGGTTGAGAAGCTCCACGAACGGATCGCCTCAGTCCGCGCGCGAGACCTCGCCCACCTGGATCAGTTTCGGGCCGTTCGCAGCAATGGAGCATTTGTCGGTACGGTCGACTCGTTTCAAGGCGGCGAAGCCGACTTAGTAATCTTATCGCTTGTTCGGAATAATTCCCGCACCGGCGGCGGCGCCCTCGGGTTCTTGCGCGACAGGCGCCGCATGAACGTCGCGCTGAGCCGCGCGAAGTCTCAATTGATAATCGTCGGCAGCCTAGCGTTCCTCAAAGAAGCTGTCCGCGGTGTCAACCCAGATGCCGAAAGCCACGACCTATCGTTTCTCTCCGAAATAGCGGACGCGATTGACGACCTGGCCGGACGTAAGCGCAACGACGTATCGCTCGCCACGCTTATCCCGCCTTCGATTCTGAAAGACCACTGATGAGCGTGCTGATCGCTGTTCCTGTCTTTCGAGTAGGTTGCAAGGTCGGAATCGACCGCGGGCGCGCCTGGAGCGTGATCGATGAAGTCATTCTGTGGGCAATTACACGCCAATCCAAGACCATCGCATCACTCGCGGTTGATGCCGATCTTCCGCACCAGGTTGTCGTTGCCTCGATCGCGCGGCTAATGCGGTTCCGCTTGGTTGAAGTGACAATCAACGACGCTTCCGTTACGTTTCGAGCAAGTGAATATGGCTTCAAGGTGGTCAGCAGCGGCAACCCACTTCCGTTCTTTCCGAAACGAATCTCGCGCCGAGTCAGCTTCGTGATCGAGTGGGCCACCGGCGATTTCTTCCCGACCCGCCAAGTTCGTCTCATGACGCCCTATAAGCTCGAAGAGGCTCGGAAGGGCGGCTCAGAGGTTCGCATCGTATCGGTGGAAGGTGGGGGACCTTCGATGTCGCACGAAGCTAACCTCAACCGGCTCTCCGACATCGCTGCCCGTGGCTGGGACGAACAAGTTGCGCTAATCGACGGACGAACCGCAACCATGCGCGACGACGAGTATATGGTGTTGCGCGTTATCGACGGTGAGCCACAGGGACTTCCGGAATCAGCCGGCCAAGAACTTTGTCGCCTTGTCGATGAAGCAGCAGCACTTCCTCGCGGCACCACCAGCATCCCGGTGACCTACGCCGGTCCGCAGGAAATTTCCGACGACCAACCAATAGGTCATGCATGCACCATCAATGCAGACGACGTCGTGATCGGCGGCTCCGTGCAACGAGAGTGCCTTGAACGGCTTCTGGAGCAGGCTCACCGCCGTGTTATCGTGCACTCCACCTTCCTTGATGCGGCACGCTTTAAGGACATGAGCGCCGCGATCCGGGCTGCTTGTGTGAGAGGGGTTTCCTTCGATCTCCTATGGGGTGCGGAAAAAGACGAGGATACGGAGAGCCGGAACGCGGCTGCCGCCTCGCAGATTGCCTCGATAGTTCGCGAAGACGCGGACCTCAGAGGGCGATTCCGGGTTCACATGCGCACCACGGGGTCGCATGCCAAGCTAATCCTCCTCGATACCGCAGAAGATGGATGGATTGCTGGTGTCGGATCTTGCAACTGGTTCTCTTCGCCGTTCCAATCTGTTGAGTTGTCGGTTGTCTTACGAGATCAGCACGTGGTCGCCGATATCGCCGTCGCGCTGCAGCGCTTAGTGGGCCGGCGCGGCTTATCCGATAACATTGCCACCGAAATGGCGATCAATGCGCGAGATATGCGACGCACGCCATCGCCAGGCGGCAACGCGACTGTCTCCATCTTGATCGGCACCGCCCATGACCGTCTGATTCGAATGGCTAGCAGCGAAGCGAAACGCAGATTCGTGATTGGCAGCAACCGGCTGGGCTCTACCGCCCGCCCAGGTGCCTTGATGCAAGGGGAGGTCGCCGCCAGTCGGGAGGGCGTACAGGCTACCCTTCTCTATACCCAGACTGCGGGTCCCCTAAAGAACCGTCATGCCCGTGCCCTCGCCGAAGAGGCAAAAGCCGATGGCGTCCTTCTCCGTCGAACCAAGAAGATTCCCCTTCATGGTAAGTTCGTGGCTTGGGACGACGACGATCTCGTTGTCACCAGCTTGAATTGGGCGTCTGCGTCCGCTGACCCGGACTTTCCGTGGGGCGAAATAGGACTGCATATTCATGCGCCTCTCATTGCATCGGACGCTTTGTCACGGCTGGCACAGATATTTCCAGAATTAACGGACGAGGCTTCAGCAACTCAGGATGCTTAGTCGCACTCAGCGCTTGCGAGGCACATAGAAGTTGGCGGAGAAGTAGTCGATAACATCCGCAGCTTGTGTCCCTTTGCGGAATTGCCGTTGCTCTTCGAAGTCGATCGACGGAATCATATGAATGAACTGATTGTCAGAGTATGCGGACAATACCGCCTCGGGATCGGGACCGCCGGAACGTAGTCCAGCCATGTTGTTTCCAGCCTCGATAGCCGCTCCGATCGTCACGTCGGCCAGTTGCACGGCAGGGCTCGTCTTCGAATCGACTTGTGCCACCTCGGCTAGCTTGAGAGGAAACTTGAGGGTGGTGATCTTGGTTTGGCGAAACTCGACCGCCTGATCGTGGTCAATGAATTGCTGGAGCAGATCGTGATAGGTCAGGAGGTTCTTGGATTGATCGTGCTCGACCCGATAGGGACCTGCGGCCATCACTTCCATGCGGCTGATCAGGGACTGCAATACGATCAGGGCGGCGTCGGTGTTCACGCCAGGATTTGCGATGGCGGAGAGGCATTCAGGAGCTGCGTACTGGGCCAGTGGGCCAAGGGTTTCTGGAAGCTCACGCCACTTGGTCGCGCGCGCATCAGTGACAAGCGCCTTGAGGGACTCCGGCGTCTTCTCTTTGACGGCACGTTGGAACGATGCGAGCAGCCGGTCGAAGGCCGCCGCACCGAGAAGTGTCGGACCGGCGACGGACAGCAGTGACGCCATCGCGTAGTTCTGCCCGTCCTCGTAGAAGTTTACACCTCTCTCGTAGTAAAACGGCTCGACTGCATAGTCCACGAACATCAGCGTCAGCAGGAAGCGCTTGTCGCACACGTAGGTGACGCATTTGTAGTGATTGAGAAGATCTCGTTGGAGGGCGAGCAGCCGCGGGTGATTGGCCGGGCGGCGCGATAACGCACGGTATTTGAGCTCAGGAGCTTGTAACTTAGGGAAGTGTTCGCCGATCAGGCGCGCCGCGTCTTGATCGCTGATAGCGATTGCCGTGGCGCCTTGGAAGCGCTGTTCGGCATTCAGAAGATCGAACCCCGTGTATCCGCTCTCATCGATCCGAAAGCACTCCATCGCGGGCGTTCCTATTGCACTCGGGCGATGAGCGCCTCGGCGAGGGCTTGTGGTGTTCGGCCTACAACGTCCAGAGGGCGGTGCTCCTGACGCAGGATACCGACGAGAAGGCACGCCGCGAAAAACCAGAACCACGAGTCGGACGGCAAGTTGAAGCCGCCGAGGATGGCCTGGATGCGATCTGACAACGGCGGATATTCCGAGTTGCCCCACTGTGCCGCTGTCGGCGTGATAGCGTGGACGATGACTGCAGCCAGCGCCAGTCCCATAGCTCGCTTCTGACTGACCTCTTCATAAGAGTGGTTATGGGCCTGCGCGTAAGCAGCCAGTTTGGCGGTCATGAAATCGCGGGCCCAGACATCGCATGCAAGCTCTTCCTCAGAGAGCGTGGGAGGCTGGGTCTTCTCGGCGAGGAGCTTCACATGACTGAATTCGTGAAGCAGCGCGAACGCGAGCGCGAGCGCGGTCAGGTCGAACGCCACCTTGTCTTGCGGATTAGGGAAACCATCGCGATCGGCCTGAGGCTGTGGGATGTCGGGGGGCCAGGCCATCTCGCGCGTTGAGGCAGCCGAGATCAGCGCGGCGGCGGCTGCCATGCGCTCTTTGTAGTCGCGCTCGAATGTCGTCAGCTTTTCGTCAATGTGCAGCGCTTGGTCGATCGTCACACCCAGTAGCATCGAAACCACAAGCGCTGGCGAATACACCTCGATGGATCGCCAGGCGCTGAAGCCGAGAAGCCAGAAGAGGTCGATCGTCTTTGTGTCGAAGCGGATGCGATGCCGGTTTGCATTCATGGTTGTCCCGCCAGCGCTTGCGGCGACGTCCACTGCAGGCGCGTACTTCCTCCAGAGCGAGCTGATATCGTCGGCTCGTTCGGGCACAGCGCCACGGAGCAGGTGGAGAACGATTGTTCGGTTGTTGGGCTCATCCGTCACACGATCTATCCTTTCGAACGGGTGAACGCGGCGTCACGCCCCGCTCGGGCAGGCGTCGCGCGGGACGACGACCATGGTGAGCACCCCGGCGTGACATCTTCAGTCATCGACGCGCGCCAGCGCGCGCCAAAAGGACATCACGGCATTGCGCAATATGGCTGATGTCGGCGCTCCTACGCCAGTGCGGAGCGTGGCGGACTTCACGAGGTCCGAGAACTCGGATTCCGACAGTCGCCCCTGAACAATGTCATTGACCAATTGGCACCCGGAGACTGCGCCGCAACGACGTATGTCGAAAACGCCTTCCTGGGCCTCCTCCACCAGGTCATTGAGACGTCCGAGGCTCCCGTCGCAACGCTTGAGGATCTCCTCCTGGACGCGTTGCGTGAAGCCGGAAATCTCGTTGTAGGCCAGAACAGCCTCCTCTCCCGAAAAGGTCGAGGCCAACCGAGACAGAGCACTGATTCCCGAGGGTCCATCTGCGGTGCCGATCCGATCCTGGAGGACGGTTGGCAATTCTAGGAGTTTCAGGTAGCGGCGGATCGTCGGGACCGAGCAGGCCGATTCCTTGGCAACCGATTCGTATGATCCATACTTGGCAAGGAGCGCTTGAAGCGCCTTGGCCTTGTCGATCGGGTGCATATCGGCCCGATGGACATTCTCGATCAACGACAGGCTAATCGCATCAGCGTCGCTCAACCCTTCCTTGATCAAGCAAGGAACGGGGTCGAGGGGGACGAGCTTACAGGCGAGATAGCGTCTCTGGCCGACCAGGATCTCGAACCGCCCGTCCGTTAGCGGGCGAACTGTGAGCGGCGAGAGCAGACCCTTTTGCCGAATGCTGGCGGCAAGCTCCTCGACATTCGAATCATCCTGCCCGGCGTCCAGCGCTTTTCGGACATTCAGGGCCGAGACGACAAGCCGGGCCAAGGGAACGGGCGTGGTGTGCATTTGCGACCTCCTTTGTTGGTGGTCCCCTCAAATATCAGGGCGATAGTGCTGGACTTTCGATTTCGATGGCGCTTGTAAATGACGGATGTTCACCCTCGAAGACCTGACCGGCGCCATGGAGAGATCCGGCCGCCGCTTAACCCCGCGGACGGCCCGGAACTGGTGGACGGTCGGCCTTTTGCCCCACCCGCAGCGGACCGGACTTGGCCGAGGTCAAGGGACGGTCAGCTTCTGGCACGACCGGCGAGTGGTCACGCAAGCCGAGATTGCCCACGATCTACTCGGGAGAGGCGTCAGCTTGCGGGGGACCGCGGCAGGGCTCTGGCTGCTCGGTTTCCCGATGGCTTTGGAGACCGTCCGTGCCGCATTTGTTGACCAAGTAGCAGGCCATTATCGACGCGGCAGAGGACGATCACGCGATGGCCTCGAAGCTGGCCTATGGCAACACGTCGACCACTTCGTGAGGTCGGATGCGCGAGCGCGTGGTGGTTCTGCTGGAGACGAGGAAGGTGTTGCGCTGCATGCGCTGACCGGCGAGCTACTCGAGCTTATATGCGGCGTGGGGGATAGCGCCCCAGAAGTTGGCGATTCCGCTCAGTGGTCTGTCGATATGGCGGCTGAGCTGCTCTTTCAAATCGAGGTCTTGAAACCTTTCACCCAGCGCTACGGAGCGGTCGAGTTTCCAGGCGTCCAAGCGGAGACGGTTGAAGAGGTCGCGACTTGGATTCGTCAGACCGCGTCGCTGCGACGCCAGCATGAAGCAGTCACTCGCGCTCGGCGGCACGATTGGGTTCGCGCGCGCCGGCTCGTTCGTATCGCCATCGGACTTCTCGATCGCGCAGACGCCGCAGCGTCACCACAACAGCATGCAAGGAATCGGGCGTTATTCACGCGGCTCGCTGTCGGCTGGGCACGCTTGCTCTTCCCTATCCTGTTGGCCGTGGTGCGGGCGCCAGAGCAGCGCCGAATGGCGACCGATGCGTTGCTGGCCGCCGGAGCCATCGTTCGGCGCCGTTCGCCTGTCTGCAATAATTAGCATTTCCCGCGAATTGGCGGCTACAGAGCAATAGACTTCTCCAGCCGCTTCTGTTATCCTATATGCTAAAATTCGCACTTTATGCTAAATGTTGCATATGGAACAAGGCGCTCCCCGTCTCCCTCAAGGCCGTGCACAACTAGTCCGTGTCCTGTCTGCGGCGGGCGACGTGATCCACGTGGACGACGTTGCCAGCACTCTGCAACTCGACCGCACGGCGGCCGCCCAGCGCCTTTCGCGCTGGACCGAACAGGGTTGGCTGAGACGCGTCGGTCGGGGAGCCTATGTCGCCGCTTCGATCGATACGATGGGATCCGATCGCGTCCTCGACGATCCCTGGGTGCTCGTCCCCGCGCTCTTCGCGCCAGCATATATCGGCGGACGCACAGCGGCCGAGCATTGGGATCTCACCGAGCAAATCTTCAAGGACATCGTGGTGATGACGGCTCAGGCTGTGCGTCAGAAGCGACAGGAGCGGCACGGCGCGCTGTTCTCGCTGAAGCACATCGATGAACGGAAGCTCTTCGGCACGAAGAGCGTCTGGCGCCATCAGACCCGCGTGCCCGTCTCCGACGTGCACCGCACGGTCATCGATATGCTGGACGACCCCGGGGTAGGCGGCGGCATCCAGCACGTAGCTGATTGCCTTGCCGCCTATCTGCGGCGCGGTGATCGCGACAATGCAAAGATCATCGAGTACGCGGTGCGTCTCGGCAACGGCGCCATCTTCAAGCGCCTCGGTTTTCTGGCCGAGCGCTTGCCCGAGGGAGCTGAGCTCGCCCGCCTTTGCGAGAATCATATGAGCGGCGGCCATGCGAAGCTCGACCCTGTCCAAGATGGGGCGCATGTGGTGACAAAGTGGCGGCTGCGCGTGCCCCAACGCTGGGCTCGCGAGGGAACGACATGATCGACAAGCGCGAAATCCTCGCGATCTCCCAGCAGACGTCCCTCACGCCACACGTCGTTGAGAAGGACTACGTCCTGGGATGGATGCTCGCGGGCATCTACGGGCATGAAGATCTCGCGGAAAGTTGGGTGTTCAAGGGCGGCACTTGTCTGAAGAAGTGTTTCTTCGAGACCTATCGCTTCTCCGAAGACCTCGACTTCACGCTTACAAAGCCGGAGCAGCTCGACGCCGATTTTTTGAAGAGAACATTTTCCGAAATCGGCGAATGGATTTACGAACAGACTGGCATCGAGATTCCTGCCGACAAGCAGGAGTTCGATATGTACCAAAATCCGCGCGGACAAATCTCCTGCCAGGGCAAGATCAGCTACAAGGGGCCGGTCTCATCAACCCACGCTCTCCCGCGGGTCAAACTTGACCTGACAGCGGACGAGCGTGTCGTGCTATCGCCCGTTCAAGCACAGATTTTTCACCCATACAGCGACGCCCCAGAAGACGGCATCAACGTCCTGGCCTACGATTACATAGAGGCTTTCGCCGAAAAATTTCGTGCGCTCGCAGAACGGACGCGCCCGCGCGATCTCTACGACGTCGTCCATCTCTACAGGAACACCGACGCTCGTCCCGATCCGCAGCGCTTCATGGAAGTTCTGCGCGCCAAATGTGAATTCAAAGGCATCAGTGTTCCTCACATAGCGGACCTTGAGCCGCACCGCGCGGACCTGGAAGCCGGCTGGATCCACATGCTGGAGCATCAGCTTCCCGCGCTCCTGCCGGTGGCGACCTTCTGGGATGCACTCCCGGAAATCTTCGCCTGGCTCGAGGGTGCCGTCCCGCAGCCCCTTGCGGCAATGCCCATCGGTGCCGGCGACACGCTCATCCGCGAGCGCCTGATCAGCTTGCCCGCCGGTGGGCGAGGGCAGAGTTTTGTCGAAATGATCCGCTTCGCGGCGGCCAACCGCCTCCTCGTCGAAATCGACTATCGCGACAAGCAGGGCAACCGCTCAACGAGAGCGATCGAGGCCTACTCGCTCCGCCGCTCGCAGGCGGGAGACGTGTTGCTCATGGCCGTGCGTGCGGACAACGGCCAGCCGCGCAGCTATCTGGTCAACAGCATTCTTGGGGTCACGGCCACGCAGACGCCATTCTCGCCGCGATATCCGATCGAACTCACGCCGTCTGGCCCCCAAACCATTCCGCAAACCGCGAGTTCCGGTTCGGGAGGTGTCTTCGGACTGGGCCGTTCGCCCATCATTCGGCGCTCGCCTGTACGCCGATCGACCCGAAGCACGAGCTTCGGGTCGGCAAGCGGCCCAACTTACGTTTTCAAATGCACCGTTTGTGGAAAGACCTTCAATAAGAAGAACTACGATGCGACGTTGAACAAGCACAAGAACAGTCGGACGGGCTACGAATGTTTCGGCACATTCGGAACCTTCGTGAGAACAAAATACTAGCGAACAGCGGCGGATGGTCGAAGAGAGTAGAAGCAGCAGCAACAACAAGGACTACACACCCGATCGCAATTGTGCAGCAGGCTGTTGCACAAACAGGCGCACCAAAGCCTAGGGAAGCGGATATTTGAGGATCGACCGCGGCGGATGATTTGCCACCAAGACGGCAATCTCCCAACTGCCGGTAAAAGCAGCCGAACCAGGAAGGCGCCCTTCGACAACGGCGCCCGACTTTACATCGACGAAACACGGAAAATAGCGCTGAGGTGAAGGACCTCCGTTGGTACAGACGTAGACGTTCTCATCCGCAACGGCGAGGCATACAGGCGTGCGGCTCGGGCCCGTGGGCGACCACGCAGCAGGATCCAGCGACGGCAAGATCGAGAAGCTTTTGCCGAAAGACAGGACCGTCACTGGCTGCCAGGGAACGAGAAAGGACTCCGCGACATCCTGAATAAATGAGGGTCCGAGAAGGACCATAGTGCTTCGATCGCCGGTCGCCGGCTGCTGGGTTTTGAGCGCATAGAATGTCTGCTGCCCATCCATATAGATAAAGAGATCACCAGCCTCGAGCTGTTCAAATCGGGTGCTTTGGACAGCAGGAACGATCTCCATTGCGCCAACTACCTTTCGAGCGGCGCTACGAAGCGCCGCCACAGATAGTCCGCGGCTTGTTCCTGGCTCATCCGCTTCAAATCAAACTGTCTTTCAAGTTGGCCGAATCCCATCCCCATGAGCGAAGTCATATGCAACTCTCCTTGGGTGTCGGAGACCGACAGGATCTCGTTGCAGGCGTTGGACCCGTGATGCCACTGTCCTTCGGCATACGAAATGCCGTCGCTGTAATGCATGCCCCCTAGCCAAATTCGGCAACGGCATGCGCTCTTTCCATTCAAAAACACTTCCGCGACGAACTCCGTCGCGGTGTTCGGCTGAAAGTCGCATTCCACCGCGTCGCCGTGTTGCGCGAGCTGGTCGAGCGCCGTCTGAAAGTGAGTCTTGATCGCTTCGAACGCTTGCCGGCTAAACCGCCGCCGGTCAGCGTCGGTCGGCGATCGCTTCAAGTTGGGAACGTAGGGTGCGGGACTCGCGCCACTGGTACTGGCCGGGCCGGGAAAGGCCTTATGCGGCCGATCATCTCCCATCCCCGGAAAGGACGGGCGTTGAGCAGGCTTCGCGCGCTTTGCGTTGAGCCCGTTCAGGAGCAGACCCTGCGCCGTGCTCTCGTCCTCCCCCACCAGGGAAATATGGACGACAGAGCTCAATAGCCCCGGAGGCTGACATTGCCGCACCATCACGGGCACCAACTTGCGCTTCAGCCCCTGGGGATCCTGGGCGAACGAGGCGGCCCATTCAGGGGAGGCAAACTGAGATTTCAGGTAGTCGGGAGACAAAACCATGATCGTACGGTCGGCTTCGCTCGCCGCTCTTTGCATTTCGAGGACAAAATTGCTGCCAGGCCGAAAGTCCCAAGCCTGAATGATGACCGTAAAGCCTTCCTCTTCAAGGACGAAGCCGATCCATTCGGCCCACGCCTTGTCGGCAGAGGTATAGCTTACGAAGAAGTCCGCCATGCACTGATCCAAATCTCAAGGCCGCGACTCCGCAGCGGGCCCTGTACAAATAGCAGGTTCACCCATTATCCATCCACCTGCTGACTCGAATGAACTCGAACCGAGGAGCTTACCGTGAACCCGGTCAGCCGGGGACGCTGCGAACCACGCGCAAGCCAGAGCACGGAATGGTGCTCTCGGAGCAAGGGGCCAGATGGTCGAGCATTGAGCAATTCGCCGATCTTTGAAGTTGTCCTCCTGCCAACTCGCGCTGCCCTATGTCATCTCTATTTCTCACACCCGAAGAGGTCTACGAGCGTTATCGAGGGATGATCAGCCTGGGCACGTTGCGCAATTGGCGGATGATGAAAATCGGACCATCCTTTCTGAAGCTCGGACGTGCGGTTTTGTATCCTCTCTCGGAGCTGGAGGCTTGGGATCGAAAAAATCTCGTGATCTGTCGTGCTGCAAAGGTCTTGAGCGCGAAGGAACGAGAGGCAGCGGGATGATCACGAACCGTCAAGATCGACCGCCTCCAATCTCCGGCCCCACTGGAATCAACGATTCTAGAAATAACAATAAAATCAGCATGATATGGATCAGAGTGGTTTGATCCACAATCACCCCAGCGGGGACCCGACACCCTCCAAGGCCGACATCGAGATGACGCGCGAGATCGCCAATGCCGCCAAGGCCCTGCGGATCGGGATCCACGACCATATCGTCGTCGCGCGCGGCGGTATCCTAAGCTTCAAATCTTTGGGGCTTCTGTAGCGGCGTCTTGCAGCACGACATACCCAGCCTGCTATAACGACAAAGCGAACGCCTCGAGGGGAGCATGTGGCGCGATCGGCTGCTGCGCGCGGCCCAAGTACTGGGGAGCCTTCTGGGGGCGTTGGTGCTGGCATGCGTGCTAGCCACGCTCTCGCAACATTTGCAT
>JAFECP010000001.1 GCA_018242105.1 Pseudomonadota bacterium
ATGAACGAAGCGGGCGTCAAGGCTGTCGAGGCGCATTGGGTGCGCGCCTTCCTCACCGGCGATGAGACCTATCTCAACACCTTGCTCGACGCCGGTTATGTGTCGGTGAACACCAAAGGCGTGCCGCGCCCGAAGGCGGACATCATCGCATTGGCGAAAAGCATCGCGGCGAAAGGCGCGCAGACCATTCCGCCGCCGTCACCGAACATGAAGATCGTCGTGCATGGCGATGCCGCTATCGTCACCGATGCGGGCTTCGGCCAGGTGTCGGTAGATGTCTTCCATTATGCGAACGGCGCGTGGCATGCCTGGTATTCCCAGCACACGACCGTCGCGCCGCCCGAATCCGAAAAGAAAAGCTGATCAGCCTTTCAGCAATTCCACCAGCGTGGTGCCGAGCGCCGCCGGGTTCGGCGACACGCGGATGCCCGCGCTCTTCATTGCCTCAATCTTGGAATTCGCATCGCCCTTGCCGCCGGAGATGATGGCGCCGGCATGACCCATGCGGCGGCCCGGCGGCGCGGTGACGCCCGCGATGAATCCCACGGTCGGCTTCTTGATCTTGTTGTGCTTGAGGAAGTCGGCCGCGTCTTCTTCCGCGCTGCCGCCAATTTCGCCGATCATGATGATGGATTTGGTTTCGGGGTCCTTCAGGAACATGTCGAGCACTTCGATATGCTCGGTGCCTTTCACCGGGTCGCCGCCGATGCCGACGCAGGTCGTCTGGCCAAGGCCGACGGCGGTGGTCTGCGCAACGGCTTCATAGGTGAGTGTGCCGGAGCGCGAGACGATGCCGACGCTGCCGCGCTTGTGGATGTGTCCCGGCATGATGCCGATCTTGCATTCGCCGGGCGTGATCACGCCGGGGCAGTTGGGGCCGATGAGGCGCGACTTCGAACCGCCGAGCGCGCGCTTCACCTTCACCATGTCCAGCACCGGAATGCCTTCGGTGATGCAGACGATGAGCGGCAATTCCGCGTCGATGGCTTCGAGGATCGCGTCGGCCGCAAATGGCGGCGGTACATAGATCACGGTCGCATCGCAGCCGGTTTTCTCGCGCGCCTCGCGCACGGTGTCGAACACCGGCAGGCCCAGATGCGTCGAGCCGCCTTTGCCGGGTGAGGTGCCGCCCACCATCTTGGTGCCGTAAGCGATGGCCTGCTCGGAATGGAAGGTTCCCTGATTGCCGGTGAAGCCCTGGCAAATGACCTTGGTGTTCTTATCGACGAGGATGGACATTATTTTGAGCCCTTCACGGCATGTACGATTTTCTGCGCAGCGTCGGCGAGGTCGTTGCCAGAGACGATGGGAAGGCCGCTGTCGGCGAGGATCTTCTTGCCTTTCTCGACATTGGTGCCTTCGAGGCGCACGACCAGCGGCACGGAGAGCGAAATCTCCTTCGCGGCGGCGACGATGCCTTCCGCGATGATGTCGCATTTCATGATGCCGCCGAAGATGTTGACCAGAATGCCTTTCACATGCGGATCGGAAACGATGATCTTGAAAGCCGCCGTCACTTTCTCCTTCGTCGCGCCGCCGCCGACATCGAGGAAGTTGGCAGGCTCAGAGCCATAAAGCTTGATGATGTCCATCGTGGCCATCGCGAGGCCGGCACCGTTCACCATGCAGCCGATTTCGCCGTCGAGCTTCACATAGTTGAGATCGTATTTGGACGCTTGGACTTCCGCGGGGTCTTCTTCGTCCAGATCGCGCAGTTCCTGAATGTCCTTGTGGCGGAACAGCGAGTTGTCATCGAAGTTCATCTTCGCATCGAGGCAGATGACGTTGCCGTCTTTCGTCACCACGAGCGGGTTAATTTCGAGCAGGCTCATGTCTTTCGCGAGGAACGCGTTGTAGAGCGACTGCACCAGCTTGCCGCATTGCTTGGCGGCATCGCCCTTCAGCTTCAGCGCGGTGGCGATGTCGAGGCCGATATAGGGCGAATAGCCGACGGCCGGTTCGATCTGGAAGGTCTGGATCTTCTCCGGCGTCTTGTGCGCCACTTCCNNGCCTTCGGTGGAGACGATGAAGGCCACGCGGCTCGTTGCGCGATCGACCAGCGCAGAGAGATAAAGCTCACGGTCGATGGCCGAGCCGTCTTCAATATAGAGGCGCTTCACGAGGCGGCCATGCGGGCCGGTCTGATGCGTCACCAGCGTCATGCCCAACATGCGCCTGGCTTCTTTTTCGACGTCCTCGATGGACTTCACCACTTTCACGCCGCCGCCCTTGCCGCGGCCGCCGGCATGGATCTGCGCTTTCACCACCCACACAGGCCCGGGCAACTGCTTCGCAGCGGCGACCGCTTCCTCCACCGTGAAGGCGGGAATGCCCTTTGGGACGGGAACGCCGAAGCCGCGCAGGACTTCCTTGGCCTGATATTCGTGGATGTTCATGAGGACTCCGAAATGCCGGAAATGAGGGATTGGGATGCACAATAGCAAGGCATTCCGCCCGTGCAAGGAAGGCGAAGTCGCAGCCATCTCGCCGAACTAACGTAGCGTCTGTGCGTGTCGCCGAACCTGTCCCGAAACACAAAATCCAGCCTTCCTTTTGGGAAGGCTGGATTAGATCTGATGGCCGTTGTCCGGATCAGTAGCTGCTGGAGCCCACGCCTCCGTCGAGCGCCATGCCGGAGACTTCGGCATCCGATGCCTGGGCTTGCGATGCGCGGGACGAGGTTGCGCAAACCTGGGTGCGGTAGGAGAAGAAGAAGTCGCCCGTGCCGTAAAGGCGAAGGTTCGTGCGTTCGGTGCAATCCTTCACGGGAACGGCAGGCGCGCATTTCAGCATGCCGTCCTTGTAGTGGCGCAGCGCTTCGCCGGGCCCGCAGTTCAGGACCGTGCCATTGTTGTATGCGCCCGCCATGCCCTGATCGGACTGGACCATGTCGCCGATAATCACCTTCAGCGTGGCGCCGGGAATGCAACGCGCCACTTCGCCTTCGTAAGCGGAATCGATCCAGGTATCGCGCGTCATGTGCGAAGCCGCGAACTCCTGGCCCTGCGCCACGCACACCGCATGGATCGCCTTCACGACGCTGGCTTCGGTCATCTGGCAGGTCTGCTGCGCTTCCACGGCAACCGCGCCGCCAACATAGCCGCCGCCCTGATTGATAGTTGTCGATTCCGAATAAGAGCCGCTCGACACATAGACATTCGCCTGCGCGCTGGAGTTCGCGCTCGCCATGGCCGCCGCAAAGGCTGCCGCTTCCGCGCTGCCCCCGCCGCCTTTGACGATGACGATGTTCTTGTTGATGGCGATGTTTTTGTTGTCGTTCACGTTCTTATTGATGTTCACGTTCTTGTTGATGTTGATGTTGTTGTTCACATTGATGTTTTTGTTGTCGTTGATGTTCTTGTTGATATTGATGTTGTTGTTGAAATTGATGTTCTTGTTGTTGTTGATCGTCTTGTTGATGTTGACGTTGTTGTTGATGTTCACCGGCTTGAACACGTTGATGTTCTTGTTGACGGTCACATGACCGCCATAGCCGCCCATGTTCTTGCAGCCGGGGCCGCCGCTCATCCCGCCATAGTTCATGTGCTGGGCGCCGTAGGAACCGCCGGCGAACGCCGGAACGATCGGCGCTGTTGCGATGAGGAACGCGAAGGAAGTCGCGAAAACAATCATGGGCTTGAACGTCATGGCATGCTCCTTGGCTCTGCCATGCTGGCCGCGCACCCAGTCAGCGCGGCCTTGAACATTGACAAAGCCTTAATGTCCGACCGTCAATGTTTCACGAACCATGCCATTGGCACTGGTCTGCGGGGCCACGTTTTGATCCAAAACGATACAGATCGTGAGCCTGCTCATCGAGGCCTTTGCAAGCCGTGATCCCGATCTCAGACGATAACCCCTCGCGCACCACGCCTTTTGCGACCTGGGCGATCATCTTCGGCTGCGTGGCCGCGTTCGTCTGGGAAGTCTCGCTGGGCCGGCACATGAATGCCGCGATCATGGTGCTGGGCTTTATACCCGACACGCTGATGGGCCAGCCGTACCGTGTTCCCGGCTATATCGCACTGCCGGGCATCGCCACGATATTTACCTCAATGTTCCTGCATGGCGGCGTGCTGCACCTGGCCGGCAACATGCTTTATCTCTGGATATTCGGAAACAATATCGAAGATGCGATGGGCCATCTTCGCTATCTGCTCTTCTATCTTCTGTGCGGCACGGCGGCGGCGCTCACCATGGCGTTCATCGATCCGGCGTCGCATATTCCCATGATCGGCGCGTCCGGCGCGATCTCCGGCATCCTTGCAGCCTATATGCTTCTGTTTCCGCGCGCCCGCGTCACGGTCATCGTGCCGCTGGGCATCATCTTCTATCCGCTTGTAATCAGTGCGATCTGGGTGGTGGGGTTCTGGTTCGTGCTGCAGTTGATCAGCGCAGCCTTTACTCATCCCGGCGAGCCGGGGGTCGCATTCTGGGCGCATGTTGGAGGTTTCGCCTTTGGTGTCTTGCTGACGCCGGTTTTCAAATCGAGCCAGTATCGCCTCTTTGGCGACGTGCGCCGCGGCCCGTGGGGCTGAGCATTTGCGCTAACCGCGCGAAGCCGCTGATGAAAATCCAATCCTGATCCCTCTGGCATGAGCCCTGCTCATTACCGGTCAGCAAGGCTGTGTTCCGTTTCAACGCGAGACACGGCCAAAACAAATGACCGGAGCGCATCGGGGCCATGAAGCACAGAAACAGCCATCTGCTGGTGGGATATTGGAGCCGTCTTCGTAAAGGCCGCGCCGTGCCGGATCAGACGGACATCGATCCGCGCTCGATCAAGCGCATGCTGTCGCATGTCTTCATCCTCGAAGCGTCCAACGCGGCGCATCCGATCTATCGCCTTGCCGGCACCTCCCTCTGCGAGCGCTATGGCAGCGAGCTTAAAGGCACCAACTTCCTGTCGCATTGGGATGGGCAAAGCCGCAACGCGCTTGCCGCGCTGATGCGACAGTCGCTCGCTACGCGTCAGCCGATTTGTCTTTCCTCCATCGCATCGACCGCCGATTGCGGCATGGTTGAGCTGGAAACGGTGCTCGCGCCCGTCAGCTTCGGCGAAGACGGCCCGACGCGCTTCCTCGGCATGGTGCAGGTGCTGAGCGACATCTCCGCCCTGGGCGGCCGCGCCATCGCTTTCGAACGCCTCGTCGCCTCGCATGTTCTTTCCGAAAACGAGCCGATTTCCACCCGCGACAATCCTCCTCCGCCGCCTCCACCACCGGTCCGCATGCTGCCGAGCCTGCGCAGCCACCCCAAAGCGCCGCATCTGCGCCTTGTCGTTTCGCGTCCGGGCCCCGAAGCGGTTCACTGCGAGATGGATACGGCCATGCTGAAGCTGATCGCGGCGCTGGATATCGTTGCCAGGCCCGCAACGCTTGAGATTGTTGCGAATTAGTTGGGAGGCGGCGAGTCCGGCGGCGCCTGCTTTGGCGTTTCCGGATCGCTGGGATGATCGATCGGATCGTTATGAAGAATGACCCGGTTCATGGTGTCTTTCTCCTGGCGCTCCCGAAGATAGGGCACTTCATAGTTCTCGATCTTCGCGCGATACGCGTTGAAGGCGGCGTCGTCCTGCGGCAGGCGTTTGTCGCAACGCTCCGGCGGCAGATGCTGTTCCTCCTGGCACCACATGTCATAATTCATATTGGTGAGCGGGACGCTGCCTGAATTTTGCGCCTGCGCATGGCCGCCCAGAAAGGCGGACACAGCGAGCGCAAAAACGACGGTACGCACTTCGATCTTCATGGCATCACCTCCCAGTCACCCTACGCCCGAAAACAACGCGGCGGAAGCGTCGGGGGTTCACGGCGGGAATGACAATAAAGCAGGGCCGCCAACGGAGCAGCCTGCCGACTATTCCGCAGCGACCGCGTGGGGATCGTCTTCCGCCACGCGTGCATGTTCGGGAGCAGGCGCTGCACGCCCCAGAATGAGATCGGATGCCTTTTCCGCGATCATGATGGTGGGCGCATTGGTATTGCCCGAAACAAGCGACGGCATCACCGAAGCATCGATCACGCGCAAGCCTTCGATCCCATGCACGCGCAACTGCGGGTCGACGACCGCGTCCTTGTCGCGCCCCATCTTGGCACTGCCGACGGGGTGATAGATCGTCTCCGCCGTCTTGCGGATGAAGGCGTCGATCTGGCCGTCCTTCGTCACATGCGCGCCCGGCATCAGTTCGGGGCCGCGATAGGCGTCGAACGCCTTGGTGGCGAAAAGTTCGCGCGCGATCTTCACGCCTTCGCGCAGCGCGCGGCGGTCTTCCTCCGCTTCCAGATAATTCGGCTGGATAACCGGCGCGGCGAACGGATCGGCGGATTTGATGGAGATGTAACCACGGCTCTCCGGGCGAAGCTGGCAGACATGCGCCATATAGCCGTGCCGGTCGGACTTCTTGCGCGTGTGGTCGTACATCAGCGCAGTGATGAAGTGGAATTGCAGATCCGGCGTGTCCAGGTCCGGGCGGCTCTTCACAAAGCCGCCGGACTCAAGGCCCTGTCCGGTCGCAACACCGGTGCCGAACAGCATGTATTGCAGGCCAGTTTTCAACTGCGTGAGCGGTTTGGACTGGCTGTAGAGCGTGATCGGTTGGCTGGACTCATATTGGATCGAGCAATCCAGATGGTCCTGAAGGTTCTTGCCGACGCCTTTGAGATCGTGGACGACGGGGATATCGAAGCGCTTCAGCGTGTCGGCATCGCCGATGCCGGACAGCAGAAGAACCTGCGGCGTGTTCACCGCGCCGCCCGATAACAGAACCTCGCGCGTTGCGGTTGCCCGGACCCTTTGTTTTTCCTGGATGTATTCGACGCCGGTGGCGCGATTGCCGTCGAACAGGATGCGCGCCACATGCGCGTTGGATTCGATGGTGAGGTTCGGGCGGCCGACGATCGGCGTCAGATAAGCCGACGCGGCGCTCCAGCGCTTGCCGTTCTTGATCGTCAGTTGATAGGGGCCGAAACCTTCCTGCTGATAGCCGTTGAAATCCTTCGTCTCGCGATAGCCCGCGTCGATGCCGGCCTGAACGAAGGCGCCGAAAAGCGGATTGTCCGAGCGGCCATTGGACACATAGAGCGGCCCGTCGCCTCCGTGGAATTCGTTGCCGCCGTCTTCATTCGTCTCGGCGCGTTTGAAATAGGGAAGCACATCGGCGAAGGACCAGCCTTCATTGCCCATCTGCCGCCAATGATCGTAATCACGCGCATGGCCGCGGATGTAGATCATGCCGTTAATCGAGGACGATCCGCCCCAGCCGCGTCCGCGCGGCCAATAGAGTTTGCGGTTGTTCAGATGAAGCTGGCCCTCGGTGTCGTAATACCAGTTGTGCGGGTTCTTCTTGCCGATCAGCGCGGGAATGCCCGCGGGCATGTGGATCATCATCGACTTGTCGCGCGGCCCCGCTTCGATCAGCAGAACCTGGTTGTCCGGATCGGCGGACAGGCGGTTGGCGAGCACGCAGCCGGCGCTGCCAGCCCCGATGATGATGTAGTCGAACGCTTTCATGGATCGCTTCCCGCTGGCCATTTTTCCAATGCGCGAGCCGGAAAGGTGTGAAGCGGTTTTCCGGACAAATCGCGCGCAATCAAGAAGAATCGTGACCTGACAGGTCATGATCCGGGGCGGAGATTAGCGCAAAGATGACGCCTGTGTCGCGTATTTCGCGAAGGCGTGACCTTACGGAACGAGCGTCACCACGGTGCGGCGGTTTTTCGGCTCTTTCACACCATCGCCGGTCTGAACCGCCAGATCGCTTTCGCCCACGCCCGAAACGCTGATCGCCTCGCGGCGCGCGCCCATATCGACCAGGGCTTCCTCCACCACATTGGCGCGTTTCACCGAAAGGCGCTGGTTGTAGGCTGCGGAGCCCGAGGTGTCGGTGTGGCCGACAACCGTGATGCGCGACTGGCCGCCGGCGCGTGCGGTGGCGATCGCCTGTTGCAAGGTGGTCAGTTGCTCCGCTTTCAGATCCCAGGAATTGAGATCGAAATAGACCTGATAGTTGGCGGGCGCCGTGGTCGTGGTGGTGGTCGTCGTCGTGACCGTGGCCGGATTGAGTTCATGCTCAAGCTGCGTAAGCGCCGCATCGAGTCCGCGGCGGCATTGTGCGGAAGCGCTGCGCAAGCTGTCCACGCGTGCATTCATGACCCAGCAATCGTACTGCACCTGCGCGCGCGCGGCATCGGCGGGGAATTTGCCACGTCCATTCTCCAGACTCGCCAGCAGGCGCTGCCGCATCTGGTCGGCATCGTTGTTACCGTCCGGCGCGGCCTCGGGCAGGACCTCCTGCCCTTGCGCGGAATCGAGCGCCTTCTGGGCATAGGCGGTCGCCAGATCGGCGATGTCGCCACTGGTATCGCCGGAAAGCGACAGAGAGTTGTCGGCATCGAAGGCCGTGCTTGCGGAATTGCCGGCGTCGCCGAACGAGCGGGCAAGATAGGCGTAGTCCTTGAACAGCTCTTTGGAGAAATCCGATCCCACCGGCTGGGCCTGATCCAGGTCGTCGAGCAGGCCGTTGCTGGCGCAAGCCGACAAAGCGAGCGCGGCGGCCACCACGGCGCTGCGGATCAGTCCGGTGCGGGAAAAGGCGAACGTCATTGCCGGAAGTCTCCTGCTGGGCGGGGGGGCCGTTTCCGAATGGAACCGGGCGGATTGCTGGCCGATTCCTATAGCCCGCGCCGCCGCCTAGGTTAAGCCCCGGCGGTCACTCTTCCTTAAGGATGATGGCAAGGCTGCCGCGGTAACCTTCTATTGACCCTTACGGGACTACAACCGGCGTTCGAGACCGAATCCGGGAGCCGCCTGTTCGCGCGGCGCACATATGGCGGCAGACAAGGAAGAACTGGTCGCGAAAGCCCGCGCAGAGCGCCGGCGCTACAAGCGCGTGCCGGTCTCTCTTTCGGGCCGCCTGTTCGTTCCCGCCGAAAACCGCGAAGCCCATTGCAAGATCGCCGACATGTCGCCGGGCGGAGCGTGCATTGCCTGCGACGTCATTCCGGCGCAGGGCGCCCAGGTTGTTGTCTATATCGACGGGTTCGGCCGCTTCGAAGGGACCGTCGCCCGCCCCGATACCGGCGCATTCGGCATTCAGTTCAACTGCTCGCAGCACAAGCGCGAGCGGGTCGCCGAGCAACTCACCTTGTATCTCAATGGCGGCAACCTCGATGAATCGAGTCTGCGCCGTCATGACCGCGCGCCGACGAAAGGCCTTGCCCGCTTCACCCGCGCCAATGGCGACGTGGTGAATTGCGAAGTGCTCGATCTGTCGCTGTCCGGCGTTTCGCTTTCGACGGATGTACGTCCGCCGGTCGGCGAGTTCGTCCTGATCGGCCAGATGGCGGGCCGCGTCGCGCGCCATCATGAGACCGGCATCGGCATAGAGTTCGTCGCGCAGGAAAAAGTAGCGGCCGAACCGGCGCGGCCCAGGCTTTTCGTCGCACGCTAGGCCTTCTTCTTTTTCATTTTTGCTTTCGGCTTTGGCGCTTCCTCGAAGCCGAGGCTGATGCGCATTTTCTTTGTCAGACCTGACGCGATCAGATGATACGATCGCTCCAGATAGGCCTTGAGTTCACTGTCCTTCAGCGCCGGCAGCCGCTCCAGCTTCACCCATTGGTTGCGCGCCATATAGGGCGCCTGGATGATGCCCTTCTGCTTGGTGAGAATGGCGAAGCTGGTCTCGCCAGCCTTGAAGGTGAGGCCGGGCTCGGCCTCACCGGAACCCCCGACCACCGCGAAAACTTTTCCGCCGATCTTGTAAACATGATGGTCGCCCCACTGCACAACCATAGTCGTGTGCCCGAGCGATTTCAGGAATTCCTCAACGTCTTTGTAGGTCACGCCTTCGGCTCACTTATGCCCAACGTGGCGCGTGCCCGCTTGCGGTGCGTTTCGCTGATATGCCGCGACACAAGCCCGATGGCCATCGCCAGAACCGCGGCGTCGTCGGTGAAGCCGAAGCCCGCGATGAAATCGGGCACCGCATCGAACGGCATCACGAAATAGGCGAGGGCGGCGAACAGCACGCCTTTCACCTTGGCGGGCGTGGCTGGATCGGCGGCGCAGTAATAGGCGGCTGCGAGGTCTTCAGCGAAGGGAATGTTGCCCGCAAGTTTGAGCAGCTTCTGCCAAAAGCTTTTCTCCACGATGCGTTCGTTGCGCGCGATGACGGCTGGGAGCTGATACGCCGCGGGATTGGGAAGGTCGCTTTGCATGCGCGCATTATCCGCCATGCTGCCGTGGCGGAAAAGTGTCAACAGTGACGTGTCGGGTCATTGCGCGCGATTTCGTACGGACAGAGAATTCGGGAAACACAGGAAATCCGCCATGATCGATATCGCCTCGCTCCGGCAGCCGCTGGCCACAACCCTCGGCATCGAAATTCTCGAAGCCACCAAAGAAAAGGTGGTGGGACGGTTGAAGGTGCGCCCGGAGATCTGCACCTCCGGCCATATCCTGCATGGCGGCGCGATCATGGCCTTTGCCGACACGCTGGGCGCGACAGGCGCGTTCCTCAATCTGCCCGAAGGCGCGGGCACCACGACCATCGAAAGCAAGACGAATTTCATCGGCGGCGCCAAGGAAGGCACCATTGTCACGGCGGAATCCACGCCCGTTCACATCGGGCGGCGCACGAGCGTGTGGACGACGAAAATCACCCGGGAGGACGGAAAACTCGTGGCGATCGTCACGCAAAGCCAGATGGTGCTCACCTGATCCTTGCCGCCGCGTCAGACTAGGCGCGCGTGGAGCTTACGGCTAAGAGTCCGCCAGCGAATTTTCAGGGCCAAGGATTCAGGGAAGGACAGAACATGGAACTCAGCTCAAAAATCTCCGCCGTCGTCACCGGCGGCGCATCGGGTCTCGGCGAGGCTACCGCGCGCCTGCTCGCCAAGAGCGGCGTGAAGGTCGCACTCTTCGATCTGCAGAAGGACAAGGGCGAGAAAGTCGCGTCCGAAATCGGCGGCGTGTTCTGCGAAGTGAATGTGACGAACGATGAAAGCGTCGCCGCGGGCTTCGCCAAAGCACGCGCCGCCAACGGCCAGGAGCGCATCCTCGTGAATTGCGCCGGCACCGGCAACGCGCAGAAGACCGCGGGTCGCGACAAGAAGACGGGCGAGATCAAGTTCTTCCACGCCAAGGATTTCGACCGCATCATCCAGATCAACCTCGTCGGCACCTATCGCTGCATTGCGATGAGCGCGGCGGGCATGCTGACGCTCGATCCGCTCGAAGGCGGTGAGCGCGGCGCGATCGTGAACACCGCGAGCGTCGCGGCGCAGGATGGCCAGATCGGCCAGGCGTCCTACACGGCGTCGAAAGCGGGCATCAACGGCCTCACACTCGTCGTCGCGCGCGATCTGGCGCAGGAAGGTATCCGCTGCAACACGATCATGCCGGGCCTCTTCAACACGCCGCTTCTGGCCGGTGCGCCGGAGCAGGTGAAGCAGGCGCTCGGCGCGCAGGTGCCGTTCCCGCCGCGCCTCGGCAATCCGCCGGAATACGCCAGCCTCGCGGTGCAGATGATCACCAACGGCTATTTCAACGGCGAATGCGTCCGCCTCGACGGCGCGATCCGCATGGCGCCGCGGTAACAACTTTCCTCCCCCCGTTTTATGGGGAAGAGGACCGCGAAGCGGTGGAAGGGTTGGCGATAGCGGTGAAGAATATTCACGGTCGCAGCCACCCCCTTCGCCTCACTTCGTTCGGCACTTCCCCCGCAAAGCGGGGGAAGAAAATTAATGTGCCGATAGCTCGTGGATCTGGCTGTTCGCCAGCGTGAGCTTCGCGATCGACAGATCGCCAGTGCGCTCCAACTCATCCAGAAATGATTTCGTCCGCGCCAGTGCGTCGGCATGTTTCTCGGCCCACGCATCCGCCGCTTGCGAGCCTTCGGCGCGCGTGCGGTCGATCTTGTCGTTCTCGAAATCCGCCAGCACTTGTGCCGTGAGAGAACGCTGCCCGGCGAACAGGTCGTCCACGATGCGGCGAATGGCGAGGCGGTCCCAATGCTCCGAGGCATTGATGCGCTGCGCCAGCCCGCGCAGCCGGTCGATGCCCACGATGGCGCCGATGGCGAAATAAGCGCCCGCCACCAGATCGATGTCGAGCTTGCGTGTATAGGAAAGCTGCGCGATCTCCGGCGCGGTGCTCCACAGGGGCAGCGCCGCCACATCATCGGCGATGTCATCCGGCACGCCGGCATCGGCAAGCTCTTTGATGCGGCCCACCGTGTCGTCCATCTCATAAGGCGAAACCAGCGAAGAATAGGTGCCGCGCAACGCTTCCACGCCCTTGCGATAACGCGCAACGACTTCGGACGTGCTGGCATTGGCCGGAATGTTCACCAGGAACCACAGGCCCAGCCGGCGCAGAAGCTCCGCCACGCTCGCATACATCGCGGTCTGGATATCGGCATGCACTTTCTTGTCCAGCGCATCGATGCGCGCGTTCAGGGCTTCGAGATTGAACGCGCCCTCCGCGATCACGAAGGCGCGCGCCACGCGCGCCGCCGGGGCGCTGGAGATTTCCTTCATGCGATGAATGAACACCGGCCCCGCCAGATTGACGATCCGGTTGGCCAGAACCGTCGAGACGATCTCCCGGCGCAGCCGATGCTGTTTCAGCGCATCGGGGAATCGCTCCACCACCGCTTTCGGGAAATAATTGGCGAGCGTCGTTTCGAAATAGGGATCGTCCGGAAGGTCGCTTGCGAGGATCTCGGCGTCTAGATCGAGCTTCGCATAAGCCAGCAACACGGCGAGTTCCGGGCGCGTCAGGCCTTTGCCGTCCTGTCCGCGCTTGCGCAGTTCTTCGTCCGTCGGCAAGGACTCCACCGCGCGGTCCAGTTTTCCGCGCCGTTCCAGATCGCGCATGAAACGCGCCTGCGCGTCGAGGTCTTTGGTGCCGCGCGATTGCGAAACCGACAGCGCCTTGGTCTGCTCGTAATTGTCGTTCAACACCAGCGCGGCAACGTCATCCGTCATTTCGGTCAGCAATGTGTCGCGCGCGTCCATGCTGAGCTTGCCGCGCCGCTGCGGCGTGCTGAGCAGGATCTTCAGATTCACTTCATGGTCCGAGGTGTCCACACCGGCCGAATTGTCGATGGCGTCGGTGTTGATGCGGCCGCCGCCCAGCGCATATTCCACGCGGCCGAGCTGCGTGCAGCCCAGATTGGCGCCTTCGCCCACGACCTTGGCGCGGATGTCCGCGCCGTTGATGCGGATCGCATCGTTGGCGCGATCGCCCACATCCAGATTGGTCTGGCCGGACGCTTTCACATAGGTGCCGATGCCGCCGAACCACAGAAGATCGATATCCGCTTTCAGCAGCGCCTTCATCAACTCCGCCGGCGCCGCCTTGTCTTTTGCGATGCCCGTCAGTTTTTTCAATTCCGGGGTCAGCGCGATTTCCTTCACCGTGCGCGGGAAGATGCCGCCGCCCTTGGAGATGAGCGTCTTGTTGTAGTCGGCCCAACTGGAGCGCGGCAGATCGAACATGCGCGAGCGCTCTTTCCACGACGATTCCGGATCGGGCTCCGGGTCGATGAAGATGTGGCGATGATCGAAGGCGGCGATCAGCTTCGTCGCTTTGGACAGCAGCATGCCGTTGCCGAACACATCGCCAGACATGTCGCCCACACCGACGACCGTGAACGGCTCGCTCTGGATATCGCGGCCAAGCTCGCGGAAATGGCGTTTCACCGCTTCCCATGCGCCGCGCGCGGTAATGCCCATCTTCTTGTGATCGTAGCCATGGCTGCCGCCGGACGCGAAAGCGTCGCCCAGCCAGAATCCGCGCGCTTCGGCGATGCCGTTGGCGATGTCGGAAAAGGTCGCGGTGCCCTTGTCGGCGGCGACAACGAGATAGGGATCGTCGCCATCATGGCGCGCCACATTCTCCGGATGCACCACGCTGCCGTCAGGATGGATGTTGTCGGTCAGGTCGAGCAACGCGTTGATGAAAATCTTATAGGCGCTCACACCCGCTGCCTGAACGTCTTCGCGTGTGGCGTTCACCGGCAACTGTTTCGGATAGAAGCCGCCCTTCGAGCCTACCGGCACGATCACGGCGTTCTTCACCTGCTGCGCCTTGACGAGGCCCAGCACTTCGGTGCGGAAATCTTCGCGGCGATCGCTCCAGCGGATGCCGCCGCGCGCCACCCGCCCGAAACGCAAATGCACACCTTCCACCTCAGGTGAATAGACGAAAATTTCCACCAGTGGCCGCGGCGCAGGAAGCTCATCCAGCTTCTGCGAATCCAGCTTGATGGCGACGTAGTTCTTCGGATCGCCGTTTTTGCCGGGCTGGAAGAAGTTGGTGCGCAAAGTGCAATCGAAGATGTTGCGCAGGCGGCGGATGATGCGGTCGTCGTCGAGGATCGGCACGTCGTTCAGCGCGGCGTCGATGCGCGCGTGGATCGTTTTGGCGGCGTCTTCACCGCTTTTTTGCTTTGGATCGTTGCGAACCGCGAACAGCTCGACCAGCAGAGTTGCGATGTCCGGATTCCGGAACAGCGCCTGCTCGATATAGTCCTGGCTGAAATTGAATCCCGCCTGGCGCAGATATTTCGCCGCGGTGCGCAGGATCGTCACATCGCGCCAGGAAAGTCCCGCCGCGATGACAAGCTTGTTCAAGCCATCGCTTTCGGCCGCGCCGGAAACGATGGCCTGGAAGGCGTCTTCCAGCGGCGTCTTTTGTGTCGAAAGATCGGCTGGGCCGTCATCGGCGCGTTCCATCAGGAAGTCGAGCACCGCCGCTTCACCGTTCCAGCCGTCGCTGGTTTCCAGCGCGATCGGATAGGAATCTTCCGCGATCACGCGGAAGCCCAGATTCTCGAACACCGGCAGCGACGCCGACAGCGGCAGCACCGAACCCAGCACATAAAGCTTCAGCCGCAGCGCATTGTGCGCATCGCGCGGCAGGCGATAGGCGCGCGCCTGGATGGCAGGGCTGAGATCGGCGCGGGCCAACGCTTCCAGTTCAGCCAGATCGGCCACCGCCACTTCCGGCGAAAACGCGTCGCGGTAGCGCGCCGGAAAGCCCGTGGCATGGCGCTGGAACATGCGGTGGCCGTCGGTCTCGCCATGCACCGCCATCAACGCGGCGGCGAATCCATCGTCCCATGTGCGGATCGCCTCGCGGATCTGCGCTTCCAGCGCGTGCGCATCGGCGTGCGGGCGCGGGCCCTCGTTGCGGCCGACAATGAAATGCACGCGGGCCAACGCGGAATCGTCGAGCGTCGGGGTTGCCGCCGACATGCGGCCATTGAAAGCTTTGGCCAGAATGGCATGGATGCGCTCGCGCGAGGCGGTGTCGTAGCGGTCGCGCGGCACGAAAACGAGCGCAGAGACGAAGCGGTCGAAGCGGTCGAAGCGCAGGAAAACCCGCACCTTGGGCCGCTCGCCCAGTTGCAGAATGCCCAGCGCCGTGGCGAACAACTCGTCTTCGCTGACCTGGAAGAGTTCGTCGCGCGGATAGTTGTCGAGGATATGCGCCAGCGCCTTGCCGTCGTGGCTATCCGGCGCGTATCCCGCGCGGTCCAGCACATGTTTCACTTTCGCGCGCAGCAGCGGGATCTCGTTCGGTCTGCGGCTGTAAGCGCCCGAGGTGAAGAGGCCGACGAAACGATGCTCGCCCGCGAGCTTGCCGTCCTTGTCGAACATCTTCACGCCGACATAATCCATGTGCACGCGGCGATGGATGACGCTGCGCTCGTTGGATTTGGTGATGATGAGCGGTGTGGGCTGTTCCAGGAACGCGCGGATTTCGGGCGTCAGCGTCGAGCGGCTTTCGCCGCGCTGCACGACGCGCGCGCTGGCATCCGACAGCACGCCGAGGCCGGTATGCGCGATGGGCGCGAGCTGGCCGTTCTCGCCGGCGCTGTACGCGTAGTCGCGTGCGCCGAGGAACGTGAAATGGTTGTCGCCCAGCCATTCGAGGAAGGCGATGGCTTCCTTCATTTCTTCGCTGCTGGCGTGCGGCGGCTGCGCCTTCAGCGAAGCAACGGTCTCGGCGAGATGCGCCTGCATCTTCTTCCAATCGCGCACCGCAAGACGTACTTGCGTGAAGACGCCTTGCACATTCTCGATCAGCGCCGCGGCACGGCCGCCTTCGACCACGCCTTCCAGAACCATCACGATCACGCTTTCGCGGATCGTTTCACCTTTGCCGCGCACGCCGCTTGCATCGCGCGCGACTTTCACGATGGGATGAAACAGCGCATGCACGCGCACGCTTTGGGTGCCGAGCGCCGCCGTCAGCGAGTCGAACAGGAACGGCATGTCGTCGTTCACCGCGACGAGCACGCTTTCGCTGCGCGCGCCGCTTTCGGATTGGGCGTTGAAGGAGAAAATGTCGGTGCGTGTCTCGCCGGCTTTGCGTGTGGCGGAATGTTCGAAGACGAGCGCAGCGAGGGCCGCCAGCGATTCTGGTGCGTACCGGGCGATGTCTTCGGGGGGCGCTCCGCCGAACAGCGCGTCATAGAATTGCACCAGGGCGGGATCGTTGCCCCTGAGCAGTTTGCGCCCGGCGGCAATCCGGCTTTGGGCGGTAATTTCGTCGGCTTGCGACGCGCGTGCAGCGTCGGCGGAATCGGCGCCGGCGTCTTTCAGGGCTTTAGAGCTCATGATCTTCCATAGGGCGGAGCGCGAAACTTCGCGCGAGAAACTCGGCACGCAACATAGCGGCGATGCAAAACGATGGCGTTAACACCGGCTGATTTGCGGCCGCGAATTTAGGCCCGGAATGGACCCGCTCAAAGGCGGAAATAAGGCTTAGGCGGCGGAGGTTTCGGAGAGCCGGACACCTGCCGGAACCGGCGCGAGAAGCCGGCTAGCCCAGAAAATTGCGCCGCCCACGGCAGCGCAGGCAATAAGCACAAAAGCCGCCGCCAGCGGGCCTTCCGGAAGTGGCCGCAGCACCGCCGCGAAGGCGCTGAGGGCTGCAACAGGTGCAAGCACACCCAGCGAAATTTCGCGTGTGCGCAATGTCACAGCCATGAAAGCCGGAATCGCCACGGCGAAGGCAGTCAGCGCCAGCGGCGAGGTCTGCGGCCCGAGCGCCAGATAGGCGCCTGCGCCCCAGGCGAAACCCACATACATGGCAATGGCGTTCAGGTCGTAGGCGAATTCGCGCAGGATTCCGCGCTCGAAAGGCTGGCGGATCGCATGCGCATAATTGCGGGCCATCGCGCCAACGCCGATCAGCATCAGCGCCAGCCACACAGCCGGCTCGGCGATGGGCATGGTTCCGCGCACGAAGATCACGATGGCCAATGCACCGATGGCGAGCGCCGCGGCGGCGTAAGGCGTGCGGCCCAGAAGATTGGCAAGCAGCGCGGTCTCGCGCGCTTCATCGTGCAGCAAGGCAAGCCGCGCGATCTCATAGCCCGGCCATGTGGACCGTTCCGGCGCCGGTTCGGCGTTGAGATTGTGCAGGGGCAGGGCCATCGGCATCCCACAGAAGTTAGGCCGCAACATTCCTAGGCTCGGCCCTCGGCGTTAAGAATGTGTTAATCACGCTTAACCCGCCGATTCGTTCCTGATTTTGCTGTGATTATCGCCCGATGCGAAGCCCGGTTTTCTTCGACCTGGAATACACGGCCTGGGAAGGCTCGATGGCGAATCGCTGGCTGAAGCCGGGTGAGTTTCGCGAGGTCGTGCAGATCGGCGCGGTGAAAGTGGATGGCGCCAGCTTCGAAGTCATCGCCGAATTCGAGGTGCTGGTCTGCCCGCGCATCAACAAGGCGCTCTCGCCCTATTTCGAAAATCTCACCGGCATCACCAACGCAGCGCTGGCGGCGCGCGGCGCGGACATTCGCGAAGCCTATGAGCGTTTTGTCGCCTTTGCGGGCGAAGGTCCGATCATATCTTTCGGACGCGACGACATCGTTCTTGCGCACAATCTCGCGCTCTACGGGATTGCGGGCGCGGCGCCGCTGCCGGCGCATCACAACATCGCGCCATGGCTTAACGCGAACGGGGTCGCCACCAACGGGCTGCATGCCTGCGACGTGGCGCGCGCCTGTGGCGTTTCTTTCAAGAACCGCGAGCATGATGCGCTGGAAGATGCACGTTCCCTGGTCGCCGGCGCGCGCGCGCTGATCGGGCGCGGTGCGGCGAATATCTTTTCGGATGCGCGCGCATGAGTGCCGATCGCATCATTCGTGCTCTAAAATTGAAGCCTCATCCGGAAGGCGGCTATTTTCGCGAAACTTTCCGCGATTCCGGCCAGAAGCGTGCGCCGTCCACCGCGATCTATTTTCTTTTGAAGAAGGGCCAGGCCTCGCGCTGGCATCGCATAGACGCCGCTGAAGTCTGGCACTGGTATGGCGGCGCGCCGCTGGAATTGCTGACCGCAAAGGATCGCAAACGTCCGCGCCGGCATATTCTGGGAAGCGATCTCGCCGCGGGCGAACGTCCACAGATCGTGGTGCCCGCAAAACATTGGCAGGCAGCGCGCAGCAAAGGCGCCTATACGTTAGTCGGCTGCACTGTCGCGCCGGGATTTCTCTTCGAGAAATTCGAACTGGCAGAACTACCTAGTGCCTGGAAAAAATCGATTCCAAAGCCCGCGCGATCGCGCGCGAAGACGCCCGGCCCGCGAAGCCGTGCGCAGGATTGAACGTTACGATCAACGTCCTGGTCTTCAGGCGCAACGTCGGTTTTGCGGCAGGCTCCACCATAAGTGTATCGACGCGATGCGCAAGGATTTCGCGCCCCGCAGCGCCGTAGCTGAAGCGGTCCAGTCCGCGCACCGCATTTTCCATCGTGTCGAACGCGAAGGCGCGCGCGGTTCCGTCGGCGGAGATCGCAGCCCAGTCGGCGGTCACGGTAAGGCGCAGGCCGCGCATATAAGCCAGATGCTGCGTTTCATCTTCTGCTGCGTTCTGAATGTCGGTGAGCGATACGGCCGATGGCGCCGGCGCCGTGCCATCGCCGGTGCGCACGGCGGGCAATCCTGTCGGCGCGGCATCGGTGTAAAGCGTGATGCCGCCCCAGCCGGCGACCTGCAAAGCCGTCTCGCCGGAATCGTATTTCAGCACGCGCCCGCCCAGCGATGCGTGCCCGGCGTAGAGCACGAACACTTCCGGATTGTTGTCGAAGCGCAGCAGGAAGGTGTCGCCGTTGCCCGTAAGTGTGAAGCGCACATTGTCGCCGGCGAGATAAAGGCCCGGCTGGATGCTGCCGAGACGTTCGAGAGAAAGCTTGCCGCCAAACACATCTTGCGCGCGCGCCGGCATGAGCGCGCTCGAAAGAATGAGCGTCAGGATGGCAATGAAAACCCTGGCCATTGCGCCGGTTGTTTCTCTTTGTATGTCGCCTCTCGCGCGAAGGAACTTCCCCGCGCGGCCCCCTCTGGCCGGCGCAATATCGAAAATGAATAGGGCAATATTAAGGAGTGCGGTTCGAGGCTCCATCTGCAGGCGGATAGAGCGCCTCGCCACGAGGCATCGTCCTGAGGCGTGAACGCAGCGAACCTCGAAGGACTTATAGGTCGTCAAAGCTGCCGCCGCGGCCTTTTCCTTCGCTGAACCGGGCAGCGCCGCGCACCGCTTCGCCGCTTTTCAATGTCGCCGCGCCATATTTCATTTCGTTCGCCATGGCGCGCGCGAAGTCCAGATCGAATTGTTCGTACACGGACGACCTGTCGCCAGCCATGCAAATTTGCGGAAAGCGCGCGATCTGATGCGCCAGTTCCTGCGCTGCTGTCTTCGCGGCACCCTTGGGCACGACGCGGTTTGCCAGCCCCATCGCCAGCGCTTCGCCCGCGTCCACCGCGCGTCCGGTGAGGATCATGTCCAGTGCGCGGCTTTGCCCGATGAGGCGCGGCAGGCGCACCGTGCCGCCGTCGATCAATGGCACACCCCAGCGGCGGCAGAACACACCGAACACCGCATCCTCTTCAGCGACGCGCAGATCGCACCACAGCGCCAGCTCCAATCCGCCCGCAACGGCATAACCGCATACAGCCGCGATCACGGGCTTGGAGAGGCGCATCCGCGTCGGTCCCATCGGACCGTCTGCCGCCAGCGCATCCATCTTGTCCGGTTCGATACGCGTCACCTGATTGCCGCGCCCCTGCGCGACACCTTTCAGATCCGCGCCGGCGCAGAAGGTGCTACCTTCGCCGCAGAGGACCGCGACGCGCGCATTGTTATCGTTCTCAAATTCGAGGAACGCAGCGGCCAGCGCGTCCGCCGTGCGCCGGTCCACCGCGTTGCGCGCTTGCGGCCGGTTTATAATGACAATGGTCACCGGACCGTCGCGTTCCACACGTACGAGCATGTTGTCGCCCATAACCGTTTCTCCTTGGCAGGAAGGGTGAATCTGACTAAACCACGGACAAATTCCAGCCTTCGCTTTTTCTCCGCGAGAGGACTTCCCCGTGACCAGCCAACTCGACAGTTTCAAATCCCGCCGGACGATGACGGTGGGCGGAAAGACCTATGCCTATTTCAGCCTCGCGGCTGCGGAAAAGGCGGGCCTGAAGAACATCTCCAAGCTGCCCTATTCGATGCGGGTGCTGCTGGAAAACATGTTGCGCTGGGAAGACGGCAAGACGGTGAAGGCCGACGACGTGAAGGCGATCGCGGGCTGGCTGAAGGATCGCAAATCCGATCGCGAGATCGCGTTTCGTCCCGCGCGCGTGCTGATGCAGGACCTCACCGGCGTTCCCGCCGTGGTCGATCTGGCGGCGATGCGCGACGCGATGAAGGCGCTGGGCGGCGATGCGGAGAAGATCAACCCGCTCGCGGAGGTGGATCTCGTCATCGATCATTCGGTGATGGTCGATAATTTCGGCCACAAATCGTCGTTCAAGAAAAATGTGGAAATCGAATATCAGCGCAACATGGAGCGCTATCAGTTCCTGCGCTGGGGCCAGCAGGCCTTCGCAAATTTCCGCGTCGTGCCGCCGGGCACCGGCATCTGCCATCAGGTCAATCTGGAATATCTCGGCCAAACGGTTTGGACGCGCAAGAAGAAGGAAGGCAAGAAGACCGTCGAATACGCTTTTCCCGATACGCTGGTGGGCACCGACAGCCACACCACCATGATCAACGCGCTTTCGGTTCTCGGCTGGGGCGTGGGCGGCATCGAGGCGGAAGCGGCGATGCTGGGCCAGCCGATCTCGATGCTCATTCCCGAAGTCATCGGATTCAAGGTGAGCGGCAAATTGCGTGAAGGCGTCACCGCCACCGATTTGGTGCTTACCGTCACGCAGATGCTGCGCCAGAAGGGCGTGGTCGGAAAGTTCGTGGAGTTCTACGGCCCGGGCCTCGACGAGATGGCGCTGGAAGATCGCGCGACGATCGCCAACATGGCGCCGGAATATGGCGCGACCTGCGGCTTCTTCCCGATCGATGCGGAAACCATCCGTTATCTGAAAGCCACCGGCCGCAAGGCCGCGCGTGTGGCGCTGGTTGAGAAATACGCCAAGACGCAGGGGCTGTTCCGCACCAAGAAGTCGCCCGACCCGGTGTTCACCGACACGTTGTCGCTCGATCTTGCCACGGTGGAGCCGAGCCTTGCCGGGCCGCGCCGTCCGCAGGATCGCGTGGCGCTGTCCGATGCCGCCAGTGAGTTCGCCACCGCGCTGATCGACACGTTCAAGAAGGGCGACGATGCCACGCGCCGCCAGAAGGTCGCAGGAACGGAATATTCCATCGGCCATGGCGATGTCGTGATCGCGGCGATCACCTCTTGCACCAATACCTCCAATCCGAACGTGATGATCGGCGCTGGCCTTCTGGCGCGCAACGCCGTCAAGCGCGGACTGAAAACGCAGCCTTGGGTGAAGACATCGCTCGCGCCGGGAAGCCAGGTGGTCACCGATTATCTGGCGAAATCCGGATTGAACAAGCCGCTCGATGCGCTGGGCTTTGAGCTGGTCGGTTATGGATGCACCACCTGCATCGGCAATTCGGGGCCGCTGCCGGAGGCGGTGGGCAACGCCGTCAACGAAGGCGATCTCGTCGCCAGCGCCGTGTTGTCGGGCAACCGCAATTTCGAAGGCCGCGTGCACCAGCAGGTGCGCGCGAACTATCTCGCCTCACCGATGCTCGTTGTCGCGTATGCGCTCGCCGGTTCGATGAACATCAACCTCACCAAGGATCCCGTCGGCTACGACAAGAACAATGAGCCGGTTTATCTGAAAGAGATATGGCCGAGCCCAAAGGAAATCGCCGAGACGATCCGCAAGGCCGTGACGCCAGCTTCGTTCCGCAAGCGCTACGCCAATGTGTTCGAGGGCGATTCCCACTGGCGCAAGGTGAAGGTCGTGAAGGGCCAGACCTATCGGTGGGACATCGGCTCCACCTATGTGAAGCACCCGCCCTATTTCGAAGGCATGGGCGTGAAGCCAGCGCCGGTCGAAGATGTGAAGGGTGCGCGCGTGCTCGCGCTGTTCGGCGACAGCATCACCACCGATCACATTTCGCCGGCCGGTTCCATCAAGGCGTCATCGCCCGCCGGCGTCTATCTGCAGGAACACCAGATCCGCCAACAGGATTTCAACTCTTATGGCTCGCGCCGCGGCAACCATGAGGTGATGGAACGCGGCACCTTCGCCAATATCCGCATCCGCAACGAGATGATGGGCGGCAAGGAAGGCGGCAACACGATCTATTATTCGCCGCAATATCCAAGCGGCCAGGAGATGTCGATCTTCGACGCGGCGATGGCCTATGCAAGAGACGGCATGCAAACCGTCGTCATCGCCGGCAAGGAATACGGCACCGGCTCGTCGCGCGACTGGGCGGCGAAGGGGCCGAAACTGCAAGGCGTGCGCGCCGTGATCACCGAAAGCTTCGAGCGCATCCATCGCTCGAATCTGATCGGCATGGGCATCGCGCCGCTCTGCTTCGAGGCGGGCAAGACGCGCAACGACTACGGGCTCACCGGCCGCGAGGCAATCGACATTCCGGGCCTTTCCGGAAAGCTGACGCCGAAGATGAAGGTGAACGCGACCATTCATTATCCCGATGGCGAGACAGCGGACCTGCCGCTTGTGTTGATGATCATGACCGCCGATGAAGTCGCCTATTTCGAGAATGGCGGCATTCTTCCCTATGTGCTGAGAAACCTGCTGGCCGCATAAGGTCCGGCAGGTTTGGGTCCGGCATCGTTCTGTAAATCCGGCCGCTGCGTAATGTTAACGCCGCGTGGCGGGAAAATGTCCTTTGTCTTCGCGCAATTCCGGGCAAGATGGCCCACCTTGGGGGCTTCAAGCCACTGTGAATTGGAGGGGCGGGTCGCGCGACCTATGGTGCCGGCTATGTCATTGCGTCGGTTCAAGTTCCTGATTGCCGTGGTGCTCGCCGCGGTGGCGCTGTTTCCTGCCGCCGTTGCGGATGCGGGCGCTGCGAAGCGTCCGGTCGTCGTTGAGCTCTATACCAGCCAGGGCTGCAGCTCCTGTCCGCCAGCCGATGCGATCCTCGGCCAGCTCGCCACGCGCAGGGACGTGATCGCGATGAGCTTGCCGATCACCTATTGGGACATGCTTGGCTGGAAGGATACGCTGGCCAGCGAGGCCGACACCAAACGCCAGAAAGCCTATGCGCAAGCCATGTGGCGCGGCGGCGTCTATACACCGCAGATCATCGTCGATGGTGTGACCGATGTGGTCGGCGGGCGCGACGCGCAGATCGAATCCACCATCGCCGCGCGCGCGGCCGATCAGCAAGCCGTGCCGGTTTCGGTTTCCGCCGATAAACGCGCGGTGCATGTGAGCGTCGGCGCCGCCGATGTGAAAGATCCCAACGCCACCATCTGGCTCTTCGTCGTGCAGCCGCAGGCCACCGTCGCCATCACCAGTGGCGAGAACAACGGTCACACCTACACCTATCACAACATCGTTCGGGAAATCCGTGCGCTCGGCATTTGGAAAGGCCAACCCTTCTCGCTCGATCTGCCGCGCGCGGAATTGCTTGGGGCGCACGATTCCGTGGTCGTGGCGGTGCAGCAGGGCGGCTACGGCCGCATCCTGGGCGCGGGCACGCTTCGCCATCCGGTTTTAGACACAGCTCGTTAGGCGGCATCGGCTTTCGGCAGCGGCGAAATCTGCCTAGATTCGCGCCATGGCGCTTTTCTTCAACACCCAATGGTTCGATGCGCGGCTGGCGTCCGCGCATTTGACGCGAAACGACGTTGCGCGCGCGTTGGGCCTGTCCGAGAGCGAAATCGCGGAGGTGTGGAAAGATCAGCGCGCGCTTTCCGCCCGCGATGTTTCAACGCTTGCCGCCTTGCTCGCGGCGACACCGCAGGAGATCGCGCAGCATGCCGGCATCTCCACGCCGGTGCCCGGCGCGAACGCCGTTTCGTTCGCCGAGCTTTCGGCACGGCTGGAGCGTGTCGAAATCGAGCTTGCGCAGATGAAGGCGCTGCTGGAGCGCCGGCCGTGACTTTCATCGCGCCCGCATTTTCCTTTGCGCTCGCGGCGTCCGCGATCCTTTCCGCGGTGCTGGGCAGCCGCGCCCGCCCGGCGGCGCGCGATTATCTGCGCTTTGCCGCCGTTCTTTACCTGGCGCTCGCCTTGTGCGACGGGCTTGCTTTCATTTTTCCCGATGCCGCTGCACTGATCTTTGCCGACGCGGTGATGCTGGTCGTGTGTGCATTGGCGCCTGTGGCTTTGGGTTTTGCGGTATTCGCAGTGTTCGAACATCCGCCATCGCCGGTCGCCGCCACGATCTTTTTGGTCGCGGCGTGTCTGGCCGGAATCGCGGCGGCGGCGACCGGCACGCCCGTGCTTTCATTTGCGCCATTGGCGGCAAGCGTTCTGACGGTGTTCGCGCTATGCGCGCGGCGCTGGCGCAGCGGGAAGCACGCGGCATCGCATGCGTTCCTGTCCGCCTGCTGCCTGCTTTGCGGCGCGGCGGCGACGCTTGGCGGTGGCGCAACGGGACGAACGGCGCTGGAATTGTTTTCGTCGGCGGCGCTGCTGGGATTTGTGCTGGCGCTGGTGCGCCGTTCAAACGTCCCGGTCGCAAAGAAGGGCGATCTTCGGCAGGCCGTTCCGGTAGGCGGTAGCCGCTGATGTTGTCGCGGCGC
>JAFECP010000020.1:0-46456 GCA_018242105.1 Pseudomonadota bacterium
TGCTGGAAAGCGCCAAACCCGGCGACAAGATTCTGCTCGCACAATTCGGCCAGGGTTGCGACGCGCTTCTGTTCGAGGTGACGCCGGAAATTTCCTCCATCAAGCGCAATGGCGTCTCTGGATCGCTCGCGCGCCGCAAGGAAGAAACCAACTACAACAAATATCTCGGCTTCAATGGGTTGATCCAACTCGAAAAGGGCATGCGCGCCGAAGTCGACAAGCGCACGGCGCTCACCGTCCTCTATCGGAAGAACGACATGATCACAGGCCTCGTCGGCGGCAAATGCCGCGTCTGCGGCACGGGGCAATTTCCGCGCACGCGCATCTGCGTTAATCCGAACTGCAAGGCCGTCGACAGTCAAGATCCGTACAGCTTCGCAGACCAGCAAGGCACCATTCTCTCGTGGTCGGCGGATTTCCTCACCTATTCGATGTCGCCGCCGAACCATTACGGCATGATCACCTTCGCCGATGGTGGCCGCTTCATGGCGGATATCACCGATGTGGATCAGGGCCAAATCGACAGCGGCACCAAAGTCAAAATGGCTTTCCGCATGAAGGATCGCGACGAGAAACGCGGCTTCATTCGCTATTTCTGGAAAACGGTCCCAGTATGACCACGGACGAGGACGCCATCGGCCGCGTGATCGACGCCATGTATGCGATGGTGTCCGGTCCCAAGGGCCCGCGCGACTGGAGCAAACAGCGCGACGTGTTCCACGATGAGGCCCGCCAGATGCGCACCGGGCTCGACGCGAACGGCAAGCCGTGGATCAAGATCATGGGGCTGGACGATTATTCGTCCGGCACACGAGACTTCTTTGCCCAGAATGATTTCTTCGAAGTCGAGATAGGCCGGCGCATCCGCGTATTCGGTAACATTGCCGATGCATGGAGCCTGTACGAAGCGCGCACCGCGCCCGATGACAAGAACCCCGAACGTCGTGGCATCAACGCCATCCAGTTTTATCGGGGTGATGACGGTCGCTGGCGCATCATGTCGATGATCTGGGATAACGAACGTCCTGGCCTGAAGCTGCCGGATCTCGATTGAGCCGCCACGACGTCATCGTTGTCGGCCTGGGCGCGATGGGGAGCGCCGCGCTCTACCAACTCGCCAAGCGCGGCGTGGGCGTGCTGGGTATCGACCGTTTTGCGCCGCCGCATGAACAAGGCTCCAGCCATGGCGATACGCGCGTTACGCGGCTCGCGATAGGCGAGGGGGCGCATTACACGCCGTTGGTCAAGCGCAGCCATGAAATTTGGCATGACATCGAGCGCGAGACCGGTGCCGACCTTCTCACCCAATGCGGTGAGCTGATCATTTCCAGCAAGAACCGAAAATCATCCATTCATGTCGAAGGCTTCTTCCAGAACACCGTGGATGCCGCGCACGCTCATGGCGTCGCGCATGAATTGCTGGACGCATCGCAAATCCGCACGCGCTATCCGCAGTTCAATATCCGCGATGACGAAATTGGCTATTTCGAAGCCGAAGCAGGCTTTGTCCGTCCGGAAGCTTGTATCGATGCTGAGTTAACTCTGGCGAGAAAGCACGGAGCGGAAATTCGCACGGGTGAAACGGTCCTCGGCCTTGACGCCGGCCGGAACGGTGTAACGGTTAAAACAGATCACAGGACTTATCAGGCGGACAGGCTGATCGTTGCCGCCGGTGCGTGGCTGCCGAAGCTGCTGGGCCACGATTTCGACAGGCTGTTCAAAATCTATCGTCAAGTGCTGTGCTGGTTCGCGGTCGAGGGTGACGTCGCTGCTTATGAGCCAGAACGTTTTCCCGTATTCATCTGGGAATTGCCGGTTTCGCCTCAGGGCATCTACGGCTTCCCGGCGATCGACGGTGCCCTTAAAGTCGCAACCGAACAATACGCTGCCACGACGTCACCGGAACATGTGGACCGGTCTGTTTCGACAGAAGAGGTCGAAAACATGCACCGCAATTATATCGCTCCCTATCTGAAGGGTGTGACGTCTAACTGCGTAAAGGCAAAAGCCTGCCTCTACACGGTGACGCCGGATGCGGGCTTCATTCTGGATACGCTGCCATCGTCCGAGCGGGTGATCGTTGCGTCCTGTTGTTCCGGCCACGGCTTCAAGCATTCCGCGGCCGTCGGCGAGGTTCTGGCGGACAAGGCGGAAAACCGCGCGGGATCGCTGGATAGCGCCCTGTTCCGTCTGGGGCGGTTTTCGGTTTAAGCTTCATAAAAATATCCCAAGAGGCCGCCATGCCCTATGTCGAGAACCGCATCGTTCACGATGCCGATTCCCATTTAATGGAATTGACCGATTGCCTGGACGCGTTCCTCGATCCCAAATATCGCGCCGCCTACGACGACTTGCCCAAACTGAAAGCATGGCCGCGCGACGGCAAGCTGGTGAAGCACGCCAACCAGCAGCACGACGACGCCGAATTCCGCGCCGGTTCCGATACCAACATTCTTCTGCGCAAGAACTACGAAGCGCTGGGCTCGTTCCGCAAACAGGACCGTCCGCACGCGCTCGATCTTCTTGGTTTCACCAGCCAGTTGATCTTCACGACTTGGTGCCTCGGCAATTTCGGCCTCGACGACGACAATCCCGAACTCGCTTATGCCGTGGCGCAGGCGCACAACCGCATGATGGTGGATTTCTGCTCGGTGGATCGCCGCTTTCTCGGCACCGGTTATGTGCCGCTCTCCGATTTCGAGCGAGCGCCTAAAGCTGCGCGCGAGGCTATCGATCTGGGTTGCAAGGCGCTGCTCATTCCGTCCAAGCCGCCGCGTGGCCATTCGCCCAGCCACATCGCCTTCGATCCGATCTGGGCGATGGCGCAGGAAGCCGGATTGCCGATCGTGTTCCACGTCGGCGGCGAAGAGAAGCTCGATCCGGCCTATTTCGAAAACGGTCTGCCGCGGGTGAAGGATTTCCACGGCGGCGAGGAGAACTTTACCTCGGTCAGCTATATGCCGATCCCACATTCGGTGATGAACACACTGGCCGCGCTGATCTTCGACGGTGTGTTTGATCGCTTCCCGAAGCTGAAATTCGGCGCCATCGAATTGGGTGCATCGTGGCTTCCCGGCTGGATGCGCAATCTGGATAGCGCCGCGCAAGCCTTCATCAAGAACGAGGACCGACTCCAAAAGCTTTCCGCGCGTCCATCGGAGATCGTGCGCCGTCAGTTGCGCGTCACGCCTTATCCGCATGAGGATGTGGGCTGGATCATCGCCAATGCTGGCGAGGAGGTGTGCCTGTTCTCGTCCGACTTCCCGCATGTGGAAGGGGCCCGCAATCCGCTCAAACGCTTCAACGACAGCCTCGCCGATACAGCCCCCCGTGCGGTTGAGCGTTTCTATTGCGACAATTTCGTCGATCTGATGGGCGAGGGTCTTGCGGCCGATCTGCGGCATCCTAGGATGC
Source organism: Pseudomonadota bacterium (assembly GCA_018242105.1). GTDB lineage: Bacteria > Pseudomonadota > Alphaproteobacteria > Micropepsales > Micropepsaceae > Rhizomicrobium. The sequence goes on from JAFECP010000020.1 coordinate 3,415, forward strand.
AAAGCGCCGCATAAACAAAAAGGCCCGGTGGTGACACCGGGCCTTTCGCTTTCACATGCAACAGGATTAGTCGTGCGTGAATTTCAGGCTCATCGCGCCGATGCCCGCTGCGACGTTCAGGCCTTTTTCGCCCGAAATGCTGATCGGCTGCAGGGTGATCGATTTGTCGAAGCCGCCAATGAGCACGTTGGCGCCCACACCTACACCGACCGCAGCAGATGCTGTCGCGCCGGCATAGTCGCCTTCCAGCGCACCCGGCTTCAGGTCGGAAGTCGGCGCAATCACGCCCCACACGATGACCGAGCTTTCCGTATAGCCCAGATCGATGCCGTATTTGTTCACGGTGCCGATATAATGCTCTGGACCGTGGTGCGGGCGGTACACGCAGCGCAGATCCTTGGAGGAGCCGAACACGAAGCCCCAGCCGCTGGAAACGTGGCAGGTCAGAACGCCGACCTTTATGCCGGCGGCGCTGGCGGGGACGGCCGCGAGGCCGACGGTGAGGGCGGCAGCGGCCGCGGCAATGGCAAATTTCTTCATGGGATCACATGCTCCTGAGTTAATCCGATTTGGTCAGCCACTCTCGCGGAACGCGAAAATGCCGCCGCGAAACTTCAATCGCGACTGTATCGATAGAACGGCACCCACAACCGAAGGTTCCATGGATTTTGCGCAAAGTTCCCTCCATATCTATCCTTGCAATTAGGAAATAAAGTTTCACTATAGAACGTTCCGATTCGACCCTTCGGTTGGCACCGCAGGGGAGGGGGGTAGGTGGAAACCTAAAACAAATAATCGAGTGTTGAATTCCGCTCGCTTTACACCCCCTCAGACCGGTTCTTAGATGACATCCAGTCAGGTACTGGAGGAATCGATGGCATCGGGCATCAAAGACAAGGTCGCCATTCTGGGCATGGGCTGCTCGAAATTCGGTGAGCGCTGGGAATCCGGTGCCGAGGAACTGATGGTCGAAGCCTATCTCGAAGCTATGGTGGACGCCGGCGTCGAGACCAATCAGGTCCAGGCCGCCTGGTTCTCCACCGCCATGGAGGACCAGCATGTTGGCAAGGGCGGCACGCCGCTTTCGGTTGCCCTGCGTCTGCCCAACATCCCGGTGACGCATGTAGAAAACTTCTGCGCCTCCGGATCGGAAGCATTTCGCGGGGCAGTCTATGCGGTCGCCGCCGGCGCTTGCGACATAGCGCTGGCGCTGGGCGTCGAGAAGTTGAAAGACACCGGTTATGGCGGCCTGCCGCAACGCGAGAACGGCACGCTCAATCCGCTGTGGAGCGCAAACGGTTCGGCTCCCGGCAACTTCGCTCAACTCGCGAGCGCCTATCGCAACAAGCATGGCGTCTCGAAAGAAGATTTGAAGCGCGCCATCGCCCATGTTTCGGTGAAGAGCCACGCGAACGGAACGAAAAATCCGAAGGCGCATCTGCAAAAGGCCATTACCGAAGAGATGTGCCTGAACGCGCCGATGATCGCCGAGCCGCTGGGCCTGTTCGATTGCTGCGGTGTTTCGGACGGCGCCGCCTGCGCTATCGTCACGACGCCGGAAATCGCCCGCGCGATGGGCAAGAAGAATCTCATCACCGTGAAAGCGCTGCAGCTTTCTCTCTCGAACGGGTCGGAGAGCCAGCACAATTCCTGGGACGGTTCTTACTTCCACACCGCCCGTATCGCCGCGAAGAAAGCTTACGAGGAAGCGGGCATCCGCGATCCGCGCAACGAAGTCTCGATGATGGAAGTGCATGACTGCTTCTCCGTCACCGAACTGGTGACGATGGAAGACCTCCATATCTCGAAAGAGGGCGAAGGCTGGAAAGATGTCATGAACGGCTTCTACGATGCTGACGGCCAGGTGCCGTGCCAGATCGACGGTGGCCTGAAATGCTTCGGCCATCCCATCGGCGCCAGCGGGTTGCGCATGCTGTACGAAATGTATTTGCAGCTTCAGGGGCGTGCGGGTGCGCGGCAGCTCAACGACCCGAAGATCGGCCTCACGCACAATCTCGGCGGCGCGCCCAATATGAATGTCTGCTCCGTCGCGATCATCGGCGCGCGGGGCGCCTAAAAGGCGCTAAGGGTACGGCATGAGCACCGTCACGATTTATCCGGCCATCCTTTCGGGCGGTGTTGGCACACGTCTCTGGCCGCTAGCGCGGGCATCCACGCCCAAACAGCTTCTCGCGCTCTATGGAAAAAACACGCTGATCCAGGACACGGCTCTGCGCGCCACGTTTCCCAACGCCGCTCCGCCGCTGGTGGTCTGTGGTGAAAGACATCGCTTCATCGTTGCCGAACAGATGCAGGAAGTGGGCATATCACCCGCCGCTATCGTGCTGGAACCGGTGGGTCGCAATACGGCCCCCGCTGCGGCGATCATTTCGCTGATGGTTGCCGAGAAGTATCCGCAAGGCCTGATTCTTCTTCTCCCGTCGGATCACGTGATTCAGGACATTGCTGCGTTTCAGACTGCCGTCGCCAAAGCTACTACCGCAGCGCGAGATGGCTACATCGTAGCCTTCGGTCTGAAACCGAGCGGCGCCGAGACAGGCTACGGCTACATCGAAGTCGGCCCGCCACTTAAAAATGGTGAAGGGGCGAACAGTATATCCCGTTTTCTCGAAAAGCCTGACGCAAAAGCGGCCGCTGCGTATTCGCAATCCGGCAACTATTGCTGGAACAGCGGAATGCTCCTTTTTCGCGCGGACGTCATGCTCGCCGAGTTGAGAAGCTTGGCCCCGGACATCGTCGGTCCGTGCACGTCTGCGCTGGCTGCTGCGTCTCGCGATTCCGATTTTGTTCGCCTCGATACACCGTCTTTCGAGAGTGCGCCGAACATCTCCATCGATGTCGCAATAATGGAAAAAACGGCAAAGGCTGCCGTCGTTCCTTGTGATCTGGGATGGGCGGATGTCGGCACCTGGTCCTCTTTGTGGTCGTTGGAAGAACGGGATGCGGACGACAACGTCCTTCAGGGCGATGTTGTTACGGTCGATGCGCAGGGCTCCTTCGTGCGCAGCGACCGCGGTTTGACAGCGCTTGTCGGCGTGAAGGACCTGGTTGTGGTCGCGATCGAGGACATCGTGCTTGTCGCTGACCGGATGCACACGCAAAGCGTCAGCGCGGTCGTTCAGAAGTTGAAGTCGTTAAATAGACCTGAAGTTTCGGATCATCCTCGTGTGCAGCGTCCATGGGGTAGCTATCAATCCATCGACAGCGGCGCTGGCTTTCAGGTGAAAGAAATCGTGGTGAAACCCGGTGGGCGGCTTTCGCTTCAAATGCATCACAAGCGCGCCGAGCATTGGGTGGTGGTTGAAGGCACGGCGCAGGTCACTTGCGACGGCAAGGTCTTCACCCTCAATACCAATGAAGCGACCTTCATCCCGCTTGGTGCGAAGCACCGTCTGGAAAACCTCGGCAAGACGTTGCTGCGCTTGATCGAGGTACAGTGCGGGTCTTACCTCGGCGAGGACGACATCGTCCGGTTCGAAGACGTTTACGGCCGTGCCGACAGTAGGAAAGCTTAGTAAACGACGACCGACCGGATCGATTTTCCTTCGTGCATCAGATCGAAGGCGTCGTTGATCTTCTCCAGCGGCATCTGGTGCGTGATCAGATCGTCGATATTGATCTTTTTATCCATGTACCAATCGACGATCTTCGGTACATCGGTGCGGCCTCTGGCGCCTCCGAAGGCCGTGCCCTTCCAGACACGCCCTGTGACCAACTGGAACGGCCGGGTTGCGATTTCCTGGCCGGCGCCAGCCACCCCGATGATGATGCTTTGTCCCCAGCCGCGATGGCAACACTCCAGCGCCTGCCGCATCGTGTTCACATTGCCGATACATTCGAAGCTGTAGTCCGCGCCGCCGCCGGTCAGTTCGACCAGATGCGCGACGAGATCGCCTTTCACATCCTTCGGATTAACGAAATGCGTCATGCCGAACTGCCGCGCAATCGCCTCGCGCGCGGGATTGAGGTCAACGCCGACAATCATATTGGCGCCCACCATCTTCGCGCCCTGAATGACGTTCAGTCCGATACCGCCAAGGCCGAACACGACGACATTCGCGCCGGCCTCGACCTTCGCCGTGAAAATCACCGCGCCAACGCCTGTCGTGACGCCGCAGCCAATGTAGCAGACCTTGTCGAAGGGCGCGTCGGAACGGATTTTCGCCAGCGCGATTTCCGGCATCACGGTGTGGTTCGCAAAGGTCGAGCAGCCCATATAGTGCAGTACGGGCTTGCCCTTGAATGAGAAGCGGCTGGTGCCGTCCGGCATCACGCCTTTGCCCTGTGTCGCACGGATGGAGGTGCAGAGGTTTGTCTTGTGGCTCGTGCAGCTTTTGCATTCGCGGCATTCCGGCGTGTAGAGCGGAATGACGTGGTCGCCTGGCTTGAGCGACTTCACGCCGGGGCCGACTTCCAGCACAATGCCTGCGCCTTCATGGCCGAGGATGACGGGAAACTGTCCCTCGGGATCGGCACCCGACAGCGTGAACGCGTCGGTATGGCAGATACCGGTCGCTTTCAACTCGACGAGGACTTCTCCGGGCTTGGGACCTTCCAGATCGACCATCTCGATTTCCAGCGGCTTTCCTGCAGAAAAGGCCAATGCAGCGCACGTCTTCATAGTTCTGTCTCCGATTCCCAGCACAGGATTTGGTCATATTGTGCTGCCATAGTGGCGAAGCTGAAGGGTCATACCTATCTTTCTGGCGTGGGCACAAGATTCGGGGCACAATGATCGAAGTCCGCGAGCTGGTTTATGAGTATCCGACGAAACGGGCGCTGGAAGGCGTATCGCTCAGCGTGCCCGCGCAAACCATCGTGGCCCTGGTCGGCCCCAACGGGGCGGGCAAAACGACCTTGCTGCGCTGCCTCGCTGCGCTTGAGCCGCCTTATTCCGGAACGGTGACGATCGACGGCCTCGACACGCGCGAACACCCTCGCGAAATCCATGCCCGGCTCGGTTATCTGCCCGATTTCTACGGCCTTTATGACGAACTCACGGTCCGCCGCTGCCTGACCTATGCCGCCTGGTCGCACGGACTGGCTGTGGAAGCGGTCGATACTGCTGTCACGAAAGCTGCCGGCCGTGTCGGACTGTTGGACCGCATGGAAACCAAGGCGGGTGAGCTTTCGCGCGGCCTGCGTCAGCGTCTTGGTATCGGTCAGGCCATCGTTCACGAACCGAAGGTGCTGTTGCTTGACGAACCGGCCGCCGGTCTGGACCCCCAGGCGCGGCGCGACCTCTCCAGTCTGCTGACGTCTTTGCGCGACGCAGGCATGACGCTGGTCGTGTCGTCACACATTCTTGCCGAGCTTGAAGATTATTGCTCCGAAATGATCATCATCGAGAACGGTCGTATCGTTGGTGGCCGTCCCATCAAGGTCAAGGATGTCGAACGGCCGCGCTTTATGATCGAAATCGCCACAGCGCGTGCCGATTTTGCGCAGTTTCTCAAAGACGCAGGCGTCGATGTGGTGGAAGTAGACGAGCATCACGCTCTCATCACGTTTACGCGCAATGCGGCGGCTCGGGCCAAATTGCTGCGCGATCTGGTCACGGCGGGATTTGAAGTATCGAGCTTCGGTGAATCCTCGAAGGCGCTCGAAGAGACTTATTTCAGCCAAATTGGAAGAGGGGCGGCATGATGGGCCCGGAATTCCGGCGCAACCTCTGGCTTGAGCTCACGCCGCGCCGCATTGTTTTCATGGTCGGCTTTCTGGCGTTGGTGTTCTTCGCCGCTGCGGTGTCCGGTCCATCTTACACGCCTTATTCGGCGGCGGAGACGATCTACTATCTGATCGTCGTGATCTGGGGCGCGCGCAATGCGGGGCTCAGCATCGTCGGCGAAATTCGCGACCGCACCTGGGATCTGCAGCGCCTGTCATCCATCGGTGCCGGTGAGATGACCTGGGGAAAACTGCTTGGCTCCACAATCTATAACTGGCTAGGCGGAGCAATCTGTCTTGCGGTTATGCTGGTCTATGGCTTTGCGCACGGAGCGCCCATGTCGGCGATCCTCGATCTTGTTTATTACGTGATCGTCGGCCTTGTCGCGCAGGCTTCGGCTTTGCTCGCGAGCCTCGTCGCCATTCGTCGGCGTTCTGCTCATTCGCGGCTGGATGTGTTTCTCTATCAACTGGTAGGCATTGTCGCCGCGCTCGGCGTTTTCTACCTGTGGCAGGCCGCCGATCCGGAAAGCGCCCTGCTTTTCGGCAAGAAGTCGACGGATATCATAAATTGGTGGGATGCGATCATCGGCGCGCGGCCCTTCCTATTGATCTCACTAGCCGCTTTCACGGCTTGGATACTCGCGGGTTGCTATCGGGAAATGCGCCGTGAGTTGAAGATGCGCAACGGCCCATTGGTTTGGTTTGGGTTTCTTGTCTTCATCGGTCTCTACGTTGCAGGTTTCGATGCATGGTTGCCGCATGCCGAGGCGATGGCGCAGTGGAATACCGTGGCATTGCGGCTGGCGCTCGCAGCCACTGCCTATGGCGTCTTGACTTACGTGATGGTGCTTCTGGAGCCGAAAGACCGGGTTCTCTATCGTTGGTATGGCAGCCAGGTCGCCACGGGCGCCATCGGGCGTGCGCTGTGGAGTTTTCAAGCTTGGATCATGAGCTATATCGCGACGGCCATCGTTGCTCTCGCGCTGATCTGGTGGCTGTCTGCACAGCATGCTGGCGCATGGTACCCGGCTCTGACGGTTGCCGGGCTTGGCTTCCTCACGCGCGATGTCGCCATCTTCGTCTTCTTTGCCGCAACGCGCCGCCGCGGTGACTTCGCGGCGATTGTAACGCTTATTGGCCTTTATGTGCTCATCCCGGCGATCCTCGACGGCATAGGTGGAAAGGCCGCGTTGCCGTTCTTTTACCCGACGCCCTCGAATCCGGTTTGGATGGGCCCGGCGATCGTATGGGGCGAGGCGGTCATAGCTGTTGTTGTTGCGGTAAGCCGGGTGGTTTTGAGCGAGAAGCGTGCGGCCTAGCGCGATTTTGCGATCTTGAGGCCCGAATAGGTCGGCTGGTCGATGCTCACCTTGTCGAGCGTCGTCAGTTCCAGATGCCGGCGCAAGGCTTCGGACTGGATGTCGATCCTGCTCTCGCGGATCCGTTGGCAGAGATCACGGTTAAGATCTTCCAACGATCCTTCACGGCCCAGCAGGGTGGCAAGCCGGGCCTCTTCCGTATTTGCGGTCTTAGGACCCAGCTCCAATTCGCGTGCGACAATGCCCAAAGCGTTTGCCGCGACACGCGCGTGAAAGGCCGTATGACCTTTCAGTTCGGGCATCGCTTTGGTTTCGATAAAACTCTGCACGGCTTTCACGAGTTCCAGCATGGAAGGTTGGTCCATCATGGCATTACATCCTTCCATGAATGATGAGGTTGACGAGGTCGATCTCGGTTTCCGATGAGCGGCGGCCAATCGCGGCGCGCTCGACCGAGCCGTCATTCCTGAAGCCCTGATACATGCTCATGCACATCACGCCCCATTTGAGCGAGCCATAGACAATCCATGTACGGGCTTCGTCTATATCGATTTTCCCGCCACCGGCTTCTTCATAGCCGGCAAGGAGATCGCGCAAATCGCCGAAGCCGCCGACAACTTTGTCCGCTACTCCGAACCGCCAGGAGTTTGTGCAGATCCAGCCGATATCCTCCAGCGGATCGCCAATATGGGTCAGTTCCCAGTCCAGCGCCGCTTCAACTCCGTTGGGTGAGATCAACAAATTGCCATGCCGGAAATCTCCATGCACCAATGTTTGGCGTTTGGCCCGTGCCATGCGGGGTTCAAGCCATTTGAACGCGAACTCGAACACCGGATGCGGATAGTCGTAGGAATCATAGAGATCGCGATACCGCCGCAACTGCGCCGGCCCGTCGATAAAAGGCAGGACTTTCGACAGCACCGCTGTATCGACTTGATGGATCTTCGCGAGGATCGCGCCACACTGATATGCGAGGCGGGGGCGAACGGCATCGAATTCCGTGTCGCGCAGAATTTTGCGGGCGATGGTCTCACCCGCCAACCGATCCATGACATAACCGTGACCGACCTTGTCTTCCTCCTTGAGGACGTAGCGCACGCGAGGTGCGGCGACGCCGGTCACGCGCGCAGCTTCGATGACGACCGCTTCGGTCTCAAGCGGTATGGACGCCGAACCTTCCGTCACGCGCGCGCCACCGCCGGGGCTGCGGCGCAAGATGAGTGGCTCGCGCCTCCCGTTGATCAAGGCATCGAAAGACCATGTTTCCTGGCTCGCGCCGCCGGACAGGCGTGTGATGATATCGACACGTTCAAAACCTGGCAGCGCCAATGCGAGCGCATGGTCCAGATCTGCTAAAAAATCCACCTGGGGCATTATCCTGTCCGCAAATATCGCACGGCTTCGTCGCGTTCGAAGAGGTAGAGCAGAACCCGCAGCGCCTCCCCGCGCGGAGACTTCAACTCCGGGTCCTTCGACAGGATGAGTTTCGCATCATCGCGCGCCGCCGCAAGCAGTTCCGCATGTGCCGTAAGGTCAGCCATGCGAAATTCTGGCAGCCCGCTCTGGCGTGTGCCCAGCAACTCGCCCGCGCCGCGCAGTTCCAGATCGCGCTCGGCAATGACGAAGCCGTCGTCGGTTTCACGCAAAGTCTTGAGCCGTTCCTTCGCGGTTTCGCCCAGCGGCGGCGAATAAACCAGCAGACAACTCGATTTGGCTTCGCCTCGGCCCACGCGTCCGCGTAGCTGGTGCAACTGCGCCAAACCGAAGCGCTCGGCGTGTTCGACAACCATGATCGTGGCTTCCGGAACGTCAACGCCGACTTCGATCACGGTGGTGGCAACAAGAACCTTTGTCTCGCCGCGCTTGAGCTTCGCCATCTCCGCGTCGCGCTCCGGCCCCTTCATACGGCCGTGAACGAGACCGACGGCGGGACCGAGCATCTCGCGCAATGCCTTGGCGCGATCTTCCGCAGCCGTGAGGTCGACAAGTTCGGATTCTTCCACGAGTGGACACACCCAATAGGCGCGCGCGCCTTTGGCGATGGCGCGGCGCAGATGTTCGACCACTTCATCGACACGTTCGGCCGAGATAAGCCGGGTTTCGACCGGCTTGCGGCCGGGCGGGCGGCCTGTGAGACGGGAGACGTCCATGTCGCCATAGGCGGTCAGCGCCAAGGTGCGCGGGATCGGTGTTGCTGTCATCACCAGCACATCGACTGGCCTGTGACCCTTGCCTTGCAGTGTCATCCGTTGGTGAACGCCGAAGCGATGCTGCTCGTCCACCACAGCGAGGCCAAGATCGCGGAAGGCGACATCTTCCTGAAAGATCGCATGCGTGCCGACGAGAATGTCGATCTTGCCGTCTGCCAAGTCTCTGAGAACGGCATCGCGCGCCGCGCGCTCGCGGCCGGTGAGAAGCGCCATACGGATACCCGCTGCGCGCGCCAACGCTTCGAGAGAAGCCATGTGCTGCCGGGCAAGGATTTCCGTCGGCGCCATCAGCGCGCCCTGCATTCCAGCTTCCACCACGCTCAGCAACGCCAGAAAGGCGACGATGGTTTTGCCGGCACCGACATCGCCTTGCAGCAAACGCAACATGCGCGTTGGCGCTTCCATATCGGCGCCGATTTCGGATAGCGCCTGCTTCTGCGTGTCCGTCATTTTGAAGGGCAACGCGGCGATGGCTTTTGCGCGCAGTTCGCCGGTTCCGCTGATGCTGCGGCCCTTGATGCCGCGCATCGCGTTGCGGATCAGGACCAGCGCGAGCTGGTTGGCGAGAAGCTCGTCATAGGCAAGGCGCATCCGTGCGGGGGAGTGCCGGGCGAGTTCTTCTTCACTCGACGGATTGTGCGCGGCTTCCATGGCTTCGAGAAAGCTTGTCCAGCCGCGCGCTTTCTTGAATGCGGGGTCCAGCCATTCCGGCATATCCGGCACTTTCTCGACCGCGGCGCGCGCGGCCTTCAGCATGGATTTCGATGGCAGGCCCTCGCTCAGGCGATAGATGGCTTCCTGCTGCGGCAGTGTTGCGGCTTCCTCCAGTGTCACAATGAAATCCGGATGCGGCATCTGCAGGTTGCCGTTGAAACGCTCGGCGCGGCCGCTGATGACGCGCTTCTGGCCGATGGGCAGTTGTTTGCTCAGATAATCGGCATGGGCGTGGAAGAACACCAGTTCGATCATGGCGGTGTCGTCGGAGCAGCGCACCTTGTACGGCTGGCGGCGATCGCGCGGCGCGATGTGGTCCAGCACGTTCACTTCGGCTGTGAGGATGCGGCCTTCTTCGGCGGCGATCAGCTTGGGACGGTAGGAGCGGTCTATGATGCCAGAGGGCAGGTGAAAGATCAGATCGAGTAGCCGCGTTCCTGCCGCACGCCCGATCAGCTTGGCGATCTTTGGGCCGACGCCGGGCAAGGTGCGCGTCTCGGCGAAGAGGGGAAATAGAATCGAAGGCCGCATGTTCCCGCCAGTTTAGCCCAAAATGCCCCACTGGAAGGGGCGGGGCCGCCACGCTATATCCGCCCCATGACGACTGACCCCAACGGTGGCTCGAAAGAGGTCCGCCGCAAACGCCTATTGTTCCGCGCCCAACGCAGGGGCTTCAAGGAAGTGGATTTGATCTTCGGCGCTTTCGCCGCCGAAGCGCTTTCCGCCATGGATGACCGCGCGCTGGACGAGTTCGAAGCCTTGCTCGCTGCGCCGGACAAGGACGTCTTCCTCTGGCTTCAGGACCAGGCGCCGGTGCCGCCCGAATACGACAACCCAACTTTCGCGGGGCTGAAAGCCGTCTGCGGCCGCAAGAATCCCACATGGAACGTCTGACCTATATTGCCCGCGAGCGCGGCCGGCTTTCGGTCAGCGGGGCGCCGGGTGGATACGACGCTTACCTCGCGGCGGAAGCGGCTGTGCGGCGCAAGGGGCTTGTGCTGTTCGTCGCCGCCGACGATGCGCATGCGGTGGCCGCGTCCGATGCGATGCGGTTCTTCGCGCCGGATGTTTCGATCCTGCCGTTTCCGGCATGGGACTGTCTGCCTTACGATCGCACCTCGCCGAAATCGGATATCGAGAGTCAAAGGCTGGCGACGCTCGCGGCGCTGACGCGGCGCGGAAAAGACGCGCCGCCAGCCATCGTCGTCACCACCATCAATGCCATTCTGCAGCGCGTGCCGCCGAAAGATGAGATCGCCAAGGCGAACTTCTTTGCGCGCGTGGGCAACGATGTTCCGCATGAAGTCCTGACCGCGTTCCTCGTCAAGAACGGCTATGTCAAAGCCAGCACCGTGCGCGAGCCGGGCGATTTTGCGCTGCGTGGCGGCATCGTCGATCTGTGGCCGCCGGGGAGCGAGCAGCCGCTGCGGCTGGACTTCTTCGGCGCGACCTTGGATGCGATCCGCACCTTCGATGCCGAGACGCAGCTTTCTTCCGACCAGATCCGGGATATCGAACTTCTGCCCGCCAGCGAAGCGCCGCTGGATGCGCAAAGCATCAGCCGCTTCCGCAGCGGTTATGTGGCAGCCTTCGGTCCGGCCACCAGCGACGACAACCTTTATGAAAGCGTCAGCGCGGGCCGGAAGATGCAGGGCATGGAGCATTGGCTGCCGCTGTTCCACGATCATCTCGACACGCTGTTTGACTATGCGCCGGATGCGCTGGTGATGCTGTCGCACCAGACCGAGGAGGCGAAGGCCGCGCGTCTCGAACTGGTGAAAGACTATTACGAAACTCGCCGCCAGTTCCTGCGCGAAAAGCGCGAAGGCGAGGCGAAAGTTGCCGCGCCGCCTTACAAGCCGCTGCCAGCGGAAAAACTCTACCTCACCGATGGCGAATGGAACGCCGCGCTGGGCAGCAGAGATGTGCGCGAGTTGTCGCCGTTTCAAGCCCCTGAATCCATGCGCGCTGTCGATGCCGGCGGCAAGCAGGGCCGAGACTTCGCGCCGGAACGGGCGCAGGGCAAGGTCAACATCTTTCAGATCGCGGCGGATCATATTCTGGATCTGCTGAAGGCCAAGAAGCGCGTTCTGGTGGCGACATGGAGCAACGGCTCGGCGGAACGTATCGGCGGGCTGCTCTCCGATCACGGCATCGGCGCGATCCGGCAGATCGATAGCTGGCCCGACGCGGCGAAGCTGCATGACGATGCCGTGGGCGTTGCCGTGTTGGGGCTGGAGCGCGGCATCGAGGCCAGCGCCTTCGCGATCGTGTCTGAGCAGGACATTCTGGGCGACCGCATGGTGCAGGCGCGCGGGCGGCAGAAGCGGGCACAGAACTTCCTGCAGGAAGCCTCGTCCCTCGCGCCGGGCGATCTTGTCACCCACATCGAGCATGGCGTAGGCCGCTTCAGTGGGCTTCAGACCATCGATGTGATCGGTGCGCCGCATGATTGCCTGGAGCTGCAATATGACGGCGGCAAGCTGTTCCTGCCGGTGGAGAACATCGAGCTTCTGACGCGTTATGGCTCTGACGAAGGCGCGCAACTGGATCGCTTGGGCGGCGCGGGCTGGCAATCGCGCAAAGCCAGGATGAAGGCGCGGGTGCGCGAGATCGCGGGCGAGTTGATCCGCATCGCCGCGGCGCGCGAACTTAAGCAGCTTCCTTCCACCGAACCACCGGCGGGACTCTATGACGAGTTCTGCGCGCGCTTTCCCTATCAGGAGACGGAAGATCAGGAGAAAGCTATTGCCGACGCCATCGAGGATCTGGCGAAAGGCCGGCCGATGGATCGCCTCGTCTGCGGCGATGTCGGCTTCGGCAAGACCGAGGTGGCGCTGCGCACCGCCTTCGTCGCCGCGATGAGCGGCATGCAGGTGGCGGTGGTGGTGCCGACCACCTTGCTGGCCCGCCAGCATTACAAGAACTTCGCTACGCGCTTTCAGGGGTTTCCGCTGAAAGTGCGGCAGTTGTCGCGCTTCGTGGATGCCAAGGAAGCGAAGGAGACCAAGGCTGCGCTCGCCGCCGGCGATGTGAATGTTGTGATCGGCACCCATGCGCTGTTGGCTAAGGGCATCTCGTTCAGCAATCTCGGCCTGCTTATCGTCGACGAAGAGCAGCATTTCGGCGTTTCGCACAAGGAACGGCTGAAGGCGCTGAAGGCCGACATGCATGTGCTGACGCTGACCGCCACGCCGATCCCGCGCACATTGCAGCTTGCGCTGTCGGGTGTACGCGATCTTTCCTTGATCACCACGCCGCCGATCGACCGTCTGGCGGTTCGCACCTTCGTCACGCCATTCGATCCGCTGGTGATCCGCGAAGCCCTGCTGCGCGAGCATTATCGCGGCGGGCAGAGTTTCTACGTCGCGCCGCGCATCGCCGATCTTCGCGAGGCGCAGGAATTCCTGAAGGCCACCGTGCCGGAAGTCAAAAGCGCCATCGGCCATGGGCAGATGACGCCGGACGCGCTGGAAGACGTGATGACGTCGTTCTACGAAGGCAAGATCGACGTTCTGGTCTCCACCAACATCGTGGAAAGCGGCCTCGACATTCCCACCGCCAACACGATGGTGGTGCATCGCGCCGACATGTTTGGCCTGTCTCAGCTCTATCAGCTTCGCGGACGCATCGGCCGCTCCAAGCAGCGCGCTTATGCTTATCTGACCACACCCAATGACCGGAAGCTGACGGATACGGCGGATCGCAGGCTTCAGGTGCTGCAATCGCTCGACCAGTTGGGCGCGGGTTTCTCCGTCGCCAGCCATGACATGGACATTCGCGGTGCTGGAAACCTCTTGGGCGAAGAACAGTCCGGCCATGTCCGCGAAGTGGGCATCGAGCTTTACCAGGAGATGCTCGAAGAGGCCGTTTCGCAGCTTCGGGCGGGCGGTGGCGGCGAGGAAATCGCGGACCAGTGGTCGCCCACCATCAATATCGGCGCGGCGGTGCTCATCCCCGAAAGCTATGTCTCCGACCTCAACGTCCGCATGGCGCTCTATCGCCGCCTTGCCACGCTCGAAGACGGCACGGAGATCGAACGCTTCGCCGCCGAACTGATCGACCGTTTTGGCAAGCTGCCCGACGAGGTGAAGCATCTTCTGGAGATCGTCGCCATCAAGCGGTTGTGCCGCATTGCATTGGTGGAGAAGATCGAAGCCGGGCCCAAGGGCGCGACGCTGACCTTCCGAAACAGTCAATTTCCCAATCCGATGGGCTTGGTGCGGCTCATCAGCGAGCATCAGTCCACGATGAAGGTGCGGCCCGATCAGAAGGTCGTCATCTCCCGCGACTGGCCGACGCCGGAGCTGCGTCTGAAGGGAGCACAGAACCTGCTCGGGCAACTCGCGAAACTCGCCGCGGCGGCGTGATCTCATCGGCGTGTTCCGCCAGCAGCGCCAGCGAGGCCTTGACGGCCTGCAACAGCATCCGCGCTTCCATGCGCCGCCGCCTGGCCTCGGAGCTGAAACAGCCGTGCTTCAAGGCATTGCGATTTCCCTTCGGCGCACCTCTACGGAAAGTATTTGAATTGCACATTGATGGGGGTACCGCCCCCACCCCTCCGGCCTTCATGGCGCAGCTCCATTGGACACGGTGACATGCTGGTGAAATTCGCTGCCACGGATGCGCTTGATCGCGCTGGCGGCAGCGGCCGATGCCTGGATCAAGCGGGTGGCGATCTTCAGCGCATCGAAGCGGTGGTTCAGATAGTAGTTCTCCGTGTCTCTGCTGACATCGAAGCACCGGGAGGCCGCCTCATTGCAGGCGTCGATCTGACGGGCCAGCAAGGCCGCAATGCCGTCGAGGCCGGAATCGGGCAGGGGATTCTGGGAAGTTTCAGGCGTTTCAAGCATTTAGACAATTTTCTCCTTCTTAGGACTATACAGAAATAGAACACAAAGAGAACGAATGCAAGGGCTCTCGATTAAAAATTCGAGAGGGAGGCGCTTTCTGCATTTCAGGGCGTGGCGCAAAGGCCGGTTGGACGATTGCATGTGCCGGTCGATTCCCCGGGGGCGGGCAAAATATGGCTGTTCAAAGAGCGTCGCGCGGGTGGCTCAGCGCCGTGGCTGCCCGGCCATACCTGCTGGCGGCCATCGCGTTCGGCATGGTGCTCTACATCGCTTCCGGCCATTCGTTCCTGCGGGAAATCACGCGCGCGCTGATCGGCTGGGACGGCGGTGTGATCCTGTTTCTGCTGTTGATGTTCTTCCTCTTCATGCACGACCAGGATGTCGACGACATGAAGCGCCGCGCCATTGAGCATGACGAAGGCGGGCATCTGGTCCTGATTATCGCGATCTTCGCATCGGTGGTCAGTGTGGGGGCGTTGATCGCAGAGCTTTCGGCGGCGAAGGATCATCCCGATGGCGGCTTCCGGCTTGCGCTGGCGGCTGTGACGGTCGTGCTATCGTGGCTGTTCGTGCAAGTCGTGTTCGCGGCGCATTACGCGCATGTCTATTACCTCGCCGAAGCGAATGGCGAGCCGAAAGGCGGACTGGAATTCGGCGAGGCGGGCGAGCCGGATTACTGGGACTTCGTGCATTTCTCCGTGGTGCTGGGCACGGCCTCGCAGACCGCCGACATCATCTTCACCTCGAAGGAGATGCGCCGCATCGGCACGGTGCATACCATCGTGGCCTTCGCGTTCAACACGGCCGTTCTCGCCACCATGATCAATCTGGCAGCGAACTTTATCTAAATCACCTCCCCACAAGGGGAAGGTGATTTTCTCAGAAGAGCGGCTTCTGCTTTGCCGTAGGCAGGCTCACGCCCATCACCTTTGCAAGCGTCGGTGCGATGGCGCGCATGTCGATCTCGCCCAGTTTTTTGCCCTTCGCGATGCCCGGGCCGTCGATCATGAAAGTGGCGCGCATTTCGGGATGCGTGGGGAAATAGCCATGCGTGCCCTTGATGCTGCCCGCCGTCACCATCGCGCTGACGAGCTGGCGGCCGCCTTCGTAGCCGGGCTTGAAGTCCACCCAGAACGAAGCTTCGACCGCGCCGCCCATTTTCTGGATCGCCGGTTTGTCGATCACCTGCGCGATGCCGTTGGCCGGATCGGCGGCGAGCTTGTGGAGCAAGTCCGCGACCTGCTTCTTCACCGCTGCGTCGTTCGGATCTTTCAGCACCACGGCTTCCGATCCGCCCGCATCCCATGGCTCGGCTTTCCAATCGGTGATTTTGCGCGTGGCGGGGTCGATGGTGATGAGGCCGGCCTGGATGAACGGCACCATCAGGTTCACGTCATGCTCCACCGGCGCGAAGCCGTGATCGGAGACGATGGCGACGACCACATCGGGCTGCGCCTTGCGCGCGGCGGCGACGAGATTGCCGACGGCGGTGTCCACTGTTTCGATGGCTTCATGCGCCTGCGGCGTATCGGGGCCGAACTCGTGCTGGGTGCCGTCGATGCTGACCAGATGCACGGTCATGAATTCCGGCTTCACCTGCGCATAGAGTGCGGAAGCGAATTTGGCGCGGGCGAGATCGGAGGCCGGGGTTTCCGCGAACATCGCGGCCATCGGCATGCCGACGGCCTTTTCAAGCTGCTCGGGCAGGCCGCGGGTGGTGAGGGCATGGATGATCTTCAGATCGTCCGGCTGGAAGGCGCGCCAATATTCGGGGACATTGTAGTCGATGGACGGATTGTCCACGCTGACCGGCCAGTCGAGCGAGGCGACGACCTTGTGATCGTTGTGCACCGCGTCCCATAAGGTCGGCACCTTGATGTCGGACGAGTACCAGTACCAGCCCTCGTAATTCTTGCCCAGCGGATCGAATTTCACATTGTTGCCGATGCCATGCACATCCGGCCACACGCCGGTGATGAGCGTGGTGTGGTCGGGATAGGTGACGGTGGGCAGCACGTTCTTCACGCCCGTCGCATAGGCGCCGTCCGTCATGAAGGCGCGCAGGTTCGGCACCTTCAGGCCGCGCTTGCCGGCGTCGATGACGTCGAGTGGGCGAAGGCCGTCGAGCGAGATCATCAGCACCGGATTGGCGATGGCCGGCGTGCCGGCGGCGCCGGCCGCGAGCGTGATGGCCGTGGCGGTGGCGAACAGGAATTTGCGCATGAATTTCCCCCTCGAGATTCGGACGTTTGGTGAACCGATATTTGTCGGTTTAGCTTAGGGCATGACCCGCATCCTGGCTATTCATGCCCACCCGGACGATGTCGAAAACCTGTGCGCCGGGACACTGGCGCTGCTGGGCGGGCAGGGGCATTCCATTGCGATCGCGACCGTCACTGCGGGCGATTGCGGCGCGCTGGACACCGACAACGCCACGACCGCACGAATCCGCAAAGGCGAAGCGGCGGCGGCGGCGAAGCTGATCGGCGCAGAGTATATGTGCCTCGATGTGCCGGACCTCTCGGTGTTCGTGGACGATGCGACCCGGCGGCGCGTGACCGAAGCGTTGCGCGTGGCGCAGCCCGACATCGTCATCACCGCATCGCCGGTGGACTATCATCCGGATCACGAAGCGACGAGCGCCCTGGTGCGCGATGCGTGCTTCGCCGCGCCGGTGCCGAATTACAAAACCGGCAGCGCACAAGTGCTGGCGGGTATCCCACATCTGTATTTCTGCGATCCCATCGCCGGGCGCGACCGCGGCAACAACAAGGTGATGGCGGAATTCGCGGTGGATGCCGCGCCGTTCTTTGAAAAGAAGAAAGAGATGCTGCGCCAGCACAAGAGCCAGGCGGCATGGGAGGCCAAGCAGCATGGCCTCGACGATTATGTGGAGGCGATGGCGGACTGGACGAAACGGCGCGGGCGGCATTTCGGCGTGGGATATGCCGAGGGGTTCCGGCAGTACCGCACGCATCCCTATCCGGCATCGCCGCTATTGCAGGAGTTGGTGGGGAACGCGCTGCTCACGCCGTAACTTTCCTCCCCCGTTTTACGGGGGAGGTGCCGAGCGAAGCGAGGTGGAGGGGGACTTCCTGCAACGCCCCCTCCACCGCTTCGCGGTCCCCCTCCCCCGTAAAACGGGGGAGGAAAACCCTGCCGTTAGCCACATCTGCGCAAAATTCCCGCAGCCATCCCGACTTTGGCGCATTCTTTCTGTAGGATTTTAACGATGCGGGCCGTTTCCGCGCGTTTGGGGGATTTGGGATGCTGACTTTGGTTTCCTCGCTCGGCTGGTTTCTGATCGCCATTCCGCTGGCCGTCGCGGTAATCGGCGTGTTCGTGTTTCTTCGTGGGCTGGGCCATGTGGCCACGGGCGAGGGCGGGCGCGGCGTGCCGCGCGTGGTCGTCGGCGCGCCGCTGGCGGTGATCGGCCTGGCGTTCGGTTTGCTGGGCGCGAACACGCAGACGTTCGAGCGGCTCACCTATGAAGCGCCGGTGGCGATGGTGAGCGTGAAAGCCGTCGATCCCTCGCAGCAACTGTTCGATGTCACCGTGAAGCGCATGGATGCGAGTTTTCCCGCGCAAGTGTGCCGCTTGCAGGGCGACGATTGGGAGATGAGCGCGCGCGTGCAGAAGTGGAAGCCGTGGGCGAATGTGCTGGGGCTCGATACGACTTATCAGCTCGACCAGATCTCCAACCGCTATTCCGACGCCGAACGCGGCAACGGCAAGACGATCACGTCGTGCGACCTCAAAGGCCCGCCGCCGGCGGTGAACCAGTGGGTGCCCAAGAGCTGGGTGTTCTGGATCGTGGACCATTCTTATGCCGAGCAGCGGCACTTCGGATCGGCGGCCTATATGCCGCTGGCCAATGGCGCGGTGTTCAAGGTGATCATGACGCAATCGGGCCTGAACGCGGAGCCCGCGAACGATGCGGCGGGCAAGGCGAAGTTGTAGACGGTCCGCTTCGCTATATCCTCAATCGTCATGGCCGCCCTCGTGGCGGCCATCCATTTTCCAGAAGCGGTGCAGGAAATTGTCCATCTCTGGAAAATGGATGGCCGGGACAAGCCCGGCCATGACGGAATAGTAGTTGATCTCTGCAAGAGACTTCACCAACGCAAATATAGATGCCCACTCCGCATTTCCACCGATTTCAAGCGGCGCAGAAATGTCATGCCGAGCAGCGACGCGCCGCCTTCCTGCTCCACCGTCACGGGGAAATCGGTGACGGCGAGAGGGCCTATCGCCAGTTTCTGCACCGTGGTGTCCGCTTCCACGCCCGTCCCGCTGGCGGCGTCGTAATCTTCCGAAAAATCGAGTCTGGAAACATCGATCCCGGCGCGGCGCGCATCCTTGCGCGTGAGAACGACGTCGTCCGAGCCGGTGTCGATCACGAAGCGCACCTCTGCGCCGTTCACGTCCGCGCGGATGTAATAGAGGCCATCCGAATCCGGCCGCACCGAAAGCTCATGCGCACCGCTGAAGGTGGGGTCGGCGGAATTCATGAACGAGAAAATCCCCGCACGCGCCGGCTGCGAAATCAGCGCGCAGAAAGCCAATGCGAGGAGCGGGCGCATGCCCACATAACCGCTTCACGCCGTCGCCGGTTCCAGCGCCATGAGGTTCGCGGAGCCTGCCTGGATGCGTTCGAACAGCATCGGGCATTCGGGGATCATGCGCTCCATCCAATAGCGCGCCGAGACGAGCTTGCCCTGATAGAACTCCGCGTTCGGCGGATTGCTCTTCAGCTTCTCCGCCGCGAGCTTGGCCATGCGCGCCCACATCCAGCCGACGCTGACGATGCCCATAAGGCGCAGATAATCCACCGCGCCCGCGCCGGCGTCGTTCGGGTTCTGCAGGCCGTGCTGCGCGAACCACATCGTCGCCTGCTGCAAAATATCGAGGCCGCGCTTCACCGGCTTCACATAAGCGGCGAGGGTTTCGTCCTTCTCGTTTTCGGAAAGCCAGCTTCCGACGACCTGAAGATAGGCCATCGGCGCCGCGCCACCCTTGCGGCCCAGCTTGCGGCCGACGAGGTCCATCGCCTGTACGCCGTTGGCGCCTTCATAGGTCTGGTTGATGCGCGCATCGCGCACGAACTGCTCCACGCCATTGTCGCGGATGTAGCCATGGCCGCCATAGCACTGCATCGCCATGTTAGCGCAATCGAAGCCCATGTCGGTGAAGAACGCCTTGATGACGGGCGTCAGCAGATCGGCAAGCAGGCCGGCCTGATCCTTGTCGGCACGATCGGAATCCATGATGGCGTGGTTGATCGTGGTCCACATCGCCAGCGCCCGCGCGCCTTCCACGAAGGAGCGGCAATGCAGGATCATGCGGCGCACGTCCGGATGCACGATTTCCAGATCGGCGGATTTGTCCGGCTCTTTAGGGCCCGTGAGCGCATGGCCGACGCGGCGTTCGTGCACATAGTCCCACGCGTTGTCGAGAGCGACCTGCGCGATGGACACGCCCTGGATGCCGACGCCGAGACGCGCGGCGTTCATCATGCCGAACATGCCCGCCATGCCCGCGGAGGCCGAACGCTTCTCGCCCGGCTTGGGCAGCACGGGCTTGGGGCCGAGCCGCCAGCCTTTGGCTTCGTCGAAGTTCAGCACGCAGGTCGCCTGCGCCTTGATGCCCATTTTGTGCTCGATGCCGCCGGTATTGACGCTGTTGCGCGTTCCCATCTTGCCGGCTTCATCGACGAGGAATTTGGGCACCATGAAGAAGTTCACGGTGGAAAGATCGTCGTGGATCTTGCCGTTCTCGTCCGGAATCTTCGCGATCACCATGTGGATGATGTTGTCGGTCAGGTCCTGATCGCCGCCGGAGATGAAGATCTTGGTGCCGCTGACCTTGTAGGTGCCATCCGGTTGTTCGACGGCCTTCGTCTTCATCAGGCGCAGATCGGTGCCGCAGCCCGGCTCGGTGAGGCACATGGTGCCGGCCCATTCGCCGCTGATCATCTTGGTGGCGATGTTCTCTTTCATCCACGGCTGGCCCGTCGCGAGCAGCGCGCCGGACGCGGCGCCGGTGAGGCCGGGATACATCGCGAAGGCCTGGTTGGCCGATTGCATCATCTCGCCCACGGCGAGGTTCACCAGCATCGGCATGTCCGCGCCGCCGAATTTCGCCGGTGCGGAGAGCGCTCCCCATCCGGCTTCGCAAAACTGCTTGTAGGCTTCCTTGAAACCTTTCGGCGTGCGCACGACGCCATTCTCGAAATGCGCGCCTTCCTCGTCGCCGGACTGGTTGATCGGCTGCAGCACTTCCTCCGCGAACTTGCCCGCATTGGTGAAGATGTCTTCCAGCAGGTCCGATGTCACTTCCTTGAAATCGGGAATATCGCGCTGCTTTTCGATCTCGAACAATTCGTTGGCGAGGAAGAGAAAATCCTGAACGGGTGCGCGATAGACGGGCATGAGAGGGACTCCCGGAAACGAAAGTGATTTGCTGTGCGAATGTACGGCAGGCGCTTCCCGCCTTCCATACCCTACGGTGTCATTGCCTGCGCGAGGGCGCCTTATTCGGCAGCATGCAGCGTTGGAATATGCGCAAGCTCCTTGGCGATTTCCTTTTCCGTTTCGGACAGGCCGTATCGTTGCTGCATCCTGAGCCAGATTTCAGGTCTGCCGCCGACCAGTTTGCCTATACGGAGAGCCAGTTCGGCGTGATCGGTCTTTTCTCGTTCAGTACGTCATAAAGGGTGGGGCGCGAGACACCGAGAAGCTCGGCAATCTCCGTCCTGGATTTGTGCAGCGCAGGCAGAACGTCCTCCCGCAGGATTTCTCCGGGAGGCGTAGGGCGAAGGCCCTTGAGAAGCGCATTCCTTGTCATCAATGATAATGTCAAATAGAGCGTTACAACAGGCTTCCTATATTCCAATTACCTGGCGTTCCCCAAATGCCGGTCGTACCAGTCGAGCAGGCGCTGGAACATGTCGACGTTGTAGCTGCCTTTCCTCGGCGAATGGCCCTCATTGGGATAGAGCACCATCCGCGTTTCCACGCCCATATGCTTCAGCGCGCGGTAAAGGCCCTTCGACTGGCCGGTGGGATTGGCGGCATCGTCTTCGCCGTCGAAGATCAGCGTCGGTGTTTTCGCTTTGGCGATATATGTGGCGGGCGAATTGCGCGCGAAGACGTCCGGATGCTCCCATGGCGTGCCGAAATACCATTCGTCGCCTTGCGGAGCCTCCTCGGTTTCAAATTCGGCTTGTTGATCATAGACGCCCGCGCCCGCGACTGCCGCCTTGAAACGGTTTGACTGTGTGATCGCCCACATCGTCATCTCGCCGCCATAGGACCAGCCGCCGATGCCAAGGCGGTTGGGGTCGGTTTTGCCTTTGGCGATCACGGCGTCGAGCGCCGCCATCAGATCCTTGTAGTCGCCACCGCCCCAATCGCCGCGATTGGCCTTCATGAAATCTTCGCTGTAGCCGTTGGAGCCGCGCGGGTTGACCATCAGCACTTGATAGCCGTGGCTGGCGAGCATCTGCGCCCAGGCGGTCTCCCAATAATAGCCGGCGGTGAAGCGCGAGGACGGCCCACCGTGAACGAGCAGCACCAGCGGCAGCTTGCCCTGCGCGTGCGCAGGGTTGACCAGCGCGGCCTCGATGTCAGTGCCATCGAAGCTCTTTGTGTGGAAAAGCGTTGTGGGCGCGAGATGCCCCGCCACCGGCACAGCCTGCATGTGCGTCAGTTGCCGGATCGCGCCGTCCGGCGCGCGCAGATAGATTTCCTGAAGATGGTTGAAGTCCTCGCCGACAAAGGCGATGGCGCCGTCTTGCGCAACGTCGAACGCGCCGACGGACAGCGGCAGCTTGATCTCTTCAGGCTTCGCGCCCTGCGAGAGCTTGTAGAGCCGCGTGTAAAATCCATCCTGTACGCTCATGAAGATGATGTTCCCATGCCAGAGCATCTGCACGACGGCGCGGTCCACGGGTTGCGAAACGTCCCGCAGATCGCTGCCGCCGATCGTTCCCACGAACAGATCGCGCGGCTGCGGTCCCTTGGCTCGCGTGGCCTGGACGGCGAACTGTTTTCCGTCCGGCGAGACCATAAGATCTTCGAAGGGCAGCGGCGGCTGGCTGGTTTTGGCGATGGCGCCGTCCGGAACGGAGACGCTGTAGATCGCGTCGGTATGCTCTTCCACGCGCGGTCTGGCGGTGGCAGCGACGAGAATGCGCGACGGATTCTGCCACTGGAACTCGTCGATTCGATAACCTGTCTCGCCGAGGCGCGCGACTTTTTTCGTTGCGATATCGATCGTCCACAGCCGATCAAGCTCACGCTCGTCATCCGCGATCTGCGGGCCTTCATCTTCCGATGGTGCAGCATCGTCCTTGGCGAGATAGGCGATGGATGTGCCATCGGGCGACCAGTGGAAATCCGACACGCCGTTCTTGCATGCGGTGAGTGCTGCCGCCGCTCCGCCAGCGGCAGGCATCAGCCAGACCTGCGTGTGGCCGCCGCGGTTGGAGAGGAAGGCCAGCGTCTTGCCGCCTGGCGACCATTGCGGCGACCGCTCGCTCTTGCCTTTGGGTGTGATCTCGTCTGTCTTGCCCGTCGCGATGTCGAGGATGCGGACACGCGGCTTCCAGTCCTGCGGATAGCTCAGCACGATGTAGGCGAGCTTTTTGCCGTCCGGCGAGACATGCAGATCGCCCGCGCGGGTGTAGTTCAGCACCTGCGCCGGCGTGAAGGCGGCCAGGGCGCTCGCGCCTGACAGAATCGTAAGCATCAGGGCGAGGAAAACCCGCAAGGCAAGGCTCGGTTTCATCAGGCAACACCTATATATCGTTAGATAGCCATAAAGCCGCCACGGGCAGAGGTTGTCTTTCACAATCCTAGCGTGGTTGCACGGGACGAGCGTCAGGGGAGCAGGGCATGTTTGCATCCGACAGTCTGCGCGTCAGTGACTATGCGCCGTTGGGCGCGATGGAGCCGCATAGCCACGATGCGCCATCCTTCGGCATGGTCGTGCATGGCGATTTCCTGGAGCGGATCGGAAAATCCGAGCGCCATTACCGGAGCGGTTGCGTGACCTTCGGGCCTGCCGGCATCACACACTCCCAGAACTTCGGCGCCGAGGGCGCGCGCCAGATCATAATCCGGCCCGAAGATGCGTGGCTTGCTTACCTTTCCGACTCCCGCATGCGTCTTTCCGATGCGCCTTATGCCCAGGCGCCGCTGTTCCAACGTCTGGGCCAGAGGTTGCTGGGCGAAATAGCGCATGAAGACGAGTTCTCGAATGTCGCGCGCGAGGGGATCGTTCTGGAGATCATCGCTGCGTTCGGCCGCGCGGCGCATGTCGTGGATTGCGATGCAAAGCCACCGGCCTGGCTGGCCGCCGTGCGCGACTTCCTGCACGCCAATGCCGCGACCACGCCGCTCACGATGAAAAGGATTGCGCGCGCGGCGGGGCGGCACGAGATCCATCTGGCGCGGGAGTTTCGGCGTTACTTCGGTGTTTCCGTCGGCGCCTATCTGCGGCAGGTGCGGACCGAACGCGCCGCGCATCTGTTACGGAACACCGGGTCCGGCATCACCGAAGTCGCGCTGGATTGCGGTTTCGCAAGCCACGCGCATCTGTGCCGCGTGTTCAAGGCGCATTTCGGCGTCTCGCCCTCGCAATACCGCGCGCGGCATTAGAGTTGCTTTGAATGCCGTCATGGCCGCCACGAGAGCGGCCATGACGGTTTTGGCCGGATTGCGAAAGGCTGTTAAATCAAATCCCTCAACGTCACCGAAACGTCCTTCGTCTCGGCGCCGCGCTTCACCGTGAACTTCACGACCGTACCCGGTGCATCGTTGCGAAGGCGAGCGCGGGTTTCATAGAGCGGCGTGGCCGTTGCGGGCTTGCCGTCGACCGACACGATCTCGTCGCCGGTCTTCAAGCCCGCTGTATCGGCCGGTGTGCCTTTGGTTACGTCCACAACGCTGTAACCCGTGGCGCTTCGGTTGATCCACATGCCGGAACGGTCGAAGGAATCCAGATCGCTGACCGGTTGCGTTACCGGCTTCAGGTACATCTTGTTGTGGCCGTAATCGAGCGTGACCACGAAGCGCTTCAGCACGCCGCCGCCGATATTGCCCGACTGGGTCGCATCCGCGTCCGCGCCCTTGGTGGCCGTGGAAAGCAGGACGACGGGGGCAGCGACGGTCTGCCCGCCAATGACGAGATTGTGGCCGCGGATGACATGGCTCTTCGTCGGCCCGCCGATGCCCCAGCCTGTCGTTGCTTCGGGTGCGATGCTGTATTTCGCGAACTGTGCATGCGCGGCGACGAAGGGCGAGTTGAGGATGAGCGAGCCGCGATTGCCGGTGTCGATGGTGAAGGTGCCCGGCACGCCATCATAGGTCGCGGGCACTTCGATGGTGTTGCCGTTGAAGCTGATCGGCACGGCCGTTCCCGCGTCTTTCGGGTCGAACGCATCGGGCTTGATGAGCGTGATTGTGTGCGCGCCGTAATCGATGCGCGTGACGAAACGGCGGAAGGTTTCGAAGCCCACCATGCCCGGCATGCCCACGCCTTCGATGTTGTCCATGCTGTCGAGCGGGATCTGCGCGAACACCTGGTCTTTCACCGTGGCGTCGCCGAGCTGCAACGACGACACTTTTGTGAGCTGCACGTCCATGTGGCCGCTGCCCGCGCCATTACCCTGCATGTGGCCTTCGGCGGCGAGGCCAAGCTCCCTGGCGAGCGGTGGCGTCACCAGATTGATGCCGCCCGTGTCGAAGATGAATTGATAGGGACCTTTGCCGTTCACCTTCACGTCCGCGAAGATGTGGTTGTTGTAGAGATGGAACGGAAAGGTGGTCTCTTTCGCGTTGCCTGCAATGGTATAATCGTTAAGGACGACCTTCGGCGCAGCATAGGCGGACGCGGGCCGCGGCGATAGGAAGGCAACGCTTGTCGCCGTCATGTCCTGATCGTATTGCGCGGCGCCGTTGCTGACATGGATCTTGTGCGGAATCTGAACGCTGTCCGTTGCCCGATAGTCCGACAGTGTGGTGGTGAAGGTCTGGGTGCCCTGCATTTCCACGACGCGCGACAGAAGATGCGATTTGGCATCGAACCATGCGTCGAAATTCTTGCCGTTCTTCGGCGTGACGGTGAGCACATCATAGCTGTTGCCGCCGTCGGTCTTTTCGCCATCGGAGACAATGGCCGCGCCGGCGTGGTTCGGCTGCCACCACATATTCGCGCGGCGATAGCCTTCGTTCGTGCCGAGTGCTTTCTGGTCGCCACCATCCTGTTGCGTCACAGCGCCGGAAGCGTCTTTCGCCCAGCTATGCGCGCCGTCGAAGCCTTGCGTTTCGGTGGCCGGGCCGATGACGGCGGCATCGACCCACATGCCCGTTTTGAGATCCCAGAGCGAGTCCACCTTGCCCGTCATGCCCTGGCCGGAATAGGCGTATTCAACCTTAACGGTTTGCTTCGGCGCGGCGCCGGTGGCGGCCTTGTTCGCGGCGAGAACTTCGCTCACCGAAGGTGCGGCGAAGGCGAGAGTGGAATAAGAGACGGTGGCCAGGGCCGCGATGGCGATGGCGGAAAATGTGGTGCGCATAGCTCCTCCGAGTGGAATGGGCATGAAGTGAGAAGGGGTATCTAGGGGATCAAGATGCGATTGGCGCATAGCTGTTATGTAGCATGCCTGCTTGGGGCGTTGCTGGGCGCGCATGCCGCGGATGCTGCGCCGCAGCGCGTGGTTTCGACATTCCTGTGCACCGATGAATATGTGTACCGGATGGTGCCGCGCGGGCGGATCGCGGCGCTGTCCTATCTGTCGGCGGACCGCCATCCGGTGGTGTCCACCATCGCGGACAAGGTGAAGGGCATCCGGCTGACGCGCGGGTCCGCCGAGGAGGTGCTGGCGCTGCATCCCGATCTGGTGGTGATGTATCGGGGCACCAATCCGCGTCTGAAGGCGCAACTGGTGCAAACGCATACGCCGCTGCTGGAAGTGAAATGGGCGAACTCCCTTGCCGACATCCGCGATGTGACGCGGACCCTGGGCAAGGCGTTTGGCGCGGAAAAGCGCGCGAACGCGATGATCGCAGCGATGGATGCCAAACTGGCCCGCGCGGCGAAACATGCGCCGTATCCGCCGGTGCGCACGCTGATCTATGAGCCGAACGGTTATGCCAATTCCGGTGGCGTGTCGGACGATATCCTGCGCCGCATCGGCCTGATCGACGTGGCGCCGCGCATGAACCAGACGCGCAGCGGCACCGTGCCGGTGGAAGCGGTGATCGCGAACCCGCCGGAGCTTCTGATCCTGAACGGCGAACGCGAAGCAACGCCGACCCGCGCCGATCTGGTGCTGAAACATCCGGCCTTGCGCGCGCTGCCGAAAAGCACGCTGGTCGCGAACACCTCGCTGACGCCGCTGCTCTGTGCGGGGCCCTGGAGTGCCGACGTAGCAGAGCCGCTGATGGAATTGGGGCGGAAGGCGCGTTCGCTTGCCTCGCCACCGCACACAAACTAAGAGTCCCGCTGACGCATCGGTGTAGGGAACGCGGGGTCTATCCGCGGCTGCCCCCGCAACTGTAGGCGGCGATGTCTCTCCATAGAGCCACTGGAAACGGGAAGGCTGGAGAGGCGCCAGAGCCGCGAGCCAGGAAACCTGCCGGCGCGTGTCGTCCATCTTCTGCCGGGCGGGCGGAGGACAAGCGGATCGATCCGCCCGTGGCGACGCGAGATGCGGAGCTATGGTTTTGGACGAGACACTTCACTTTCAGATTCAAAATGAATCTCCCTCTACCCCTTTAGGGGGAGAGGGCTGGGGTGAGGGGGGCAGCCCCGCGCTGGTGGAGAGGCCCCCTCACCCCGACCCTCTCCCCCTAAAGGGGGCGAGGGGGATTCTTTATGTAAATGCGCTGACGATCGCACTCGCTCTTCTCGCCATCGTTCTTGCCGCAATCTCTTTCGCCATCGGCCCCGCACAAATCGGCTTGGGTGATCTCTTCTCCGGTTTGTTCTCCGATCACGGCACAGCCACCGTCATCGCGCGCGAGATACGTTTGCCGCGCGCATTGCTGGCTTTGGTGGTGGGTGCTGCGCTCGGCGCCAGCGGCGCGGCGCTGCAGGGGCTGTTCCGCAATCCGCTGGCCGATCCCGGTGTGACGGGCGTGACATCTTCCGCCGGTTTCGGCGCGGTGATCGCGATGTATTTCGGATTCGCGGCTCTTAACCCGTTGATCCTTCCCGCCTCCGCCATTGCGGGCGCGGTGGCGACATCGACCATTCTCTATTTCCTCTCGCGCGCGGGCGCGGAACGCACGGCATTGATCCTCGCAGGTGCGGCGATTGCCAGCCTTGCCACTGCGATGACGGCGCTGGCGATGTCGCTCGCGCCAAACCCTTACGCGATGAGCGAGATGATCCGCTGGATGATGGGATCGCTAAAGGATTCCACGCTCTTGGATTTCTGGCTCGCGCTGGCGCCGGTGGCGATCGGCATCGCGATCTTGTGGAGTGCGGCGCGCAGCCTCGACGCGCTCGCGCTGGGCGAAGAAGCGGCGCAATCGCTGGGCGTGAATGTGCATGGCGTGCGGCGTCGTGTGGTGATCGGCGTGGCGCTGGCCACGGGCGCGGCGACGGCGGCGGCGGGCGCGGTGAGTTTCGTTGGGCTTGTGGTGCCGCATCTGCTCAGGCCGTTCTATGCCTATGAGCCTGCGCGGTTGATTCTGCCGTCGGCACTCGGCGGCGCGGCGCTGGTGACGGCGGCGGATATCGCGGTGCGCCTGATCGCGCCGGACGGGCAGCTTCTTGTCGGCGTGATGACGGCGATGATCGGCGCCCCGTTTTTCGTCTGGCTCATCATCCGCATGCGGCGGGAGGCGATATGAGCGCGCTCGCGCTTTCGCAGGTCCGCGCGGCTTATGCGTCGCGCGCGGTGCTGGACGATGCGTCCGCTTCGTTCGCTACTGGAAAGGTCACGGGCATTGTCGGTCCTAACGGTGCCGGCAAGACCACGCTGCTGCGTGTAGCGCTGGGACTTCTGCCCATCGAAGCCGGCGATGTCACTGCGCTTGGGCGTTCGCTCAAGGAATGCTCGCGCGAATGGCTCGCCCGCTCCATCGCCTATCTGCCGCAGGAGAATGCAGTGCAATGGCCGATGCTGGTGGAGCGCATCGTGGCGCTGGGGCGGATACCCCATGGTGCGCGCGATGATGGCGCGGCGGCGATTGCCGATGCGATGGGGCGCTGCGATGTCTCGCAATTCGCGGCACGGCGGCTGAACGAGCTCTCCGCCGGCGAGCGGGCGCGGGTGCTGCTGGCGCGGGCGCTGGCGACGCAGGCGCCGATCCTGCTGGTGGATGAACCGGCTGCGCATCTGGACCCAGCGCATCAGCTTCAGTTGATGGAATTGCTGCGGGCAGAGGCGGCGCGGGGCGTGGCGGTGGTAATCACCTTGCACGATCTTTCGCTGGCGTCGCGCTTCTGCGACGAGATCGTCATGTTACGAAACGGCCATGTGGCCGGGCAGGGCGCGCCGGGCGAGGTGCTCTGCGACGCCGCTCTGGCCAAGGTGTTCGGCATTGCGGCAAAACGGCTCGATGGGAACGTGGTGCCCTGGTCGCGGGTTTAGGTTGCAGCAGCCAGTTTCCGCACGTTTAATCCCCTCATGGCCAAGCACAAAAAGCATCCCGCTTACGATGACGGTGACGACGAGGATCGCCATTACAAGAAAACCTTGCGCGATCTTCAGATCGAGCTGGTGAAGCTCCAGCGCGAATTGATCGCGAATGGCAGCAAGATACTTCTGATCCTGGAAGGACGTGATGCCGCCGGAAAGGACGGCGCGATCAAGCGCATCATCGATCACATGAGCCCGCGCGACACGCGCGTGCATGCGCCGGGCAAGCCGTCGGATCGTGAGGAGACGCAATGGTATTTCCAGCGCTTCGTGCCATTCCTGCCATCTGGCGGGGAATTCGTGATCTTCAACCGTTCCTGGTACAATCGCTCGGGTGTGGAGCAGGTGATGGGCTTCTGCACCAAGAAGCAGCTTGAGATATTCTACAAATCCGTCGTCCCGTTCGAGGACATGCTGGTGCGCGACGGCATGGAGATCCGCAAATATTATCTCGACATCAGCCGCGACGAGCAGAAGAAGCGGTTGGCCGAGCGCGACGAAAGCCCGCTAACGCGGTGGAAGATCTCGCCGGTCGATGCGAAAGCGCAGAAGATGTGGAGAGAATACAGCAAGGCGCGCGATGAAACCTTCGAACGCACCGACCATCCGTCCGCGCCATGGCGCATCGTGAAGACCGACGTGAAGAAGATCGCGCGGCTGGAGATCATCCGCGATTTTCTGTCCAGCTTCGACTACAAAGGCCAGAACAGGAAACTCACGCGCCCAGACCGCGATATCGTGTTCTTCTTCACGCCGGACGGCAAAAAGAGACTCGCCAGATAAAGGTTGACGCGTGGACTATTGTGGCACCGCAGTTGGCCCGGTGGCCGGGTTGTGCCACAATTTGTTGCGCTGAAATGTTGTTGCCGCCGCCGAATTCATGACCGCTTTGCGACTACGGTGATGCCTGCTTCCTCGACGTGGAAGTGTTCGATTTCAAGGCCGAGTTCACCGCACCATTGTCTGACCTCATCCGGCGTCTGCCTGTGCGCATAAGCGGGTGCGAACCAGTCGAAATTGATGTGATTCATATCGGCGAATGACAAATCGGGCCGAACGAAGGCTTTGAGGACATGCCAGTAGAAAAAACGCTGGACCGGCCATTTTCCAGCGGGAATGCCCAACGCGCGCACCGGTGCATCAAGTTCGATTTCGGCGTCGATCTTGCCGAGAGCTATTCCCAGCCGAGTGATGTCCTCCGTCGCTTCCCACGCTTTCTCTGGAGACAGATGAGAAAATTGCTCTCGTACATAATCGTCCGTGAATTCGCGGATGGCCGACTTCTTCGCGTAAACGTAGAACGCAATTTTTCCGCCGCGCCGCAGCTTCGGAACCAGCGAGGCGAGCGCCCCGCGCGTTGACGGTGTGTGATGGAGCGTTCCTTCCGCCATGATGAAATCCACCGCCTCATTCGCGATGGGCGCTTTCGTCATGTCGGCTTGAATGAAAAGATTTTGAGATGAAGCCGCACCGATCGTTTCCGCCGCGATATCGACAGCGCGCGAGATATCAAGTCCGACATAACGAATATCGTCAAACATGCCGCTGAAATTGACCAAGGCCGCCAGGCCGCTACCGCACCCTGCATCGAGGACAATCGGGTGCTTTCCGGCAGGAAAATAGGAAGCAATCTCCCTTCCGCCGAAACGTGCGACGGTCCAGTCGTGGTGCAATTTTCGGATGGATGGATTATCTACCGAGTAAGTGTCGCGCTGGTGCCATTTGAATCCGAAGGCATCGCTTGTTTGCGCCTGTTGATTATCGACAAGAGACGCATCGCGCAGAACCCCATCTGACATCACCAAATTTCGGTCCGGCAATAGAATTTCAGAAGCCCAATCGGCGTGCATATCGATAACTCGCGAAGTTTGAAGAGCGGGGAATATAGACTGCTATTTGGGCCCGCACCAAGAGGAGATCGTCAAGAAACCCCTCCGCCCGCGACGTCGTGTTCTTCTTCACGCCGGACGGCAAAAAGAGACTCGCCAGATAAAGAAATGGCCGGAGCCCGGACGCTCCGGCCATCTTCGAGAAAGCCTGCAATTAATGCGGCTGCGGCGTTGACACGTTGGTGTCCGTCGTCGTCGCTGCGTTCGGATTGGCCTTCACGCTTGTACCTGTGTTGGCTGAAGCGTTCGGTGTTGTAACGCCGGTATTTACGCTCGTGTCATCGGCTGGCGTCGCCTTGCGATGATGCTTGGATTTGCTCGATGCCGAGCCGCTGGAGCCGGTATCGGAGACCGGCGAGGCGGTGTTGGCGTTCACGCCCGCGCTGGTCGCCACGCCATTGGGTGAGGCCGAGGTGCTGATTTGTGCGTTGCCGGTGCCCGAGACGCCGGGGGCTGCAACGCCGCTGTTGACGGTAGCGTTTGCCGCCGGTGTTTTCGCGGAAAGGCCCGCGCCCAGCGAGCCGCTGCTCACCTGCGCCGTGGCCGATGTCGTGAAGGCGAGCGCGCCACAGAGCAGCGCTGTGCGAATGGTGTTGTGCATGGTCTTTGTCATATCCGTTTCCTCGGTTGTGATTTTTCGCGCACGGATACGCGCACGCATTAACTGAACGGAGGAACAGGCAATGCTGTTCCGGCGCGTGTGGAAGGGTTCCGGGAACTTCGGCGCGATCAGGCGGCCTGCCAATCGAAGCTGCGCGTGATCCCGCGCAGCCTCCCTACGCTCTTGCGAGCTTCGGGAGGCAATCTCCGCTGCTCGCGCAGCGTAGATTGGCGACCCCGGGAAGACTCGAACTTCCGGCCTGCGGTTTAGGAAACCGCTGCTCTATCCTGCTGAGCTACGGGGTCGATGCGCGGGAAATTGCCGGAACCGCGCCAGCGGAGCAAGCGCGCTCTTTGTTATTGGGGCCGGCCTTCGATCGAGAGCCAGCGTGTGCGGTTGAAGCCGCGGATATTGGGGATCCAGCCCTTCACCCAGGGCTGCACGATGTCCATCGTCAAAAGGAAATAGCAGGGCAGCCACGCATACTGGCTGAGCGCCAAGGCCTCGGCCTGCTCCATCAGTCTGCCACGCTCCTTCAGATCGGCGGTCTGCTGCGCCTTGTCCATCAGCGCATCGTATTGGGGATTGGAATAGCCGCCGTAATTGTTGTCTGCCGTGGTGCGCAGCAGATCGAGGAAGTTGCTGGCGTCGTTGAAATCGGCGATCCAGGCGGCGTTGGCGATGTCAAAATCGTGCTGCTGCATGCGTTGCAGATGCTGCGCGATCTCCACCGAGCTGATCGTCATGTCGATATAGATTTGCGCGAACATCTGCTGGATCGCGGCAGCCGCGCGCCGCTGGTCCGGATTTGTGGAAGTCGCATAGACCAGATGAAAATGGTGCTGCGGGCCATAGCCCATCGCGCGCATCAGCGCACGCGCTTTCTCGATGCGCGCGGCATAGGGCATGGCTTTGAAATCCAGCGATGCTGTGTTGGGATAGTTGGCGACGCCTGGCGGGATCATGTTGTAGGCTGGCCGCTCGCCCACGCGGCGGATTTTGTAGGCGACAGCCTCGCGGTTATAAGCGAGGGACAGCGCCTCGCGCATGCGGATATCCTGAAAGGCCTTGCGCCGGAAATTCGCGACGATGTAATCCACGCCGAGATAGGGAACGCTCTTGATCGTGTCGGGTGCATGAGCGCGCAGCCAGCCGATCTGCGCGGCGGGGTAGGGGTTCTGCGTGTCGAGCTCGTGGCCGCGAAAGCGGATCAACGCGCCCTGCGCGTCCGGCGTGTTGAAGTAGCGCACAGTCTGAATCTTCACATGCGCGGCGTCGTAGAACAGCGGATTCTTGACGAGTGTGACGTGATCGTTAGGCACCCATTCGCCGATCTTGTAGGCGCCATTGGAAACGTCGTTGCGCGGGCGCGACCATGCGTTGCCGTATTTCAGAACGGTATGGCGCGGAATCGGGAACGCCGTCTGGTGCATCAGCAATTCGGGCAGATAGGCGGCGGGATGCTCAAGCTGGACGACGAGCGTCTTGTCGTCGGGCGCGCTCACGCCCAGCGCCGATGGCGGCAGCGCGCCCGCACTGATCTTCTCGGCATTCTTCACCACCCACATATTGTAGGCGTAGGGCGCGGCGGTTTTCGGATCGAGCAGCCGCCGCCAGGCAAAGACGAAATCCTGCGCCGTTACCGGCACACCATCGGACCAGCGATGGTCGCGGATGTGGAAGGTCCAGGTTTTGCCGTCCGGCGATAGCGCCCAGCTTTGTGCCGCGCCGGGAATGGGACGGCCGCGGGCATCTTCCGTTGCCAGGCCCATCATCAGGTCGCCCATGATGTTGGATTCCCATTGGCCGTCGATGAATTGCGGATCGAGGCTTTTAATTGCCCCGCCATTGCCGCGATTGAGATAAGGACCGTCCGGTGGTGCGGGTGAACAGGCAGCGGCAAGCCCCGCCAACGCAATCGCGGCGAGCGCGCGGACGACGCATACGGGAAAGGCGCGAAGATGCAGGATCAGACTTCCGCGACGGCGCGGTCGAGCCGGATATAGCGCGTGCGATTGATGTTCACGTCGTTGCCGATCCAGTTGCGCACCTGCTTGGAGACGATATTGCGTGACACGCCATAATAGACGGGTGCGAACGGCGAATCGTCAAGCATGATCTGTTCTGCCTGCTCCAGGATGACGCCGCGCTGCACCGGATCGCGCGTCACGTCGGATTGCGCGACAAGCGCATCGAATTTGGGATTGGAATAGCGGCCTATGTTCATGTCGTTCGACGATGTCTGGCCGAGGAAGAGGAAATCTTTCGCGTCATTGTAATCCGCGCTCCAGCCCGCCCACGCGGCCTGGAAATGCTGGCGGCGAAGCTGGTTGTAGTGAACCTGCGAGTCTGCAGGATGCAGGCTGACATTCGCGCCGATTCCTTTCCACATCGATTGCAGCGCGACGGCGATCAGCCGCGCATCGCTGGTGGCCTGGAAATTGTAATCGAAGGTGAGCGGATTGGCGGGCCCATAACCGGCTTCGGCCAGCAGCGCTTTTGCCTTTGCGATGCGTTGTGGCATTGCCGCGCCGGCGAAGTCGAGGCGCGGCTTGCCCGGATAGCCGGATATATGCGGCGGGACCATCGTATAAGCAGCGCGTTCGCCCGCGCACATAACGCGGCTCGCCATGATCTCGCGGTCGATGGCCATGGAAACGGCCTGGCGCACCCGCATGTCGTTGAACGGCGGCTTGGTCAGGTTGAACTGCACATAGGAGATGGAGACATAGGGCGTGACGCGCAAGGTGCCCGGAAGATTGTCGCGCAGCCACCCGAACTCCGACGAGGGCACGCCTTCGGTGATGTCGAACTCGCCGGCGCGGAAGCGCTTCAGCGCGGCCGCATAGTCCTGCGCCGGGTAATAGTTCACCGTCTCGATATGGACGCTTTTCGCGTCGTAGAACTGCGGGTTCTTGACGACGGTGATGTGGTCGTTCGGCACCCATTCTTTCAGGACATAGGCGCCGTTGGTCGCGATGTTCTGTGGCTGCAGCCACTGATCGCCGTGTTTCTCCACCACGTGCTTGGGCACCGGCATGCAGGTGTAATGCTTCAAAAGCTCGGGCAGGTACGGCACCTGGTATTCGAACGCCATTTCGAACGTGCGATCGTCGATGGCGCGCACGCCAAGCGCCGTTACCGGCATCTTGCCGCCGTTCACGGCCTGCGCATTCTTGATCGGATAGAGCAGCGACGCATATTGCGCGGCCGTTTTCGGATCGAGGATGCGCTGGAATGAGAACACGAAATCCTGCGCCGTCACCGGCACGCCGTCGGACCATTTGTGATCGCGAATCTTGAATCTATAGACGAGGCCGTCGCCGCTTTGGCTATAGCTTTCCGCCGCGCCCAGCACGGGTTTGGCCGCGGCGTCTTCGGTCATCAGACCCAGGAACATGTCGCCGACGATATTGTTTTCCCAGCTCGTCTGGATCTTCTGCGGATCGAGTGTGTCGGGCTCCGCGCTGTTGCCGCGGTTAAATGTTCTGTCATCGAAGCTGGTGTGGCGTGTCGTGCCGCCGCCCAGCGAGAAGGCAGCTCCACCGACAACGGCCAGGGTCGCGCCTGCGCCCATCAAAGCGCGGCGGCTCAAGCCAAGGCGGGTCTGTGCCATGGTGCCTCCCTTGCGCCCCTCCGGGCGCCCTCGCATCGGACGGAGCGCTAAACTATGATTGGAACGGTCGCCCCGAACGACCCCAACGTATTTTGCCAGATGGGAGTGAACGAGTTATGAATTTGCGTGCTATTGCGGTAACTACCGCAGGCCTTCTGGCTGTTTTTTCAGCAAGTGCCGTGGCTGGACCCCGCGACGACGTGCTGGAGGCCATGGGCAAATGCGCCGCAATTACGGACAGCAAGGCCCGTCTCGACTGTTATGACGCCGTCGCCCCGCGCCTGCGCGATGCGTTGAACCAGCCGCCGGAGACCCTCTCTCATCCGCCGACGAAAGAGGAGCAGCAATCGTGGTTCGGGTTCAACCTGGGCAGCATTTTCGGAACCTCGCCGGACAAGCAGACGACGCCGCAGCAATTCGGATCGGATCAGCTTCCCGCGCCAGCAACGTCTTCGGCGCCTGCCGCCGGGGCCGCCCCCGTACCAGAAGTGATCGACAGCATCACCGCCAAGTTGACCGATTATTCGTTCACGCCGTTCCACAAATTCATCATCTTCCTCGACAACGGGCAGGTGTGGCGCCAAATCCAGGGCGATTCAGAGATCGCGCATTTCAGCCGTGCGGCGGCGGACAACACCGTCACGATCGAACGCGGCGCGATCGGCAGTTACAATCTGCGGATCAACGACAGCAACAAGATATTCAAGGTCTCGCGCGTGAAGTGAGGTCACTCGCCCCCTTTTAGGGCGCGCTCTCTAAGCCGGATCGTGCTCGGCCACATAATGGCCGGGCGCGATCTCGATCAGCTTGGGCCGGTACTGTTCGGCGTCAGGATCGTCGATCATGCGCGATTTAAGGAAGCTGAGCTGCGCGCGGCTGTCGAGTGGAGACGGCAGTTCGCCTGCAAGGCCCGCGTGGTTTTTGCCGCGCTCGGCCTTCGGATCGGGAACCGGAACGGCGGCGATCAGCGCGCGCGTATAAGGATGGCGTGGATCTTCATAGATCGAATTGCGATCCGCCAATTCCACGATGCGCCCCAGATAGAGCACCATCACGCGGTGCGCGACCTGGCGGACCACCGACAGATCATGGCTGATGAAGATCATCGACATGTCGAATTCCGACTGAAGATTAAGGATCAGGTCCACGGTCTGCGACTGAATCGAGACGTCGAGCGCGCTCACTGCTTCGTCGCACACGATGAGCTTGGGTTTGAGGATCATGGCGCGTGCGATGCCGACGCGCTGGTTCTGGCCGCCGGAGAACTCGTGCGGATAGCGGTTGATCCAGCCCGGCTCAAGCCCGACGCGCTTCATCATGGCGCGGACTTCGTCCTGGACCTGCGCCCGCGTGAGTTCGGGATGCAACGTGGCCAACGGCTCGGCAATGGATTGGCCGATGGTCATGCGCGGATCGAGACTGGCGAGCGGATCCTGGAAAACGATCTGGAATTCCTTGCGCAGCGCGCGCACCTGCGGGCCTTGCAGATCGCCCAGATCGCGGCCGCACCAGACGACCGCGCCGTCCGTCTTCTCGATCAGCTTCATCACCGCGCGCGCCAGCGTGGATTTTCCGCAGCCGGATTCGCCCACGATGCCCAGCGTTTCGCCCTGGCGCAGCGAGAAGCTCACGCCATCGACAGCCCGCAGCGGCTTGGTTTTTGAAACGAGAAAGCCGCCGGTCTTGATCGGGAAATGGACTTTCAGGTCTTCGACATCGAGCAACCGCTTCTCGGCGCCGATGGTGGACAAGGGTTGCAGGATCGCATGGCCTTCGCGCATCGGCCTGTCGATGCGCGGCATCGCGTCGAGCAGGGCCTTCGTGTAGTCGTGCTCCGGCGTATAGAACACCTTGTCTGTGCTGCCGCTCTCCACGACTTCGCCCAGGCGCATCACCTGCACCTTGTCCGCCATACCCGCGATCACGCCCATATCGTGGCTGATCAGCACGATGGCGGTTTTCAATTCCTTCTTGAGATCGCGCATGATCTCCAGGATTTGCGCCTGCACGGTCACGTCCAGCGCGGTGGTCGGCTCGTCGGCAATAAGAAGATCGGGCGCACACACCGTCGCCATTGCGATCATGATGCGCTGGCGCATGCCGCCCGAAAGCTCATGCGGATACTGGCCCATGCGGTTGTGCGCTTCGGGCATGCGCACAAGATCCAGAATCTCCAGACAGCGTTTCTGCGCTTCGGCGCGTGGCACATGCTGGTGGGCGCGCAGGGCTTCCATCATCTGCGCGCCGATGGTCATGTGCGGCGTCAGCGCGGTGAGCGGATCCTGGAAAATCATGGTGATCTTCGAGCCGCGCACCTTGTTGAGCGCGCGTTGCGGCAGGCCGAGAAGCTCGTTGCCGCGATATTTCACGCTGCCGGTGGCGCGGCCATTGGATGTCAGAAGGCCCAGCGCGCCGAGGAAAAGCTGGCTCTTGCCGGAACCGGATTCCCCGACGATGCCGGCGCATTCGCCTTCGCCGATATCGAAGTTGAGATTCTTGACGGCATGGACTTCCTGGTCGTGTGTTTCGAACAGCACGTTGAAGTCGCGGATCTGGAGGATCGGCTCGCCCATGTCAGCGGTCCTTGGGGTCGAGCGCGTCACGCAACCCGTCGCCGATGAAGTTGAAGCAGAACAGCGTCACCGCCATGAACAAGGCCGGGAAGATGAGCATCCAGGGCGCGGTTTCCATGTGATCCTTGCCGTCTGCGATCAGCACGCCCCAGGAGGTCAGCGGGTCCTGCACGCCCAGCCCTAAAAACGACAGGAAGCTTTCCGCGAGGATCACGGTGGGGATCGTCAGCGTGACATAGACGACGACGGGGCCCAGCACGTTCGGAATGACGTGATGGCGGATATTGGCGAAGGTGCCGACACCGGCGGCGCGCGCCGCCTCTATGAATTCCTTCTGCTTGATGGACAGCGTCTGGCCGCGAACGATCCGNNGCCATGGTCAGCCATTCCACCGCGCCGATGGCGACGAAAAGAAGAAAGAAGTTCTGGTTGAACACCACCATCAGGATGATGACGAAGAAGATGAAGGGCAGGGAATAGAGAACGTCCACGAGCCGCATCATCATCTCGTCCAGCCTGCCGCCGACGAATCCGGCGACGGCGCCATAGGTCACGCCGATCAGAAGGCTGACCAAGGTGGCGACGACGCCGACCGCGAGCGACACGCGCGCGCCATACAACACGCGAATGAACAGATCGCGTCCGTTCTGGTCCATGCCGAAGATATGGTAGCCGCCAGCGCGGCAGGCGACATCCACGCCCGGCCACCAATCGGGCGCGCAGGCGATGTTGCCGTAGTCGATGTCGGCATAGCCATAGGGCCAGACGAACGGGACAACGATCGCCATCAGCGCAATGATCGACAGCACGATGATGCTGGCCAGCGCGGCCTTGTTCTTTACCAGGCGGCGGCGCGCATCGGTCCACAGGCTGCGGCCTTCGATTTCGAGCGCGCGCTCGATGGCGATGGTGTTGCGATCCGTCACACCGGGCGCGCTCATCAGGTGAACCTCACGCGCGGGTCGAGCAGGGCGTAGAGGATGTCCGCCACCAGATTGAGCACGATAACGAAGGCGGCGTAGCAAATGACCACGCCCATCACCAGCGTGTAGTCGCGATTGATCGCGCCTTCCACGAAATAGCGGCCGATGCCGGGAATGCCGAAGATGGTCTCGACGATCAGCGAGCCAGTGAGAAGGCCGGCGATAGCGGGGCCGAGATAGCTCACCACGGGCAGCAGCGCCGCGCGCAGGGCATGGCGGAAAATGACGATGTGATTGGGCAGGCCCTTGGCGCGGG
This sequence comes from Pseudomonadota bacterium, assembly GCA_018242105.1. Classification (GTDB taxonomy): domain Bacteria; phylum Pseudomonadota; class Alphaproteobacteria; order Micropepsales; family Micropepsaceae; genus Rhizomicrobium. The sequence goes on from JAFECP010000020.1 coordinate 42,776, forward strand.
CGGTGCGCACATAATTGGAACGGAGCACTTCCACCATGCTGCCGCGTACAAGACGCGAGATGATCGCGATCTGCGGCAGGGCGAGGACCGTGACAGGCAGGATCATGTTGGCGAGCGCGCCGCCATTCCATCCACCTGCGGGCAGGAAGAAGTCGTACCCGAAGAAATGAAGCCCATAGATGCCGAAGATCAACGCCAATACCGGCGCGGTCACAAAGGTGGGGATGGTGATGCCGATCATGGCAAGGCCCATCACGCCATAGTCCGTCGCCCTGTTCTGGTTGAGCGCGGCCACCGTACCGAGCGTGATGCCCAGGATGATCGCAAGGACGATGGCGGAGAAGCCCAGCCGTGCGCTGACCGGCAAGCCGACTTCGATCAACTGCGTGACGGTGAAATCGTGATTCTTGTAAGATGGGCCGAGATCGCCATGCAGAAGATTGCCCAGGTAGATGGCGAACTGTTCCCAAACCGGCTTGTCGAGATTGTAGGCAGCGCGGACGTTGTGCTCGATCTCCGGTGGCAGATGGCGCTGTGCATCGAACGGGCCGCCCGGCGCGATGTGCATCATGAAGAAGGTGAGGGCGATGATGATGAACAGCGTGGGCACAGCGCCCAGAATTCGCCGTATCGCGTAAGGCCACATGGACCGGTTTCCCCCGCCTCTGAACGCCGCGTGACTCCGAAGCGGCGCCGACCGTCGTTGAGTCTCCCTGTGGTGTCAACGCGTTAGCGCCGATCTGAACAGGGCGCGGGCATCTTCAATTCAAAGTTTTCCCAAAGTGTTAACCACTCAGGATATCGGTGCGATATCGCATCGATTTGCCACTCATTCTTCGGTGGGCGGCCGGATTCGATCAGTCCACGGATGGTAAGCGGAGCGAGGCCTTCAACAAAGTTTCAAAAGCGCGGGCCGAAACGAGTTCTTGTGTCGCGACGATGGAGGGCGCGAAGAAGCGATCCTTGTCGAAGCGCGGGCTGTTTTTGCGGATGAGAGCATGCGCGGCTTCCAGCGCCGGCGAGCTTTTCAGCGGGCGATGGAATTCGATCCCTTCCGCCGCCGCCAGCAACTCTACAGCCAGGATGTTTGCGGTGTTGGCATTCATGTTGGTCAGGCGCCGGGCGGCGAAGGTCGCCATCGACACGAAGTCTTCCTGATTGGCGGAGGTGGGCAAGGAGTCCACCGACGCAGGATGCGCCAGCGACTTGTTCTCCGATGCCAGCGCGGCGGCCGTCACATGCGCGATCATGAAGCCGGAATTCACGCCGCCGTCTTCGGTGAGGAAGGGCGGCAGGCCGGAGAGCGTGGAGTCGATCAAGAGCGCGATGCGGCGTTCCGCCAGCGCGCCGATTTCGGAAATGACGATGGCGAGGGCATCGGCCGCAATCGCCACAGGCTCTGCATGGAAGTTTCCGCCGGAGAGAACGTCGCCGCCATCGAACACCAGCGGATTGTCTGTCGCCGCGTTGGCTTCGATGGCGAAGACGTTCGCGGCATAGCGGATCATGTCGAGGCAGGGACCGAACACCTGCGGCTGGCAGCGGATGGAATAAGGGTCCTGCACACGGTCGCATTTGATGTGCGATTGGCGGATGGCGCTGTCTTTCATCAAGCCGCGCAGCACGGCAGCGCATTCGATCTGACCGGGTTGGCCACGCGCTTCATGGATGCGCGCGTCGAACGGCGTGTCGCTGCCCTTGATTGCGTCGGTGGAGAGCGCGCCGGCAATGAACGCCGCTTCGATGTTGGCTTCGGCGGCGACCAGACCCGCCAGCGCCAGCGCAGTGGAAACCTGCGTGCCGTTCAGCAACGCCAGGCCTTCCTTCGCTTCCAGCACGACGGGCTGAAGGCCGGCTTGTTTCAAGGCTTCCGCGCCGGTCATGCGCTTGCCGTTCACGCGCGCGAAGCCTTCGCCGATCAGGACGCAGGACATATGGGCCAGCGGCGCGAGATCGCCCGATGCGCCGACCGAGCCCTTTTCGGGAATTTCCGGAAGGATGCTCCTGTTGACCAGATCGAGCAGGCGCTCCACCACCACGCGGCGCACGCCGGAATGGCCGCGCGCGAGCGAGGAGACTTTGAGCGCCATCACGAGCCGCGTGACAGAATCCGATAGGGGCTCGCCAACACCGACCGCGTGGCTGAGCACCAGATTGCGCTGGAGCAGTTTCAGTTCGTTATCGGGAATGCGCTTCTGCGCCAGCTTTCCGAAGCCGGTGTTCACGCCATAGATCGCTTCGCCGGAGGCGAGCGCTGTCTCCACCGCGTTGCGCGATCGCTCGATGGCCGACCAGGCATCGGCATGCAGCGCGACCGAGGCGGGCGCGTCCGCGATCCGGCGCCACTGCGAAAGCTTCGATTTCCCCGGTTCGATGACGATGTCGGCCATGTGTGCTGAATCCTGTTGACGTCGTGGTTTTGGCCTTCCCGCCGCTTTATCGCAAGGGCATGTGACGCCGTTACGCCGCCCGTTCCCAGCGCGAAATTATCAGTCGCGCGGCGGGATCGGTGAGTTCGCTTCCTTTGTCATGCAAGCCATGCGCGGCCAGAACGGCTTCGGGCGTTTCGGCTGGAACATGTGGAAAGACCGGACGGCCGCCGGGCAAACGAACGCCCGCGATCCGCGACAGGAAGAACACGGTGTAGCGGTCGAGAAAGCGTCCAAACACTTCCGTGCCGCCGAGGATGCCCACGCTTCGGACGGGTGTTTTGAGCGCGGCGATGGCGTCCTCAAATTTTGCGCCTTCCGGATTCCACAATACCGCGCATGCGTTGACCGGATCGGGCGCGAGAACGGCGATGTTGCGTGTGACGATGATGCGATGGCGTTTCGCGGAGTTCGGATGCTGCTCGCCGGAATGGCGGCCATGCACGACGGCATCGACACCGTTGAGGCCATTCTCGAAAAAGCGCTGGTCGGCGTCCGCAATGAGTTGTGGTGGCAACAGGCCAGACGCGTCGGCGATCATGCCATCTGCGGAAACGACCGCGTATCCTTCAACGCGCATCGTTCAGGCCGTCACGTGATCCAGTTCCACGGTGGCTTTCAGGCTGTCGAGATCGCGGTAGATCGTCACCACCGCCAGCGTCTTGCCGCCGCGCCGGAAACGCAGCAGGCAATCCTTCTTCTTGATGTCGCCTTCAATGTGGATGTCGTCCCATTTCTCGGCGTGGCCGGCATAGTTGATTGGCACGTCGTAATGCTGGCTCCAGAAGAATGGCACGGCGTCGAACTTCGCCGGTTCGCCCATCATATTGAGCGCCGCCGTTTGTCCCTGGCGTTCGGCGACAACCCAGTGCTCGACGCGGATGTTCTCGCCGGTATGCGGATCGGGCCAGCGCGCGATATCGCCCGCCGCATAAATGTCCGGCACGCTGGTCTGCAGGTATTCGTTGACGGTCACGCCCTTATCGATCGCAAGACCCGCCTGCTCCGCAAGCGCAAGACGCGGGCGCACGCCGACGCCCATCACCACGAGATCCGCCTCCAGCGTGTCACCGCTTTTCAGGGTGATCTTCTTGCCGTCGATGGCGATAACGGTATTGCCGAGATGGAAATGGACGCCGTTCTCCTCATGCAGCGTGCGGATGAAATCGCCCATATCCTTGCCGAGAATGCGTTCCATCGGTCGGTCTTCCGGCGCCACGACATGCACTTCGATCTTGCGCGCGCGAAGAGA
>JAFECP010000020.1:46462-73289 GCA_018242105.1 Pseudomonadota bacterium
CTTCGCCAGTTCTATGATCGCGCGGGCATCGGCGAAGCTGCGCAATGTGTGCACGTTGGGCTGCTTCGCGCCGGGGAAATCGAGCCGCACCGGTTCCGCGCCTGTGGCGAGCAGCAAGCGATCATAGCCGAACGTCTCACCCTTCGCGGTGACCACCTGCTTCTTCTTCGTGTCGATGGCGATGACGTCGGTGTTCAGCCGCAGGTCGATCTTGTTGTCCTTGTAGAACGCCTCGTCGCGCAGCGGCATCCAGTCTTCCGGCGCGGTGCCGGCGAGATAATCCTTCGACACATTCGGGCGATCGACCGGAAGATCGGAATCGTTGCTCAACATCGTGATGCTGCCCGCAAAGCCGCGGCGGCGCAGCATTTCCGCTGCTGCGAAGCCCGCTGCGCCGCCGCCGGTAATGACGATAGCTTTGGGTGCGGAAGCGGGCGGCTTGCGATCCGGATTCTTCGCCTCATTCTTCTCGCGGACAAAAAGCTTTCCGTCCTTTTGCTCCACCTTCCATGTCGAGAGCGGGAACGTGGCGGGTGCGCAGGTGGCTTCGCCGGTCTTCAGGCTGAAGCAGGCGTGATGCCAGGGGCAGCGCAGCGTATCGCCGACGACCAGCCCTTCCGCGAGAGGGCCGTGATAGTGGCTGCAATGCGCGTCGATGGCGAAAACGCCATCCTTCGTTTGCGCCAGCACGACTTCGGCATCGCCCACATGGCCGAGCAATTTGCCGCCGATCAGTTCCGAGGGCGCGACACCTTTTGTGAAATCGGGGCCAGCGGGCGGGGAATTCTCATCGGCCATCGTCATCTCCATCATGTGTTAGACAGCGGGCGGGCAGAACCGTTCCGCAGCGGCATCTTGACGGCTCGCGCAAGGCAAGGACAGTGCGCGGTAAGCGCTATTTCGGAGACAAACCCATGCCGCTTCCCAAGGTTCTCGAAGGCCGTTTGCGTCTGCCCGTCATCGGCTCGCCGCTCTTTATTGTATCGGGGCCGGAACTGGTGATCGCCCAGTGCAAGGCGGGGATCGTGGGGTCGTTCCCGGCGCTGAACGCGCGGCCGGAGCCGGTGCTGGAAGAATGGATCGTCCGTATCAAGTCCGAGCTGGCGCAATGGGAAAAGCAAACCGGCAGGAAGGCCGCGCCGTTCGCCGTGAACCAGATCTGCCACACATCCAACGACCGGCTGCCGCACGACATCGAAGTCTGCAAACGCCAGGAAGTGCCGGTCATCATCACATCCCTGCGCGCGCCGAAGGAGGTGGTGGAGGCCACCCATTCTTATGGCGGTGTGGTGCTGCACGACATCATCAATATCCGCCATGCGAAGAAGGCCATCGAGGAGGGCGTGGACGGACTCATTCCAGTGTGCGCCGGTGCGGGCGGGCATGCTGGCGTGATGTCGCCGTTTGCGCTGGTCGCCGAATTGCGGACCTTCTTCAAGGGCACCATTGCGCTGTCCGGCTCCATTGCCAACGGGCGCTCGATCTTGGCGGCGCAGGCTTTGGGGGCAGACCTTGCCTATATGGGCACGCGCTTCATCGCTACGAAGGAAGCCAATGCGCCCGCTGCGTATAAAGAAGCATTGATCGAAGCGGCGAGCGGTGGAGACATCGTCTATTCCAATCTCTTCACCGGCGTTCACGGCAATTATCTGCGTTCATCGGTGGCGGCGGCGGGGCTCGATCCCGACAATCTTCCGCAATCCGACAAGTCGAAGATGAATTTCGGTTCCGGCGGTAACACCAAGCAGAAGGCGTGGCGCGACATTTGGGGCGCAGGGCAGGGCGTGGGCCAGATCGGCGACGCGCCGACGGTGGAGGAATTGGTGTCGCGGCTGGAAGTGGAATATCGCGATGCCAAGCGGGCGCTGGCGGCCTGACTGGCCAAAGGCTCCTCAGAAGACCTTGAAAGAAAAAGCCTTTCGGCGAAAAAGCTTCGCTTGATTTTGGCGGGGCCGGACCCTAGTTTCCGGCCCCTTCGCTTATGTATATGTGTGCGTCCACGCACCTGTGCAGTTGTAGCTCAGTTGGTTAGAGCGCCGGATTGTGGATCCGGAGGTCGGTGGTTCGAACCCACCCAACTGTACCATTTGATAATTTCGATAAATCAACAAGTTAGTCAGCGCTTGTGGTGCGTTGTGCGCCATTTCTGCGCTTCATCAGAATTCCGAGGATTTCCCCGCATTTCCTGGCTTTTCCATCGGCTTCCATTTTCTCCGAGCGCCACAAGAGCGCCACGGAAGACGCACTTTGTTCACCGTTAGATCATGCGTTCCACACCACGCGCACGCGCGCACGGTCGGCGTCTTCGTCCGGCCACAAGTGGCCGTATGTATCGAGGGTGATCTTGAGCGTCGCGTGCCCGATTAGCTTTTGTAGGCGCTTAGGAGTGACGCCATGTTCGATTTGCAGGCTTGCATAAACATGGCGCAGCATGTGTGGACTGAATATCGGATATGACCAAACGCCACCTTCCTCATTTGGAAACGCAAACTGGACCGGTGCCGGTGTATTGTCTGTTGTGTCTTCGTCCTTCATTGCTGGCGGCGCGGCCATGAGCCAGATGCGCAGCGCTTAGGCGGTATCAGGCCCGAGATCTACGACTCTTCGTCCCGCCGCACTTTTCACCGAACCAATGACATTGTAGCGATCGGAGCTGTACCTCGGGCGTACCGGTGGCAGAACATTTAAGGCCTGAGAACCCGGTATCAGGCAGAACACGATTGTTGACATGGCCTTCGAGCATTTCGAGATAAGACGCTCGTGCTCGCCAACCTCAACGAGATTCTGCTCACTGTCCAAATAGGCCTTGGCGAACGTCCTGAATGGCGCGTTGGATGGCGGCAAGTAGTTCCGATCGGAACGCGTAACGACCGATCCCCGGTTCACGTCGAATGGGGAGCGTTCCGGCTTCGCGAGCGTGGTAGACTTTGTGTCCATTCCACAGCGGTCCAAGAAACGCAGCGATGGAAGCGGCCCTCCAGATAGTCATTTGCTAATGACTATCTGGAGGGCCGCTTCCATCACGTTGCTAGGTCTTCAATCTCGCCGCTACATGTGCCGCTCCGCTCGATATGTTCAATAGCTGCAAATCCAAAAGACGTCTTCGTCAACAATGAACATCAAAGACTAACTCTACCGAGTGCATGTACGCTTCCGAAAGATGTAGCGCTTAAGACTCTCGATGCTTCTTCGCCACCCGTGCAACCGGAGACGTCTTGCTCTCCTCAATAATTATCTGCTTCTCTTCCTCGGACCAGCGCCGCCGCACAGCGCCGCGCCACGTTGGAAGCCCTGACCGGCGTGCCTGGCGCTTTCATGATGACGCGCTGCCTAAATTAGTGTTAGCTGGATGCTGCGGTAACAACTTGGCAATGGGAAGAAACGTGGCTGTGGAACAGGATTTCGATGTGATCGTCGTCGGAGGTGGCGGCGCAGGAATGTCCGCCGCTTTGATGGCGTCGGGCGCCGGGGCCAAGGTCTTGCTGGTGGACGCCGGCGCTCGCCTAGGCGGCGCGACAGCGCTGTCCGCCGGCTGCTTCTATGCCTCGAACACAAGACTACAAAAGGAGCTGGGGATCGAGGACACCCCTGAGGCCATGTACACCTATGGCATGGCGCTGAACCGCTATCGCATGGAGCCCTCGGTCTTCCGCCGGTTCTGCGATGAGACCGCAGGAGCGCTCCATTGGCTGATGGACCTGGGCGTCGAATATCGCGCCGACATGCTCGATGCGAACGATGTATCAGGTGTGCCGCGGTGCCATTGGGCGGCAGGCCGCGGTGAATCCGTCGCCGCGACGCTGGAAGGTCGTCTAGAGCCTGCGGGAGTGCAGGTGGCGACCAACACGCGTGTGCGCAAACTGGTGGTCGATAACGGCACCGTATCCGGGATCGAGGTCGAGGGCGAAATCTTCCGCTCGAAGGCGGTGGTCGTATCCAGCGGCGGCTTCGGCGCCAATGACGAACTGTTGAGCAAGCACTATCCGTCGGCGAACACGAAAGGCCACTGGTACATCGGCCCACCGACCTCTCAGGGAGACAGCTTGGCCTTCGGCGAGGCCGTGGGCGCGGACCTCACGGGGGCCAATCGAGGCTTGCAGCTGATGTCGCCCGGCTTGGCGCGGACGCTGGAGATGCCGCCGCCTTGGATATTGCTCGTGAATGCCCTTGGCCGGCGGTTCATGAAAGAGAGCGTCCCCTATTGCGTCTACAACTCGCTGTTCGAAGCCCAGCCGGATCGCAAGGCGTTCGCGATCCTCGACCACGAGACGTTCACGAACCCGCCGCGAAGCCCAAACCCGGGAACCGACTGGAACGCCGACGTGCTGGCGAGTTCCTTGAAAGCGGGACGGATCGCGACGGGCGCTACCCTGGAGGAGTTGGCGGGCAAGCTGGCCGTCCGTCGGGAGGCCCTCGTGCAGACCGTCGCCCGCTATAACGAGCACGTTGCGGCCGGAGAGGATCCTGACTTCTTCAAGCAGCCGGAACACCTGCGCGCCATCGGCGAAGGCCCCTATTACGCCGCGACCATGACGATGCAGATCCTATGCTTCACCTCCTATGGCCTGCGGATCGATCGGGATGCGCGGGTTCAAGACAAGGCCGGCCGGCCCATCCCCGGCCTGTACGCGGCCGGGGAAGCGTCCGGCGGCCTGATGGGAGAGGTGTATCTGGGAAGCGGCAACTCCATCGCCAACGCGGTGACCATGGGCCGGATCGCCGGTCGCAACGCCGCGAGCTATTCCCAGTCGAACGCCACGCGCGCCTGACGCCAGCACAAATTCCAGCTTGCGAAGCGAATGCGCCGGAAGAGAGATGCCCCAATTCCTGCTTCGCACATCGGCTGAGGGCTCCTTTTCATGAACTTGCCCCAGCCTTGGACCGTGTGAGCTACAAAATTCTCGCTTCGTCGGGTGGGCGGCTGGCCGGTGACGCCATAGCGAGGCGATCTTCCCTCGATCCTTCGAATGCCATGATCAGGCGGCCCCCATCGCTTTCATCACCGATGCCTGTATCTCGTCGCGATTGGGATTGCGGCGCAGGGTGAGGCCGCCATTTACCTGCAGGTTCTGGCCGGTCATGAAGCATTCGTCGCTAGCGAGCCACGCGCAAGCGGCGGCGATATCGTCAGATGTGCCGACGCGGCCGAGCGGATAAGCGGAAGCGAAGGCCTCGAACAAACCCGGCGTCGCCTTGGCTTGCGCTGTCATCGGCGTATCGGTGATGCCGGGTGAGACGGAATTGGCGCGAATGCCTTTGCTGCCGAACTCATTGGCGACGCAGCGCACGACATGATCGATGCCCGCCTTGGTGCCCATATAGGCGGCGTGATCGTTCAGCATGATGGTCGCGGTCGCCGAGCTGATCTGGATGAGCGATCCGCCGCGATCCATGTTGGCCGCCATCACCTGCAAGAACTGGAACGGACCCTTGAACTGAAGGTCCATCATCGCGGCAAGTTCGTCGTCGGTGGTTTCGAGGAAGGGCTTCAGCAATCCCCAGCCGGTGGCGTTCACCGCGACATCGACCGAGCCGAAGCATTTCTTTGCGAACGCGGCGAGCGCTTCGATATCCGCACGTTTGGTGATGTCGCAGACGCAGGCCGCGCCGTCGATGGATTTGGCGAAACGTTCCAGCTCGCCCTTGTGCCGCCCGGCAACCACGACGGATGCGCCATCTTTGGCGAGGCGCGTGGCGATGTGTTGGGCCATGTTGTTCTTGCCCGCGGCGCCCAGAACGATTGTCGTCTTGCCGCTCAGATTCGCCATGACGTCTCTCCCGTCTCTCAGTCTTTTTTCTTGTTGGTGCGGTAGTCGCCAAAGTCGCTGTCGCGTGCATCGAGGCCCGCCTTCACGCCGTCACGGAATTTGCCGAAGGTCTCGCGCGAGGCTTCGGTGGTGAGTGCGAGTGCTTGAAGCTCCGTGCCGGCGCGGATGGCGGCGCGCAGGCCCATGATTTCCATAGCGCGGTGCACGCTGCGCTTGTTCATCTGCTGCACGTCGGGCGCGATCTTCGCGACGCGTTCCGCGACCGCGAGAACTTCCTCTTCCAATCTGTCGGCAGGGAAGGCGCGATTGGCGAAGCCAACGCGCACAGCTTCCGTGCCATCGATCGCATCGCCGGTGAGCATCATCTCCATCGCGGGGCGCAAGCCGCAGAGCCAGGCATGGAACTGGTTGTCCGGCGGGCTCATCATGCGCACCGGTGGATAACCGATCTGCGCATCCTCAGCGACGTAAACCAGATCGCAGGCCGTTGCGAGTTCCGATCCGCCCGCGAGACACCAGCCATGCACTTGCGCGATCACCGGCTTGGCGAGATCCCAGACGCGGAAGCAACCTTCTACCACATGCCGCGCCCACTCGCCCGCGCCGCCGGCGGTGTGAAAAGGAAGGCTTTGCACATGTCGCCCGTTCTCCCGCGACAAATCGTATCCGGCGGAGAAGCACGGCCCGGCACCGCGCAGAATCGTGACGCGCACATCCTTGTCGCGATCCGCGGCATCGAGCGCCTCGAAGATTGCGCCGCGCAGATGGTTGGACAGCGCATTGCGCTTGTCCGGCCGGTTCAATGTCAGCCGCCGTACAAAGGGGCGGGGATTGTCGATCAACAGAAGGGACGCGTCGGCCATGGCTTGTCTCCCGGAAACAGCTTCTACCGCCCGCGACAAGAAAACAAGCACGCTTGCTTTTTTCAGACGCGAGGGTAGGCTTTGAGCAAGAAAAGCATGATCGGCGGCCATCGCCGAGGAGGAAGTCGATGCTCGACAAGCAGGATGAGACCCCGGCACCCGGAACCGCGCGCTGCCCCGGCGAAAGCTGGGACGACCTCGTCAAGGCGGATTCGATCGGCGTTCCCGAATTCCTGAAGAAGGAAAGCTACGAATATCTCGGTTCCGAGCCGCTCGCGGCCGCACGCTACACCAGCCCCGATTTCTTCCGGCAGGAAGTCGACAAGATGTGGCCGAATGTCTGGCAGTTCGCGGCACGCGAAGAAGATATGCCCGATCCGGGCGATGTCGTCGTCTATGAGAACGCGGGGCGCTCCTATCTGGTGACGCGGCAGGACGACGGCAGTGTGCGCGCATTCCATAATGTCTGCCTGCATCGCGGCCGCAAGCTGCGGCTGGAATCCGGCTACTCCAAGGATTTCAAATGCCCGTTCCACGGTTTCACCTGGAATACGAACGGATCGCTCAAGGAAATTCCCTGCCGCTGGGATTTCGGCCATCTCTCGGACGAGAAGATGAAGCTGCCGGAGGCGCGCGTGGGGCGCTGGGGCGGCTATATTTTCGTTTGCGAGAACGATACGGGCGTGTCGCTGGAGGAATATCTCGCGCCGCTGCCCGAGCATTTCAAGCGCTGGAAGCATGAAGACTGCGTGACCGTGATCCATGTCGGCAAGGTGATCCGTGCGAACTGGAAAGCGGTGTCGGAAGCATTCATGGAGGCGTGGCATTCCGTCGTCACCCATCCACAGATTCTGCCGTTTACCGGCGACGCCAACACCTTCTATGCGACGTGGGGCGACAACGTGAATCTGGCGCTGACGCCATTCGCCGTAATGTCACCGCACATCGATCAGAGCGCGCATCCACAACAATGGGTCGTGGACGAATTCCTGAAATATAACGGCCGCGCAGGCGGGCCTGATCTTAAGGTGAAGGTGCCGGAAGGCCAGACTGCGCGCAAGGCGATGGCCGCCGCCAACCGCAAGCGCTATCAGGATTCGACGGGGCACGATCACAGTCACGCCTCCGACGCGGAATTGCTGGATGCACTCGTCTATAACGTGTTCCCGAATTTCGCGCCGTGGGGCGGGTTCATGCCCAACATCGTCTATCGCTGGCGCCCCTGGCCTGATCAGGACGCCACGCTGATGGAAGTGCGCATCCTGCAGCGCATTCCGCCCGGCCAAAAGAAGCCGCGTTCGGTGCCGATGAACCTGCTGCGCGAAGACCAGACATGGACGGCCGCGACCGAACTTGGAACGCTGGCCAATGTGCTCGATCAGGACATGGCGAACCTTCCTTACGTGCAGGATGGCCTGAAGGTCTCCAAAACCGGGCAGGTCAATCTGGGCGACTATCAGGAAATCCGCATCCGCCAGTTCCACCGCACGCTCGACAAATATCTCGCCGCGCGCTGAACGCCGGTTGCGTTAAAGGGCCGCCATGAGCGACGTCATTCCCATACGCATGCCAAAATGGGGCCTTTCCATGCAGGAAGGCACCATCGTGAACTGGTGGAAGGAAGAGGGCGCAGCCATCGCGGAAGGCGACGACCTCGTCGATATCGAAACATCGAAGATCACCAATGTGTTCGAAGCACCGCAAGGCGGCACGCTCCGCCGCATCGTGGCGCAGACGGGTGAAACGCTGCCGGTGGGCGCGCTGATCGGTGTGGTGGCGGGCAGCGATGTCAGCGATGCCGATCTTGATGCGTTCGTGAAGGATTTCCAGGCGAGTTTCGTGCCTGGCGATGAGGACGGTGAAAGTGCGGGTGGACTTGCCATAACGAATGTCGACGCCGGTGGACACACGATCCGTGTGGGCCGGATAGGTGAGGGCGATGGGACGCCGATCGTGCTGCTGCACGGCTTCTCCGGCGATATGAACAACTGGTTGTTCAATATCGAAGCGCTGGTGGCGAAGGCGCCGGTCGTCGCTATCGATCTGCCCGGCCATGGCGGATCGTCCAAAGAAGTCGGTGACGGATCGCTCGCTGCGCTCGCGAAATCGGTGGACGACACGCTAACGGCGCTCGATATCGGCAAGGTCCATCTTGTCGGCCATTCGCTCGGCGCGGCGGTTGCTGCCCGTTTTGCAGCGGACAATCCGACGCGCGTGGCGTCGCTGACGCTGATCGCACCGGCGCTGTTCCCCGGCACGAAGGCCTCCGAGGAATTTCTCACCGGCGTAGTCGAAGCGCAGCGCGCGCGTGATCTAAAGCCCTTTGTGGAAATGCTGTTCGCCGATCCTTCGCTTGTCACCAAGGACATGCTCGAAGATATGATGAAATACAAACGGCTGGATGGGGTGGAGGAGGCGTTGAGCGTTCTGCGCGACCGGCTGGTGAACGCCACCGATGCAGCGTCGCTGATCGTGGACCTGAAGAAGATTCCCGCCGCGACCGTCATTGCCTCCAGGAAAGACCAGATCGTCGGCGCGCCGGATGCAGGTGCGCTTCCATCAGGCTTCAAGGTCATCTGGATCGACGGCGCGGGACACATGCTGCATCTGGAGAAGGCAGGCGATGTGAACGCGCTTCTCCTGGCCGCGATTAGCTGATTATTTCCTTTTGACGGGAACTTTCACGTCGCCCTGGCGGATCGCCAGCAGCATCTTGCCCACGAAGTCGCGAAGCTGACGGCGGCGCGATTCACTGGCCCAGATGTCGCGATTGAGCAGCAGCCCTTCGATGGCCGCGATGCAGAAGTCCATCGCGAACAGATAGCGCTCATGTTCCTTCTGCCATTCGGGGAAGGCCTTGATGACTTCCTCCCGCTCGATCTGGTCGTAGCGGCGCGCCTTGGGCAGGAAGATTTCGCGCAGTTCTTCATCCGTACGTGCCGCCATGGACAGTTCGAGGTAGGCGGAGAATTCGCGCGTCAGCAGGCTGTCCCAATAGCGTTCGACACCCGCGACGTCTTCCACGCGTTGCCGTTCGCTCAGGGATTTGATGCGTTCCACGAAGCGCTCCATGCGCTTGTAGAAGGTGTAATCGATGACCGACGCGATCAACTCCTGCTTGGTCGCGTAGTGATGCAGCATCGCGCCGCGCGAAATCTCAGCCACCTGCGCGATGAGTTGCGTGGTGGTGCGGGCATATCCGTATTTCTCCAGGCAGTCGATCGCAGCTTCGAGAATGGCGATGCGGGTCTGTGCGCTTTTGCGTTGCTGCCAGCCGGCGCCTTCGGGCGAGAGTCCTTCCGGCTCCAGCTCTGCCAGCGCCTTGGCGCCCATCTCTTTCATGTCCATCGAAACAAGCCTTCGTGCTCGAAACAAACCGGTTATTCGAACTGTCTATACAAGTCAAAGGCCAAGCGCGAGCCGCGCCAAAATGTTGCGCTGAACTTCGCTGGAGCCGCCGTAAATCGTCGCCGCGCGGGTGTTGAGATAGCGGGCGCCGACGGTGGCCGTGTAGTCCGGGCCGATAGGCGATTCGTTGGCGCCTTCGCCCAGCGCCGCGCGCTGGTCCGGCTGGGCGTAGAATCCGATGGCTTCCAGCGCCAGTTCCGTTACGGACTGCATCGTTTCGGTGCCCTTGAGCTTGAGCATCGAGGCGGCGGAATCGCCGGTGTTTCCCCCTGTGGAAAGCTGGGAAATGATCCGCCGCTCAGTGAAATCCACGGCCGCCAGTTCAATCTCCACGGAAGACATTTTGCGGCGGAAATTTCCGTCGTCCCATAGCGATCCACCGCTACCGTCTCTTTCGGCTTCCGCGATCCCGCGCACGGCACGCAAGGCGCCGCGAATGCGCGAGGCGAAAGCATGGCCGCGCTCGAACTCCAGCAGATATTTCGCCACCGTCCAGCCATCGTTCTCCTTGCCGACGCAGTTGGACTCGGGGATACGGACATTGTCGAAGAAGACCTGATTGACCTCATGCTCGCCGCTCATGGTGATGATCGGCTTGATGGTGATGCCGGGCGTCTTCATGTCGAGCAGTAGGAAAGTGATGCCCTGCTGCGGTTTGCCGCTGTTGTCGGTGCGCACGAGCAGGAACATCCAGTTCGCGTATTGCGCGTGCGTGGTCCAGATCTTCGTGCCGTTGACGACATAGTCGCCGCCGTCGCGCACCGCGCGGCATTGCAGGCTGGCGAGATCGGAGCCGGAGCCCGGTTCCGAATATCCCTGGCACCAATAGTTCTCGCCTGAGAGGATGCGTGGCAGATGATAGGCCTTCTGCGCGTCGCTGCCGTAGCCCATCAGCACGGGGCCGCACATCTGCAGGCCCATTGCGGGCAGGGCGGGTGTTCCGGCTTCGGCGCATTCGCTGTCGAAGATGTAGCGCTGCACGGTGTTCCAGCCGGTGCCGCCATATTCCTTCGGCCATGACGGCGCGACCCAGCCTTTTTCATACAACACGCGATGCCAGCGCCGGTTTACGGAAGCTTCGGCGAACACGCCTGCCTGCCGCTTTGTCGCCGCGCGCAACTCCGGTGTGAAGCCCCTCGCTAGAAAACCGCGGACCTCGTCGCGGAAAGCGGCATCGGAGGGGGCGAGTGCGAGATCCATGGTCATCCCAAATAATAAAGACGCCGGACTTGCGGGCCGACGCTAAAAGAATTCTAGTATTAAAAAAACAATCTGTCCTGTTTAATAATTTGGAGGGTGTAATGGATCTGGGATTGAAAGGGCTGAAAGCCGTTCTCGCCGGTGCGAGCAAAGGCATTGGCCGCGCGACAGCATTGGCGTTGGCGAGCGAAGGTGTTGAGGTTGCTATCTGTGCACGCGGCAAAGAGGCGGTCGACAAGACTGTTGCCGATATCAAGGCCAAGGGCGTGAAGGCGATCGGACAATCTGTCGATCTCGCGGATGCGGCTGCGTACACCGGCTGGATCAAGGATGCCGCTGGGGAACTGGGCGGCTGCGATATCTTCATCTCCTTCGCGTCGGCTGGCGGTGGCCCTGCCAGCGAAGAAACATGGAAGAAGGTTTTCGATCTCGATTTGATGTCTACCTTCCGCGGCATCCAGGCGGCGTTGCCGTTTCTCGAAAAATCGAAAGCCGGCTCCATCGTGGCGATTTCCACCACGGCGGCGCTGGAAGAATTTCTCGGCCCGCAGGCCTACAACGCGATGAAAGCGGCGGTGATCAATCACGCCGCAGCTATGGCGCAGGCATTGGCGCCCAAGGGCATTCGCGTGAACACGGTTTCGCCGGGCCCGATCTACATCAACGGTGGATCGTGGGACATGGTGAAAACCCACATGACGCCGATCTATGACATGACGCTCAAGGGCGTTCCGATGGGGCGGTTGGGCAATGCGGAAGAAGTTGCGCGCGCGATCACTTTCATCGCTTCGCCCGCCTGCCGCTTCATGACGGGCACCAATGTGGTGATCGATGGCGGCTTCACCAAGCGCGTTCAATATTAGGCGCGGCGATGGCGGAGAAGCGCAAGATCAGGGTCGCGCTGGTCGCGGCGGGGAAATATCACGACATCGATTTCGCACGGCTGGAGATTCTGAAGCTCCTCGCCGAAGACGAACGGGTGCGGGTGCGCGTGTTCGAGGACTATTCGAACATCGCGGCGATCCGCGAGAGCGATTTCCTGATCACCTATACCTGCGACGTGATACCGAGGCTCGATGAACAGGAGGCGTTGCGCGCCTATATCGAGGGCGGCGGCCGCTGGTATGCGCTGCACGGCACCAACTCGATCCTGCGGTTCCTGGCGGACGGGCGCGTGGACAGTCCGCGCTGGGCGCCGCATTTCATGGAAACGCTGGGCAGCATGTTCATCGCCCACCCGCCCATCGCGCCCTACAAGGTGACGGTGGCCGATCCGTTGCATCCGCTGGTGAAGGACGTGAAGCCGTTCGAGACCAATGACGAGCTTTACCTCTCCGAAACCTACGGCAAGCTGCATGTGCTGCTGGAGACGGCGTTCGAAGGCGAAGCGACGGGTTTTGTCGAGAAGGATTGGAAGAAGGCGAAGTATCCCGTCTTCTATCTGCATCCCGTCGGCAAGGGTGCGGTGCTCTATCTGACCCTCGGCCATTGCCGGGGCCATTACGACATGCAGCCGTTGATGGATTTCTATCCGCAGATCGAGCGCTGCGCGTGGGATCTGCCGGTGTTCTACGATCTTCTGCGGCGGGGTATCGCCTGGGCGAAGGAACCGGCGGCATGACGGCCTATCTTCACGTCACGCTCGAAGTCGATGCGGCGGGGATGGCGCGCTTCATCGAAACGATGGGCGAGGCGGTATCGCTGCTGGAAGGTTGGGGCTGGAAGCTGCAAGGCGCATTCATCCAGCGCACTGGCAAGCTCAACACGGTGATCGATGTGTGGGAGCTGGAGAATTTCGCGCATTTCGACCTGGGGCTTCAGAAATTCCGTGTGCATCCGCGTTTTGCGGCGATCAAGAAAGCCCTTGATGAAACCGTGAAGAGCGAGACCATCGTCTTCGCAGACCGCGCTCCCTATATGCGGTGAAAAATCGCCCATGTTTGCACATTGGCGACAGGGAGGGGGTACCCAGATGTTTCAGCCCATCTGTTTCTGGAAATCGGCAAGATCGAAATAATCACGCCACGCAGAGATCAGGCCATCGCGGAATTGGAATGTTCCCATCACGCGAACGGAAATCGTCTTCGGCCCCATGACGAATACATCGGTTCGCTCGGTCAGGATTGTGCCCGCAGCGTCCTCTGCGATGTGATGCACCGTCCACTCCACGCGCGTTGCACCTGCCAGGAAGGGCGCGATGAACTGGCGGATCGCATCGCGGCCCTTAAGCTCTTGCATCGGAATGTTGTGATAGATGGCATTCGGTGCGAGCCCCGCAAGAATTCTCTCCACGTCGCGGGCTTCCCAGGCGGCGATGAATGCCTTCACGCGATCGGTGTTGGTCATGCCTTCTCCGGATCGAAGGTGATGTGCAACTCCAGCACGCCTCGCAGCAGGATGTTGGGGCTATAACGGAACGAGTTCTTTCCTGCGGCCAGCTTCAGGTGCTTCAGGCGGTCGAGCAGGATGGGGAAGGCGATGTTCATCTCCTTGCGGGCGAGCTGTGCGCCGATGCAGGTGTGAATGCCCGCACCGAAGGCCAAGTGAGTTTTGGCGTTATCGCGCGCCACATCGAATGTATCGGCGTTGGGGAAGTGCGCATCGTCGCGATTGCCGGAACCGTAGCGCAACAGGATGAGTTCGTTCTTCCGGATGGCGACGCCGCCGATCTCGGCATCCTGTGTCGCGACACGCCACATATTGTTAGTCGGCGTGAGATAGCGCAGCGTCTCTTCCACGAAATTCGCCGTCAGCGACGCATCGGCGAGCAGCTTCGCCATCTGATCGGGGTTGCTGATGAGATAGTAGAGACCGGCCGTCAATGAATGGGCCGTCGTCTCGTTTCCGGCGACGAGAAGCTGCTGCAGGATCGAGAGCAGTTCGGAATAGTCCATCTTGCGCGGGTCGCCTTCTTCGGCGAGATCGGCGTGGACGAGGTCGGAGATGATGTCCTCGGTCGGCCGCGTGCGTTTTTCCTCTATCTTGCCGATGAAGTAATTTTGGAATTCCACGATCTTGCGCGCCGCGTCGATGCGTGCCGCCTTGTCCGCGACGCCGCCCAGTTGCGCCACGAAAGCTTCGGACCATTGATGGAAACGATCCATGTCGGCGCGCGGAACGCCCAGCGCGTCGGCGATCACCGTCATCGGCAGGTGCGCCGCGAAGGCCGATTTGAACTCGCAATGGCCGTCTTTCGCGAAGCCGTCGATCAGCGCATTCGTGACCTGCGCCACATACTCGCCCATGCCCTCGACGCGCTTGTAGGTGAAGGCTTTCATGCCAAGCTTGCGATAGCGCGTGTGGTCCGGCGGATCGGCGGTGAGCATCGTATTCTTGACGATGATGCCTTGCTTGAGGATTGCAAGTTCGTCCGGATCGATCTGTGTTGCGCTGCCGGAGCGGAGCTGCTCGCTGAAATTGTTGGAGAAGATCTTCGGTTGGGTGTTGACCTTGGTGATGAGTTCGAAGGTCGAAACGGAGACGATGCCCGTGTTGGGATCGCGATAGACCGGTGCTTCGCTGCGCAGCCGCGCGAAATAGGGGTAGGGGTCCTGCAGGATCGCCGGATCGAAGGCATTTATCTCATGCAACGGGCATTTGGCGATATCGCGTGCGGGCTCTGACATCCTGTGCTCCTAGGCCAGATAGCCGCCATCGACCGGCAGATCGATACCAGTGATGTAGCTCGATCGATCGGACGTGAGAAACACGATGGCGTCCGCTGGCTCGTGCGGTTTGCCCAACCTTTTCATCGGATGAACGGATGCGAAGCCTTCGACGACACCTTCGCGCGTGCCGCCCGCCGCGATTCCGGCAGCGATATAGCCTTCGACCATTTCGGTGTGGATCGCGCCGGGCAGGATGGCATTGACGCGAATATCGTATCCCTGTTCGGCGCAATGTAGCGCTGCCGCGCGCGTCAGCATGCGCACGCCGCCTTTAGATGCGCTGTAAGCTACAAAGATCGCGCCCGCTTTCGCGCCAAGTATCGAAGCGACATTGACGATCGCCGCGCCTTTCTGTCCCTTGAGCGCCGCCACGCCGAATTTGCAGCCGAGAAAAGTGCCCTCCAGATTGATGGCGATGGTGCGGCGAAAGCCTTCGAAGCTTTCCTGCTCGATGGTCGCCGGCACCGAAATTCCCGCCGAGTTGACGAGCGTGGTCAAAGCGCCGAAGCGCTTAATGGCGGCATCGACGGCGGCGCGCCACGATTCCTCCGACGTGACATCGAGATGGACATAGAAAGCAGCATCCCCCAGCTCGTGGGCGAGGGCTTTGCCTTTGTCGTCCTGGATATCGCCCATGACGACCCGCGCGCCTTCGCTCACAAACCGCCGTGCGGCTGCGGCGCCGATGCCGCTGGCACCGCCGCTGATGAACGCGATTTTTCCGTTGAGTGCCATGTGCTTGCAGTGCCTCCCGCCAATGCCGGCCTGCTGCGGGCCGATCTGTTGCATTTCAGCAAGATCAGAATAAACAGATCAACCTGCTTATAACAATCAAGCTTGACTTTTTTTGACCGCATGGAAGAGTTGCCACCTCAGTGCCGGGGGCGGGCAAAAAGGCGGCAAAGCCGCCGATCTCCCCAACAATGCACATGAGGGGAGGAAAAATGGCGTACGCACATCGGGGATTCGTCCGCGCATTATTGGTTTTCGCAAGTTTCGCAGTCGTCGGCATGGCAGCTGGACCGGCCACAGCTCAGACGCAGACAAAGAGCGCAGCATCATCGGGCTCCGGCATCGAGGAAGTCACGGTT
Source organism: Pseudomonadota bacterium (assembly GCA_018242105.1). Lineage (GTDB taxonomy): Bacteria > Pseudomonadota > Alphaproteobacteria > Micropepsales > Micropepsaceae > Rhizomicrobium. The sequence continues at coordinate 62,461 of JAFECP010000020.1, forward strand.
ACCGCGACACGCCGCGCCACGGACAAGCAAAAAGTCGGCGTCTCGCTCACCGCGCTGACACAGGAAGATTTGAAGCTTCAGGCGCCGCACACATTGCAGGACCTGAACGGGTCGGCGCCCAACGTCTTCATCGGCATGGGCACGGCGGGCCCGGCGCAGAGCGCCATCTTCATTCGCGGCCAGGGCTACGCCGACGTGGAAAAAACACAGAGCCCACCGGTCGGCGTAATGCAGGACGGCGTGTTCTTCGGAAACAACACCGGCCAGCTTCTCGACATGTTCGACGTGTGCTCGGTGGAAGTGGACCGTGGACCGCAGGGGATTTTCTACGGCAAGAACACCACCGCCGGCCTGATCAACATCACCCGCTGCGCGCCCACGCGCGAATGGGGCGGGCAGGTTTCCGCCGGATTCGGCACTTTCAAGGACCAATATATTCGCGGCGTGGTGAACGTGCCGCTCGGCGAAGACGGCGGCCTGAAGCTCTCCGGCCAATGGCATTCGAATGACGGCTATTACAAGAACGTGTTCACCGGCGCTCGCGCCGGCGGATCGCGCTACAATGCCTTCAACGCCGTTATCAATTATGACCTGACAAGCTGGCTGAACGTGAATCTCAGCTACGACCACATGCACGATAATGGCGGTGGACAGCCGGTGCAGTTCGGAAACGCGCTGACGGCGAACATTCTGACAGGCGGATTTCCCGCATTGGTGTGGCCCAGCTACAACCCGCAGACGGGAAGTCCGGATGGATTGAAGCCCTGGCAGATCGAAAACAACGCGCACGGCGATACCGATCGTTACGACAACAGCATCTATAGCCTGATCCTGAAGGCCGATACGCCTATCGGTCAGCTTGTTTCCCAAACCGCATTCATGGACGAAGCTGACAATGTGCATCAGGATTTCGATGGCACGTGCGTGGGCGCGGTGGGATGCACCAGCGTCGGCAATCCACTGCTGGCCTCGACTGGCTCGATGCTAGAGACGATCCGCGATCAGACCTATCAGCAGTTCACACAGGAAGTCCGCCTTGCTGGATCGTTCTGGGATAATTGGGACTATCTGCTTGGCATCTTCTACTACCATCATGATATCGATCTGCATCAGAACACCAACAGCGTGATCGACCAGTATTCGGCGGAAGGCGACTATTCCTGGTCGTATTTCGGCAATCTGGACTGGAACGTCACGGACACGATCAAGCTCTCCGCCGGCTTGCGTGACATCGAGGAAACCAAGCATTTCGGCACCAAGTATATCCTGCTTGGCGCGATCCCGATCACACCGCACATCACCGACCACAAGAGCTGGAGCAAGGTCGTGTCACGCCTCAATGCGCAGTGGCAGGTGGCGCCGACGACGCTCCTTTATGCTAACCGGTCCGAAGGTTTCCGTTCCGGCGGCTTCTCCATGCGCGGCACGTTGTCGGAGCAGAGCGGGACGCAGAGCAATTGCGGCGTTCCGGCCGGATGCCCCAGCAACAACTTCCTCTCGTTCGATCCGGAAACCAACGTCACCTATGAAGTCGGCGTGAAGAACCAGTTCTTCAACAACGGCCTGATCTTCAACGTCGATGGCTTCATCAACGACATCAAGGGTTTCCAGCAGACCGAAGTTGTCGAGACGCCCGGCTACGGTCCTGGCACGAACACCTACATCGTCAATTACCCGAAGGTTCGCATTCAAGGCCTTGAGTTCGAGGTGGATGCGGTGCTGGGCACCTGGGCCCCGGCGCTGGACGGGTTCGTTCTTTCGGCGAACCTCGGCATTCAGGACGGCAAGGTGAAGGATGGCGTCGTCAACGGCCAGGAAGTGGCGCTCGGCGCGGGTGCAACGCCTGGGGCTCCGGGATCGATCGCCGATTTCACGGGTACCGGACTGCAGCGCATTCCGTCCAACAACTATACGCTTCGCGCAAGCTATACGCGGGACATCGCCACGGATACCGATGTGGCATTGACGGTCGGATACTCGCATATCGCGAAGTTCTCGCTCGGCAATTTCGGCACCGCGCAAGACTTCCAGCCGGGATACGGATTGCTCGACGCGTCCGCCACGCTCGATTGGAAGAACTACTACATCAAGTTCAGCGGCAAGAACCTGTCCAACAAAGCCTATCGAGACCAGTCCTTGTCGACGGTGTTCTTCCAGGGCTGGGGAGCGCCGCGGACGTATCAAGTTGAGATCGGGGCGAAGTTCTGATTGTTCGCCCGATCTGAAAGCTGTGGCCCGGCGCCGCCGGGCCGCCTTACCGGATGAAACGGCTGCAGCCGCGAAGGCTGCAGCCGTATTCATCCCGGCGCCCGCCAAATGGCTCCAGGTTGCGGCGGTGCGCCGGACACGCAGGGAGAGTGCGTTGCAGAAGCCCGAGTCCGAGCGTGAATTGGCCGGGAAGGTGGCAATCGTCACCGGCGCGTCGCGCGGAATCGGGAAGGCTGTGGCCGCGAAGTTCGCGCGCAACGGCGCGTCTGTCGTGATCACGGGCCGCAACGCCGAAGCGGGCGCGGCGGTCGCCAGGGAAATCGCGGGCGATGGACACGACGCGATCTTCGTCAGGGCCGATCAGGGTTCGGACGCGGATTGGACCGCAGTGCTGGCCCATGCGCAGGAAGCGTTCGGCCGTGTGGATATTCTCGTTGCCAATGCGGGCCTTTCGAACAACGTGCCCGCGGCGCAGATGGAGCTTGCTCAGTTTCGCGAACTCAATCGCATCAATATGAAAGGCCCCTTCCTGGGTCTGAAGCATTGCGTTGCGGCGATGCGCAAGCACGGCGATGGCGGTTCGGTTGTTCTGATGTCCTCCATCGTGGGCATGGTCGGTGTGCCCGGTTACGTCCACTATTCCGCAGCCAAGGGCGGCCTGCGTCTGATGGCGAAAGCCGCTGCACTGGAGCTTGGCGCGGAGAAAATCCGCGTCAACTCGGTTCATCCCGGCATGATCCGCACGGACATGACGGCGATGTTCGATGAGAAAGTCATGGCGCTGCGCCTTCCATTGGGAAAATTCGGCCATCCCGATGACATCGCCAACGCCGTGCTTTTCCTCGCGAGCAATCGCGGCAAGTTTATCACCGGCACCCAACTCGTGATCGATGGCGGATGGACGGCGCAATGACCGGCAAGCTCGCCAGCCGCATCATCATCATCACTGGTGCCACAAAGGGTATTGGCCGCGAGGCCTGCCTGGCACTGGCACGCGAAGGCGCGAAGGTCGTCGCCACAGGGCGCGATGAGAAAGGCGGCCTGGAAACCGCGGCGCTGGTGAGTGACCTGGGCGGCCAATGCCTCTATCTACGTCACGACATCCGCAGCGAGGATGATTGGCGAAATGTCTTCGCGAAAACCATCGAACGCTTCGGCGCGCCGCACGGGCTGGTGAACAACGCCGGAATCTTTTTCGTGAAGCCGCTCGCGGACACCACGGAAGAAGACTTCGATAATATCTACGAGATCAACGTGGAAGGCACCTTCCTAGGGGTGAGGCAGGCATTCCAATCCTTCGCCGCCTCGAAGACACAGGGGGTGATTGTCAACGTGTCGTCGCTTATGGGGCAGGTCGGCTTCCCGAATGCCATCGCTTATTGCGCCACCAAGGGCGCAATCACGGCGATGACCAAAGCGGCGGCGATGGAAGGCGCGGCAATGACGCCCCGTGTGCGTGTGAACTCCCTGCATCCGGGCGTGATCTGGACGCCCATGATCACCGGTACCTTTGGCGGCGACAAGGCATTGTCCGATGCCTTCGCGGACGATACGCCGCTCAAGATGATCGGCCTGCCCGAATACATGGCCGACGCGATCACATTTCTCATCAGCGATGACTCTGCCTACATCACCGGCGCGGAATTGACCGCGGACGGCGGGCGTGGCGCGGACTGACATAAAAGGAGACGCTCATGCAATTGAGCCGCGACGAACTGAAACGGGCCTATCAGCGGATGTTCACCATCCGTGCGTTCGAGGAGCGCGTGGAGAAAGAATTCGCCGCCGGCAACATTCCTGGTTTCGCGCATGTCTATCTCGGGCAGGAAGCCTCCGGTGTCGGTGTCTGCCACGATCTCACCGATGAAGACCTTATCGGCTCCACCCATCGTGGCCATGGCCATTGCATCGCCAAGGGCTGCGACGTGAAGGGCATGATGCTGGAGATTATGGGCAAGGCCGGCGGTCTTTGCGGCGGCAAGGGCGGCTCGATGCACATCGCCGATCTGTCCAAAGGCATGCTGGGCGCGAATGCCATCGTGGGCGGTGCACCGCCCATCGCCGTGGGCGCGGCGCTAACGCAGAAATACAAGAAGACGGGCCGCGTGTCGGTCGCGTTCTCCGGCGATGGCGCATCCAACCAGGGTACGGTGTTCGAAGCGATGAACATGGCGGTGGTGCTGAAAGTGCCTGCCATATTCGTGTTCGAGAACAACGGCTATGGCGAGCACACCGCGGCCAGCTATTCGGTCGGTGGCGGCTCTATCGCGGACCGGGCGCGAAGCTTCGGCATGCCGGCCGAAGTCGCGGACGGCGTGGATTTCTTCGCCGTGCATGAAGCAATGGGCCGCGCGCTGGAACATTGCCGTGCGGGCAATGGCCCCTATGCGCTGGAAATCCGCTGCTATCGCTTCCTTGGCCATTTCGTCGGCGATCCGCAGGCGTATCGCACCGCGGACGAATTGAAGGAAGCGCGCGCGAACGATCCGTTGCCGCTGTTCCGCAAGAAGGTGACAGAGGCGAAGCTTCTCGAAGCGTCCGAGCTGGACGCGATTGAGAAAGCCATTCTCACCGAAGTTGAGGACGCCGCGCAGACGGCTATCGCCGCTCCGCCGCCCGACCTGAAGTCGCTCGAAAAAGACGTTTACGCTCGCTACTGAGGCACCATGGCAAAGAAATCTTATCGCACGGCAATAAACGACGCGCTGCGCAGCGAGATGCGGCGCAACCCAGATATCATTATTCTCGGCGAAGACGTCGCGGGCGGGCAGGGCGCCACCGGCGATGTCGGCGTGGTCGGCAGCGTCTTTGGCGTATTGGGCGGCCTCTATAAAGAGTTCGGCCCCACCCGTGTGATCGACACGCCGATTTCCGAAAGCGCCATCGTCGGCGCGGCGGCGGGCGCGGCGCTTACCGGGCTTCGCCCGGTCGCGGAGATCATGTTCGTGGATTTCGTCGGTGTCTGCTTCGACCAGATCTACAACCAGGCCGCCAAGTTCCGCTACATGTTCGGCGGCAAGGCGAAAACGCCGATGATCATCCGCGCCACCATCGGTGCGGGCTTCCGCGCCGGCGCGCAGCACAGCCAGTCCATGCATCCGCTGTTCACGATGGTGCCAGGCCTGAAGGTCGTGATGCCATCCAACGCCTACGACGCCAAGGGCCTGATGATCGAGGCGCTGCGCGGCGACGATCCGGTGATTTATCTGGAAGCCAAGACACTTTACGACACGGAAGTCGAAGTGCCGGACGAGGCCTATCGCATCCCATTCGGCGAAGGCCGTGTGGCGCGCGAGGGCAAGGATATCACGCTTGTGGCGTTCGGCCCTATGGTTCCCCGCGCGCTGGCCGTGGCGGAAACGCTAGCGAAAGACGGGATCAACGCCGAAGTCGTCGATCCGCGCACGACCTCGCCGCTGGATGAGGATACGATCCTGGAAAGCGTGGAGAAGACGGGCCGATTGGTATTGGTGGATGAAAGTCCGCCGCGCTGCTCGCTCGCGGCCGATGTTGCCGCCATCGTCGCGGACAGGGGATTCAAGTCGCTGAAGGCGCCGATCAAATCGGTGACCTGCCCGCACACGCCGGTGCCATTCGCGCCGGTTCTGGAAGACGAATACATGCCCAATCCGCGCCGCATCGAAGCGGCGGTGCGCGCGGTGATGAAATTCGACTGAACCCGAAAGGATCTTCAGATGGCGATGACACAGGAAGCTCGCAAAGCCGGATGGCTGGCGCAGGCGCGGCGCATGGCGGCGCATGTCCGCAACAAGACCTCGGACCTTGCGCCCACCACCATGCGCAACGACGTATCGGTCTATACCGATCCGGTGCGCCACGCCGCCGAGCGGCAGAAGCTGTTCCGCGAAACGCCTGTCGTCGCTTGCCTCTCGTCGCAGCTTCCCAAACCGGGCAGCTACCGCCTGTTCGACGAGACGGGCGTTCCCATCGTCGTGGTGCGCGGCAGCGACGGCGAGGTGCGTGCTTTCCTGAACATCTGCATGCATCGCGGGGCGCGGCTGGTGCGCGAGCGGGAGGGCACGGCCAAGCTTTTCACCTGCTGGTTTCACGGCTGGTCGTTCGACAACAAGGGCAAACTGGCGGCTGTGCCCGAGAGGGATCGCTTCGAAGACGGCCTCGCGCAGAGCGAGCATCTGATTTCTGTTCCGGCGGCGGAGCGCTTTGGCCTTGTCTTCGTGCAGGCTACGCCCGGCAGCACGATGGATATCGACAAGCATCTGGGCTCCTTCGCGCCGGTGCTGGAAGCGCTGGAGCTGGATCAGTGCGAGTTCGTCAAAGCTGGTGAGCTGCCGGTGAAGTCCAACTGGAAATACGCGCTGGACACCTATGGCGAAGGCTATCATTTCGCGGCGTTGCACAAGGCGACGCTGGCGCCCTATTTCCGCAACGACATCACGGTCTATGACAAGTTCGACCGGCATCATCGCGTGGGCTTCGCCAGCCGCGAGATGGAGACATGGGCGGACAAGCCGGAATCGGAATGGCCGCTGAATGGCCCAAGCGGCATCCACTATCTCTATCCCAACACGATCATCTTCGTGGGATCTGTTCGGCCCGGTTACAGCTACACCACGCTGTTCCGCCATTTTCCGGGTGAAGAGGTGGGCGAGACCGTCACGCACAAATCCATCTATGCGCCGCGCGGTGTGAACTCCGACGAGTATCGCAAGGAAGTGGAATCTGGGTTCGATGCCACCGCGCATGTGGTGATCACGGAAGACTACGTCACCGCCGCCGAAGGCTGGCGCAATATGACCATGATGCCCAAGGGTACCACCGTCGTGTACGGCCGCCAGGAGATCGCGCTGCAGAACCAGCATCGCGACATTGCCGAAGGCGCGGGCATGCCGCTTCCGAAAGCCGCCATGCAGGAAGCCGCCGAATGAGCCGCAAAAATTCCATCACGGCCTTGGGCGAGATGATGCAGCTTGCCTATGTGCCCGCCGATTTCGACGGCGCGCTGAAGTTCTGGATCGAGACGATGGGCGCAGGGCCGTTCTTCGCGCTCGATCACGTCAAGCTGGACGGCGTGAAATACAAGGGCAAACCGGCGGATATCGATTTCTCGATGGTGCTGGGTTACTGGGGCGACATCCAGATCGAGCTGATACGCCAGCACAACGCCACGCCCTCTATATATAAGGAGTGGCGGGACGCGGGCCGTGAGGGCCTGCACCATGTCTGCATCCTGGTGGACGACATGGCCGCCGCGCGCGCCGCGGTGAAAGACGCCGGCGTGGCCATCGCGCAGGAAGGCCGCGTGCCGAACGGCGGCGAGGTCATCTATGTCGATACCGGCGGCGGGCCGGGTACGATGGTCGAGATCCTGAAATCCGCGCCGGGCGGGCGCGAGTTCTTCGCCATGATGCGCGACGCGGCGAAGAATTGGGACGGCGGCAATCCGGTAAGGAAACTCGGCTGATGGTGGATCGTCTCAAGGGCAAGGTTGCCATCGTCACCGGCGGGGCCAGTGGCATCGGCGCGGCCACCGCGCGCATCTTCGCCCGCGAAGGCGCGAAGGTCGTTGTCACCGATGTGCAGGACGAGAAAGGCCGTGCGGTCGCCAAAGAGGCCGACGGGATTTTCCTGCATCACGACACTTCCGACGAAGCGCAATGGACCAAGGTGCTAACGGAAACGCGCGGCACGTTCGGTCGGCTCGATGTGCTGATGAACAATGCCGGCGTCTTCATTCCGCAAACCATCGAAGACTCGACGCTAGATGTGTGGAACAAGGTGCTCGGTGTCAACCTCACCGGCATCATGCTCGGCTGCAAGCACGCCATCGCCGCGATGAAGGACAATCCCGGCGGCCCCAAAGGCTCCATCGTGAATGTCTCCTCGATCGCCGGTTTCATGGGGTTGGCATCTGCCGCTGCCTACACGGCCTCGAAAGGTGGCGTGCGCTTCCTCACCAAATCCGTCGCGGTGCATTGCGCGCGCAACTACCGCACCATCCGCTGCAATTCGCTGCATCCCGGCGCCATCGATACACCGATGAACCAGGCGGCGTTCGACGCCAGCGGCGATCCGGAAGGCACGCGCAAATATTTCGAGGGGCTGCAACCCATCGGCCGCATGGCGACGTCGGACGAGATGGCCGAGTGCGCGCTATTCCTGGCCAGCGACGAGTCTTCCTATATGACCGGCGCGGAACTTCTTGCCGATGGCGGCTGGATCGCCGCCGCCGGACCGCTTTGAAATCGTAAGGTGCTTCCATGACCGTCAATCATCAATGGCTGATCGCGGGCCGCCCGACCGGGCGCCCGCTCAAGGATTCCGATTTCGAATGGGTGGAGAAACCCGTGCGCGCGCCGGAGCCTGGAGAGGTACAACTCAAGACGCTTTTCCTTGGCTTCGATCCGGCGCAGAAGGGATGGATGGAGAATGTCGGCGGCTATGTCGCGCCGACGGAGATCGGCGAAGTGATGCGCGGCTCCGGCATCGCCGAAGTGGTCAAATCCAGTTCCTCCGTGTTCAAGCCCGGCGACAAGGTGATGGGCCAGATCGGCTGGCAGGATCATCCGACCTTCGCGGCGAAGGATTTACTGAAGATCGAAGACAACGATCTGCTCTCTGGCAATCTCGGTGTGCTCGGCACCACGGGGATGACAGCCTTCTTCGGCCTTAACAAGATCGGCAAGCCCTTCGCGGGCGACACGCTTGTCGTCACCGGCGCGGCTGGCGCAACCGGCTCTGTTGTCGGGCAGATCGGCAAGATCGCGGGCTGCAAGGTGATCGGCGTCGCCGGCGGGCCGGAAAAATGCAAATGGCTGGTCGACGAACTCGGCTTCGATGCCGCGGTCGATTACAAGGCTGGCAGTGTGCGCAAGCAGATCAAGGAATTGGCGCCCGGCGGCATCGACGTGCTGTGGGACAATGTCGGTGGCAAGATCTTCAACGATCTTCTGGGCGAATTGGCGCTACATGCGCGCGTAGTCGTCTGCGGCGGTATTTCACGTTACGAGCTAGGCCAGATGCCTGCTGGGCCGGAGAACTATTTCAACCTCATATTCAAGCGCGCGACGATGTCTGGCTTCATTGTGCTCGATTTCCAGAGCGAGTATCCTTGGGCGCGGGCGCGCGTGACGCAATGGATTCGCGAAGGCCGCATCAAATACAAGGAAGACGTGCAGCACGGGCTTGAGAACGCGCCGCGCACGCTGATGCGTTTGTTCGGCGGCGAGAATTTCGGCAAGCAGCTTTTGAAAGTCGCCTGATGCCCATCGTCCGCTATGGGGAGAAGCTCAACGTCCTCGTCGCGGCGAAGGGCCATCCCTATCTGCGCGATCCTTTCATGGCGATGTTCGACGAGATGGAGGGCGTGAGCGCCTCGCTTGTCGAGCAGCCCGCCGTGCAGAACCTGATGGCGCCGGAGGGGGTGAAAGGTTTCGACGCGCTGGTGCTCTATGACATGCCGGGCATCGACTTTCGCAACGGCGCGCGGTTTGTCGAGCCTTCCGAGGACTTCAAGCGCGGGTTTCGCGCGCTGCTGGATTCCGGTTTCGGGATCGTCGCACTGCATCATGCCATCGCGGGCTGGCCGGCCTGGGAGGAATATGCCGAACTGCTGGGCGGGCGCTTCCTCTACAAGCCCGCGGCGTTGCGCGGGCAAGCGCGGCCGGATTCCGGCTACCGGCATGATGTGGCGCACAATATCTCCACGGTCGCATCGCATCCAGTTCTCGAAGGCATTCCTTCGCGCTTCTCGCTGACGGATGAACTTTATCTTTCGGAAGTGTTCGAAGATTCCGTCACGCCCCTGCTGCGGTCAAGCCACGCTTTCACGCGCGACAATTTCTATTCCGCGACGAAGGCGATCACCGGCACACTATACTCAAACGAAGGCTGGCAGCACGAAGACGGATCGAACCTCGTTGGGTGGGTGAAGCGCGCGCGCCGATCGCCGCTGGTCTATCTGCAGCCCGGCGATGGGCCGCCGACTTACGCCGACGCGAACTACCACCGGCTGATCAGCAATGCGATTCGCTGGGTCGCGTCACCCGAGGCCAAAGCATGGGCGCGCGGCTGACTATCCCGCGGGCGGACGCTTGGCGCGATCTGACCAGCCCTGCCGGATCGCCCAGTCGCATAGCGTTTCCATCTGGATCGGTATGCGCTTCAGAACGGGCGCCATGCCCACTTCGAAGGGCTGGATCGGCGAGCCGTCCGTTCGCGACGAAAGCTGCCACGACGCTCATGGCGTTCTCCCTCGTTCAGTTGACGCGGCGTTCCTTGCCTGCCCAATAGGGCTCGCGCAGTTCACGGCGCAGGATCTTGCCGCTGGGATTGCGGGGCAGGGCTTCGATGAAATCGACGGATTTCGGCGCCTTGAACCCGGCGATCCGTTCGCGTGCGTAAGCGATAATGTCGTCCGGCTTCGGCTCGCGGCCTGGTTTCTTCACTACCACGGCTTTCACCGCTTCGCCCCATTTCTCGTCCGGCACGCCGATCACGGCGACGTCCGCGACATCGGGATGGCCGTAGATCGCGCTCTCCACCTCAGCGGGATAGACGTTCTCGCCGCCGCTGATGATCATGTCCTTCACGCGGTCGTGGATGTAGACGTAACCATCTTCATCGACATAGCCGGCGTCGCC
>JAFECP010000020.1:73394-78060 GCA_018242105.1 Pseudomonadota bacterium
GCGATCTCCACGCCGGGCAAAGGCTTTCCGGCGGAACGCATGCGCGCATTGCCTTTGGGATCGTGATCTTCCGGCGGCAAGGCGACGATGGTGCCGGTCGTCTCCGTCATGCCGTACATCTGCACAAAGCCGCAGCCGAACACCTCCATGCATTCGCGCAGCAGATCGAGCGGGATGGGGGAAGCGCCATAAAGGATGTACTTCATCCGCGAGTAATCGACCTCGCGGGCGCGCGGATTACGCACCACGATCTGCATGGCGGCGGGCACCATGAATATCTTGCTGATCTTGTCCTTCTCGATGAAGTCCAGAACCTTGCCGGGATCGAATTCGCGCGCCACCACGCCCTTGGCGCCGTTCACGATGCCGGTGATGCCCCAGCCCGTGCCGCCGATGTGGAACACCGGCATGGCGACAAGGCTCACGTCATCTGACGACCATTTGTTCCACTCGGCCTGCGTTTCCGGATTCTGGCGGCGCATGCCGAGGATACCGGAATGGCGGATCATCGCGCCCTTGGGCCGCCCCGTCGTGCCGGAGGTATAGAGCTGCACGACGACGTCGTTCCAATCGATCGCGACATTCGGCTGCGTGTCGCTCTGCGCGTCACGCCAGGATTCGTAACCCGTCCATTCCGGCGCGCCGCCTTCCATGGCGATGATGCGGCGGACACACGGCAACTTCGGCGCAAGTTTGCGCGCAAGCTCAATGAACTCTGGACCGACAAGCAGAATTTCCGCGCGGCAATCGTTCACGATGTAGACGATCTCCGGCGGCGCGAGGCGCCAGTTCACGGGCGCCATCACCATGCCAGCCTTCGCCGCGCCGAACAGCGCCTCATAATAATGGTCGCTATTTTTGCCGAGGTAGCAGACGCGTGTCCCCTTCTTCAGGCCCTCCGCGAGTAGGGCGTTCCCAATCCTGTTTGCATGGGTGTCGAACTTTCTGAAACTGGTGCTGCGACCTTCGAACTGGAAGGCGATAGCCTCGCCGTGCGCTTCAGCCTGGATGCGTGCCACCTCGCCCAGGGATGCGGCCTCTTTCGCGTCCATCTTCATCCTCCCCCGCACCCCAGCTCCAAAGTGGCCGAATCCAGAAACAATCTAATTGTCCTGTATAAGTCAGTAGTGACTTTTTTGTAGAGGCTGATAGGCTGGAAAGCCAACAAAATATGCCGCTCCGGAGTCGCCATGCCCGATCCGATCGCCCCAAACCTGCTGGACCCCTCTGGGCAATATCTCGTCGGCGGCCGCCACAAGCGCAGCGGGCGCTTTGTCTTTCCCTTTCCATCCGGGCCCGAAGCGGCCGAGTTCGACAAGCTGCCCTTGGCGGCCGAAGGCACGCTGTGGTCGTTCACCGTGCAACGCTTCCGTCCCAAATCGCCGCCTTATTCCGGCGCGGACGACGAGCGCAGCTTCAGGCCCTTCGCACTTGGCTATGTGGAGCTCCCGGGCCAGATCATCGTGGAGACGCGCATTGAGACCGACGATCCGTCACACCTGAAGATCGGCATGAAAATGAAACTCGACACCGTGCCGTTCGCGCGCGCTGCCGGCGATGCGCCGCTGACCTACGCCTTCCGTCCCGCCGCATGAGGAGAGAGCCATGAGCGAAGTTCATATCGTCGGTGCTGGCATTCATCCTTTCGGTCGCCATGACGACAAGAGCGGCTTGGATCAGGGCGTGATCGCCGTGCGCGAGGCGCTGGCGGATGCGGGCATCGAATGGAAGGATATTCAATTCGCATTCGGTGGATCGTCCGCGGCAGGCAATGCCGATGCGATGCTGCCGCGCTTGGGATTGACCGGTGTGCAGTTCATCAACGTGGCGAATGGCTGCGCCACCGGCGGCTCCGCGCTGTTGTCCGGCTATTGGGCGATCAAGTCCGGCGAGTTCGATCTGGGCGTGGTGCTGGGTTTCGACAAACATCCGCGCGGCGCATTCAATCCGGAGCCGGAAGCGTGGGGCTTGCCGAAATGGTACGGCGAGACGGGCATGATGCTGACCACGCAATTCTTCGCCATGAAGATTCAGCGCTATATGGGCCTGTATGGCATCACGCCGATGACGCTAGCGCGTGTGGCGGAAAAGGCGTTCGAGAACGGTGCGAAGGCGCCGCATAGCTGGCGCAAGCAGCCGGTGGACGCCGAGACGATCCTGAATTCCCAGATGGTCAGCGATCCGCTCACCAAGTTCATGTTCTGCTCGCCCGCGGAAGGCGGGGCCGCGCTTATCCTCGCATCGGGCAAGAAGATGCGTGAGTTGGGACTGGCAGGCCCGCGCATTCGCGGCGCTGCCGTGCGCACGCGCGTGAACGGATCGTTCGAAGTTTTTTCGCCGTCGCTGGACGTGCAGCGCGGCCCATCGCCGACGGAGATCGCTTCGAAAGCTGCGTATGAAATGGCTGGCGTGAGTCCGCAGGACATTGACGTCGCGCAGATTCAGGACACGGAATCCGGCGCGGAGATCATGCACATGGCGGAGAATGGTCTGTGCAAGGATGGCGAACAGGAAAAGCTCATCGCGGACGGCGCAACGCGTCTTGGTGGCAAGCTGCCCATCAACACCGACGGTGGATGCCTTGCTTGCGGCGAACCTATCGGCGCTTCAGGCTTGCGGCAGATCTACGAGAATGTGCAGCAACTGCGCGGCCGCGCGCACGGGCGCCAGGTGGAGAAGCCGCGCACGGCCTACAGCCAAGTCTATGGCGCGCCAGGCCTTTCGGCAGCGGCAATTCTAGGAACTTGATATCACTCGGCCAAGTAAGCGCGTCGAAATCGGCGCTGATTGCGATATTGGCTTTTTCTTCACGCGTTTTCGCGCACGATCACAATAAGCTTCAACTTGATTTCGGCGATACACGGAGCAACCTCCGCGCAATTGCGTTTTGAAAGATAACTTTCGCATCTGAAAGCTTGCCGCTCAACGGATATTGAAATTTCTGATCGCTGATGTCGGTTGATCTTTTACTTGCACGCGAAACGCGCAGGATGTCTTCCAAGCTGTTGAAGTTTTTCTTTCGCTGCCATCCATCACGAGTGCTTTTGGCGGAGACGGACAAACATATGTCGTTCAAAACGCTGATTTTTCTAGGGTCTGCGAAATCTTCGGGAAATGTCCAGGAACAGCCGGAAAGCTGGAAGTGGCGGAGCCGGAGGAAGTTCAAGACCTTCAAAAAATCGGCTTAAGTTCTAGGATTTTTGAACCATCTCTTCTTGTGTCCATCCATCGCCCCTTCTTTTTCCGGGGAGCGCCGAAGGATTAGCAGATGCGATATCGTCGTTCTAGGGCAGGAGGTAGCCCAAAGGGGTACGAGTTTGGGAGCCTCCGCGGTGATGACCGGCGCCTCTCCATCGGACGAAGGCTGAAGTGCGGAGTTTTTGGCCAAACGATTTTGGGGCGCTGAACCGCGCCTGCGTTCATTGTATATGTAGATAATAGGCGGCGCGGAAAACATGCTGCCGCGCGACATAACATCAGGAATTTCAACTGGTTGATGTGGTCCTGCGCGGCGGCAGGCGATCACATCCCGCAAAATGCTCCCACAGTTGGCCATCGCGCCACGCAAATGCCCGCGGCTACCAATTGGCCTGTTGGCTTCTTTTTCGATGCTAATTTTCAGGGGGCAGAAGATTTTGTTTCGATCTCATGCGGCGCAACGGTCAATCGCGCCTCACCGTTTCGGCGCATCCATACAGAATCGCCTCGGCGATGTGGCGATAACGCGGAGCGAGCTGGCTGACGGGAATGGCCGGGCGCTGCTGATTGACGCCGCGTGCGCCGTCGGCCAGCAATTGCGCGGCATCGGCGGAAGACTGGCCCTCGCGCAGGCGAAGCAATTTGCGGGCGCAGAGCGTGTCGATCAGCTCGGCCATGCGCGCATGCGTGTCCGCCGAAATCTCGATCATGATGTCGTTACCGACTTCGAACGCTTTGGCGTTGATTTCCGCGCCGTATGGGCTTTGCACGATCTGGCGCCGGACGTTGCCGAAGCGCGCATCGAGCCATTTCGCCACCACATCCAGCGCGCTTCCGCCGCGCGCCAGTTCCTTTTCCACCACCCATTCCGCGGCCGTGAAGCCTTCGGCGTTTTGCAGGCGCAGGGTGGCGCGCAGCAGGTCTTCCTTCGATTTGAAATGTTGGTAAAGGCCGCGCCGCGTCAGGCCGCAGAAATCCGCCAGTTCGGTCATCGTCAGCCGCGAATAGCCCTCGCGCAGAAACGCATCGCGCGCCCGTTGAACAATCTTAAACGTAACTGAATCAAACGGTTGAGTTTCCATAATGCTCAATTTGCCACGAATTGTAGCCACTCTTAAAGACCGCATGAATTGTCGCGAAAGCGACAAGGCCGCGCGCAATGCCGCGCAACGGCCTGCGTGGGCGCGGGGACGTAAGATGAACCTGTTTGAGCGCGGAAGCCGCGCGCATAACGGTCTGTTGCGCCGCGCGACAGCAATCGCGGCGGCGACAGCACTTATTTATATGCCACTGCTGTCCTACGCGCCTGCCGCGTATGCCGACACCACGATCTCGACAAACACGACCGGTAACAATGGCGGGAACGGTGGTGGCGGAAGTTACAGCGGCATGACGGGAGGGGTTGGAGGTGGCGCCGGTGGCGGCGCCAGTGCGGGCGATGGCAGCGGCACTTCTGCATCCGGCGGCG
>JAFECP010000020.1:78109-110228 GCA_018242105.1 Pseudomonadota bacterium
GCGGCGGCGGCGCGGGCGGCGTTGGCGCAACAGCATCATCAGGTGCGCTGATCAACAATGCCATTGTGACGGGCGGCATCGGCGGAAACGGCGGTAGTGGCGGCCAAAACTATTCCAGTTCGAACTACTACGAGAGCGGCGGCGGCGGCGGCGGCGGCGGCGGATCCGGCATCTTCGTAACTGGTGGCACGAGCGTCACAAACAATGGCTCGATCCTTGGCGGCAATGGTGGCGGTGGCGGAGTCGGTGGTGGACCAGGTGCATACGGCGGAAATGGCAACGGCTACTATTCGTTTTCAAATCCGGTTCAGGCAGGCAACGGTACGGGTGGCCGGGGCGGCAACGGAATCACGGCGACAAGTTCAAGCGGCCTGACGATCATCAATAGCGGAACGATCGAAGGCGGTATTGGCGGCGGCGACAATCAGAACGCATATCCGAGTCCTAACGGAGTGCAAGAATATCGCCCGCAGCCGGGTGGCGTCGGCATTCTCGGTAAGAACCTGACGATCACCAACAACAGCAGCGGAACGATTTCGGGCGGGCTTGGCAGCGGAACGGCATACGCCATTCAGTTGACCGGCGGCACCAACAGCATCGTGAACGCCGGCACCATAGGCGATATCTACGCGGGCGCAAATCTGAGCTTTCAGAACAGCAGCGGAAGCGTCGGCAATGTCACACTGGCGGGTGCCACCAACAATATCGCGATGCTCGGTGGAACTGCCGGAAGCTTCAATCTTTACGGCGCCACGACTGCGTCCGGTACGTTTGGTAGCGGTGTGACGCTGAACAACGGTGCCACGTTCCTGGTTACAGGTGTGGATAGCACGCATGACGTCTCCGGCATCACGACCTTCGACAACCATGGCGGCCTCACCATCGACACCGGCCGCTCCATCTCGATGTCCACCTTCACCAATGAGAATGGCGCAACGCTGACGTTGAATTCCGGCGCTCAACTCATCGCAACCACGCTTAATCTTCTTTCCGGCAGCACGATCACCGGCGCGGGCACGCTGTCCAGCGGTTCGAGCGCGCTCGGATTCGATTCCGGTTCGGTGAGTGTGAATCTGAGCGGCACAGGCGGGCTGGTGAAGAACGGCACCGGCACACTGACGTTGACCGGCGCCAACACCTATACCGGCGGCACCACGGTCAATGATGGCACGCTGTCCATAAACGCTACCGCGCTGGGCGGTGGCGATGTCACGCTGGCGCAAGGCACAACGATTCAGTTCACCGGCTCTAGCTTCACCACGACGAACGACTTCCACATCACCGGCGATCCGATTTTCGATGTCGCGAGCGGCACGACGCAAACCGTCAGCGGCGTCATCGACGACGCGACCGGCCCCACCAATCCCGGCGTGGTGGAAAAGACAGGCGCGGGCACGCTGATTCTATCCGGCGCGAACACCTACACCGGCGGGACGACAATCGAAGCGGGTGTGCTGCAGGCGGGTATCGATACCGTTGGCTCGCATGGCGCGATCACGTCTTCCGCCATTGGCACCGGCGCGCTCACGCTCAATGGCGGCACGCTGCAATTCGGCGGGGCATACACCATCGCCAACGACATCACACTGGGCGCGAGCAGCGGCACCATCGACGGCAACGGTTATTTCGTCCAATTGCCCGGCAATATCACTGGCAGCACCGGCATCACTTTCGCCGATACCGCCGTGGGCCGTTCCCACACGTTGCTGTCTGGCAACAACACCTATTCCGGCACCACCACGATTGCCTCTGGCATCGTGGACCTCTCCTCCGCCACCGGGTTGTCAGCGAATTCCGATTATGTTGTGAACAATAGCGGGGCAACAAGCGGTGGAGGCATACTGGATCTAAACGGGTTCTCCGGGACGATCCGTTCGCTCGCGGGCAATGCGGGTGGCCAGGTCCTGAATGGCGGCGCGGCGGCAACGCTCACCATCGCGCCCGCCAGCGGCACCACGACCTTCGCGGGAACGATTTCCGACGGCACGCCGACGTTCCCGGCCAATACGCTGGCGCTGGTGATAAACAGCGCGCCGGGCACGAAGCAAATTCTCACCGGCGCCAACACCTATGCCGGCGGCACCACAATCCTCGGCGGGATTCTGGGCGTGGGCAGCAACACCGCACTCGGCACCGGCGCGGTGACGCTGAACAGCGGCACGCTGGAATCTGAAGGCGATTTCACACTCGGCAACGCTCTCGTGGTTAACAGCCTCGGCGGCACCATCGACCCCAACGGGCACACGCTCACGCTCAACAGCGGATTCTCCGGCAGCAATCTCGCGACGGTCCATTTCAACGGTGCGGGCACGGTCGTTCTCGATGGCGCCAGCAGCTTCGGCGGCAATGTTGTCATCGCCAGTGGCGCAACGGTGGTGCAGGGCTCCGCGGCGGCCACGCTGCCGGGCAGCAGTGTCGGTGGCTACGAGGTGGATGGCACATTGGGCGTCGTGAACGCGCAAATTTACGGCCTGGGCGGCACCGGAACGATCGAGGCGACGGGGAGCGGGACCGGAGCGCTCACGCTCGATATTGCCTCGGGAACAAACACATTCTCTGGAACGCTTGCCGACTACGGCTCCAACGCGCTTTCTCTTGTGAAGGCCGGCGCGGGCATTCTGAATTTGAGCGGCACCAATACCTTCAGCGGCGGCACAACACTCGATGCTGGCACAATCGGCGCGCTGACCAGCAGCGCGCTGGGCAGCGGCGGCGTCACCTTGAATGGCGGCACGCTGATCTATGCAAACACCGTCAACCTCGCCAATGCGATCACACTTGCGGGTGATACGGCGCTTGAGGTGGATGGCACGGATAGCGCCACACAATCGGGCGTCATCGGCGATAACGGTTCTGCGCACATCTTGCAGAAACTGGGCAGCGGCACGCTGACACTGTCGGGAGCCAACACCTATTCCGGCACCACGAAGCTCACTGCCGGCACGCTGGAAATCGGCAATGCGGGCGCGCTGGGTTCGAGTACGCTGCTGTTCGGCGGTGGCACGCTGAAAGCCGGTGGCAATGGCTACACCATCGCCAACAACATCGACATCGACGCCAATGGCGGCATGATCGACGCCAACGGTCAGTCTCTGTTTCTCGCGGGCGGAATCGGGAACGGCACGAACGGAAATGCCGGCACGCTCACCTTCACCGACACGAGCGGCACAAGCAACGGCTTGATTGTGCTCGAAGGAACAAGCAGCTACGGCGGAGCGGTGGTCATCGATTCCGGCGTCACCGTGGGCGAAGGTGGCGCGAATACGCTGCCGGGCGGCGCCTACACCGTGAACGGCACTTTGGATATTACGGGCGCGCAAACAATCTCCAGCCTGACCGGTTCGGGAGCCATGGTAGGGGACTTCGGCGGCGGCACGCTGAGCGTGAATCAAGCTTCCGGAACAAACACCTTCTCCGGAACGGTGGATGATAACGGCTCCAACCCGCTATCGCTTGTGAAGAGCGGCGCTGGCACCCTGAACTTGAGCGGCGCGAATACCTTCACCGGTGGCACAACGCTCAGTGCCGGCACGCTGGGCGCGCTGAACAGCAGCGCTCTGGGCAGCGGCGGTGTCACCTTGAACGGCGGCACGCTGGTCTATGCAAACACCGTCAATCTTGCCAACGCGATCACACTCGCGGGCGACGCGGTGCTTGAAGTGGACGGCACGGATTCTGCGATCCAATCCGGCGCCATTGGCGGCAGCGGTTCGGCGCTCAGCTTGCAGAAGCTGGGCGGCGGCACCCTGCAACTCACCCAGGCCAATAATTATTCCGGCACCACCAAGCTCACTGGCGGCACGCTGGAACTCGGCAATGTGAGCGCACTGGGGTCGGGCGCGCTGCTGTTCGATGGCGGCACTTTGAAAGTCGATGGCGCTTACATCATCGCCAACGACATCAATCTCGACGCCAATGGCGGCACGTTCGACACCAACGGCCACAACACCGAACTGACAGGCACATTGTCGAGCGGTGGTACCGACGGCGCGTTGACCATCACCGGCACAGGCAGTTTCAAGGTTTCAGGTCTCAACAATCTGTCCGGCGGCGCGGTTCTCGGTGCGAACGCGCAGATGGAAGTGGCAGGTGCTTCGGGTATGGGCGCCGGCGATGTTACCATGAATGCTGGCTCGACCATCCATTTCACCACCACCAACGGCACCTTCACCAATCATTTCCTGCTGGATGGCGATCCCACCTTCGATGTTGCCAGCGGCCTGACGACGACGCTGAGCGGCGCGATCTCTGATGTTCCGGCCGGAACGCCGGGCGTGCTGGAGAACAACGGCGATGGCACGTTGGTGCTAGCAGGCGCGAACACTTATTCGGGCGGCACAACGCTCAACAACGGAACATTGCGGGTCGGTGTCGACACGGTGGGAGCGCCTGGCAGCATCACCTCGTCGGCCATCGGCACCGGCATGCTGACTTTCGGCGGCGGCATCTTGCAGGCAGGCGGCGATTTCACCGTCGCCAATGCAATGGATATGAACACGGCCGCAGGCGTAATCGACGCAACCGGCCATGCGCTTGCACTCACCGGCGTCATCGGCGGCACGCATGCACTCACGATCACGGACAGCCAGGGCGGCGGCTCGGTGGCCGTTTCCGGGCTCAACACCTATAGCGGCGGAACGCAGGTCAACGATGCGACGGTCATTCTGAACGGCGGTTCCTCCGGTCCCAGCAGCAGTGTGCTTGGCACAGGTGCGATCGTGCTGAATGGCGGCGTATTAAAAGCAGGCGTTGGGGGCTTTCTGGTTGAAAGCATTCAACTTGGCACCGGCGGCGGCACGTTGAGCGCTGGGAACTACACTTACACTTTCGGCATCATAAGCGATGTCAGCGGTTCACAACCGCTTACCATAGGGTTGGCTGGCGATACCGGTACGGTCGTCCTCGCCGTCAACAACAACTACACAGGCGACACCACCATCGCCGCGGGCACCGCGCGCGCGAAGGGCAGCAGCTCCTTCGGCAGCGGCAGTGTCACCGTCGATAATGGTACGGCGGTGCAATACGACGATGGCATCAATGTCGCCAACACGTTTGTTCTGAATGGCAATGCCAAGCTCGATGTCGAAAATGCCGATAGCGCCACGCAATCGGGCGGCATCGTGGAGAACAGCGCCTCTGCAGGATTCATCAAGGCTGGCGCCGGAACGCTGATCCTGAGCGGCGGAAGCAATTACACTGGGACGACCGCCATTAGCGCGGGCACGTTGACGCTCGCCGCAGCGAATGCCGGAGATTCCGCTTCTGACTATACAGTGGACAGCGGCACGACCCTGTCCGTCGGCGGTGGGTTGGGCAATGTCTATATCGGCTCGCTTGCCGATGGTGTAAACGGTGGCGGTGCCGTCTCCGCTGGTGCGGGTACCAATCTTTATGTGGGCGGGACGATCGGCTCGCCCACGCCAAACAGCCGGAACACCACCTTCTCCGGCATCATCACCGCCGATGAATTGGCATATACCGGCTCCGGAACGCTGACGCTAACCGGAAATTTCAACGCAATCGGCACACTGGTGCTTTGCGGTTGCGTGCAGAGCGGCGGCATCACCTTGTCCGGAAATACGATGACCGTATCCAATGTTGACGTGGAATCCGGCACGCTATCCATTCAGGACGGCGCGGCTCTCACGGCACCCGGTTTGTATGTATCCGGCGGCGGGACCGCCGCGGCAAAACTTTCGGTCACGGGCGCCAGCTCCAGCCTGACCCTGACGAGCGCCCCGCTATACATCGGAACAAGTGGCGCGGCTTCGGCGTCGTTTGCCGATGGGGCTGATCTGACGGCGCCGGGCGTTGAGATCCTCGGCGGAAGCACGTTCAACATCGGCGACGGCGGCGTTGCTCCGGTTCTCGACTCCAGCCTTGGCATCATCACGTCGATTGATGGCTCCAATCTCGGCAGCAAGGCGGTCGTGAACGTCTCGGGAGACTTCACGCTGGCCGCGATGCTGGATGGCCCTATCGGATTGGAGGTCAAGGGCGGCAACCTGATCCTCACCAATGCTGCCAACGATTATTCGGACCTTACCAGTATCGATGCCGGGGCCACGCTCACCATTGGGAATGGAGCGCAGGACGGCGCGCTCGGCACCGCCGCGGTGACGGACAATGGCGCACTGGTGTTCAACAACACTACAGCGACTACAATTTCCAACGTCATTGGCGGCAGCGGCACTCTCACACAGAAGGGCAGCGGAAAACTCACCCTTGGCATCCAGCAGAACTATACCGGCCTCACCACCATCGCCGCCGGTTCGACGCTGGCATTGACCGGTACCGCCTCGATCCAGCAATCCAGCGAGGTCTCAGATGCGGGCACGTTCGACATCACGGGCCTGACGAATGGCGGCGCATCCATCCAGACGCTTTCCGGCAACGGCAGCGTCCTTCTCGGTGCCAAGACGCTTACGATCCTCAACGGATCGACCACCTTTTCGGGAACGATCGACGACGGCGGGGCAGGCGGCAGCGTGACCATCGCGCACGGCGATCAGGTTCTTTCGGGAACGAACCACTGGACCGGTACGACGACCGTAGCCGCCGGCACGACTTTGACCGTATCGTCTCCCAACAGTTTGAGCGGCGGGACGATCAAGTTCTTCAACGGCTCGACCATCAAATTCCTCAGCGGCGGTACCTACACGCAGAACGCGGATTTCGTGCAGCCGCAGGCGCCGGTCTATGACACCAACGGTCAAACAGTGACGTGGTCCGGCCAGCTCTCCGGTGCCGGCGATCTTGCGATCACCGGCGGCGGCAAGCTCGTCCTCACCAATACGGGGAACACCTATGCCAACGGCACCGAGGTTTACGGCAACACGATCTTGAATGTCTCGGCCGACGGCAATCTGGGCGGCGTCGCGCCGCTGCAACTGGGCGATGCGAGCACAAGTGGCACGCTGCAATATGGCGCTGCGTTCGCACTCAATAGCGGCCGCGCGATCGCGCTCAACGCGGGCGGCGGAGCCATCGATACGAACGGGTTCGACACCACAATCGCCCAAGCGATTGGTGGCGCGGGCGCCTTCACAAAGTCCGGTAGTGGAATCCTGACCTTGACCGGCACTAGTACCTACACTGGCGTGACATCCGTAACCGGCGGCACGCTGCTGGTGAACGGTTCGATTGCGGCCTCCAGCGGAGTGACCGTCGCATCGGGTGCAACGCTCGGGGGCAATGGCACGGTGGGCGCCACTATCATCTCATCCGGCGGCACCATCGCACCGGGAGGCGCCAACGTCCTGCATGTGAACGGCGCGCTTACCTTGGCGAATGGATCGGTCACCGCCATCGCCGTCACGCCCACAACTGCGGGCCAAATTGCGGCAACAGGTGCCGCGGCGTTGAATGGCGCGCTGGCGATCAGCCAGGGCGCGGGTACTTATGCTGCGGGCAGTTTCAAGTTGCTCACGGCATCCAGCATCACCGGTACGTTCGACAGCATTACAGGCACAACATTCGCCGGACTGAACTCCGCAATTGTTTATAGTGCGACGGACGTTGAACTCGATCTCTCGGCACTGCCACCACCCAGCAATAGCGGATCGAGCAGCAGCAACTCGGGCGGCAGTGGTTCCAGCGGTGGATCAAGTGGTGGCAGTTCGGGTAGCGGCGGTTCCAGTGGTGGGTCGGGCAGCGGCAGCTCGGGCAGCAGCGGATCGAGCGGCGGTAGTTCGGGTAGCGGTGGATCAAGTGGCAGCGGCGGCGCTGTGGTGACGAAGTTCTTGTTCGATACTTATGGCAAGACGCCAAATCAGATCGCGGCGGGCAAGGCGCTCGCGGCGGCCGATTCCACTGGCGGGCTCTATGTCGCGATGGGCAATGTCGTCAAAACCGACACGGCGGGCGTTCCGGCTGCGCTCGGACAGTTGTCCGGCGATATTCACGCCAGCATCCGCAGCGCGATGATCGAGGACGGCCGTATCGTTCGCGATGCGGTTCTCGATCATGCGCAGTTCGCCGGCGAGGGTGTCTCTGTTTGGGGGGCGGGCTTCTACAGCAATGGTGGCATCGACAGCGATGGGAACGCCAGCGCGCTCGATCACAACAGCTCGGGCTTTCTCGCCGGTATGGACATGCCGTTCGGCAACGGCTTCCGCGCCGGTATCGGCGGCGGCGTGGTGTCGAACAACGCTTCGGAGCCCGGCCGCGCGAGCACAGCAAGTGGAAGAAACGGCCATATCATCGCCTATGCCGGATGGAACGGCGATGCGCTGACCCTGAAGCTTGGCGGCGATTATGGCTGGGGCGACGTGGACATCACACGCCACGTTGCCGCCCTGTCGGAAACGGATAAGAGCAATGAGCATCAACGCGCTGCGCAGGTGTTCGGCGAGGCTGCCTATATGATCCAGACCGATGCGGCGCAGATCGAACTCTATACCGATATTGCACATATCTCAGCGCGCACTGGCGCCTTCACAGAAAAGGGCGGCTTGAGCGCGCTGTCGGGTGGCGCCAGGAGCGACGATGCGACCTATGCCACGCTGGGCGTGCGGTTCTCGCTTGCGGATGTGAAGCTGAGCGATATGAGTATCGTGCCCAAGCTCGGCATTGGCTGGCAGCATTCCTTCGACCGGTTCTCACCCGGACAGGCGCTGACGCTGCAAAACGCGGCGGAGCAGTTCACGGTGCAGGGCGTACCGTTGCGTCCGGACTCCGCGATCGTGCAGGCGGGCATCGATCTGATACTCTCGCCCGGGATCATCCTCGAAGCGGGATATGACGGCGCCTTCTCTGCTTCCGCACGCAATCATGCTGTTCGGGGTGAATTGCGCTGGTCGTTCTAACGGGAGCGGAGCACCCATGTTGAGTTGCCAAACCGCAACGTACATCAAATCCAGCCATGGAAGTGGAGCAGGGTTTACATCAGCCGGCCCGGCGAATGTCGGCGATGGCGCCGGCGATCGGCAGATAGAGATCGATCATGGTGCCGTGGCATCGGACGCCTGCGCCAAAAGATAAACGACGATCCGAAGCATCCGTCTTTGATCAGGACCGTTCGCAACGCGGGCTACATCTTTGCCAGCGCAGTTTCAGCGGCCTGAGCCATCCCGTATCCGACTTCGCGCGTTGCGCAGCTATACCGCTTCAATTCATGCACTGGATTCCTTGGAATCTTTGGCTGCCGCGCAATTCACGGGTGGGTCGGGCGATTTTTCGGAATCCATCAGAAATGCGCGCGTGCGGGTTGATGGCTGGCGTCATTTATCGCCTGATAGGCGCCTGCGGCAACGGCAAGGAATCCGCTGGCGTGAAATCGAAGCAGGGCTCCACGCAGGCTTTCCTCAAAACGCCCCGTCATCTGATCCGGATCGCGCTGGAGCAGTTTCTGTTTTTCTGCGTCCCGCAGCAGGCGAAACACATGCGAGCGGGAAACGCCAAACTTGCGCGCAAGCGGAGCCACGGCCATGCGGACCGGGCCCTTTGGCGGATAGGTGTCATCGCTGCTGCCGGAAAGTGCGATTTCGTGCAGGATCGCGATGCCGACATCGCGGGTTGCGAACAGGTGCAGCAAATCGGGCTCGGCCTTTTTCAGGATACGTGAAAGGCCGCGGCCGCCATTCAGCGCGAAGAAGCGGAATACCTCTGGATCCTTCAACGCTTCAGCAGCGGCCAGCGCCTCCGGCTCTATGATTCCGAAGGCGAGCAGTTCATTGCCTAGCAATTCGAGGAACGCCTTTTTCATGAGAGGGCTGGGGATATAGCGCCGCACACGCTTATCCGTGACATTGGTGTCGCGCGTGACAAAGCCCATTACGCGCAGCCGCAGGAGGATGGCGGCCGCATAGCCTGGGCTGGCAAGACCGAGCTCGACGCATACGTCGCGAATGGTTTTCAGGGACAACTCGCCGCGCGCATCGAGATATAGCACGAACACGCCATACATGACCCGGCGGATGTCTTTGATGGTTCGCGATATCAGCGGATTGCCGGTATGGCGGGCAACGGCCACGCGCGCGGATTGGCGGGCGGCTTCGATAAACTTCGGGTGATTGGCAAGCCGCGCGTAGGCGGCGGGTTCTATGCCGTCCCTGTTCAGAACGGCGCTCGCCCAAAATGCGAGTCCAGGTGAATCCGACACTTATATATAGGGCCCCGAATCCCTTGATTGCCTATCGGCGTGCACGTTCATCATAATCGCGGTTTTCGGCGCGGAAAACTAGGCGTGCCATTTTTGAAATTCAATGGTTCCAATGCCATGGCGGCGCAGCCGCCGAAATGGAGAAAAGCAGATTCTTCTCATATTTTATCGCGTGGCACCTATCCGGCAAACAAGCCTCGTCGATGCAACGCCACCAGCGGTGGGCCTGGAAATTTGGCGAGGAAAATACCTGGATGGACCGATTTAACGGGCAGCAATGTTTCAAATGACATTCGCGCGCGCGATTGCGCCGAGATGAAGTGCGCTGGGCTTCAGCGTGCGCCTGAAGCTTTCAAGATCGACGCCCACCAGGCCGAAATGCTTTGAATAGCCCGACGTCCATTCGAAATTGTCGAGCAACGACCAATAGAGATAGCTGTGCACCGGAATGGCGTCGTCCAGGCAGGTGCGCAAACTCGCCAGCGCTTCGTCGATGAACTGGATGCGCTGGGCGTCATTGTCCGTCGCGATTCCATTTTCCGTGACATAGATCGGCTTGCCGATGGCCCGGTGCGCCCAGCGGATCACGCCTGCAACAGCCTGCGGATAGTATTCGTATCCCGCGTCTGTGATGACGGCGCCTTTCGGCGGCATGACGATCCCTTTGTCATCGACCAGGAACCGGGTATAGGGCTGCACGCCGACGAAATCGGCATGCGTGCGCGCGACCTCCACCCAGTCGCCGTAAAGCCGCCTGGTATATTCGTCCGCAAGAGAATTTGGGCCGACCGGCTGGATGTCCTGCGTCGTGAGCGAAATACCGACAAGAAGCTCCGGCCGCACCGCTTTGATTGCGATATAGGCTTTGCGATGCGCATCCTGCATTAGCGGCGTCGATACTGCCGGATCTGCGTAGGCCATGGTGGAGAAATTCGGTGAATTCGTTGCCTGCGCCGCCGCGGCGATGGCCGCTTTCACCGCGGGAATATATTGGGCAACACCGGGCATGATCTGCACCAGCAGTTGGATGTTCGCTTCGTTGAAGGGCGTCGCCATGTGCATCAGGCCGCCCAGATGCTTCACCGCCTTTCCACAGAACGCTGCGAATATCTCCGGCGAATCCGGTACCGTGAATCCGCCACGCTCGGCAAACCACAGCGGCACGGTGAAATGGTTGAGCGACACCATGGGTTTGAGCCCATGTGCGCGGCATGTCTCCAGAACTTTCGCGTAATGATCGAGTTCGGCGTTGGAATAATGGCCCTGGTTGGGTTCGATCCGCGACCACTCGATGCCCATGCGGTAACAGTTGAAGCCCAGCTTTGCCGCGATCGCGATGTCATCGGCATAGCGATGATAGCTGTCACAGGAATCTCCAGACCGGTCCTTGTAGAGCGACGGCTTCATGTTCTCCATCAACCACGCATCGGCATTGGTGTTGTTGCCTTCGCTTTGATAGGCGGAGATCGCCGTGCCCCAGAGGAAATCTTTGGGCAGCGCCCGGCGCGGCTGCGGCGTTGCGACTTTCACCTGTGTTGCGCCAATGGCTGCGGTGGCGCCTGCAATCACTTCGCGACGGGAAACGGTCATGGGACGCTCTCTTGTTACCAGTGAATCATGGGAAGCCCGGAAACCGGGCTGATGAAGCAGGGAAGGCTGGTGGCTTTCAGTGTGCCGAGATAAACGGTGCGCAGATCCACGCCGCCAAAGGTCACGCTGGTGAGCCACGGCGCGATTTTCCCGCCGGTGGCCGCCATCGTGTCGGCACTAACAAGCTTGCCGCTGTCGAATTCAGCGTCGAGCCGTAGAGCGGCTTCGCGATCGCCATCTTCAAACAGGGACAACAGCTCGCCTTCGGGGGTGATCGCCACCAGCC
Organism: Pseudomonadota bacterium; assembly: GCA_018242105.1. Lineage (GTDB taxonomy): Bacteria > Pseudomonadota > Alphaproteobacteria > Micropepsales > Micropepsaceae > Rhizomicrobium. The sequence goes on from JAFECP010000020.1 coordinate 90,088, forward strand.
GGTCGGCGAAGATCATGGTTGCCCAAAGATTGCCGTAAGCGTCGAAGGCAATACCGTCGATAAACCCGGATCCGAGAGAACTCGGCCCGTAGATTTCGCGATCGCGCAGCGACCCATCCGGCATCACGCGAAGGCGCGTTATCCGCCGCGCGCAGGTTTCGGCTACATAGAGCCATTCCTCTTTCGCATCGAACCGTATCTCGTTGGTGAAATGAAAACCGTCGGCGACGATGCGGGCGCCGTGGCTATCGATCAACACGATATAGCCGTCGGCCAGATCATTGCGGATCGCATCGGCCCACGGATTGATTTTCGTGGAGATAGTGATCCAGAGGCGATCCTTGCTGTCGCGCAGAACGAAGTTCACTTTGCCCAACGGCTTTCCATCGATGCTATCGGCAAGGACATGGCTTTTGCCGTCGCGCGTCATCAAATCCAGCGTGTCCGTGCCGAAATTCGCGATCAGCAAGTCGCCGTTGCGCGCGAAGGCGAGACCGTTCGGTAGCGTGCCTTCGAACAGGCTGGGCGCGTCTCCCGGCTTTGCACCTTTGTCCTGTAACGGTGTGACGAGGTTCTGGCTGCCGTTGGGCCGGATGTGCATGACGCCGCCACGCGCGTCCGCCACCCACAGAGAATCGTCGCGTTCCGCGAGGATGCATTCGGGGCGCGAGAGATCATAGCCGACATGGCGGATGGCTGCCGGGTTGAGTTGCCAGCCTTTGAGCGGATTGGGGCCCATCTCAGTGGCAGTTCGCCTTGGGCGGCAGCGGCGGAGAGGCGAGGCCGACGTTCCAGTTCCACGCGATGCTGCCCGTGGCATGACGGCGGCACATCACCTCTTCGTGCAAGCGGTACATACCCGGCATCAGATGATGCGCCGGATGCGGCGTATCGGTGAAATGCATATAGCCGGCGGTGGAATCGTAGGCGGGCCACGCCGGTTCGTTCGTTGCATGTGGGTCTCCCGTGCGGGTGAAGCTCGTCCAATAGTCCAGCATCGCCTCGGACAGCTTCGCTTCCTCTGGCGTCGCAGGGATTTTCGGCCACAGTTTCGGCGTGCGGTCCATGGTGCCGAACATGAAGGGCAATTCGCTGCCGTGGAAGGCGTGAAGCCCGGCATTGTCCTCAGCCGGATAGCCATGATCGAAGAGATAGAGGAAGGAGGGCTGGCTCAGCGCCGTCTGCTTGCGGACAAGCCGTTCGGCCGTCCAGCCATAGAGCGCATCGCGCGTCGTCGCCCAGATGCTCTCCTGCATATCGCTGCTGGGATAAAGTTTCAGGAATGCGCCGGCGAGATCGCCATAGCGATCGCGGATCGACTTCTCGTATGCGGCGGCACTGGCGGCTGGCGGTGGCGCAAGGATACGCAGCGAGCGGATTTCGCCGGCGTTGAAGCCAGCCAGAATCGGCACATGCGCTTGTTCACCTCTGTCGAACACATCGACGAGCTGTCGAGGCAATACATGCCCATCAACCGCCCCGAACGGTGCAAACCGAGCCGCCGCGGCCGCTGCGGTGAGGGCCGCCGGATCCATCGCGCGCAAGGCCGCGATGTCGGGCGCATGCAGCGCCGCTGCTAGCGCTTTGCCGCTGTCCTCCGCCGATGAAGCGCCATATTTCGCGTCCTTCAAATCCGGCGTGGAAACCATGTAGGCGCTTTGGGCGATGGCTTTGGCGAAGAGGCCGCGTGCTGGCGGCGAGGCCATGAGATACATCACGCTCAGGCCACCGGCAGATTCTCCGGCTATCGTGACATTTGCAGGATCGCCACCGAATGCCGCGATGTTATCCTTCACCCAACGCAATGCCCGAATCTGATCGAGCAGACCGTAATTGCCCGAGATGTGGAGCGGGTTTTCTGCGCTGAGTCCGGGATGCGCCAGCCAGCCCAATACGCCGAGACGATAATTGACCGTCACGACGACAATTCCGCGCTTCGCCATCTGCGTGCCGTCATAGATCGGATCCGCATTCGATCCACCCCATAGCGCGCCGCCATAAATCCAGAAGAATACCGGCGCGTTATGCGCGTTCGCCGGCGCCCAGATGTTCAGCGAAAGGCAATCTTCGCTCATGGGGATGGGATCGCCGCTGTAAATGTTGGCGATCTTGCTTTCGGGCTGGAAACATTCCGGTCCGAAGGCCGTGCCGTTCTTCACGCCTTGCCAGCGGGACATCGGAACGGGCGCCTTCCAGCGCAAGGCGCCGACGGGCGGCAGAGCATAGGGAATGTCTTTGAAGACGTTCAATGGGCCTTCCGTTTGGCCCTTCAGGATACCGGCTGGCGCATTCACAATCGGTGCATTGCCGGCATAGGAGGGCACAGCGAGCGCCAGCGCGGCTGCCACGCAGATCAGGAGAAGGCGAAACATCACACCGATACTCCGTTGATGAGAGATTCTTTTCGCAATACCCGCGCCAGCCAGACGAACAGTGCGATCGCCAGAACATAGAAGGGCACGAGCATGTAGAACGCGATCTGCAGCGAGTTGTGCGGATGGCTGGCGTGGAAGAAGTCGCTGATCTCGCCCACAAAGGTCGGACCAATGCCCATGCCGGTGAAATTCATCACCAGCAACAACAGAGCGCCAGACGTGACGCGCTGGTCGGGCCGCACTTCTTCCTGCACGAGAGTTACTGACGACGAGAGATAGAAATAGTTGAGGAAATACGGGCCGATCAGGAAGATGAGCGATAGCTGCCAGGTCGGCGCCCAGATAAAGGCAATGAAGAGGGGGAGCGCCAGCGCAAGCGAGATCGCCGGGAGAATGGCATAGGCTGCTTTCGAGCGGCGGGCGAAGCGATCGATGGCCCATCCAGAAACGTAGATGCCCGCACTCATGCCAATGGCGACCACAAGCGCAGACCAGACTGCGACTTCGCTGAGGGTCATTCCTTTCTCGCGCATGAGCAGAAGCGTCGTGAAATTTCCCGAACCGTAAGTGACGATCTGCGTGATGCCGCTGGCGACGGCGGCCAGCGCCAGCGACGGCCGTGAAAAGAACATTTTTATCGTCTGAAAGAAGCCGGATGCGGCCATCTCGACGTTTGCGTTGGCCGGCGGGGCGTCAAGACCGCCCCGTTCCGGTTCGCGAACGATCGTGCGGATCAGAATTGCCGCCACCACGCCGATTGCGCCAAGAACGATGAAGGCCTGCCGCCAGCTATAAGCGGCGGCGATGGAGGCGCCGAAGGCGATGCCCAGCGCAGCACCGATCGGCGGACCCAGATTGTAAATGCTCAGCGCGGTGCCGCGCCGGCCTGGCGGGAAGTAATCGGTGATGATCGCGTAAGAGGGCGGGACGCCGCCCGCTTCGCCAAAGCCAACGGTCATGCGCGCAATCGCGAGCTGCAGGAAGTTTGCAGCCATCCCGCAGGCCATCGTAGCGCCGCTCCAGATCGCGCAGGCGACGGTCAGCACCCATACGCGGTTCGTCTTGTCTGCGACCCAGCCGACGGGAATAGCGATGAAGCAATAGAAGAGCGCGAAGAGCAGGCCTCCCAACAGTCCGAGCTGACCGTCGGTAATGTGCAGGCTGTCCTGGATAGGTTTTGCAAGAATCGAGATCAGCGAGCGATCCAGAAAATTCAGGACGTAAACGAAGCACAAGGTGAGAAGCACCGCCTTGGCGCGTGCGCGGGAGGATGCGAGCGCAGGCGCGCTCGCGCCGTCGGTCGGCGTTGAGATGACGGATGTCGCCTTCACCGGTATTCCCCTTCGAAATCTTTTTATCGTTGTTTTTCTGCACCATGCCGCCGGGCAGGAGCGTTCGTCAATATTCACTAATAGAATAGTGAATATCTTCGCTTTTCCTGCGGTGAGATTGTGCTGTGTGCATCTGCGAAAGATATTCATCCTCGTGTGAATGAATATTGACGGCCACCCGGTTTCCTGCCAGCTTTCGTGAACGCGCCGCAGAGTGCGGGGACCGCCTGCGGGCGAACGGGGGAGAGATATATGAAGCTCAAGCTAGGCTTGTCGGCGTCCGTTCTGGCGCTTGTGTGCTGCGGGGGCGCGCATGCGCAGACGTCCGCCAATTCAGGGTCATCCGCCAGCGCATCAAGCGGCGGCATCGAGGAAGTGGTAGTGACGGCTGAACGCCGCTCCGAGAATCTGATGACGACGCCGATAACGGCAAGCGTTCTGACCGGGGCCGATTTGCAGAACCGGGACGTGGTGAACGTCAACGACCTTCAGTTCCTTGCGCCCAATCTGACGGTTAATGATCTGGGCCAAGGTGTCGACTTCGACATCCGCGGTATCGGCAAGGGCGAGCACAACAGCCAGACGCCGATCGGCGTGGTCCTCTACCGCGATGGCGCCTCCACCTTTCCGGGATATCTGACCGCGGAACCCTTCTATGATATCAAGGGCGTCGAGGTGTATCGCGGGCCGCAAGGCACCTTCGTGGGCCAAAACGCGACGGGCGGCGCAGTTTTCGTAACGACGAACGACCCGGTGATCGGCGGCGGTTACGATGGCTATGTCCAGGCACAATACGGAAACTATAACGACGCGCAGTTCCAGGGTGCGGTCGATATTCCGATCTCCGACACGCTAGCGGTCCGCGTCTCGGGCTTCGGCGAGAGAGAGGACAGCTTCTATTCCATAATCGACCGCAATCCGGTCGATGCTTGTCCCAACAACAGATATGACGGCTGCAAGCCGGGCTATAAAAATAATGGTTTGCGGGAAGCGGCCGGACGCTTGAGCGTCCTCTGGCACCCGACGAACGCCCTCACGGTATCGCTTAAATACGACGCGCTTTATCAGGATTTCGGCGCTGCTCCCGCCGTTCCTTACTCGCAATTGCTGCCGGTCGGCGCTCCTGTGGCACCTTACGGTGTCCCCAATGACTACCATGACAGCAACCTCTTCCACATCCGTGCGGATGCGCCGGAGGGCCGTATGGACCGGATGCAGCGTACGATCCTGAAGCTCGACTATTTGTTTGGGAACGGCATCAAATTCCAGTCCATCTCGGATTACAACGTCGGTAATACCCGTTGGCGCACCGATCTCGATCTCACGGATGGGAAAAATCCGGGCGATTTTCCGTATTTCGGACCGGGTACAAACGGGAACTGGCTGTTCTTCGATAACGTTGGCGAGAAAGTCTATTCGCAGGAATTCAACATTGTCTCGCCGGACAACCAGCGGATTACCTGGGTGTTCGGCCTATACGGCCAGGAAAACGATTATACTTGGAACAAGCCGTACCAGTTCTACATCACCGTTGGGCCACGTTTCCCCGATCCTACACCCAACCCGGCCAATCTTTTCCAGTATGGGTCCTATACGTTCCAGGGAAAGACGACCAACCGGGATCTCGCGGCCTTCGGTCAGGTCGAGGCCAAGCTCAGCGACGACGTATCGGTCTCGCTCGGCGGACGCTGGACGACGACCCGCTCGAAGAACGACGCCATTTTCTGGAATTATGGCGGAACGCCGTTTGGCACACCGGCTATCGACAACAACTCACAGTCGTCATCTCATCTCACTTACAAGGCGGCGATCGATTGGAAAGTCAACGAAGGTGATTACCTTTATGGCTTCGTGGCGACCGGCTACACGGGCGGCGGTCTGAACGCCGCGCCCGATGCCTTTACCCCGCAGCAGTTCGGCCCAGTGACAGACACTGATTATGAACTCGGCTGGAAGAGGTCATCCTGGTTTGATGGGCACATGCGCACGCAGGTGAACGCCTTCTATACGGAGTACAACGATTTTCAGGTCACGCTGCCTGATCCGGCCGCTCCGCTCAGGACTTATGAAGTCAATCTTCCCGAAGTGACCAAAAACTATGGCGTCGAAGCCGAAACACAGGCGTCGTTTGGAGCGTTTTCCTTCACAGGCAGCGTCGGCCTGCTCAAGACCAAGATCGGCAATTTCTGGGGGATCGATCCGGCATACAACCGGCTCGCCGCTCTTTTCCCGGGTACATGTAATCCAACGACGGGGCCGACGGGTGGCGCCCAGCCTTACTGCATCAATGTGAAGGGTAATCCGATCACCTACGCACCCAGCTTTACCTACAATTTGAGCGCGCAATATGTGTTCAATCTCGGTGAGGGAAATACGCTAACCCCGCGCGTGAACTTTGCACATGTGTCGTCGCAATGGGCGTCCATATTCGACAACTCCGCTGTGGGCTACCATCTCGGTGTGCGCAATCTGCTCGGTGCGCAGCTCGAGTGGGGTACCGGAACCTGGCTTGTGTCGCTCTATGGCGACAACCTGCTCAACAAGCAGTATGTCGCGTCCAACAATTCCGGCGGTCTCTATGCTGGTCCGCCGCGTCAATACGGAATACGCCTGACAAAGGTTTTCTAGCTTGAGCCCCCTATCGGTCGCCGGCATTTACTGCCGGCGGCCGATCTTTTCTTCACGTTTATCCGCTCTCTCATGCAACCCTATGCTCTGACCGTAGACAAATTTCTGGATCACGCCGCCAAGTGGTGGGGACGCCGCGAGATCGTAACGGCCGAAGCAGGCCGTGTCGGCTATGCCGAACTGAGAGCACGCAGCAATCGTCTATCGGGCGCTTTCAAAGCCCTTGGCCTGCGCTTCGGTGATCGCATCGGCACGCTCGCGTGGAATACGCAGCATCACATCGAAATCTATTACGGCGCGATGGGCGCGGGCTTCGTCTGCCACACGCTCAATCCGCGCCTGACGATTTCGCATCTCGCCGCGATGGTGAACGAAGCGGAAGACCGCATGCTGATGGTCGGCGCAGGCCTCGCTGGCATCGCGCGCGATCTCGCCCTGCGCTGCCCCTGCATCGAAACCGTGGTCTTCCTCGACGGCGAAGCGCCGCAATGGGAGATGAGCGGAGATTGCCGCACATTCGCATTCGAAGCGCTGCTGCAAAAGTACGGTGCGCAAACCCGTTGGGGCGATTTCGACGAAGGGGCCGCTGCCGGCCTCTGCTACACGTCCGGAACGACGGGCGCGCCCAAGGGCGTACTCTACACCCATCGCTCTACCTATCTTCATACATTGCGGTCGCTTCAGGCCGACGCCATTGCATTGACGCCCGCGGATTCGGTTCTGGTGGCTGTTCCTCTGTTCCATGTGAATGGCTGGGGCTTCTCTTTCGCGGGACCGGCGGTTGGCGCAAAGCTGGTGCTCCCGGGCCGTTACACCGATGGCGCGCGTCTGGCGAAGCTCATTCGCGAAGAAGATGTGACGATTGCCGCCGGTGTGCAGACGATCTGGCTGGGGCTGCTCGATCATCTCGATGCGACGGGCGAAGAGGTTCCCACGCTGAAGCGGGTGATTATCGGCGGCTCCAGATGCCCCGACGCCTTGATCCAGCGAATGGAAGAGCGTCTCCAAGCGCGCGTACAGACCAGTTGGGGCATGACGGAGCTTTCACCGCTCGGCACGGTTGCGCCGGCACATGGTTCGGAGCGCGCGGTGGCATCGGGCCGGCCGCCGATGGGATTGGACCTGAAGCTCACAGACGCAGGAGGCCGCACGCTCGCACAGCAGAGAAATGTCAGCGGCCATTTGAAGGTGAAAGGCGCCAGCGTTGTGAGCCGCTATTTCAAAGCCGAGAACGACGTGCTGGATGCCGAAGGCTATTTTGACACCGGCGACCTCGCCATGATCGACGACGACGGCAACCTCACGATCACGGGGCGCTCCAAGGACCTGATCAAATCGGGCGGCGAATGGATCAATCCGGGCGAGATCGAGCGCATCGTGGGACGCTTGCCCGGCGTCGGGCAGGTCGCGGTTATCGGCCGTGCGGACCCGAAATGGGGCGAGCGTCCGATCCTGATCGTGGAGCTGCAGAAGAGCCATACGCTCGACGAGGAGGCACTGCTGGATGCGCTGCGCGGCAATGTCGCGGACTGGTGGATACCGGATGAAGTGATCCAGGTGGCGGACATGCCGCTGGCGGCCACAGGCAAGATTGACAAGAATCGTCTTTGCGCGGAATACGCTAGAGCCTAGGCGGACGGACGGGGCCGTTCGCCGACAGGCTGGAACATGCTCCATGGCGCACGCAATGAAGGCCGATCAATGACGCGAACCAAGGCGAAAACTCCCCGCAAAGCCAAAAAGAAGAAAGCCCCCCGCACCAAGGCCGAACAACGTGCCGAGACGCTGGAGCAGATTCTGGATGCGGCCGAATTCCTGTTTTCCAAGCACGGTCTTCACGGCGTGACCTTGCGCGACGTGGCGCTGAAGGTCGGCGTGCACACATCGCTGATGCACTATTATTTTGAGGACAAATTTGCACTGTTCAAGACGGTATTCGTCCGGCGCGCGCCGGTGACCAGCGAGCGCCGCATGAAGGCCCTCGACCAGTATGAGAAGAATGCCAAAGGCAAGCCAACGGTGGCCGGTGCGCTACACGCCTTTCTGGACACAGACTACGACCTCTACATGAGCGGCGGTGAGGGGTGGAAAAATTACGGTGCCTTCGGTTCGCAATTGTCTAACACGCCGGAAGGCGCGGCGATGTTCGATGAACATTTCGATCCCGTGGTGCTGCGCCTGATCGGAATATTGCGGAAGGCGATGCCGGACGTTCCTGAAGAGAACATATTCTGGGGTTATCACTTCATAACCGGCAGCTTCATGCACTCGCTGTCGCGCAGCGGCCGTCTCGATCGCCTTTCCAATGGATTGTGCAAGTCCGGCGATCTTGACGCCGTGAAAGCGCGCATGGCGGAATTCATGGCAGCGGGATTTTCCTCGCTGCGCAAGCGGTAGCGATCTTCCACGAAGGGCTAGTGGCGCGAGTCCGCCGCGAGGGCCGCCGTGTCGATTTGCGGATCGTGTATCGCCGCCACCGCACGCATCTCAATACGATATGCACGGCCGCTGAGTGCGAAGAGCAAAACCCCGGACAGCATGGCGACACCGCCAGAGATAAGAAAGAACTCCGGCACCGGCACCACACTCCACAATGCGCCCATCGCGCCGGCCGCGAGGTTTCCGAAAAACGCGGCCATGAACCAGGCGGCGATCGCCGTGGCGGCGAATTCCAGCGGCGCAAGCTTGCCGAACAATCCCAATCCCACCGGGAGGATGAACAACTCCCCGACAGTGTAGACGAAGAAGAACAGAACCAGCCATAGCCAGTTTGCGCGCGCATCGCCCGACGTATGGGCGATGAGGGCGAGAAGCAGATAGGACGCGCCGACGATGAACGCGCCGGTCGCCATCTTGCCGATGCTGCCGGGTTCCTTTCCGTGCTGCGCCTTGCGTGTCCAATAGGCCACGATCACCGGCGTGAAGAGGAAGATCACAAGCGGATTGAGCGACTGGAACCACGTCATCGGGATCGAAAAGCTGCTGCCGACGTGACGGTCCACGCCGCTGTCCGCCCACAACGCCACCGTATTGCCGGACTGTTCGTAAGAAGCGCGGAAAATCACCACGATCGCGATCACCGCCAGCAGCAGAAGATAGACTTCCAGCTTCGCGCGCGGCCTTTCGCCGGAAACGATGCGCGCCGGCGCGTCCTTCGGATCGTTGTTCTTGGGAAGATATCGCGACCCGCCGAGATAGGTGACCATGCCGATCACCATGCCGATGCCGGCCAGTGCGAAGCCCCAATGCCAGCCATAGATCTCGCCCACGGTGCCGCAAACGAAGGGCGCGAGGAAGGCGCCCAGATTGATGCCGACATAGTAGATGTTATAGGCGGTGGCGCGGCGCGGATCGTCCGGCGCGTAAAGTTGATTGATCTGGCTAGCGAGGCTCGGCAGGAAAAGGCCGTTGCCGACGGCGATGGTGGCGAGTGCGACGTAGAACGCCGGCTCGAACGCCATGAGGAAATGCCCCAGCGCCATGATCGAGCCGCCGATGATCACCGCGCGCCGCCGCCCGAGCCAGCGATCCGAGATCACGCCGCCGATCAATGGCGTGAAATAGACGAAGGACGAATAGAGGCCATAGATATAGGAAGAATGCGTCTGTGAGATCAGCAGCTCTTTCGTCATATAATAGACGAGCAGGGCACGCATGCCGAAGAAGGAGAATTGGTCCCACATCTCGGTGAGAAAGAGGATCGTCAGCCCGCGGGGATGGCCGAACCAGTCCTTCGGCGCCGCGTTCATACACGGCTCCGCGCGGCAACGGCAAAACGCTGCGGCGAGAGCTGGGCGATGGGGATGTCATCGATGTCCGGTGTTTTGTCTCGTACGAGCGCTGCAGCCAGCCTTGCGGCGGCCGGCGCAGTTTGAATGCCGTAGCCGCCTTGTCCCGCAAGCCAGAAGAAGCCGTGTTGCACGGGATCAAACCCTATGACGGGGGAACGATCCGGCGCGAAGGAGCGAAGCCCCGCCCAGCGTTTGCGGATGCGCGTGAATTTGAGGGTTGTGGCGGTTTCGACGCGGTCGATAGCGACCGCGATGTCCAATTCTTCCGGCTGCACGTCGCAAGCGCTGACTGGCGTTTCATCCGCGGGAGAGATCAGCAAGAGCCCCGCGTCGGGTTTCATATAAAACGTCTCGTCGATATCGATCACCATCGGCCAACTGCCGGCCGCGAGGTTGCCCGGAAGCTCCACCAGAATCGCCGTGCGGCGGCAAGGACGGATGTTCAAAGGCGCAGCACCGGCTTTTCGCGCAATAGCATCGGCCCATGCGCCGGCGGCATTTATGACGATCGGCGCAGAAAACATTCCACTAGACGTCTGGACGATCCACCGTTCCCCCTGCCGGGCAAGTGCCTGCACGTCAGCATTCAGGACAAGCTGACCTCCTGCCTTGCGGAAGCGGCGTAGATAGCCCTGATGCAGCTCATTCACGTCCACATCGGCGGCATCGTCTTCAAACACCGCGGCGCTGACATAGTCCGGCCGGAGAATAGGGCAGGCGCGCAACGCTTCCTCTCGCGTCAATCGCCGGATGGAACCGGCAAGATCGGAATTCCGCGCGAAGTCTTCCAGATGTGGCACCTGTTCTTCTCGCGCGATATAGAGAGAGCCGCGCGGCCGCACCAGTGCGTGTGCGGTGAAGCCTTCCGGTGGCGCATAAAAGAAATCCCGGCTCGCGCGGGAGAGCGCACGCACCACGCTGTTGCCGTAGATCTCCGAAAACAGCGCGGCCGAACGTCCGGTGGAGTGATAGCCCGGAGATTCCTCACGCTCCAGAACGGCGACGCGCCGGGTCTGCGCAAGCTCCGCCGCCACAGAGGCGCCCGCGATGCCCGCGCCAATCACGATGATGTCGAATGTTTCGATGCTCATGCGTGAGTCAGACCATCGCAATCCGGTTTTGCCCGCCACGCGGTGGATAATTCCGGATGCTGTCAATGACGGATTGCATCGGGAACGTGGACCTTTTCGGCTTGAGCTTTCTATGCTGCTGTAGTTTTATTATAGAGAAATATTTTTCTCAATCGGAAAATAGAGATATCGCATGCGTGTTTTTGTTGCCGGGCTGATCACCGAAACGAATACCTTCGCGCCATGGCCAACGGGCCTGCAGGGGTTTTCGCAGGAAGGTCCGTTCCACGGCGATGTCACCACACGGGGGCGGGATTCCGAGATGGGCGTGCTGGCGGCGGCCTGGAAAGAACTTTGCCGTGAGAAGGGATTCGAATTTGTCGAAAGCCTTTTCGCCATTGCCCAACCTTCGGGACGCGCGGTGCAAAGCGTCTATGAGAATTTTCGCAACGAGATTCTGAACGATTTGAAAGTCAAAGGGCCGTTCGATGTCGTTCTGTTGTTCCTGCATGGCGCGATGGTGTCGCAGGACTGTGACGATTGCGAAGGCGATATTCTGGCCCGGGTACGCGAGATCGTGGGTCCCAAGGTGGCGGTCGGTGCGGAGCTCGATCCGCATTGTCACCTGACGCCGCTGATGGTGGAGAAGGCGGACGCCATCATCCTGATGAAGGAATACCCGCATATCGACTATATGGAGCGGGGCAAAGAGCTGTTCGATATCTGCACCGGCATGGCGGACCGCAAGCTCAAACCGGTCTCATACCTGTTCGATTGCCGCATGGTCGGCTTTTATCCCACCACAACGGAGCCCATGCGCAGCCTCGTGGACAAATGCTCCGCGGCCGAGAAACGGCCAGGCGTGCTATCGGTGAGCATCGGCCACGGCTTTCCTTGGGGTGACACGCCGGAAACCGGAACGAAAGTGCTTGTCGTCACCGATGGCAATGCCTCCCTCGCGCAATCGCTCGCCACTGAGATCGGCCATGACATTTATGCCAATCGGGAGGCGTTGCTGCCAAAATTTCCAAACATCGAGGGAGCGTTAGGCGCCGCGCGTGAAACCAATGGTTGCGCGGTTCTGGCCGACACTGCGGACAATGCGGGCGGCGGCGCGCCAAGCGATAACGTCTCGCTTTTGCGCGCGATGATCGAGTACAAGGTGGAAGACGCGGTGTTCGGCTGCATCTGGGATCCGATAGCCGTCCGCACTTGTGCGGAAGCCGGTGTGGGGGCGACACTGCCGCTGCGCATTGGCGGAAAATGTGGGCCGGCGTCGGGCGATCCGATCGATGTAACCGCAACTGTAAAAGCTTTCCGCGCCGATCACGATCAGCAGGGACTGGGACCGGCGCGCTCGCCGATGGGCGACTCCGTATGGATTGAAATCGAAGGGATCGATGTCGTGCTCATGTCCACGCGCACGCAAACCTTCGCGCCTGATGCGTTTACAGGGCTGGGAATAGACCTCAAGGGCAAGCGCATCATTGCGCTGAAATCGAGTTGGCATTTCCAGGCGCTGTTTGGACCGATCGCCGGCCGCATCGTTCCGGTGGCGACGCCAGGGGCGATTCAAATGGATTTTGCCGCGATCGATTATCGCAAGAAGCGCGATCAGGACTTCTTCCCCCGCGTGAAAAATCCACTGGGGCTTTAGGGCTTCGTCCTGCGCTTGCGCCCGGGTTTTGGCTTCTCCGCGCTGCCTTCGCGCCGCACCGCTTCCATCAACTGCGACTCCGGCCCGGAGCAGATGGAGAGAATGCGGCAGGGACCGGCCTCGCCTTTGAGATAGGCGTGTCCCATGCCGCTGTCAAAATAGAGTGAGTCTCCTTTTCGCAGAACGAGCGGTGCATAGAGTTCGGAGTGAAATTCAACCGTGCCCTCCAAAACATAGGCATATTCCTCGCCGGAGTGGCGGATCATCTCGCCGAACTCATTGAGTGTGCGCTTTCTCAGTTCGGCGATTACCGGAACGAAGCGCTTGTTGAGGAAATCGGCCACAGGATAGATGTGGCCGTAATTTTCGGTGCCGATTTCCTGGCCCTGTCCAGCGGGTGTGAAGCTGCGGCGTCCGCTGACCGTGCCGGGCACACTCGCGATTTGGGGTGTGAAAAGCTGTGAGATGTCCACGCCCAGGCCGGCGCTGATGCGCGCGAGCTTGTCGTAGCTGAGGGACATCCGGTCGTTCTCGATCTTGGAAAGGGTCGAAACCGGCAGCTCGGTACGCTTGCTCACTTCGGCCAGCGTCCAGCCGCGCTGCATGCGCAAGGCTTTCAGGGCCGCGCCTGGCCGCGCAGAGGTGCGGCCAGCCACAACGCGATCTGCCAGTTTCAAACGGTTTTGCGACATGATCCGAGTCTCCGTCCCAAGGATATTTTTAATCGTCTCGAGTGTCGAATTTAGCATATCTGAAAATAGTTGCATTATTGGAAAAAATCGGTGACATTTGTCCCGATGTGCTAATTGGGGGAAAAGATGGCACGCCGGATTGCAAGCGTACTTCTCGGGTCGATTTCGCTGATAGCGCTGACCGCGCCGGTATGGGCTGCGCCGGACTCTATCGAAGAGGTGGTTGTCACTGCGAGCAAACGCGCCGAAAAACTTCAGAACGTGCCGATGAGCGTCAGCGCGGTGTCCGGCGACGCGCTGCAGCATCTTCAGGCCACCAGCTTCGCCGATCTGGTATCGCTGATTCCGTCCATGGCTTCGTCGGCGTCCGATCCGGGCCACACGCGCCTGATCCTGCGCGGCATCAACACCAACGGCATCGGTGCCACGCTCGGCACCTATATCGATGAGACGCCATTTGGTTCCTCCAATGCGCTCGCCAACGGTGCGGTTACCACGCCGAATATCGACACGTTCGATATGGCGCGTGTCGAAGTGCTACGCGGGCCGCAGGGCACCCTATACGGCGCCACCACGCTGGGCGGTCTGTTGAAGTTCGTCACCAACGCGCCGGATCCCAGCGGGTTCGACGATCTCTTCCAGGTCGGCATCAACGATGTGGCCCATGGCGGTATCGGATGGTCGGGCAAGGGCATGCTCAATATTCCGCTGGCCGACAATTTTGCCGTGCGTGGCGTACTCTATCACAACGACACATCCGGCTTCATTGACGACCCGGTCCGCGGCAAGAAAAACATCAACGGCACGAAGGATACCGGCGGCCGCTTGTCCGCGCTCTGGCAGGCGACCCCCGATCTGACGATCCGCGTCACCGGCCTTGCACAGAACCTCACGCTCGATGGCTCCAGCGCTGTCGATGTGACTTACGTTCCGTCAGCGACCTCGCCATCGGGATTGGCCTATGGGCTGACGCCGTTCTCCGGTCCCTATCAGCAATCGCGCACGGCGCCCGAACCTTCAACGGTCCGGTATCGTCTTTACAACACGACGATCGATTGGAATCTCGGATTCGGCACGCTGACTTCGGCGACCAGTTACGGCAAGTTCACGGATCACTCGTCGCAAGACGTGACGGCGCTTTACGGCACGCTGCTCTTCACCGACTTCCGCCAGAAGAAATTCACGCAGGAACTGCGGCTGGCTTCCCCCGACAATCAAAAGCTCGAATGGCTTGCCGGTTTCTACTACACGCATGAAACCGAAGGGCAGTTACAGAACATCGCGCCCACGCGCCATGGCGTCGGCCTCGGCACGCTGACCTTCGATTCCGGTTATGCCGAAACGGCGGGGTTCCTCGACTTCACCTATCACTTCACCGATGCCTTCGACATCGCGCTTGGCGGCCGCTACGCCGGCAACAGTCAGCATGCCAACGAGTTCGGGCTTGCCAGCGCCAGGGGCGATTCATCGGAAAACGTGTTCACCTGGTCGATCGCGCCCAGTTGGCACCTCAACGAAAATGCGATGGTCTATGCGCGGGTGGCCAAGGGTTATCAGCCTGGCGGGCCGAACGTGCTGCCGCCCGCGCCGCCCCCGGCCGTACCCAAGTCGTTCAACTCCGACACGCTGATAAACTACGAATTGGGCTTCAAGGACACGCTGGACGATGGCCGCCTCTCGCTGGATGTCGATGCGTTCTACATCAACTGGAACAGCATCCAGCTTCTAACCTACATCAATAGCTACAGCGTCAATGGCAATGGCGGAACGGCGACGAGCAAGGGCTTCGAATGGAATGCCGCTTGGACACCGGTGGATGGTCTCGATTTCCGCTTCGGTGGCGCCTATGTGGATGCCTACCTGACTGCCGACACCGATCCGATCTTGATTGGCGCCAAGAACGGCGATCCGCTACCCTATGTTCCCAAGTGGAGCATGGCGCTTGATGGCGACTATCACTTTGCGCCGACCGGCGATTTTGCTCCCTTCGTCGGCACGAGCTGGCGCTATGTCGGCCAGCGCTTCACCAGCTTCGATGCCTCGTTCGGCCAGACGCGTTATCCTAGCTACAACGAGTTCGATCTGCGTGCAGGCGTGGATTACAAGGATTGGGCGGTTGAGTTCTACGCCAAGAACGTCACCGACAAGCGCGCATTCTCCCAGACCTTCCTGGGCGGCTCGGCCGCGAATGGCGGGGCGCCGGTGGTCTATATCGATCAGCCGCGCACCATCGGCGTAACGCTCACGGCCAAGCTTTGAGGGACGTCATGCAACTCCGTTTTGTTGGTTCGGTGTTGCTTGGGAAAATCTAGCCGATTTCTTGAGTGGCACGATCTCGCCGATCTCGACGGGCCGGTCTTTCTGGCGAAAGATCGCGCCGGTTGCGATCCATCAAACCGGTACAGAGCCATATGGGCCCGCCGGTTGAGGCAATCCGGAACGGTCACGGCAAGCAGCCGGTTCGTAGTTTGGGAAGAAACGCCATGACAAAAATAAAGCTTGTTGTTGCTCTTGCGCTTGCCGCCACCCTGGCTGGCTCTGCTTACGCTGCTGTGACGCCGCCCACGACGGGCCCCGCTACCACGCCGCCCGCTGCGACACCGGCGCCGGCGCCGGTGAGCATCGCACCGCCTGCAGCGAAAGCCGTGGCGCATGCGCTGACCGCGGAAGACTTGCACACCTTCTTCGACGGCATGGTGCCCTATGCGCTGCACAATGGCGACATCGCGGGCGCGACTTTCGCCATCGTGAAGGATGGCCACATCATTTTTGCGCAAGGCTATGGCTATGCCGACCTCAAGTCGAAGAAGCCGGTCGTTGCGGACCAGACCTTGTTCCGCCCCGGCTCGATCTCCAAGCTTTTCACCTGGACGTCGGTGATGCAGCTCGTCGAGCAGCACAAGCTCGATCTCGACGCGGATGTGAACACCTACCTCGACTTCAAGATTCCGGAAGCTTTCGGCAAGCCGATCACGCTGCGCAACATCATGACCCACACGGCGGGTTTCGAGGAAAGCATCAGCGAGCTCTTCCTTCAGAAGCCGGAACAGCAATACCCGCTCGGCGAATATCTGCAGAAACACATGCCGGAACGCATCTTCCCGCCGGGAAAGGTGGTTGCCTATTCGAACTATGCCACGACGCTGGCGGGATACATTGTGCAGCGCGTATCCGGCGAGGATTTCAACGACTATGTGGCCAACCACATCTTCAAACCCCTCGGGATGAGCAACTCCACGTTCAAACAGCTTCCGCCTCCGGCGCTGATGAAGAGCATGGCCACCGGGTACAAGCAGGCCTCCAATCCTACGCCCGTACCGTTCGAAGTCGTCGAAGCTGCGCCCGCCGGTGCGCTGTCGTCCACCGCCACCGATATGGCGCGCTTCATGATGGCTCACCTGAACGGCGGCCAATATGACGGTGCGCGCATCCTCAAGCCCGAAACGGTGAAGGAGATGCAAACCCGTAACTACACGCTAGCGCCCGGCCTGAACGGATTCGATCTGGGATTTTACGAGGAGAGCCGCAACGGCCATCACATCATCGGCCATGCGGGCGATACCGAGGCGTTTCACAGCGATCTGCATCTGATCCTCGACGCCAATACCGGCTTTTTCATGTCGCTCAACAGCGCTGGCAAGGAAGGTGCGGCGGAAGCGGTGCGCGTGGCGATCTTCCGCGCGTTCCTCGATCGCTACTTCCCATACACGCCGCCGGCGGAAAAGACGGTCGCCGATCCGAGCAAGGATGATGCACGCGTCGTGGGCTATTATATCGCCAGCCGCCGCAAGGATTCGGCGCTCGCACTTTTGTTCCAACTCGGGCAGACGGCGGTCTCCGAGCAACCCGACAAGACGATCACCGTGGAGATGCTGAAGGATTTCAGCGGAGCGCCCAAGAGGTGGCGCAACGTCGGCCCGCTCACCTATCGCGAAGCCGGCGGTCAGGCGCATCTAAAATTCGTGACGGGCGATGACGGCAATATCGACTACTTCACATCGGACGATTTCATCCCCGTCGAGCTTCTGCAGAGGACGCACGGGCTCTACCAGTTGAACGATCTGAAGCGGTTCGGCCTGAGCACGATACTCGTCTGCGCGCTCACGGTCGCCATCTGGTTCGGCGGCTGGATCGCGCGCCGCCGCTTCGGCAGATCGCTGGAGATGACCGATCGCCAGCGCCGGCTGCGGCTGGGTTCACGGCTCGGCGCGATGCTTTATCTCGCGGTGGTGGCGGGTTGGGTCGCGCTTCTCACTGCCATCCAGGCCGATGAAACGCTGCTGCTGGGCGGCAGGCTCAGCCCATGGCTGGCTGCGCTCTATGTGCTGGGTGCGCTCGCCTTCCTTGGCGGGTTGGCGATGATCGCGAACGGGGTGCTGCGTGCACTGGGCGGTCCCGGCGGCTGGCTTGCGCGCGCCGGCGACGTCGTGCTCGCGCTTGCAGGGCTTTATGGTGTGTGGGCGATCTGGGCTTATGGCTTCGCCAACTTCCACTTCAATATCTGAGAGGAGCCCAATGCGATCCCTGCTTACGGCGCGGCGGTTGCCGGATTTTTCGGCCCGTCCGGCACAGTTCTAAGGGCTTCAGAATGCGGAGACCCGTACCATTGCGGGTGTTTACAGGTCTGCCGCTTCCATGCTTGCGCTGCCTTCCCACGCGTTGACCACCACGCAAGCGACGGCGTTGCCGACGATGTTCGTCGCGCTGCGGCCCATATCGAGGATGTGATCGACAGCGAGCACCAGCAGCAATCCGGATTCCGGCAAATGGAAATAGGGTAGCGCCGCCGCGATGACGACCAGCGAGGCGCGCGGCACACCGGCCATGCCTTTGCTTGTCACCATCAGCAGAAGCAGCATCATCACCTGTTGCCCCCAGGACAGATCGATCCCGTAGGCTTGCGCGATGAAGAGGATCGCAAAGGTGCAATACATCATCGAACCGTCGAGATTGAACGAATAGCCCAGCGGCAGCACGAAGCTTACGATCCGCCGCGGCAGGCCGATGCCTTCCAGCTTTTCGAGCAGTTGCGGATAGGCCGCCTCCGAACTTGCCGTGGAGAAAGCCAGCAGCACAGGGCTACGGATGGCGATGGACAACGCATTGTCGCGGCGCACGGCATAGCCGGCAGCCAGCATCAACAGCCACAGCAGGATCAAGGCGCCATAGAAGCCGAGCACGAATTTCGCATAGACGCCCAAGATGCCCGCGCCCTGCGTCGCCACCGTCGAGGCAAGCGCCGCAAACACCGCGAATGGCGCCGTCATCATCACATAGCCGGTCACGCGCAGCATGATCGATGCGATCTGCTCGACCAGCGCCAGCACCGCGGTCGCGCGCTCCTTCGCAGCGGCGATCGCCGTGCCGACGAAGCAGGAGAACACGACGATCTGAAGAATCTCGTTATTCGCCATGGCCTCGATGGCGGAGCGGGGGACCAGATGGGTGACGAAATCCGATAGGGAGAAGGTCGCGGCGATGTCGGTCTTGCCGGTCGTGGGCAGGGCCAATCCAACGCCCGGCTGCAACAGATGGACCATCGCAAGCCCGAGCGACAGCGACACCAGCGAGGCGAACACGAACCACAGGATCGTCTTGCCGCCCACGCGCCCGATCGCGGCGGCGCCTTCCATATGGGCGATGCCCGCGACAAGGGTGGAAAACACCAGCGGAGCGATAATCATCTTGATCAGACGCAGAAAAACATTAGTGACGATGCCGAGCCCGTCCGTCACGGATTGTATCTGCGGCGCGCTCAGCCATTCATGGCTTGCCAGCCCGAAGGCAATGCCGCCGATCATAGCGGCAACCAGCCAGAAGGCGAATTTGCGGTTCATTGCGATGTGCCTTTGGCTTCTTCGACCGTCGCGCTGACGAGAGCATCGAGCGCATCCACGTTTGGCAGGCGCGAATTCGGCGGCCCAATCACCGAAAGCTCGGTGCACGCGATCAGGAACGCATCTGCGCCGGTGCGTTCAAGTGCTGCGGCGATGCCGTCGTAATCACGCCTGTGCTGATCTGTGAGGTTTCCGGCCTTTACGGCGCGAATAACGGCCAACATCCGCGCCTCATCCGCCGCGTTCGGAAAGAGCGCCGTGAACCCGGCTTCTTCCAACCGCGATTCATAAAGCCCGACCTTCTGCACGGCGGGCGAGGCGAGCATGCCGATCTTGCTGGGCCTGGGTGTTTGCGCCGCGAGCCGCGCGATGGACAGCGCCACCATATCGAGCACCGGTATCGAAACCGCTTTGGCGATGGCGGGCAGGTAATAATGCGCCGTGTTGCAGGGCATGGTGAGGAAGCTGGCGCCCTGTTTTTCCAGTCCGCGGGCCATCGCGATCAGCACCGGCAACGGGTCTTCGCCGCCGCCTTCGAGCAGAGCGGCAAGGCGCGAGGGAATTTTCGGATTGTTATCGACGAGAACGTGGATGTGATCGGCATCGTCGCGCGCCGGTGTAGCCGCGATGATGCGGCGCAGGAAGTCCGCCGTCGCTTCCGGCCCCATGCCGCCGATCACGCCGGCGATCTTTTCGCGCGGGTTCACGAATAGGTCGGAAGATCGAACGCGTCGGGATAGGCGAACAGGCCCGCCGACCC
>JAFECP010000020.1:110377-119805 GCA_018242105.1 Pseudomonadota bacterium
GCCAGATCGAACACAGCCTTCTCTTGTTTCTCCTTCGGCGCGCGCACGCCGATGCCGAGCACCGGAATATTCGCGTTGATCGCCACCAGCCCCGTGACGAATCCCGCCTGTGTGCCCGCGCTGCCAGTGGCATGCACGGCGTGATCGATCTTCAGCCCGCGCTCATTCGCCTGCGCCACCAGTTCCAGCGCGCAATTCGCATAACCCAGCGCGCCGACCGGATTGGAGCCGCCGCCGGGAATGATATAGGGCTTCTTGCCTTTCGCGCGCAGGTCTGCCGCGAGCGCTTCCATTTCCGCGTTCATGTCCGCGCCGCCCGGGCGCTTGGACAGCGAGGCGCCATGCAGCCGATCGAGCAGCACATTTCCGTTCAGCGTGTAGTCCGGCGAATTGTTACCGGTGCGGTCTT
This sequence comes from Pseudomonadota bacterium, assembly GCA_018242105.1. Classification (GTDB taxonomy): domain Bacteria; phylum Pseudomonadota; class Alphaproteobacteria; order Micropepsales; family Micropepsaceae; genus Rhizomicrobium. The sequence continues at coordinate 110,787 of JAFECP010000020.1, forward strand.
CCAGAAGCAGGTGACATTCCAATCCCAGGCGCGCCGCCGCCGCCGCCGTTTGCCGCGCATGGTTCGACTGGATTGCGCCTTGCGTGATGATCGTGTCGGCGCCCTTGACCAGCGCATCGCCCATCAGGAATTCCAGCTTGCGCGTCTTGTTGCCGCCGCTGGAAAGCCCGGTGCAATCGTCGCGCTTGATCCAGAGCCGCGCGCCGCCCAGATGTTTCGACAGGCGCTCCATCGGTTCGAGCGGCGTGGGCAGATGCGCAAGGCGCTGGCGGGGAAAACGGGACAGATGCACGAAGATCACCGTTAATCGAGGGGAGCGGAGTTTCCCCAATTCGCGCCATGTCAGCAAGCGTTCCCTGCGGGGCGAAACTCTGGCATACAGGCGCGCATTCCTCTTTCGGCATCGAATTTATGAAGTACGACGCAATCGTCATTGGCGCGGGCCACAACGGACTCGTCTGTTCCTTTTATCTCGCCCGCGCGGGCATGAAGGTGCTTGTGCTGGAGCGTCGCGACATCGTGGGTGGCGCGGCGATCACGCAGGAATTTCACCCCGGCTTCCGCAACTCGATGGCGAGCTACGCTGTCAGCCTTCTCAATCCGAAGGTGATCGCTGATATGGATCTGCACGGGCAGGGCCTGCGTATCGTGCATCGCTTGATCTCCAACTTCCTGCCACTGCCCGAAGGCGGCGGCTTGCGTGTGGGCGGCGGTTTGGAGCGTACGCAGGAAGAAGTGGCGCGCTTCTCGCGCAAGGATGCCGGGCAGCTTCCGCTTTACTACGTCGCTATCGACAAGGCGGCGGATGTGCTGCGCGATCTGGCGTTGAAGGCGCCGCCCAATGCCGGTGGCGGGGTGCACGACCTGCTCAAGCTCGCGACGCAGGCGCGGGGCGTGGCGAAGCTCGATCTCGAAGGCCAACGCGTGCTGTTCGATCTGTTTACGCTCAGCGCCCGCGAATTCCTCGACCGCTGGTTCGAGAGCGATCCGATCAAGGCGGTGTTCGGTTTCGACGCCATCGTTGGCAATTTCGCTTCGCCTGCCGCGCCGGGTTCGGCCTATGTGCTGGTGCATCACCTTTTCGGCGAAGTGAATGGCGTGAAAGGCGCGTGGGGCCATGCCATCGGCGGCATGGGCGCCATCACGCAAGCCATGAAGCGCGCCTGCGAAGCGGTGGGCGTCACCATCCGCACCGAAGCGCCGGTGGCGCGCGTGCTGGTGAAGAAGGGAAGGGCCGCAGGCGTCATTCTCGAGAGCGGCGAAACCATCGCGGCGGATCGCGTGGTCGGCAATTTGCACCCCAAGCTTCTCTACACGAAACTGCTTAGCCCGGAAGAACTCGATCCGGATTTCGCGCACCGCATGGACAACTACGTGTCGGGCTCCGGCACCTTCCGCATGAATGTTGCGCTGTCGGAACTGCCAAAATTCCGCGACATGCCGGAAACCGGCGATCACCTCGGCAGCGGCATCATCTGCGCGCCGTCACTGGATTACATGGAGCGCGCGTATCACGACGCCAAGGTGTTCGGCTGGTCGCGCAAGCCCATCGTGGAGTTGATCATTCCGTCCGTGCTCGATGATTCGCTGGCCCCGCCGGGCCGCCACGTCGCCGCGATGTTCTGCCAACACTTTGCGCCGGAACTGCCCGACGGTCGAAGCTGGGACGATGTGAAAGAGGAAGTCGCCAATCTAATTATCGACACGGTGACGGAATATGCGCCGAACTTCAGGGACAGCATCCTGGCCCGCGTTGCGTTTTCGCCACTCGATCTGGAACGCACCTTCGCGCTGGTTGGCGGAGACATCATGCATGGCCGCATGTCGCTGGATCAGCTCTGGGCCGCGCGCCCCGTTCTGGGCCACGGCGATTACCGCAGCCCCATCGACGGACTCTATATGTGCGGCGCGGGCACCCATCCGGGCGGCGGCGTCACCGGCGCACCGGGGCATAATGCGGCGCAGGAAATCCTGCGCGACCGCTCAGTGCTGAGACGGTTGTTCGGTTAACTGCGCCGGCGGTTGATCATCAGCATCTGGCCGCGCTCTTCGGTTTCCAGCGCGGTGCCGAAATTGCCGATCTCCAACGCCGCATCGAGCGCGCGTTTGGTGAGGCGCAGCGCGTCCGGCTTGGCTTCCAGCATGGCTTTTGCAAGCGACATGCCGAGATCGTCCATCGCGCCGTCGGCAACGACTTGTGAAACCAACCCAATCCGCAATGCTTCCTGCGCATCCACCGGACGGCCCGTAAGCAAGATCTCGCGCGCCCGCGACGTGCCGATAGCGCGCTGCAGGCGCCAGCTCACGCCCAGCTCCGTGCCGGACAATCCGATCTTCAGAAATGCCGAATGGAATTTCGCGCTTTCACCCGCCACAAGAACATCGCAGGCAAGAGCGAGCGCCAATCCGCCACCCGCCGCAGCGCCATGCACCGTTGCAATGATCGGCTGCGGGCAGGCGCGCATGGCGTTCATCGTATCGCGCAGCACCCAGTCGCCATTAGGGCCGTCCTGAAGCATGTCCGGTTGGCCGAAGGCTTTGAGGTCCGCGCCGGCGGTGAAGCCGCGCCCCGCGCCGCGCACGATGATCACGCGCGTGCCGGTGTCGCGGCGGCGTTTCTCGAAATAATCCAGAAGCCCTTGCGCCATCGGATGATTGATGGCGTTGAGCCGGTCCGGCCGGTTCAGTGTCACGCGCTGGATTTCGCCGATGGTTTCAATCTGGAGAATGTCGTCGTTCATGAAAACGCCCGCAAATGTCTCGCGACATTGTGCGGGCGCTCGCTTAAGCGGTCAATCGGCGATCAGAGGCCGCCTCAGATGCCACCAATGAAATCGCGCTTGCCGATCTCCACGCCGTTGTGGCGCAGAATGTCGTATGCCGTAACGACATGGAAATAGAAGTTCGGCAGCGAGAAGTTCACCAGAAACTGCTGACCTTTGAATGTCATCTCCTGGGGGCCCACCTTCAGCTTGACATCGCGGTCTTCCGAGCCGTCAAGCTGTTCTTTCTTGATGCCGGCGAGGAAGTCCTGTGCCTTCTTCACGCGCGCGTGCAGGTCAGCGAAAGTCTTCTCTTCATCAGCCCAGCTCGGCGGTTCCTGGCCGATGAGGCGCGACAGGCCGCCTTTCACCTGATCGGTCGCGATCTGGATCTGGCGCGACAGCGGCGCCATATCGGGATAAAGCCGCGCGTTCACCAGAACGCTGGGATCGATCTTCTTCGCTTCGCAATGCTCTTCGGCCTTCTTGAGGATATGCGAAAGTGTCTTCAGCATTTGGCCGTAAGCGGGAACGGATGCCTGGTACATGGAAAAGGACATGTGATTTCCTCCGTGAAATTTTGAAGGCGCGACTTCTATCACGCACGCTACGGAAGGCAGAAGCCCTTTGTCGAACGGGATTTCGCGCGAGCCCGTTGCTTCGCCCGGCTATGCAAAATTTGCAGACCATTACTTCGATTTCAGGAAACGCAGCACATCCGCGTTGAACTGATCCGGGTTCTGGAGGAAGGCGAAGTGGCTCACCTCCGGCTCAATCAAGAGGCCGGAATCCGGAATCCAGTCCGCAAGGGTGCGCGGCTGGTCGTGCCGGACCATCTCGTCGTGATCGCCATCGACGATCCAGGTATGCACCTTGATCCTTGCCAGATCGTTCTTCGTCCAATGGGGTTGCGAATCCCACATATGCGTGATCTGCGCGACAAAGCTCTTATATTCCTTCGGGGTCGGCGAGTGCGCGGCATATTCCTTGCCCGCGCGGGCGATGTATTGATCCACCACGGCGCTGGAAGCGTTCTGCACGCCGCTGGGGTCATAGTTCGCCGCGAAGGCGAAAAGTTTTGTCAGCCGTTCGGGATGACGCATCGCAATATCCAGCCCGATGATCGCGCCATCGCTCCAGCCGATAAGCGCGACTTTTGGAATCTTCAGGTAGTCGAGCAGCCCGATCACATCGTCAGACATCAGGTCATAGCCGTAGGGCTGCGCATTGCGCGACGAGCGGCCGTGCCCGCGGCTGTCCATCACGATCACTTTGTAATGCGCCGCCACCAGCGCAAGCACCTGGTTGCCCCAATAGTCACTGTTCGCCAGCCCACCATGCACCAGCAGCACTGGCTCGCCCATTCCTGTCTTTTGGCCGAATTCGGCATACCAGAGCTTGATGCCGTTCACCGGCGCAAGGCCGCTGACATCGGCTTTGGGCAGCGTGGGTGTCGGCGGCAATGTCAGCCACGGCTGCGCGGCAAACGCGGGCGTGACCAGCACGAAGGTGCAGAAAAGAAAGGATAGAAACGCTTTCATCGGCTTCCCCCGTTCGATCTCAAGTCGAGCCGTGCTCACGGATCGCTTTCAAAAATATCTCGCTGAATTCCTTGAGCTTTGCAGCGCCGACGCCATGCACCATGCCGAATTCGCTGTCGTCGCGGGGGCGCAGTTGCGCCATGTCGATCAGCGATTTGTCCGAGAAGATCACATAAGGCGGCATGCGCTTCTCTTTCGCCAGCCGCATGCGCAGCGCCTTCAGCGCCGCGATCAGGCTCTGATCGGCTTCGGATTGCTCCGCGATTTGGGCGTTGCGGCCTTCCTTCCTGGTTCGCACGCGCGGCTTGATGGGGCGCGCTTCGAACCTGCCATGCCCGCGCAATAGTGCATGGCCTTTCTCCGTTATCTCCAGCCCGCCATAACCTTGCAGATCGTGGCGCAACAATCCGTCGCCCGCCATCTGGCGGATGAGCGATTGCCACTCGTCCTTCTTGCGTAGTGCACCCTTGCCGAATACCTCCAGCGCCGCATGTGCTTCGGTCATGCGCTCCGTGCGATTGCCCAGCAACACATCGACGATGTGCCCGGCGCCATAGCGCTCGCCGGTGCCGTGGATAGCGGCCAGAATTTTCCTGGCATCTTCTGTGGTGTCGATGTGCTCCACCGGATCGCGGCAGATATCGCAATTTCCGCAGGGCTCGGCCTGTTCGCCAAAATATTCCAGCAACAACTGGCGGCGGCAGCGTGAAGCCTCGCAATAAGCCAGCAGCATGTTCAGCCGCGCATGTTCGCGGCGTTTGCGATCCTCACCCGCATCTTCCTGGTCGATGAACACCCGCCGCATGCGGATGTCTTCCAGCCCGAACAGCATGTGCGCCTCAGCCGCTTCGCCATCGCGTCCCGCGCGACCAATCTCCTGATAGTAAGCTTCGAGGCTTCCCGGCAGATCGGTGTGGAAGACGAAACGCACATCCGCCTTGTCTATGCCCATGCCGAACGCGATGGTCGCCACCATCACCACGGCGGGTTCGGTCATGAAGCGGTTCTGGTTCGCCTCGCGCGCCTCCTTGTCCATGCCGGCATGATAGGCGAGAGCGGCGATGCCGGCTTCGCGAAGTTGTTCCGCGATCTTCTCCGTCTTCTTGCGCGACAGGCAGTAAACAATGCCGCTTTTGCCCTTGTGGCGCGCAATGAAGTCGAACAACTGGCGGCTTGTGTTGTGTTTGGCTTCCACCGTCAGCGAAATGTTCGGGCGGTCGAAGCCTTGCACCAGGGTCTCGGCGCGGTTGCCGAACAGTTGCAGCGTGATATCCGCGCGCGTGACTTCATCCGCTGTCGCGGTCAGTGCGATGATCGGCGTTCCCGGGAACAGATCGGCCAGCCTGGAGAGTGCGCGATACTCCGGCCGGAACGCCGGTCCCCATTGCGACACGCAATGGGCTTCGTCGATGGCGATAAGCCGCACGTCCAGCTTGCCCAGCGCGTCCAGCATTCGCTCGGTCATCAGCCGCTCAGGCGCCATATATAAGAGGCGTACTTCACCCGCCGCCACCCGGCGCCATGCGGTGACATTCTCGTCCCGGCTTCGGGCGGAGTTGATCGTTTCCACCGAAACACCCGCCAGCCGCAGCGCCGCCACCTGATCCTGCATCAGCGCCACCAGCGGGGAGACCACCACCGTCAGCCCGCCCAACACCAGCGCCGGTATCTGATAACAAAGAGACTTGCCGGAACCGGTCGGCATCACCGTCAGCACATGACCGCCCGCCAGCAGCGCGTCGATGGCCTGCTCCTGGCCCGGCCTGAAATCGTCGAAGCCGAAAACATCTTTCAGGACGTCACGCTTGGGATCGTGTTTCCGCTGCGGCAGGGCCATATGAACCGGGAGATATATTGTCGAAGAGGGTGACTCTCCCTAACCTGCCACAACCGCCGCCGCAGGGCGACGGGAAGGGGAGCCGCTCATGATCGTTCGTCTGGCCGCCGCGGCGGCTGTTTTCGCCGCCTGCGCAACAGTTGCCATCGCCGCGCCCGCTGCAAATCCGGGCGCCAATGTCGATACGGCCAGAATCGCGAATGCCAATGCCAGTCCGGGTGAATGGCTTGCGCCGGGCCGCACTTACTCCGAGCAGCGCTTCTCGCCGCTCAATCAGATCGACGCGGCGAATGTGAAGAAGCTTGGCGTCGCCTGGCAGTACCGCACCTATTCGGTGCGGGGACTGGAAGGCACCCCCATCGTCGCCGACGGAACGATGTTTATCACCTTGCCGTGGAGCATCGTGATCGCGCTGGATGCGAAGACCGGCAAGGAATTATGGAAATACGATCCGAAGGTGCCGGGCGCGACGGGCCGCTATGCCTGCTGCGATGTCGTGAACCGCGGCGTGGCGCTTTGGAAGGGCGCGGTTTTCGTCGGAACGCTCGACGGCCGGCTCGTGAAACTCGATGCGAAAACCGGAAAGCCCATCTGGACGATCGATACTGTCGAGAACCATAGCCACACCTACACCATCACCGGCGCGCCGCGCGCGTTCGACGGCCTTGTCGTCATCGGCAATGGCGGCGCGGAATATGACAGCCGCGGTTATGTCTCCGCCTTCAACGCCGACACCGGAAAACTGGTGTGGCGCTTCCATGTCGTTCCCGGCGATCCGTCCAAGCCGCAGGAGAACGCGGCGCTGACGCGCGCGCTTAAGACCTGGGACACGACCGGCAAATACAAGTTCTGGAAGATCGGCGGCGGCGGCGCGCCATGGAATTCCATGGCCTATGACCCGCAGCTCGATCTTTTCTATTTCGGCACGGGCAACGGCAATCCCTGGAACCGCGAACTGCGCTCGCCCAAGGGCGGCGACAATCTTTATCTGTCGTCCGTTGTCGCCTTGCACGCCAAAACCGGCAAGTTCGCATGGGCCTATCAGACGACACCCGGCGACACATGGGACTTCGATTCCACGGCCGATGTCGTGCTGGCCAACCTGAAGATCGACGGGAAGGTGCGCCATGTTCTGATGCACGCGCCGAAGAACGGCTTTTTCTATGTGATCGACCGCGAGACCGGACAGCTTATCAGCGCGCAGAAATTCGCCACCGTCACCTGGGCGAAATATGTGGACATCAAGACCGGCCGTCCCGTTGAAGAACCGGGTGCGCGCTACACCAAGAAAATGGCGGTCGTCTATCCTGCCGCGACCGGCGCGCACAATTGGCAGCCGATGACCTACAGTCCGCAAACGGGCCTCGTTTACATTCCGGCGATGGATGCGGCTGGCATGTATGTGGGCCAGAAGGATTTCCAATATCGCCACGGCGCATGGAATCTGGGCGTGGACTTCGCAGCGCTTTCCAAGGCGGTGCTGGAGATGATCAAGTCGGGCAAGGCGCCGGCGCCTTCCGTTGGCTACATCAAGGCGTGGAATCCGGTCACGCAAAAAGAAGCGTGGCAGGTGTCGATGGGCGGTTCATGGAATTCGGGCCTTTTATCCACTGCCGGCAATCTGGTGTTCGGCGGCGATGCCTACGGCGATTTCAGCGCCTATAACGCCATGACCGGCGAGAAGCTTTGGTCCATCGACCTCAAGACCGGCATTCTGGCTCCCGCGATGTCCTATGAGATCGGCGGCACGCAATATATCGCGCTGCTGGCGGGCTGGGGCGGCGCCGGCGGCCTCTCCGCGTTCAAGGATCCGGACACAGCGCTCTCCAAATACAAGACCAACCAGGGCCGCTTGTTCGTGTTCAAGCTCGGCGGCGCGCAACAGGTTGCCGCGCTTGCGCCGGAAGGAACGCCGCCGGAAGAGCCGCCGGCGCAAACCGCGGATGCCGCCACGATCGCGAAAGGCTTCACGCTCTATCATCGCACATGCCTTGTCTGTCACGGCTACTTTGCACAATCGGAAGGCGAAGTGCCGGACCTGCGCCTGATGCCGAAGAACATCTGGGCGTCGTTCGACGACATCGTGCTGGGCGGGGCGCTGCAGGACAACGGCATGGCCTCGTTCAAGGATGTTCTGACGCCCGCCGACGCGCATGCGATCGAGGCCTATATCCTGCAACAATCGCATGAAGCCTGGAATCAGGCGCATCCCAAGGCGAAAGAGCCCGCAGCGAAGAAACCTGTGCCCACGAAGCACTAGCCATCATCCGGTTCCCTTCCTGTGGCGCTAGAAAGCTGTCATAGCTCGGCGCGGCGGGAAGGAGATACCGAATGCACGAACTGGTTCTCACGACCTTCAACTGGGTTCCCGAAATGCCGCGCGGCTATGTGCGCGATCTGCGCGTGCGCTGGGCGCTGGAACAAGCCGGGTTGCCCTATCGCGTGGAGAGCATTCCGTTCGACAAGCGCGATGCCGAACATTTCGCGCATCAGCCGTTCGGCCAGGTGCCGTGGCTGACCGATGGCGACATCTCGATCTTCGAAAGTGGTGCGATCCTGTTGCATCTGGGCGAACGTAGCGAAAAGCTGATGCCTGGTGATCCGCGCGGCCGCGGCGAGGTTCAGGAATGGATATTCGCGGCGCTCAACTCCGTGGAGATGGCGAGCCTGCCATGGGGGTTGTTCCAGTTCATGGGCTTCCAGAAAGACACGCCCGAATGGAAGTTCATCGACGGATTTCTGAACGCTTCCCGGCTTCCGCACCTGGAGACCGTGCTGGCGAAACGCGAATGGCTGGCCGGCAAGTTCTCTATCGCCGATATCCTGATGGTGGACGTGCTGCGCCTTGTCGACCGTTTCGACGGGCTGGCGAACTTTCC
>JAFECP010000020.1:119876-152391 GCA_018242105.1 Pseudomonadota bacterium
AAATCTGCGCTGGCCACTTTGGCGAGCGGTTTCCGGAATTTTGCGTTTCATCCGACTCCGCTATCTTCCCGCTATGGATTGGGGCGCTTGGGGACGGCGGATCGCGGATGGCGCGAGCCGCTTCTGGAATGGCAGCGGCGAAAGAAAGCCGTGGCTACGGCGGGTGCTCGCGGCGATCGTGTTTCTGTTGGTCCCCGGCCCGATTCTTTATCTGCTGATCTTCCGCTTCGTGCCGGTGCCGTTCACGCCGGAGATGGTCATCAACGCCGTCACGCTGAATGAGACGCATTATTCCTGGGCAGGCGACAGCGTGTCGCCCTTTCTGAAACAGGCGGTGATCGCGTCGGAAGACCAGAAGTTCTGCCGTCATCACGGTTTCGACTGGGAAGAGATCAACCACGCCATCAAGACCCATGAGCGCCACCCCAAGCGCAAGCTGCGCGGCGCGTCCACGCTTAGCCAGCAAACCGCGCGCACACTGTTCCTTGTGCCGTGGCGAAGCTGGGTGCGAAAGGGCGTGGAAGCCTACCTCACCGTGCTGATGGAATTCTTCTGGCCGAAGACCCGTATCCTCGACGCCTATGTGAACACGGTCGATTTCGGCCACGGCAATTTCGGGGCGGAGGCCGCCGCGCAGAGCTACTTCCACGTTCCGTCTTCGGCGCTCAACCCCTATCAAGCGGCGCGGCTGGCGGCAGTCCTCCCCGATCCGGACGTCTGGAAGGCGGTGCAATCCGGTCCTTATGTCACCCGCCGCACGCGAACCATCGTGGGACGGATGGGGCAGGTGCGGCGCGATGCGCTGGATTGGTGCGTCCGTTAGGGATTTGCGGCACTAGGACTTAACCTCTGCTTTCACTAGATTGCGCAGGACATGCGCAAACTGACTCATCTTCTGCTGTCGCCGCCGTCGCGTTTTGCGCGGCTGATCATTGGCGAAAAGCGGCTGTCCTGTGACTGGGTCACGCCGGAAGATCTGTTCGGCCATCTGCCGGTGTTCGTCGATCTGGACGGAACCCGCTGCGAAGGCCTCTGGGCCATCGTCGATCACCTCGAAGGCACCTATCAGGACCAGCCGCTGACGCCCGAAGGCCCGAACGCGCGCGCGGAATCGCTGCGCCTGCTCGATTGGGCGATGGGGCCGCTGATGGAAAGCGTCACACGCAAGATCGTGTTCGAGAAGGGCTCGCAGCGTTATACGGGCGCCCCTGTAACCCGCGCGCCGGACATGGACGTGGTGCGCAAGGGCCGCGAAGCGCTGAAGCCGATCCTGGCAAAGCTCGGTGAAGCGGCGGAGATGAACGGTTATCTCGCGTCGCGCGAAGTCTCACTCGGCGATCTGGCGATCGCCGCGCATCTGTCCGCGCTGGATTATTTCGGCGAGGTGCCGTGGGCGGAATTTCCGGCGGCGGGCGAATGGTACACGCGGATGAAATCGCGCCCTTCCTTCCGCTCGCTGTTGAACGACCGCGTTCCGGGCCAGCCGCCGGTATCGCACTATTCCGATCCCGATGCCTGATCTTCGCGCGCAGATCCGCGCCCGCGCGCTGCAAGAGGGCTTCGATGTCGTGCGCTTCGCAAAAGCGGAAGCGCCGCCCAATGCCGCCGACGCGTTGGCGTCGTTTCTGGGCAAGGAGCGGCACGGCTCCATGGAGTGGATGGAGAAGAATGCGGATCGCCGGGCCGATCCCAAAACGCTCTGGCCGGATGCGAAGACGGCGATTGTTCTGGGCGTGAATTATGGGCCGCGCAATGGCTATCACGACCGCGATGTGCCGGCCGACCGGGGCGAGATCTCTGTCTATGCGCAAGGCGACGACTATCACGATCTTATCAAAGCCAAGCTCAAGCGGCTCGGCGGATGGATCGCGCAGGACTTCAAGGCCGACGTGAAAGTGTTCGTCGATACCGCGCCGGTAATGGAAAAGCCGCTGGCCCAAGTGGCCGGCGCCGGCTGGCAAGGCAAGCACACCAATCTGGTGTCACGACTTTACGGATCGTGGCTGTTTCTGGGGTCGGTCTTCACGACGCTGGAGATTTCGCCCGACGAGGAAGAGGCCGATCATTGCGGCGCTTGTCACCGCTGCCTCGATGCCTGTCCGACGGATGCATTTCCCGCGCCCTACCAGATTGATGCGCGGCGCTGCATCTCCTACCTGACTATCGAGCACAAGGACCACATCCCGCTCGAATTCCGCGAGCCGATGGGAAACCGCATCTATGGCTGCGACGATTGNNCCGGTGATGGAAAAGCCGCTGGCGGAAGCGGCGGGGCTGGGCTGGCAGGGCAAGCACACCGTGCTGGTCAGCCGCGAGTTCGGCTCATGGCTGTTCCTGGGGGCCATCTTCACCGCCGCCGAACTGCCGGTCGACGCGCCGCACGAGGAGAGCTGCGGCAGCTGCCGGCGCTGCCTCGACATCTGTCCGACGAACGCCTTTCCGGCGCCGTTCCAGCTCGATGCCCGGCGCTGCCTCGCCTACCTCACGGTGGAGCACAAGGGGCCGATCCCGCGCGAGTTCCGGGTGGCGATGGGCAATCGCATCTATGGCTGCGACGATTGCCTCGCCGTGTGTCCGTGGAACAAATTCGCGAGCCTCGCGCGCGAGATCAAGCTGCGCGCCCGCGCGGAACTGGTGCAACCCAAACTGTCCGAACTGGCGAAGTTGAACGACGCAGAGTTCCGTGAAATCTTCCGGGGCTCGCCGATCAAGCGCATTGGCCGCGACCGCTTCGTGCGCAATGTTCTGATCGCTATCGGTAATTCGGGCGATCTGAAACTGCTGGCGAATGTCGAAGGGTTGCTGAACGATCCGTCGCCGCTGGTGCGCGCCATGGCGGTGTGGGCGCTGGGCCGTCTGTCGCCCGAACGCGCGGTGTCACTGGCGGCGGAGCGGATAAGCCACGAAGCCGATCCGGGTGTTTTCGCCGAATGGGTTAGGGTTTCTTCGGCGCCGCAGGCGCGGGCTGGTTGAGCGCCGCCAGACGGTCGCGCGCCGTGGACGCCGCGGCGCTGCGCGGCGAATGCGACACGACGGCCTGCCAATCGGCTTTGGCGCCCGCCTGATCGCCCGCTTCCATTTTCATGTCGCCGCGCATTTCGAGCGCGTCGGCATTGCCGGGGTTTAGCTTGAGCGCCCGGTCGATATCGGCGCGGGCATCGGCCTTCTTGCCCATCGCGTGGCGGGCGCTGGCGCGCAAGACCAATATGTCCACCCGGCTGGGAGCAAAACTCAGCGCGGCGGTAAGATCGTCGTTCGCGGAAACCCAGTCCGGCTTCATGGCGAAAGCGCGGGCGCGATCCAGATACAAGTCCGGGTCACGCGGCTTGAACGCGATAGCGGCGGAGAACGATGTCTGCGCGTTGCCGGCACGGCGGGCGAGCAGCCATGCGTTCCCGGCCTGATCGTAAAGCGCCGCGCGATCAATGGAATCCTTCGTGGCGCGGGCGAGAGAGTCGAGTTTGCCGGCGGCTTCGGAATAGCGATGCAGCGCCACCAGCGCCACGGCTTCGCAATGGATCGCGGAACCGCCGCCATCCGTTTTCTCCCAATCGCTCGCGGCATTCAACGCGTTTTGCGGTGCGCTGCGTATGAGAAGCAGACAGTTGTCGTACCGGTTCTGCCCGCCAAGGGAGGCGTCGTCGAGCGCCGAGACTTGCGCAGCCGCCGGGGTAGCCGCGAGCAGAAGGATTGCAAGGATGATAGGATTTCGCATAGGTCCTAGAAAAGCCGCCGCATCGAACGAAAGCAAGCGGACAATCCGGCGTCCCGAGGCGGGCTTCCCGCCGCACGGCAAAATAGGTAATTGTCAGCATCGCGCGGCGAAGGCCGCAACAGCCGGATTGATCGTGCCGCCCGCTTCGAACATTATCAAACCCGCAATCTTGCAGGTGATTCCTGCCCTCGATACGGGCGGCGCCGAACGCACGACATTGGATGTGGCCGCGGCGCTTGCGCGCGAAGGATTCGCCGCGCTCGTCGCCTCCAATGGCGGGCGCATGGAAGATGATCTGCGATCGTCCGGCGCCGAGCTTGTCCGGATGGCCGCAGCCTCCAAGGCGCCGCATGTGATCTTTTCCAATGCGCTGTTCCTGCGCGATGTGATCCGCAAACGCGGTGTGAAGTTGTTGCACGCCCGTTCGCGTGCGCCGGCCTGGAGCGCGCTGATGGCGGCAGGCATGGCGAGGGTGCCGTTCGTCACCACCTATCACGGCATCTACAATGCCGCCAATCCGCTGAAGCGCTTCTACAACTCCGTGATGGTTCGCGCGGATGCTGTAATCGCCAATTCGCAATGGACCGCCGATCACATCGCACGCGCGTACAGGAAAGCGCCGAAGCATCTCGTGACGATTCCGCGCGGCGTCGATTTGGAATATTTCGATCCCGCCTCCATCGCGCCAGACCGCGCCGCGCAACTGCGCAAGAGTTGGGGCGTTTCCGAAGATGACTTTGTTATTCTTCTTCCCGGCCGTTTGACGCGGTGGAAGGGGCAGGGCGTTCTCATCGAAGCGATGGCGCATCTCAGGCGGAGCGGCGCGCCCGGAAAAGCACGTGCGATTCTCGCCGGTGATGCGCAAGGGCGCGACGAATACGAAAGCGAGCTGCGGGCGCAGATCGAGAGCGCGGAATTGCAGGGCCAGGTCTTTATCGCCGGCCATGTCAACGATATGGCGACGGCCTATGCGGCATCGGACGTCGTGGTGTCGGCCTCCACGGATCCGGAAGCCTTCGGGCGGGTTGCGGCGGAAGCCTCTGCGATGGCCAAGCCCGTTGTCGCTGCCGATCATGGCGGCGCGCGCGAGACGGTGCTGACAAATGTCTCCGGCTTTCTGGTTCCCCCGGGCGATGCGAAGGCGATGGCTGTCGCGCTGGAGAAGATCGTCGCTACGCCGCCGCACGGCCGCATCAATATGGGAATGGCGGGGCGCGCGCATATCGTCCGCAATTATTCGCGCGAACGCATGTGCAACGACACTATCGCGCTGTATCGGTCTCTCATTAAGACATGACCGGGTAGACCGGCAACGCCCATCTGTTAGTCTGGCGCCCTGAGTTGGAGGGACCTCATGACATTCCGCCTTTCCTTGCGCGCGGCGATTCTCGCTGCTTTTGCGTTGCTCATGGTGGCGGCAACAGCGCCCGCATTTGCGCAGCCGGCTGCGGCGCCGACTTCACAGGTCAGCGTCGCGCCGCTTCCTCCGCCCGCGACGGCGAACAAGGCCGCTCCGGCTTTCAATGTCGAGAAAGCGACGAATGCCTATCTCTCGCGCATCAGCGGCGAAGCCCGCACCAGGTCCGACTCCTATTTCGAAGGCGGATACGTTCTGTTGTTCGTCGATGCACTTTACGCAATCGCGGTTTCGGCGCTGTTGCTATGGTCGAGGTTTTCGGCCGGCATCCGCAACTTCGCGCAGCGGCGCACGCGGTCGCGGTTCTGGCAGGTGTCGATCTATGTCGCGATCTACTTCGTCGCCGTGACGGTGCTCACATTCCCGTTGACCCTTTACGAGAGTTTCTTCCGCGAACACGCATATGGATTGTCGAACCAGGACTTCATCCAGTGGTTCGGCGATTTCATCAAAGGCGAAGGCATCGGGCTGGTTGCGATGGTGATCGCGGTTACGGTCATCTATGCGGTGATCCGCGCCACGCCGCGCTACTGGTGGGCGTGGGGCACGGTGGTGATGGTTCTGTTTATGACGATCGGGGCGGTGATCGAGCCCGTATTCATCGCGCCGGTATTCAACAGCTACAAGCCGCTCGCTGAAAGTCCGCTCAAGGACAAAATCCTTTCCATTGCGCGTTCCGAAGGCATACCGGCGACGAATGTTTACGAGTTCGACGCCTCGCGCCAAACCAAACGAATCTCGGCGAATGTGTCCGGCTTTCTCGGCACAACGCGCATTTCCCTGAACGACAACCTGCTGAACCGCAGCAAGGACCAGCGCGAGATCATCGCCGTCCTCGGCCACGAGATGGGGCATTATGTGCTCGATCACACCGTCCGCCTGCTGCTGATGATGGGGCTGGTGTTCTTGGTTGGGTTCGCGTTCGTGGCGTGGGGCTTCCGCGTGCTGTCGCTGATCTTCGGCGGAAATTGGGATGTGCGAACGGTCGACGACCCTGCCGGCCTTCCAGTTCTGATGGCGCTGATGACGTTCTTCTTCCTGCTGGCGACGCCGGTGCAAAACACCATCGTCCGCACCACCGAAGCGCAAGCCGATATCTTCGGCGTGAACGCGGTGCGCGAACCGGACGCTTTCGCGGAAGCGACGTTGCAGCTCAGCGAATACCGCAAGCTCGATCCGTCGCCACTGGAAGAGGCGCTCTTCTACGATCATCCTTCGGGGCGCAGCCGCATCCACATGATGATGCAATGGAAGGCCGAGCATCTGAACGATCCCGACATCAAGGCCGGCCCGGTGTCGCCGCAGTAGGCTGGAATTATTTGGTTTGGATTCCTTCCGTCCATCCAAACCCAACGGTGTCATGGCCCGCACTCCGGCGGGCCATCACAAGTGAGTTTATGAGTCCGTTTAACAGAGACCGCGCTAAACCTTCATCAGCCGTTCGAATGCCGCGACGAGAGGGTCTTCCGTCTCGAAGACATATTCCATCGTTTGCGCCGTCACCGAGCCCGCCGCGCCGCGGCGGCGCAGAAGGGTGATCGCATCGGCGAGCTTGTCATTGGGACAGAGCAGGGCGTATTCGCCGCTGCCGTTTCCCTTCGCCGGTTTGGATAGAACCGAAACGCCGATTTTGCTCACCGCTTGCAGCGCCGCGTCGGGCTTTCCGTTCAACCGCGTGCGCAGCACGTAAGATGTCTTCGCCCGTTCGCGCGCGGCAAGGCGCGCCAGCAAGCGCTTGGCGGCGCCCGCGCATTCGCCGGACCAGTTCGCGCCGAAGCTTGCGGCCAGATGCGACTGGCTTTTGAGGATGGTGCCGTCTTCGAGAATCTTCAGATCGTTCGCCGCCAGCGTCGCGCCGGTGGTGGTGATATCGACGATAGCTTCCGCCGCACCCGCGCCCGGCGCGCCTTCGGTCGCGCCCGCGCTTTCCACGATGCGATAGTCCGCGATCCCCGCCTTGGCGAAGAACATCCGTGTGAGGTTCACATATTTCGTCGCGATGCGCAGGCGGCGGCGATGGCGCTGATAGAAGGCGGCGCAGACATCGTCGAGATCGGCCATGTTCGAGACATCGATCCACGCTTTTGGCACCGCGACGACGACATCGGCAAATCCGAATCCCAGTTTCTTCACCAGTGCGACCCGATCGTCGTCCGCCGGCTCGGTTTCGCGGATCAGATCTTCGCCGGTGATGCCCAGATGCACATCGCCCGATTGCAACGCCGCCGCGATCTCGGAGGCGGAAAGCATCATCACATCGACTTCCGGCATGCCTTCCATCGTGGCGCGATAGCCGCGCGCACCGGCCGCTTTGCTCATCGCAAGGCCCGCATCGGCGAAATAGGCCTGCGCCTGTTCCTGCAGGCGGCCCTTCGACGGCACAGCGAGGATCAGTTTTCCGCTCATCGTTTTGCCTTCTGCGCGGCGATGGCGGCGAGCACGCGTTCGGTGCGGATGGCGCAGCCGATGGCGGGGATGTGCTTCTTCGAGCCGAGTTGTTCCATCAGCGTGTCGTAACGCCCGCCGCCGGCGATCTGCACGGCGCCTTCGGCATCGCGCGACCAAAGCTCGAACACGAAGCCGGTGTAGTATTCCATGTTGCGGCCGAAACGCGCCGCGAAGGAGATGTGTTTTTGATCGACGCCCAGCGATTTCAGCGTGGCGATCCGCGCTGTCATTGCCTTCAGCGGTGCTTCCAGCGAAACACCGGCCGATTTCGCCAGAGTCCGGATCTTTTCGATGGATTGCGCTGCGGGCCCGGAAATCGCAAGCAGCTTCGCCAGAGACTTCGCGATCCACGGATCCAGCTTTAGCGCGGCGGCGTCGGCCGCCTGTTCGATCAGGCGGTCGATGATCTCTTCGCGCGAGCGCCCGCCCAGCGGCGTGTTGCCGATCATTTCCATCAGGCCCTCGAAGGCCGGCCGCGCTTCGCTTTCACTGAGCGTACCCAGATGGGCGAGAAGTTTCTGCGTGCCGGTCGAACCCTTGCCGGAAAGGCGCGCCAGCAACGCCTCAAAATAACCGCTGCGCCAGAAATGGCGCTTCAGGCGCATGCGCCACTGCGGCGGAATGTCGAGCGCATCCACGAAGGCGGAGAAGAGCGACAGGTCGCCCAGCTTCACCGTGAAGTCGCGAAGCCCCGTCGCGCGCGCGGCCTCGACGGTGAGCGACAGGATTTCGGTTTCCGCCTCGGGGCGATCGGCGATGCCCAGAAGCTCCGCACCCGCCTGATAGAATTGCGTCGGACGATTCGGCTCAGCGGGCTGAAAGCGGAAGGCGAGGCCGTGATAGCAAAGCCGCGCTGGAAGCTTTGCCTTGGTGTCGAGGAAGTTCTTGCAAATCGGAATGGTCAGATCGGGCCGCAGGCACAGTTCGTTCCCGGCCGGATCGGTGAGCGTGAAGGTGCGGCGGCGGATTTCTTCGCCAGAGCGGTCGAGAAAGATTTCGGCGGGTTGCAGCACGGATGGTTCCTGCCGCGCATAGCCGCGCTTTCCGAGCACGCCGAGAATGGCCGACTCCGCGCCATCCAGCGCGGCGATGCGTTTCTCGTCATAGGTCGGAAAGGCGCTCATTTTCCACGCGCCAGCATGTTGCGGACGTTCATGACGAGATCGGAACGCTTCACAGAAATCTGCGCCTCGCGATTGCCGACCCATTCGGCGCGCGTTTCGACGGTCTTCGCCAACTCCGCGCCAAGCGCCAGATCTTTCAGCGTGACTTCACCCCTGGCGCGTTCGTCGCTGCCTTCCATAACGGCGATGGCCGCACCGCGCTTGTCGGCATATTTGAGCTGGTCGCCGAACTTTTTGGTTCCGACATAGGTTTCCACGCGGATACCGGCGGCGCGTAGTTCGCTCGCCATCCTGAAGCTCGATTGCGCATCGTCCAGCGCCAGAACGACGACCAGCGGCGACAGTGCCGCTTCGTTGCGGTCCTTCAGCGCGGAAAGCAGGCGCGATACGCCGATGGAGATTCCCGTCGCCGGAACCTGCTGGCCCGTGAACCGCGCGACAAGATCGTCATACCGCCCGCCGCCCGCGACGGAGCCGAACACGACCTCTTCGCCCGCGTCGTTCTGCACCGCGAATTGAAGCTGCGCTTCGAACACAGGGCCGGTGTAGTAGTCGAGGCCGCGGATGATCGACGTGTCGATCTGAACACGGTCGTCGCCGTATCCGGCGGCGGACGTGATGGCTTTGATCGCCGTCAGATCTTCCATGCCGCTCAGCGATGCGGTGTCGGCCGAACCGGTCAGCAGCCTCATCACTTGGGCGGTCTGCGACGCATCGAGTCCCGCACCCTTCGTGAAGTCGCCGGATTCATCCTTACGGCCTTCGCCAAGCAGTGCCGCGACGCCGCGTTCGCCCAAACGGTCGAACTTGTCGATGGCGCGTAGCACCGTGCCGCGCTTGGACATATCGATATTGGCGGAGGTCAGAACGCCATCCAGCAATTTGCGGCTGTTGATCTTCACCACGTATTCGCCACGCTTGAGGCCAACCGCTTCCAGCGCATCGCAGGCCATCATCAGAAGCTCGGCATCGGCGGATGGCGAATTGCTGCCCACGGTGTCGGCATCGAACTGGGTGAACTCACGGAAGCGGCCCGGGCCCGGCTTCTCGTTGCGCCATACCGAACCCACCGCATAACGGCGGAACGGCTTGGGCAGGTTCTGGAAATTCTCCGCGACATAGCGGGCCAGCGGCGCGGTGAGGTCGTAGCGCAGGCTCATCCACTGCTCGTCATCGTCCTTCAGCGAGAACACGCCTTCGTTGGGGCGATCCACATCGGGCAGGAATTTGCCCAGCGCGTCGGTATATTCGAAGGCGGGCGTTTCGAGCTGCTCGAAGCCATAGGACTCGTAAACCGCGCGGATCTTGTCGAGGACCGCCCGCTCGCGGGCAATCTCGGCGGCACCCCGGTCGCGGAAGCCGCGCGGAAGCCGTGCCTTGGGCCTGGATGTCTTCTGCTCTTTCATGGAACTCGACGCTGCACTGCAAAACCGGCGTCTTGATAGCGAAAAACCCGGGAAATGCGAAATTCTTCCGCCCCATAGCCGCCCGGACCGTCCAGCCGGCCCCCGCGGTCCGCTAAAAGCGAAACAATAGCATTTTCATTCGCTTAACTGATCTGCGGCGATGATGGCGCATGGAGACGGCCAGCCCGGAAGAGCATGCGATCACGCCCGAAGGCATTGGCGATGATCCCGGCACGTCCATTTCCGTCGATGATCTCAAGCAGGCTTACACGCGCGATGCGCATGCCGCCTGGCATGGTGCCCGCGGCACACGGCGCATGCCGTCCCGCGCCGACATGACGCCGCGCGTGATGCGCAAGTTCCTCAGCTATGTGGCGCTGGCCGAACTGGTGGACGGCGGCAAGGACTTCCGCTTCCGGGTGGTAGGCGACGGGATAGCCCACAAACAAAAGCTTCTGCTAATCGGCAAGACGCTGGCCGACGTTGATCATCTTGTCCCGGACTTCGGCACGTTCCTGCGTAACCTCTACCTGCGCACGGTTCGGCAACGCGATGCGCTGGCCTATCGCGGCACCTATGTGCGCACTGCGGACCGGCATCCCTTCACCTATGAAGCGGTGATCCTGCCGCTCGGCGATGACGGCGAAACGCCGGATCACGTTCTCGTCGTCAGCGTCTGATTCGCCGCTTTCCGCCGCTGGAACGGAATGTCCCGGCGCGGGGCAGGGTCTTGGAAAGCGCCCGCCGCCACCTACATCTGCACCAGCCGCCGGGGTTCCGGCGGAGGGAGAGGCAAGATGTTCTTTCACGATTTCCTTCTGCCGGGGTTGTTCTTCTGGTGGATCTTCGGCCACGGCGTCGGCTCGATCATCGGCCTTTTGGTGCTGATCTGGGTGTTCAGCATGATTTTCCACCCGTGGCGCCGCTGGGGTTACCACCCCTATTACGACCGCCCCTGGCGCTGGGGACCGCCGCCGCCTGCGTCAAATGCGGCATCTATCCTTGAAGAGCGCTATGCGAAGGGCGACATCACCCGCGAGGAATACCTGCAAAAGAAGCAGGATATAGGACGCGGCGGAGTTTGAGATGCATATGTTCGCGATTGTGACGCTTTCACTCTTCGTCCTGTCATGGGTTGGCGCGGCGGGCGCCTGGACCGTTGCGGCTTATTCGACGCTGCGCGTGTGGACCAACGGTCCGCTCGTGCTGACCGGCCGCTATCGCGCGCGGGCGCTGACCGCGGGCGCGGTGTCGGCGACGTTCGTCGTCACCGGTATCCTGGCCGGCATGGCGAGCGGCCTGTTCGATCACCTGCACGTCTGACCGCGCTCAGTGCGCGTGGCGGAGCACCCGGCCCGCTCGCGCGCCCGTCGATTGATCGTTCCGGACATTGATCTGCCCATTGACCAGCGTGGCGTGATAGCCGCGCGCGCGTTGCGTGAAGTGCGGCGCGCCGCCGGGGAAATTGTGCACGATCTGCGGCTGTAGCTGCGTCACTCGATCGAAATCGAACACGTTGACGTCTGCGCGCTTGCCCACCGCAAGCGTGCCGCGATCCGTCAGGCCCATAATCCGCGCCGAATCTGCCGTCATGTGCCTGATGCCCTCGCTCAGGCTGAACACGCCGCGTTCCTTGATCCAGTATTTCAAAACGAAGGTCGCCCAGTCCGCATCGATGATCTGCGAGACATGCGCGCCCGCATCGCCGAGGCTGGGCAGAACGTGTTTGGAATGGGCGAACACCTCGCCGATTTCGTCCATGTCCTGACAGAAGAGGCGATAGTTGAAGAGCGCGCGGCCTTCGGTTTCGCGCGACAGGCGCAAGAACATCTCCACGAAGCTTTCACCGCGCTTGGCCATGTCGTCCTTCACGCTTTGATCGCGGCCCGCCGTGTAGTTCGGCACTTCGCTGTCGCCGATATAATAGGTGTGCTCCAGCGGCAGGCGCGTCTCGCCCTGTTCGATCAGCTTCGCGGCTGTCATCGGGTCCTTGATCGCGGCGACACGGCCTTTCAGATCCATCGCGCGCACCTTGTCCCAGGTCTCGCCCCGGAAGGGCAGGGAGCATTGCAGGCCGAACATGAAGCCCGTGCCTTTCACCTGCAGGATCGCCGTCATGTCACGGCCCTGGCACAGTTTCTCCAAGCCCTCGACGCCGCGCTTGCCATCGCCTTTCGACGGGCCGATGCCATAGCTGAACAGCACGCGGCTGCCGGGCTGATCGGCGATGGTGGCCAGCACGTCGCCCGTTGCGCCAACGGCCTGCATCAGCGCCTTGCGCGATGCCACGGCCTTGTTGATTTCCACCAGTTCCGCCGGATCGGCAAAGGTGCCGGGTATGGAGCGGCCGTCCGGCGCCTTGTGCGGCGCGAAGCGGTTGGTGGAAAAGCCCACCGCGCCATCGTCGATTGCTTTGGCGACGATCGCAGCCATTTGCGCTTTCTCTTCCGCGGTGGCCTGATCCGCGAAGGAACGGTCGCCCATCACGTAGTAGCGAACCGCGCTATGACCGACGAGGCCGGCGAGGTTGATGCCGGGGCGCAGCGTCTCCAGCGTATCGAGATAGCTGCCGTAATCTTCCCATGTCCACGGCAGGCCGCTCATGATCGCGTTGCGCGGAATGTCTTCGACAGACTCCATCATTCCCGCCAGAAATTCCCGGTCGGAAGGTTTGCAGGGTGCAAAGGTGACGCCGCAATTCCCCATCAGCGCGGTGGTGACGCCATGCCAGCTTATCGGCGTCAGATCCGGGTCCCAACCGACTTGTGCGTCCAGATGCGTGTGCAGGTCGATGAAGCCGGGCGAGACCGTAAGACCGCTGGCGTCGATTTCTTCCTTGCCTTTGGATGCGACCTTGCCGATCTCGGCGATCATTCCGTCCTTGATACCGATATCGCCACTGAACGCTTCGCTGCCAGTGCCATCCACGATGCTGCCGCCGCGGATCACGATGTCATGAGTCATGGGAATTCCTCGCCCGGAATATTTTGTTGGCAAGAGTGTAAGCGCTTCGCAGGAGCCCGCAAACGAAAACGCCTCCATTGCCGCAGCGGCAACGAAGGCGTTTGGGTGATGAAAGTGAAAAGGATCAGTTCAGCTCAAGCCCCTTGAGCGAACCTTCCGCGCGCCATTCTTCCAGAAGCTCGATGAAAGCGATGGAGCCGGCGCCATAAGGGCCATTGCGCACCGCGGCGGCTGAGGGCTGGCCTTCGTTGTTGTAGTAGCCGGGCGTGCACTCTTCCAGGAACTTTTGGCGCTGCATCGCGACGTCCACGATCGTGTCGATCCATTCGCTCTCCGCTTCCTGGGACGCTTCGAGTGTGCGCACCTGACGGTCGGCGCAATGTTTGATGACATAGGCCATGTGATGGCTCTGCGCGTTCAGCATATGCGGGAAGTTGGCGGTGAAGCCGGATTGCGAATTGCTGACAATGAACAGGTTGGGAAATCCGCGGCTGAAGAAGCCATGGAACGTGGCGACGCCATCCTTCCATTTCTCCGTCAATGACCGGCCGCCGCGTCCGTAGATTTCATAACCCGCGCGGCGCGAATAGCCCGTGCCGACCTCGAAGCCCGTGCCATAGATCAGGCAATCGAGTTCATATTCCTTGCCATTGGCGACAACGCCTTTTTCCGTGATGCGATCCACGCCTCTGCCCTGTGTATCGACCAGCGTGACGTTCGGGCGGTTAAATGTGCCGAGATATTCGTCGTGGAAGCAGGGGCGCTTGCAGAACTGGCGGTAGTAGGGCTTCAGCGCTTCGGCGACGTTCGGGTCTTTCACGATGGCTTCGGCACGGGCGCGGATCTGCTCCATCTTCTTGAAGTCCGCTATTTCCAGAGCCCGGCCCGAAACGCGCTTGCCCGCCTTGGCGCGATTGCGCGCGGCGGCGCCGAGATTGACGATGATGTCGGTCCAGCCGTCATTCACCAGATCTTCGTCCTGCGGGATGCCGCTGATGAGCGCGTTGAAATTGTCCATGCGCTCCTGCTGCCAGCCCGGCTTGAGCGATTTCACCCATTCCGGATCGGTGGGGCGGTTGTTGCGCACATCGATGGAAGAAGGCGTTCGCTGGAAGACGTAGAGATGCTTGGCGCTCGCGCCCAGATGCGGCACGCACTGAACGCTGGTCGCGCCGGTGCCGATGATGCCGACGACCTTGTCCTTCAGGCCTTCGAGATTTCCCATGGAGTCGCCGCCGGTGTAGCCGTAATCCCAGCGCGAGGTGTGGAAGGAATGGCCCTTGTAGCTTTCCACACCGGGAATGCCCGGCAGCTTCGGGCGGTGCAGCGGACCGTTCGCCATGATGACGAAGCGCGCGCGCATGGCGTCGCTCTTGTTCGTCTTGATGATCCAGCGCGAAGCGGCATCGTCCCAACGCAGCTCTTTGATTTCCGTCTGGAATACCGCGCCCTTATAGAGATCGAAATGCGCGCCGATCTGGCGGCAATAGCTCAGGATCTCCGGCGCGCGCGTGTATTTCTCGACCGGCATGTAGCCGACTTCTTCGAGCAGCGGCAGATAGATATAGCTTTCGATATCGCAGGCCGCGCCCGGATAGCGGTTCCAGTACCAGGTGCCGCCGAAATCGCCGCCTTTTTCGATGATGCGGATATCGCTGATGCCCGCTTCGCGCAGCCGCGCGGCGGCGAGCAGCCCGCCGAAGCCGCCGCCGATGACGGCGACTTCCACTTCGTCGTTCAGCGGCGCGCGCGTGATCGGCGCGACATAGGGATCTTCGAGATAGTGGGCGAACTGGCCTTTGATCTCGACATATTGCTCATTGCCTTCGGTGCGCAGGCGTTTGTCGCGTTCCGCGCGGTATTTGGCCTTCAAAGCTTTGGGGTCGAAACCGAGATCGTCGTCTTTAGCGGCTGCTTCGCTCATCGTTCTACTCTGAATGACTTTTTGTCAGGATAGCGGGAGGGGATTGTTTGACAAGAGGACGTCAAAAGAGAACTTGAAAATAATATCACATGTGATATGATAAAACATGCGCTTGGTTTTCGATACGTCATGTGTGGTTGCCGCCATGCGCAGCCCTTCCGGAGCGTCCGCCGCCATTTTAAAAGCGGCGCGTGCCGGGAAGGTGACGCTGCTGATGAGCGTTCCGCTTGCGATCGAATATGAGGCGGTTTGCAGTCGGGCAGAACATCGTCGCGCGGCAGGAATGGATGAAAGTGATCTGGGTGTTTTTCTGGATGCGCTGATCGCGATGGCGGAGCCCATCGAGCCTCATTACCTTTGGCGGCCGCAACTAAGAGATGCCGCTGACGAGATGGTGCTGGAAGTTGCCGCTAACGGAAATGCGGAAGCTATTGTGACGTTCAATGTTGACGACTTTGGAGAAATACCGCGAATGTTCGGTGTCAAGGTGATGCTGCCACGCGATGCATTGTCGAGGATAAAATGAGCAAGGAATCTGCTGCTTACGCTCTGCGTCTTCCGAAGTCGCTGAAGAAAGCCGTTGAGGCTTTGAGCAAGGAAGAGGGCACGAGTATCAATCAGTTCGTGGCGTCTGCTGTTGCCGAGAAGGTGAGTGCGTTGAAGACCGCGGACTTTTTCGCGAGCCACCGTGCCCGCGCCGATTTTCGCGCGTTCGACAAGCTGATGAACCGCAAGCGTGGCGAGAAACCTCGCGAAGGGGATGAGATTTAAGTGGCTTTGTCCTTCAATCCCGTGTTCGCGTCGCTGCCGACGACGATCTTTACCCATATGTCCGCGCTGGCGGTGAAGCACAATGCCATCAATCTGGGGCAGGGCTTTCCGGATGAGGACGGGCCGCTCTCCATAAGAGAAGCCGCTGCGAAGGTTCTGCGCGAAGGTCCGAACCAATATCCGCCGTCGCGCGGGCTGCTTCCGTTGCGTGCGGCCATCGCGAAGCACGCGAAGCGGTTTTACGATCTGGACTTCAACGCTGAGACCGGCGTGCTGGTGACGAGCGGCGGCACAGAAGCGCTCACTGCATCCATCATGGGATTGGCGGGGCCGGGTGGGGAGGTGGTCCTGATCGAGCCGGCTTACGATTCCTACGGCCCGATCGCCGAAGCCGCCGGCGCGAAGGTGAAGACGCTGAAACTTGCGCCGCCCGCGTGGAAGCTTGACGCAAATGCACTGGCAGCGGCGATAACGCCCAATACGCGCGTGGTGATGCTGAACTCGCCGCTCAACCCCATCGGCCGCGCCTTCACGCGCGAGGAACTGGAAGGCATGGCGCGCGTCATCGCCAAATCGAACGCTGTGGTGGTTTGCGACGAAGTCTATGAGCATCTGATCTTCGATGGGCGGCAGCAGATTCCGCTGATGACCTTGCCCGGCATGCGCGAGCGCGTGGTGCGCGTGGGTTCGGCGGGCAAGATGTTCTCTCTCACCGGCTGGAAGATCGGCTGGGTGACAGGCGACGCGAAGCTGATCGACCCCATCGCCAAGGCACACCAATTCATCACCTTCACCACATCGCCCGCGCTGCAGCTCGGCGTCGCGCATGCGCTCGAACACGAGATCGGCTTCACGCTGACCCTGACGAAGACATTGCAGGGCAATCGCGATGTGCTCGCGGAAGGTTTGCGCAGGATCGGCTTCAAGACGCTGCCCTGCGAAGGCAGCTACTTCCTCACCGCCGACATCTCCGGCCTCACCAACGAACCCGACATCGCATTCTGCGAACGGCTGGTGGCGGAAGCGGGCGTGGCCTTGATCCCGCTCTCCTTCTTCTTCAGTGGCGGTAAGCCCGACCACCTTGTCCGCTTCGCCTTCTGCAAGAAGCGCGCACTTCTTGAAGATGCGCTTGGGCGTCTCGAAAAGTATTTTCACGCAGAGCCGCGGAGCCGCGGAGAATAGTGCTCTGCTTGGCGGTTCCGTCGCGTGAAGTTGACGATAGGGAAGGGCGCGCTTTGCGCGCCAAATTATCCTTGTCTAACTTCTGAACCTCCGCGTCTCCGCGTGAATCCTTTGGAGTCTGAAGCATGAGCAATCTCGATCCTCGCACGCCCATCCTTGTCGGTGGCGCACAGTTCACGCAGCGCACGGCGCGCGAAGGCAAAGTTGCTGAAAGCCTTTCGCCTATCGCGATGATGGAGAAGGTCGCGAAGCTGGCATTTGATGACGCCGGCGCGGGCGGCAAGATCGCGAGCGCTCTCGACACCATTGCGGTCGTGCGCTTCACGGCGGACTCGCCCGGCGAACAGGGGCGCTTGCAGAAGCGCATGTTCCGCAATCCGCCGCTGTCGCTCGCGAACCGCATCGGCGCCAAGCCCAAGCGCATGTTCTACACGGCGGTCGGCGGCAACACACCGCAATGGCTGGTGAACCGCACGGCGGAAGAGATCGCGAATGGACAGTGCGATGTCGCGTTGCTCACGGGCGCGGAATACATCGCCAGCATGATCACCGCGATGAAGCAGGGCGTGGCGCTGGACTGGAGCGCCGACGCCGATCCCGGCAGCGATCCCGAAGAGATCGGCGACATGCGGCCCGGCGTGAACGCCTATGAATTGAAATATGGCCTGAACTTTCCGGTAAACGCCTATCCGCTGTTCGAGAACGGTCTGCGCGGGCGGGCGAAGCGTTCGCCGTCCGAGCATCTGAAATGGCTGGGCGAATTCTTCTCACCCTTCACGAAAGTGGCGTCGGAGAACCCCTATTCGTGGTTTCCCACCTATCGCTCGCCGCAAGAAATTTCGACGCCGGGAGAGAAGAACCGCTTCGTCGGCTTCCCCTACACCAAATATCTCAACGCCGTGATCGAAGTGGACATGGCCGCCGCCGTGGTGATGACGAGCGTGGCCAAGGCGCGCGAGCTGGGTATTCCGGAATCCAAATGGGTGTTCCTGCATGGCTGCGGCGATGCCACCGACATCTGGAACGTGAGCGAGCGCGTGAACTACTACTCCTCGCCGGCGATCCGCATGATTGGCAAGAAGGCCTTCGGCATGGCGGGCAAAGCTGCGAAGGATATGGATTTCATCGATCTCTATTCCTGCTTTCCCAGCGCGGTGGAGATCGGCTGCAAGGAGCTTGGCATCGCGACCGACGACAAGCGCGGCTTCACCATCACCGGCGGCCTTCCCTATTTCGGCGGCGCGGGCAACGATTACGTCATGCACTCCATCGTGATGATGATGGACAAGGTGCGCGGCAAGCCGGGNNTCCGCCGGCATCTATTCGACAACGCCGACACAAGGCGCATGGAAGCGCGAAGACCCGAAATCCTATCAGAAGGAGATCGACGCCGAGCCGCATCCCCAAGTGATCGAGAGGCCGGAAGGCAAGGCGACGGTGGAAACCTACACCGTCGTCACCGACCGCAAGGGCAAGCGCTTCGGCATCGTGGTGGGCCGCGATGCGCAAAACCGCCGCTTCCTCGCCAACACGCCGGACGACGACGCCACGCTCGACTGGATGATGCGGGAGGAGATGTTGGGGCGCTCCGGCAAAGTCACACCCGGTGATCGCAATCTGTTTGAGTTTGTATAAGGTTGTTGCAACCCCCCGCTGTCATGGCCCACCGGAGTGTGGGCCACCCAGGTGGGCATAGAGTAAAACTTTGAGAGTTGTGGCTGCGTCACCTGGGTGGCCCGCACTTGGCGGCCATGACAAGTTAGGAAGCGGATATGGTCGAGATTCACGGTTTCGCCAACAAGGGCTTCGAACAAGTTCGCGAGACCTTCGAGAGCAATTTCACCAAGCTGGGCGATCTCGGCGCATCCTATTGCGTCACCAGGAATGGCGAGACCGTTGTCGATCTGTGGGGCGGCTATGCCGATGCGGCGAAGACCAGACCCTGGGTAAAAGATACGATCGTCAACGTCTATTCCACCACCAAGACGATGACGGCGCTGACCGCGTTGCTTTTGGCGGATCGCGGGTTGATCGACTTCAAGGCGCCGGTCGCGAAATACTGGCCGGAGTTCGCCGCGAACGGCAAATCGAACATCACCGTCGCGCAGCTCATGTCCCACTCCGCCGGTCTGTCCGGCTGGAAAGAGAAGATCGCCAAGGAAGATCTCTACGATTGGGAGAAGGTGACATCGCTGCTCGCCGCGCAATCGACCTTCTGGGAGCCGGGCACGGCGCCGGGCTATCACGCGCTGACGCAAGGCTACCTTGTCGGCGAAGTGATCCGGCGCGTCACCGGCAAAAGCGTCGGCACCGTGTTCCGCGAGGAGATCGCCGAACCGCTGCACGCGGATTTCTGGATCGGTCTGCCCGCGTCGGAAGATCATCGCGTCGCCGAACTCATTCCGCCGCCGAAAGGCGAAGGCGTGGAGGATGGTCCGCAGCCGGGTGAGATCCTCAAGAACATGGCCACCAATCCCGGCATCCATGTCAGTGAAACCAAAACGCGCGCGTGGCGCGGCGCGGAAATCCCCGCGGCAGGCGGCACCGGCAATGCGCGTTCGGTGGCGGAGATCCACACCATCCTCGCCAATGGCGGCGTGGCGAATGGAAAGCGCTTTCTCTCCGAAGCCGGATGCCGCAAGGCGCTGGAGCTTCAGATCGAAGGCCACGACAAGGTGATGAACATTCCCGCGCGCTTCGGCCTGGGATTCGGTCTTGCCGGTGGCGCGGTGCCGTTGCCCAACCCGAACACAATGTATTGGGGCGGTTATGGCGGCTCGATCATCGTCATCGACTATGACGCGCGCACCACGCTTTCCTATGTGATGAACGTCATGCACGGCACGACAACGGGCGATATGCGCGGCATGGGCTTGGCGATGGCGACGTGGCAGGCGCTGGCAGCAGCGTAGAAAGCTTGCCGGAACAGGAGGACGTCATGACGGAAGACTGGCAGGCATTGGCGGACGAACTGCAGCAGCTTCTGAAGCTGCGCAGCGTTCCCTTCGGCATGAAGATGTTCGAGAAGCGCGCCGACATGGAGGCGATCCCGAAAATTCGCCGGCCCTCCGCCGTCCACACGCTGGATCAGGTGGTGGGGCAGGCCTCGCGGCTGGGCTGGACGGTGGGCATCACATCGGACGATCTGGTCGGCGCGCAGTGCCGCGCGGTGGTGGGGCTTGGCGGCGCCAAAACCGGCGAGTGGAAAACCGGCAAGCACATGACGAATG
The DNA here is from genome assembly GCA_018242105.1 of Pseudomonadota bacterium. Taxonomy (GTDB): domain Bacteria; phylum Pseudomonadota; class Alphaproteobacteria; order Micropepsales; family Micropepsaceae; genus Rhizomicrobium. The sequence goes on from JAFECP010000020.1 coordinate 140,058, forward strand.
TCTGGTTCTCCACGGTGGAAGACGCCACCGCGCATCAGGCGGCGATGACCTGTGTGCCGGATGGAAAATATGAAGCGTTGGCCGTCGCGCCGCTGGCCAGTGGCCGCCTCGATCCGCCGGACATTGTGCTATTCTATGCGACGCCCGGCGCGATGATCTATTTCATCAACGGCCTGCAATGGTCCGGCTACAAGCGTTTCGACTGGAGCGTGGTAGGCGAAAGCGCCTGCGCGGATAGCTGGGGCCGCGCGCTGACCACGCGCACACCGTCGCTTTCGATTCCCTGCTTCGCCGAGCGCCGCTATGGCGGCGTGCTGGATGAGGAGATGCTGATGGCAGCGCCGCCCGAATATCTGCACAAGGCTATCGCTGGTATGAAGGCGCTCTCGAAGAACGGCTTCCGCTATCCCTTCCCGCAATATGGCGTGCAGCAGGATGTGCGCGCAGGCATGGCAGTGAGTTACGCAGACCGGAAGTGATGTAAGCGGCGGCGGGCCAGTCTCGATCCGCTCTGTCAATGCATCAGCGGCACGGTTTCGAGGATGACATTCGTCGCGTTGTGCAGAACGACGGGCAGCACCAGGCTCTTCGTGCGCAGCCTGAGCCATGCCAGCAGAAATCCGGTGACGCCCGCCATCAGCGCGCCCAGCCATGAAACCTGCATCGCAAGGTCTTTGCCGAAGTGCAGCCCATGCACCAGCGCGAACACCAGCGTCACGGCGATGGCGCCATAGCCGATCTCTGCGCCCGCAAGCTGCAAGCGCCCCGTGAACATGCGGTCCAGAAGCGCCAGCAAAATGCCCCGCCACAGCAATTCTTCCGCCAGCCCGGGCATGGTCGCTTCGTACCAGATCGTTTCGGCGGTTTGCGGCTGTGTCTCGCCGAACCATTTCGCCGTCAGCACCGCCATCACAATCAGATAGGGGATCATCATGAAGACAATCGCGCGGCCTGTGCCGGGCGCTTGCCGGAAAGTGAGGCCGAAATCGCGCGCGGTGAAGCGCCGCGTCGCGATGAAGATGAGGGCGGAGGCCAGCATCACCGCGATGTCGATGATCTTGCCGCTCCAGTTCCAGTGCGAGCCATGCACTTGCAGGGCCGGTACATAAAGCGGCAGCAGCGTCGCCACGCTGTCCAGCACCGACATCAGAACAACGGCGGGAATCCATTTCCGCGCCGTGGTGCTGCGCAGCGCCGGCAGGCAGAGCACAAGAAATGCTACTGGCGCGATGGCGCAGTTCACGATCAATGCAAGGTTCATGGGAAATCCGGGCAGGGCGAATAACGGTGGAAAGCCTACCCGCAGACCACTAGTGTTCGGGCACGCTATTTGGGTTGGTCTGATATGTCGAAGATATACATGGTGCGTCACGGCAAAGCCGAAGCCGGGTTCGGCGGCGCAATGGATCCCGGACTGGATGCGCTGGGCCGCGAACAGGCGCAGGCCGTCGCGCAGAGGCTGAAGGGCATCGGGCCGCTGCCCATTCTTTCAAGTCCGCTCGCGCGCGCGCAGCAGACCGCCGCGCCGCTGGCGAAGCTTTGGAGCAAGACGCCGGCGATCGAGCATGCGGTGGCGGAAATCCCATCCCCCGATCTTCCATCGCTGGAAGCGCGCGCGGTGTGGCTGCGCAAGCTGATGGCCGGCTCCTGGCGCGATGTAAATCCGGAGCTTGCGTCGTGGCGCGAGCACTGCATCGCCACGGTCGCCGCGATTCCCCAAGATACGGTGATCTTCTCGCATTATGTCGCCATCAATGTGCTGGGAGGCGCGGCAATGAAGGACGATCGGTTCGTCGTGTTCTCGCCGGACAACTGCTCGGTCACGGTGCTGGAAACGGATGGTGCGTCGCTTCGCCTGATCGAAAAAGGCCACGAAGCGCCGCTGACCAAGGTGAACTGATGCGCAAGGTGTTCGCTGCCGCGCTGGCTGTTCTGTTGTGGAGCGGCTGCGCGCATGCGGCCTCGCCAGACATTCATATCGAGGATGTCGCGCTCTTTTATCGTGTCTTCGACGCGGCGGGCGGTCATCCGGCGGCCGATCGGCTTCAGCACGGCTATATCGACAAGGGGTCGGCCGGCATGCGCCGTTTCTTCAGCTTGCGCAACACCACGGCCGCGCGCATCGCGCAGGCCATCGCGGACCACCCCAAGATGTATGCGGACGCGCGGCAGGGTCTCGCGGTGCTGCCCGCCGCGCGCACGCGCATTGCTGCGGCGCTGGCGAAGCTGGGCGATCTTTATCCCGGCGCGAAGTTTCCACCCGTTACCATCGCGGTAGGCCGCGGCAAGCCTGTCGCCATCGCGGATGAAACAGGCGTGATGGTCGGATTGGAATCGTTGTGCGCGATCACTTATTTCGATTCCAACCTCGAAGACCGCTTCGTGCATGTCGTCGCGCATGAATACACGCATGTGGAACAAGCGCTTGCCTCGCCAGCGCTCTACAACAAGCAGAAGCCGACGGTTCTGGAGGAATCGTTGATCGAAGGCGCCGCCGAGTTCATGGCGGAGCTGACATCCGGCAGCGTGTCTTCCGCCTGGTTCACCGGCATGATGGGCGATCGCGCGAAAGCAACCGAAGCGGCGTTCGTCGCGGATGAAGACAAGACGGATCTGTCGAAGTGGCTCTACAACGGGACGATCGATAAATCCGGCGATCTCGGCTACTGGGTCGGCTATCGCATTGTGAAATCCTATTACGAACACGCCGCCGACAAGCACGCCGCGATCCGCGACATCATCGAGATCAAGGACGCGCATGCGTTTCTCGCCAGGAGTGGCTGGCAGCCCGGCATAACTCTTTGAGGATACTTCCATGGTCGAACCGCACGAGATGACCGCTGAACAACTGAGCCGCGCCTATCACGATGGCGATCTGTCGCCGGTGGAGGTAACGCAAGGCCTGCTCACCCGCATCGAGGCGCTGGACAGCGAGATCAATGCCTTCTGCCTGATTGATGTGCACACCACGCTGGCGCAGGCCGAAGCGTCTGAGAAGCGCTGGCAGGAAGGCGATCCTTTGTCGCCGCTGGATGGCGTGCCCGTGGCGGTGAAGGATCTGCTGCTAACCAAAGGCTGGGCCACGCGGCGCGGTTCTCACAGCATCGACCCCAAGGGCCCATGGAACGAAGACGCGCCCACCGTCGCGCGGTTGAAGGAAGCGGGGGCGGTGCTGATCGGCAAAACCACCACGCCGGAATATGGCTGGAAGGGCTGCACGGATTCGCCGCTCACCGGCATCACGCGCAATCCGTGGGACAAGAGCAAGACGCCGGGCGGATCGTCCGGCGGCTCTTCCGCTGCGCTCGCCGCGCGCTTCTGTCCGCTGGCGCTGGGCACCGATGGCGGCGGCTCGATCCGCATCCCGGCGAGCTTCACCAGCACTTATGGATTGAAGCCGAGCTTCGGCCGCGTGGCGGCTTACCCTTTATCGCCCTTCGGCACGCTGGCTCATGTCGGACCGATGAGCCGCACGGTGAAGGACAGCGCAATGCTGATGAACGTCATCGCCAGGCCGGATGCCCGCGACTGGTTCAATCTTCCGCACGATCCGACGAACTACGCCGCGGGCCTTGAAGAAGCCATGCGCGGCAAGCGCATCGCCTATTCTCCGCGTCTGGGTTACGTGAAGAAGATCATCCCCGAGGTCGAAGAACTCGTTGCCAAGGCGGCGAAGCGCTTCGAAGCGATGGGTGCGCATGTGGAAGCGGTCGATCCGCCCGGCGGCGATGTGAGCGACATCTTCCAGAAACTGTGGTGGTCCGGCGCGGGCTTCGCGCTGGGCGATCTGAGCGAGGAACAGAAGGCAAAGCTCGATCCTGGCTTGCGCAAGATGGTGGGAGAGGGCGTGAAGATCGACAAGAAGACCTATCTTCAGGCCAATCTCGCGCGTGGCGCCTATGGCGGCGGTTTGCGCGTGTTCATGGAGAAATACGACTTCCTGCTCACGCCTTCGGTGGCGACGCCGGCCTTCGAGGTCGGCCAGATCTCGCCGATGGGCGATGACGGCCGCGCATGGATGGCGTGGACGCCGTTCAGCTTCCCGTTCAACCTGACGCAGCAGCCGGCCGCGAGCGTGCCATGCGGCTTCACCAGAGATGGATTGCCGGTGGGGTTGCAGATTGTAGGCCGTATGTTCGAGGACGAGAGCGTGCTGGCTGCGTCCTACGCCTACGAACTCACCGATCCGCATTATGAGAAGGCGCCGAAAGGGTTTTGATTTTCTTCCCCGTAAACGGGAGAGGAAGGCCCTTGCGCAAAAGCTCGCGATCCGTATTCTCCGCCGTCATGAAATTCGTGACCACCGCCGCGCGACGCCGTAGCTCCACCGAAGGGGTTGCGTAGGCGCGCGTGTGAACGCGAGTTGTTTCGAAGCCCCGCCGGAAACGCGGGGCTTTTTTGTTGCCCAGCGCGTCCGGCCAACGGAGGTTGGGATGGACAGACTGTGTGCCAGCGCGGAAGAGGCGTGCCTGAACGCATGGCCGGCGCTGAAGGAAATCTTTTACGACGGCTGGCTCATCCGCCTCGCCAATGGCGAGACGCGCCGCACCAACTCCGTCAATGTGATCGGCAGCAGCACGCGCGCGCTGGAAGAGAAGATCGGCCATTGCGAGCGCATCTATCAGGCGCACGGCCAGCCGGCCTATTTCCGCATCCGCTCGAACGACGATCCGATGCTGGAAGACGTGCTGGAAGCGCGCGGCTTCCGCGCGGAAGACGAGACGCGCACACTCTACATGGATTTCGATGTCACGCCGCCGGAAACTTCGCCGCGCGCCATCGAGATCGTCGAGGGCGTGCCGGGCGAGGAGTGGCTGAAGGCGCATGAGCGCTTCTGCGGCCGCCCGCCGCCGAAGGATGATACACGCCGCCGTCTGCTCGATCTGGTTGCGTTGCCGGTCGCTTTCGCCGCGGCGCGCGACGGACAAGGGAACATTGTATCGGTCGCTTATGGCGCGTTGCATGACAAGCTTGTCAGTTTACAGTGGGTCGCCACCGATCCCGCGCAGCGGCGGCGCGGTCTTTCGCGGGATACGCTGAACGACCTGTTGATGTGGGCGGAGAGACGCGGCGCGGAAGGCGCGTGCCTTCAGGTCGTTGCGGCGAACCGCCCGGCGGTTAAACTGTATGAGAGCATGGGCTTTCATCGCGAGCTGTATCGCTATCACTACCGGGTTCTATGACCGCTGAAATCCTCACCGTCGCGCAGTGCTACGAGGCCGATCGATTCGCGGCCAAGCATGGCATTACAACCCTGACCTTGATGGAAAACGCGGGGCGCGCGGTTGCGGATGCCATCGAAGCGCGCTGGGCGCCGCTGACCGTCGCGGTGCTGTGCGGGCCGGGGAACAATGGCGGCGACGGTTTCGTGGTCGCGCGCCTGTTGCGCGAGCGCGGCTGGGACGTGCGCCTCGCCTTGATCGGCCGCCGCGATGAACTCAAAGGCGATGCCGCCGTGATGGCGAAACGCTGGAGCGGCAGCGACGAGCCCTTGTCTTCCGCGATCTTCGACGACGTAACGTTGATCGTGGATGCGCTGTTCGGCGCGGGCCTGTCGCGCCCGCTGGACGGCGCGGTCGCCGATCTCGCCGCGCTGCTGAACAAGTCGCCCATTCCCGTTGTCGCCATCGACGTCCCCAGCGGTATTGCGGGCGACACAGGCCAGCCGCTCGACGGAAAATATATAGACGCCGATCTCACCGTGACCTTCTTCCGCAAGAAGCCGGCGCATGTGCTGATGCCGGGGCGTTATCATTGCGGCGAGATCGTCGTCGCCGACATCGGCATCCCCGATGCGGCGCTGAACGGGCTGCATCCAAACCTGTTCGAGAACGATCCGTCGCAATGGCAATTCCCGTGGCCCGATCCGCTCGGCCACAAATATGCGCGCGGCCATTGCGTTGTGGTGAGCGGCCCATCGCATGCAACCGGTGCGGCGCGATTGGCGGCGCGCGCTGCCTTGCGGGTGGGGGCAGGGCTGGTGAGCGTGGCGAGCCCGCGGGAGGCCGTCGCGGCGAACGCGGCGCATCTGACTGCCATCATGATCAAGCCGTTCTCCGATTCAACGGGATTGTCCGATCTGCTGAAGGATGAGCGCCTGAACAGCGCGGTCATCGGCCCGGGTGCTGGCGTGAGCCGTGCGACGCAGGAACTGGTCGGCGCGGTTCTGGCCACGAAAGCATCGGCGGTGCTGGATGCCGACGCGCTGACATCGTTCAAGGACGACACCAAGAATCTCTTCATGCAGTTGCGCGGGAATTGCGTACTCACGCCGCATGACGGCGAGTTTGAGCGAATCTTCCCCGATCTGCTCAAAAACTCGGCGTCGCGCCTCGAAGCGGTGCGCGCCGCAGCCGCCGCTGCGAAATGCACGGTCCTGCTCAAAGGCCCCGACACCACCATCGCGGCGCCGGATGGCCGCGCGATCGTCAACAGCCATGCACCGGCGGCATTGGCGACCGCCGGATCGGGCGATGTTCTTTCCGGTCTTATCGGTGGTTTGATGGCGCAGGGGGTCGATTCCTTCCAAGCGGCAGCGATGGCCGCATGGCTCCACGGGGAAGCAGCGTTTCAGTTCGGGCCCGGATTGATCGCGGAGGACTTGCCGGAATGCATCCCGGATGCGCTCTCCGCCCTGAAGGACGAACTGTATGAGCGAGATTCCTATCCGCCGCGCTGAACGCGCCGATCTTCCCGCGCTGCGCGACATCTACAATCACTACGCCGTCCATACCCCGGTGAATTTCGACATCGAGCCGCGCACCCTGGCGGAGCGCGAGGCATGGTTCGGGCAATTCGCATCGAGCGGGCGCTATCAATGCTTCGTTGCGGAGGAGGGCGGCCGCGTGATCGGCTATGCCGGTTCGACGCGCTTCAAGGAGAAAGAGGCCTATCGAACCACCATCGAGATGACGATCTATTGCGCGCCAGATCGCGGACGGCAGGGCCTCGGCGGCAGGCTCTATACGCGATTGTTCGATGCGCTGGAGGGCGAAGACATCCACCGCGCCTATGCCGGGGTCACGCTGCCGAATGAGGCCTCGGTCCGCATCCATGAGCGTTTCGGCTTCCGCCGGGTCGGCACTTATGCCCAGGTGGGCCGGAAATTCGGCCAATATTGGGATGTGGGGCTGTTCCTTAAGGACATGGATTGAGCCGGGACAGGGCTCGGCCCAAGGCCCTAGCCCCGCCCAAAAACCCCTGCTATACGGCCCGCCTTCCGGCGCGCGCCCATAATAAGGTGTACGGCGGAGCCCGCGCGCGGGCGTGGCGGAACTGGTAGACGCACTGGATTTAGGTTCCAGCGACGAAAGTCGTGGGGGTTCAAGTCCCTTCGCCCGCACCACCCTGCGCTGCGGAGCAGCGAAGGGTGGTGTCTTCCGAAGCGCGTAGTGCGTAGGGAGACTGCTCGACATCCGGCAGCTTCGGGTGGCGGGCCACGAGAGTTTGAATTTTGAGGATTTAGGAACGCGCCAATGCAGATCACAGAGACCGTCAATCAGGACCTCCGCCGCGAATACAAGATCGTCATTCCGGCGAACGATCTGGACAAGCGCCTCAGCGGCCGCATCGAAGAAATGAAGCCGCGCATGAACTTGAAGGGCTTCCGCCCGGGCAAGGCGCCGGCGGCGCATCTGAAGAAGACCTTCGGCAAGCAGATGATGGGCGAGATCGTCGAGCAGGCGGTCAACGAGTCCAGCCAGCAGGCCGTGAAGGACAACAATCTGAAGCCGGCGTTTCCGCCGCGCGTCGATCTCGACAGCGAGATCGAGAAGGTGATGGACGGCAAGTCCGATCTCGAATTCACCGTGAAGGTGGATCTGATGCCGGACTTCGCGCTGGCCGACGTCTCCAAGCTCAAGGTCGAGAAGCTGGTCAGCGACGTGACGCAGACCGAGATCGACGAAGCGGTGATGAAACTGGCCGAGCAGACGCGTGGCTATTCGGATCGCGCCGAAGGCGAGGCCGCGCAGAAGGACGACCAGATCGCGATCGATTTCACCGGCAGCGTCGACGGCGAGGAATTCGCGGGCGGCAAGGCCGAAGGCTTCAACCTGGTGCTCGGCTCCGGCCAGTTCATTCCGGGCTTCGAAGACCAGCTCATCGGCGCCAAGGTTGGCGACAAGCGCGACGTGAAGGTGAAATTCCCGGCCGACTATCCGGAAGCCAAGCTTGCGGACAAGGACGCGGTGTTCGCCGTGACCGTTCATGCCGTGAAGAAAGCCGATCCGATCGAAGTGAACGACGATCTGGCCAAGAAGGTCGGCTTCGACAATCTCTCCACGCTGAACGACCGCGTGAAGACGCAGCTCAAGGCGGACTTCGCCAACGCCAGCCGCCTGCACCTGAAGCGCCGCATCCTGGATGCGCTCGATGCCGAGCACACCTTCCCACTGCCGCCGACGATGGTGGAAGGCGAGTTCGACGCCATCTGGCGCGCGGTTCAGGCCGAGCTGGAGCGTGAGGGCAAGAAGCCGGAAGACGAAGCTGACAGCGAAGAAGAGCTGAAGAAGGAATATCACGATATCGCCGAGCGCCGCGTGCGCCTTGGCCTCGTGCTGGCCCGCCTCGGCGAGCAGAACGGCATCACCATCGCGCCGGACGAGATCAACCGCGCCATCGCGACGCGCGCGCGCCAGTTCCCCGGCCAGGAGCAGCAGGTGTTCCAGTTCTACCAGTCCAACCCGCAGGCGCTGGCTGAAATCCGCGCGCCAATCTTCGAAGATAAGGTCGTCGATTTCATCGCCGAACTCGCGCAGGTGACCGAGAAGCCGGTTGACCGCGAAACGCTGTTCATGGACCCGGACGAAGCCGCCGAGAAGCTGGGCGACAAGCCGGTGGAGAAGCCCGAGAAGAAAGCCAAGAAGGCGAAGAAATCGGAAGAATGATCTAAGCGCCCCGCCAAAAGCGGGGCGTTTTTCTTCGATTGCGCATATTGACAAATTGTAGTTTACAGACTACACATGATCGCGCTGAAGCAGACCGATACGTTTCAGAAGTGGTGGACCAAGCTGCGGGACAAACGCGGTGTCGCCGTCATCTTCGCGCGGCTGGATCGTTTGGCTTATGGGCATGCCGGCGATGTTGCGCCGGTGGGCGAAGGGATCAGCGAACTGCGCATCCATTACGGTCCGGGCTATCGCGTCTATTTCAAGAAGCAGGGTGACACGATCATCCTACTGCTCTGTGGCGGCGACAAGAGCAGTCAGGCCAAAGACATAAAAGCGGCAAAGAAACTTGCCGCGGAATGGAGTGCATGACATGGCGAAGAAAGCCCTTGCGTTCGACGTAGCGGAAGCACTGGACGGCGACGAAGCCATCGCGATCTTCATGGAAGAGGCATTCAAGACGGAAGATGCCGGCTATATCGCGCATGCGTTGGGTGTCGTGGCTCGCGCCAAGGGCATGACGCAGATCGCGAAGGACACGGGCCTTTCGCGCGAGCAGCTCTATCGTTCATTCAGCAAGGACGGCAATCCCACGCTCAAAACCACCATCGCTGTGATGAAGGCGCTTGGCATCGAACTGGCGGCGAAGGCGCACGCCTGACTACACCGCATGCTCATGCGCCAGTGCGCAATTTGCTTGATCGGTGATCTCCACCTGAATTGTCGAATGGGGAATGCCGAAGCGGTGTTTCAGTTCGTCGGAAATCTTGTGCAGGACTTCGTCGCCGGGATGGCCGTCCAAAATCACCATGTGGCAGGTGAGCGCCGTTTCCGTGGTGCTCATCGGCCAGACATGCAGGTCGTGGATCGCGCAGACGCCCGGGCATTTTTCCAGGAAGTCGCGCACGGCAGGCAGATCGATGCCCGGCGGAACGCCCTGCAACGTCATGCTGAGAGAGTCGCGCAGCAGCGACCATGTGCCGGCCACGATCACAAAGGCGATTCCGATGCTGACCAGCGGATCGACCCAGTGCCAGCCCGTCATCAGGATGACGAGACCTGCCAGCACCACGCCGAAGGAAATCGCCGCGTCGCCCGCCATGTGCAGGAACGCGCCGCGGATGTTGAGATCGCTGTTCCGGCCGCGCAGGAAAAGCATCGCGGTGCCCGCATTGATGACGATGCCGATGGCCGCCACGATCATCACCAGCTTTCCGGCCACCGGCTCCGGCTCGAAGAGGCGCTGGATCGCGCCCAGCGCAATCGCGCCCGTCGCCACGAGCAGGAAAACGGCGTTGAACAGCGCCGCGAGAATGGATGTGCCGCGCAAACCATACGTGAAGCGCTGCGACGGCGCGCGTTTCACCAGCACGCTGGCGGCCCACGCCATCACAAGGCCGAGCACGTCGCTGAGATTGTGTCCGGCATCCGCGATCAGCGCCATAGAATGGCCGATCACGCCGAAGGCTGCGCCCACGATCACGAAAGCGATGTTCAGCGTGATGCCGGCGCCGAACGCGAACCCGAAATCCGCGGGCGCATGGTTGTGGCCGTGATGCGAATGGCCATGGCCATGGTGGTCATGGCGATCGTGATTGTCATGCGTATGCGCGTGCGCCATCTCAGCCCTCTGCGAACACGATAACAAAAGCGAGCACGCAAAGCACCGCGCCCAATATTCCACTTTCGTAACGTTCGATGGCCTTCAGATTGATGCGGCTAAGGCCTGACATGGTCAGCGCCGTGAAGATCATCATGCCTGCCGTGGTCGCAACGGCAAGGACCGCGCTCGACAGCAAGAAGCCCTGCCAGCCCAGCCGCACTGCGGAAACATAGATTGGGAGAAAGCCTTCGCAGGGCGAGAAGGTGAGTAGCGCCAGCAGGCTCACGATTGCTGCACGATCGGTCGTCTTGTGAACATGCACCTCGACATCGTGATGCTCGGCGATCAGGCCGTCGTGATGGTGGTCGTGATGATGACCGTGCACATGGCCATGACCGTGCATATGGCCATGATCGTGCGGATGGCCGTGGCGGTGCAGGAAATGCGCGTGGCCCTGTCCCATCGCCTGGCGGATCAGGAAGAACAGCCCCACGGCGAACAGCACGCCGCCGGCGATCCACGGGAAGATTTGCCCTGTCCAGCGATCCACCGTCATGCCGAGAAACGCGACGAGAACGCCCAGGAGGGTGGTGAAGCCGGTGTGTCCCAGCGCCGCCAGGCCGGTGACCGTGAGAGTCTTGGTGTGACTCCATCCTTGCGCGCGGCCGGTCAGCGCGAACGGAAGCCAATGCGTCGGGATCGCGGTGTGGAAGAACGCCACCGTGAATCCGGCTGCCAAAATGGAGAGGAGGAGCGGCTGATTCATGCGGGGCAGAGAAGGGCGAGTTCCATCGCCACCCTATACAGGAAAACCTGCATTTCCCACGCCGTCATATCCCCATATGCCGCAGGGTCGAATTAACCGGCAAGTGACCTTATATAGCCCACATTGACAGCGCGCTTTGCGGCGCTTCACCCTCAAACATCCGAATCGGGCTGCACTCCATGAAAGACATGCGCGACGTCTATATGAACACCCTCGTTCCGATGGTGGTCGAGCAGACCAGCCGCGGCGAGCGCGCATACGATATCTATTCGCGCCTGCTGAAGGAACGCATCATCTTCATCACCGGTCCGGTGGAAGATTACGGCGCCAGCCTCATCACCGCGCAGCTTCTGTTTCTTGAGGCGGAGAACCCCAAGAAAGAGATCTCCATGTATATCAACTCGCCGGGCGGCTATGTCACGGCGGGCATGGGCATCTACGACACGATGCANNTACATCCGCCCGAAGATTCAGACGCTCTGCGTCGGCCAGGCGTCGTCGGCGGCATCCTTGCTATTGTGCGCCGGCAATCCGGGTGAGCGGTATTGCCTGCCCAATTCGCGCGTTCTGGTTCACCAGCCCAGCGCCTCCTATTACGGCCAGGCGGCGGACATCGCCCGCCACGCGCAGGAGATCGTGAAGCTCAAGCGCCGCCTGAACGAGATCTATTCGAAACACACCGGCCAGACGGTCGAGGCGGTTGAAAAGATGCTGGATCGGGATACCTATCTGACTGCCGAGGAGGCCAAAGCCTTCGGCCTGGTGGACAAAATCCTGGAAAGGCGCCCGGAAGCGGCTGAGGGAACCGGCGGATAAGCCAGTCACCCCTTTGATTCCTTGGGGTTTTGGCCGATTTAAAACTTTCTTGATCCGCTTGGCGCTAACGTGTTCTCATGAATCGGGATGATCCGATTTGGGTGGCGTGGGTCGTGCAAGGCTTTGATCCGGCAGGATCAAAAGCAGTCTTTGAGGGCGAAATCGCCCAGGAGCGTCAATGAGTAAGGCTGGCGGCGGCGAGTCGAAGAACACCCTTTACTGTTCCTTTTGCGGCAAGAGCCAGCACGAGGTCCGCAAGCT
>JAFECP010000020.1:152400-155069 GCA_018242105.1 Pseudomonadota bacterium
TTCATCTGCGATGAATGCGTCGAGCTGTGCATGGAGATCATCCGCGAGGAGAACAAGACCTCGTTCCTGAAGTCGCGCGACGGCGTTCCGTCCCCGCAGGAAATCTTCAAGGTCCTCGACGATTACGTGGTCGGCCAGGCGCACGCCAAGAAGGTGCTCTCGGTCGCGGTCCACAATCACTACAAGCGCATCAATTCCAGCGGCAAGAACGGCGACGTCGAACTGGCGAAGTCGAACATCATGCTGATCGGCCCCACCGGCTGCGGCAAGACGCTGCTCGCGCAGACGCTGGCGCGCATCCTCGATGTGCCGTTCACGATGGCCGACGCCACGACGCTGACCGAAGCCGGTTACGTCGGCGAGGACGTCGAGAACATCATCCTCAAGCTGCTGCAATCGGCCGACTACAATGTCGAGCGCGCGCAGCGCGGCATCGTCTATATCGACGAAGTCGACAAGATCAGCCGCAAGTCNNAAGATCATGGAAGGCACGGTCGCTTCGGTTCCGCCGCAGGGTGGCCGCAAGCATCCGCAGCAGGAATTCCTGCAGGTCGACACTACGAACATCCTCTTCATCGTGGGCGGCGCGTTTGCCGGCCTCGACAAGATCATCTCCGCGCGCACCAGCGGCACATCGATGGGCTTCGGCGCCAATGTCCGCGCCGCCGATGAACGCGGCACAGGCGAGATTCTGCGCGAAGTGGAGCCGGAAGATCTGCTGAAGTTCGGCCTGATCCCGGAATTCATCGGCCGTCTGCCGATCCTGGCGACGCTCGGCGATCTCACCGAACCGGCGCTGATCGAAATCCTCACCCGTCCGAAGAACGCGCTGGCGAAGCAGTATCAGCGCATGTTCGAGATGGAAGGCGTCAAGCTGCGCTTCCAGGACGAAGCGCTGCACGCGATTGCCCGCAAGGCGATTGCGCGCCGCACGGGCGCCCGCGGCCTGCGTTCCATCATGGAGAGTTTCCTGCTGGAAACCATGTTCGAACTGCCCACGCTGAACGGCGTGCAGGAAGTCGTGGTCACGGGTGACGTTGTGGAAGGCAAAGCGCGTCCGCTTTACACCTACTCCGACAAAGCGGAACCGGCGCAAAAGAGCGCCGGATAACCCGTTGGCGCATCGATTATGTCCGGTGTCTGCAATTTGTGATAATGTGCGCGCATGAGCACGAAACAACTCATCGAGAACGTGCGTCCGCGCGAGCCGTCGATCCAGGATGAGGTCGCGACGCTTGGCGAGGACGATCTGTTCGACATGGCCAACCTGACCTTCAACGAAACCGGCATCAGCGGCATCGTTTACATTTCAACGGCGGCAGGCGCGCACGGTCCCCGGGTCAAATACTTTCAAAAGACAGGGAAAGGCCAGCCGAGTTTTTCCGTTTCGATCTCCGATTCCCCGCATGTGCTTGCGGGCAGCCTTCCGGCGCGGGTCGAGAGCCAGATGGCGCCGTTGGTGATCGAATGGGTGCGCGCCAACAGGGCGGAACTTCTTTCATTCTGGAATGACGGCGCGAATTGGACTGTCGATCAGGTGCAAGCCTTTTATAATCGGCTGCAGAAATTGCCTGCGCACTAGTCATCCTGACGCGGTTTCAGGTTTGTGAACGCGCTGGCGGCAACGCCTCCGGCGCGTTCGCGTTTCCTTCTTGAAACGCAGGTTCCCTGCACCCACTTTTATTCAACGGAGTCGGCCCATTTGGGCGACTTTTTAACCGCCTTCGTAAGCCCAGTTGGGTTACGGTGGCTCAGCACCCCGAAGAGAATCGTCCTCTTCTTCGGGCAGGAGAAAAAGATGTCAGACCAAGAGGCCGTGAACACGCCCAAGGGTTCGGGCGGCCAGTTGGCGCCGGTTTTGCCTTTGCGCGATATCGTCGTGTTCCCCCACATGATCGTTCCGCTCTTCGTTGGCCGCGAGAAGTCCGTGCGCGCGCTCGAAGAAGTGATGAACGATGAAAAGCAGATTTTGCTGCTCACGCAGAAGACCGCCGCGGAGGACGATCCCACCGCCGACGGCCTGCACACCATCGGCACGATGGCCACGGTGCTTCAGCTTCTGAAGTTGCCCGACCAGACCGTTCGCGTCCTCGTCGAAGGCAAGTCCAGGGCGCGCGTCACCGGCTTCGCCGACCGCAGCGATTTTTTCCAGGCGAGCGTCGAGAAGATTTCGGACCTTCCCAGCGAGGGCAAGGAAACCGAAGCGCTCATCCGCACGGTCAAGACCAACTTCGAGCAGTACATCAAGCTCAACAAGAAAGTGCCGGCGGAGACTCTGGCTTCGGTCGCGCAGATCGAAGATCCCGCCAAACTCGCCGACACTGTCGCAGCCCATCTGTCGGTGAAGATTTCCGACCGCCAGCAGCTTCTGGAAACGCTCGACACCACCGCGCGTCTTGAGAAGGTGCTTTCGCTGATCGAGGGCGAAGTCGGCGTCTTGCAGGTCGAGCGCAAGATCCGCAGCCGCGTGAAGCGCCAGATGGAGAAGACGCAGCGCGANNCAGCTCAAGGCGATCCAGAAGGAACTCGGCGAAGGCGATGAAGGCCGCGACGAGATGAACGAGCTGGAAGACCGCATCCGCAAGACCAAGCTGTCGAAGGAAGCGCGCGAGAAGGCGAACGCGGAAGTGAAGAAGCTCCGCTCCATGTCGCCCATGTCGGCGGAAGCC
>JAFECP010000021.1:0-33234 GCA_018242105.1 Pseudomonadota bacterium
AGCGTGGTCTTGCCGGCGTCGGGGTGCGAAATGATCGCAAAAGTTCGCCGTTTTGCGGCTTCGCTGGCAGGGGTCTGGGACATGGCGGGGGCGTAGCAGGACACAAAGACCCACGCAATCTGCCTTTTTAGGCGCTGGAAGGGTTTCGCGCTAGGCTGATTGCCTGCCATCGGGGGTGGATCATGAAAATCACTGTATTGGGCACGGTCGCGTTCGCGGCTTTGCTTCTGGCGCCGCAGGCCATAGGCGCAGCAGCGAAGGCGCCGGATAAAGTTGGGCCGTTCCTCAAATACTGCGCCATGAATCACGACGGCTGCACCACCAGCCTGATCTCCGATGAGATCGCGACGAACCTTTCGGGAAATTCCGGCGAATGTGACATCCCCCAAGGCATTGAAACCAACGCCGGCAATGCGCAGATTCTCGACTGGCTCAAGGCGCATCCCGAAACCCACGCGTTGCCGGTCCACGACGGCCTGCAGGCTGCGATGCACGGCATCTGGAACTGTGCCGAGGCGGTGAAAACCGGCATGACGTCGATGGGCGCGCCGGACACCGTGGGGCCGTTTCTGGCTTTCTGCGAGGACAAGCATCACTACGCAAAATGCGCCAATGAGATATTGGCCGACAACATGGCGGCCTATGCCGGAACGCAGGGCATGAACGACAGTGCGAAAGGCCACTGCCCTTCTCCGGACGGCATAACGACACAGGAACTTGCGGCCAAAATCATGGACTGGTTTCGCGCCCATCCAGAAATGAACGATCAGAGTACCGAGACGGCCGTTTGGGCGGCGGGCGATGCGCTTTGGCCATGTCACTGACGGCACAATAGTCGCCAGGGTTACACTACCGGCTCGTCTACGAAGGCGCGGCCTTCGCGGTCTTCGATCTCCACGATCCACAGATCGGGATCGAATTTCATCTGCTTCTCGAACCAGGCGGCGGCTTTCTCGTCATCCACCGCATCGCCCAGCGGTTTCACCCAGACGAGTTCGCCTTCGCCGCGGCGCGCTTGGCTCAATACCATCGACGTGCCATCGAGCCTGGAAATCTTCAGAAGGATAGCGCCAGATTCCTCCGCGCCCTTGCGCATGACATAAGCGGCCGCCCCCGCCACTTCCGCGCGGCGGATGAGAGCGCGAACGAACAAACCGGCTTTGAGGCGGGGAACAGTCACGCCGCAGCGTTGCGGGCGCGGGCTTCGACGTCAAGGCGCACCGGCGCGGTGGCGATGCGTTCGCCGCTGGCGCTTACGGCGGCGTAAGGCAGATAGATCCGTACCGTCGTGCCTTCACCGAGCTTTGATTCGATCTTGGCTTCGCCGCCATGCATCGCAGTCAAAGCCTTCACCAGCGCCAGACCGAGGCCGGTGCCTTCCTGCGTGCGGGTGTGCGCGCCTTCCACCTGTTCGAAAGGCTGGCCGAGGCGCTTCACATCTTCCGGCGAAATACCCATGCCGGTGTCGCTGACCGCGATCTCCACGCCATTGGCCTGGCGATGCGCGACGATGCGCACCTCGCCGCCGCGCGGCGTAAATTTGGTGCCATTGGACAGAAGGTTCATCAGCACCTGCTTCACCGCGCGCTTGTCGGCGAAGATCGTCTGAACGTCCGGCGCGATGCCGAGCTTGAGCACGACACCCTTGCGGTCGGCTTGCAGCTTCACAAAGAGCGCCGCCTGTTCGGCGACCTCGGCGAGATTGAACATCTCCTCCGTGAGATCGAACTTGCCCGCCTCGATCTTCGACATGTCGAGAATGCCGTTGATGAGTTCGAGCAGATGGCTGCCGCTTTCGTTGATGAGGCGCGCATATTCCAGATAGCGCGGGCTGCCCACGGGTCCGAACATCTCATGCGTCATCACTTCGGAGAAGCCGATGACGGCGTTCAAGGGCGTACGCAATTCGTGGCTCATATTGGCGAGGAAGCGCGATTTGGCGCGGTTGGCCTCTTCCGCAGCGTCGCGTGCCCCGATCAGAGCGCCTTCGTGCGCCTTGCGCTCGGAGATATCGCGCGTCACCGCAACGATGTCGGATGCAGCGCCATTCACGAGCGCAGCCGGACGGCAGCGGATCTCGGTCCACAAATACGAACCGTCAGCGCGCTTGAATCGCACCTCCGCCGTGGCCGAACGCCCGAAATAACTCGCTTCCACGAAAGCCGATTGAATGGCCTTGAGATCGCCAACATGCACCAGCGCAGATGGCGCCAAACCCAACAGCGCTTCCGGCTTGCAGCCCAGCATGGTGTATGCGGCGGGGCTGGCGAAACGGATACGTCCGTCCGGGCTGTGCCGCGTGATGAGATCCATCGCATTGTCCGCGAGGAAACGGTACATCGCCGCGCCTTCGGCAGCAGCATGATCGGCAGCGCGCTGGCGATCTTGCGTGGCGATGGCGACAAGCGCGGACTGCACGACCGCAGCCAGAATCGACGCCGTATAGAACTCCCAGGCGGGCGCGAACAGTCGCGAATCGGGAAGCTCATTCAATAATTGCAGCAGCGCCACCATGAGCAACGCGACGGCGGCGGCACCGCCGGCTTCCCAGACGGTGCGGCGTCCACCGGCCAATGCGGCTTCGGCGGGGACGAGCGCGAACCACACCAGCAATGGCGAGGCCATGCCGCCAGTGATGGCCACGAGATAGCCGACCAGGGCGGCGAAGCTGGCGAGCGAAATGGATTCCAGCGCACCAAGACCAAGGCGCGTGAAGCCGAGCAGCGCGACGATGGCGGGAAGCATCAATCCGCCGATGGCTATCCATTCGACGACATCGGGCTTGCCGATGACCGCGACGAACAATCCGGCAAGCGTTGCGCCCACGGCGGCCTTGGACGCCTGAACGATCATGAATCGACGGCGCTGAGCGGCAAGTTCCGCTCCGTCCATCGTTCCCATCGTTTCGGTTACGGCCATTAACCTCTGGCTCTTGTGGTCCGCGAATCCCCGCGCACAATCTGGATCGTCAAACTTAATGAAACTTCAACGGCCCGGAACTTCGTTCGTTAATTCGAAACCCTTCTGGCGGGAACCGTTTATGGCTTCTTAACAATGATGGCGTGATTCCGGTTGCCCGCCTATTGGCGCAAGGAATCGGAAAGCCCCGTTTGCCAGACTAACCTCAACAAAAGCAGGGGTTTCTGGGGTGGTCTCGGCGGCACGCGCACAAAGCGCGGTCCACAGCGAATTGGATTTGGCGCCGGATATACTGCCGGCGCTGGATTGCCTGCGCGTGGCGATCACCCTGCTCGATGCGTCGGAACGACTCACCTATTGCAGCCAGCACTTCAACTACCTCTTTCGCGCCCTGCCGAATCGCGAATCGCTGATCGGCCGCAGCTATGAAGAGCTGATTCGGATGGAGCTGGCCTGCAGAGAAACCAAGCCTGAAGGCGCGCAAGATGCCGAAGCCTATATCGCCCATCGCCGCGCGCAATTGCGCGCTGGAGAATATGCGCCGCGCGACATCGAACTTGCCAATGGCCGCATCGTCGAAGTGAAGGCCCGTCAGACGCCGGAAGGCGGCTGGATCGTGTTGTGGAGCGACGCGACCCATGCGCGCCATCTGCTGCGCCGTCTGGAAACCGCCGTCGATCTTTCGGCGGATGCCTTCGCCTTCTGGGATTCCGGCGATCGCCTGATTCTGTGCAGCGACTTGTTCGCCGAACTGCACGGCTATCATTCGCCCGATCAGATGCTGGGCGAACATTTCCGCGACATCGTCGTCACCGCCGTGCGGCGCGACCGCTTCAAGATCGAGGGCGAGGTCGAGAAATGGATCGAACGCCGCGTCGATACGCATGATGCACCTGCCGGAGCCTTGACGCTGATAACCCATCGCGGCGCGGCGTTTCTGGTGCGCGATCGCGCCACGGGCGACGGGGGCCGCGCCACGGTATTCACCGACGTGACCGAGCGCCATCGCGCGGAGCGGGCGCTGGCCGAGCAAAGCACGACGCTGGAGCGCACCAACAAGGCGCTGAAAACCTCGGAATTCGAGGCCCGCCGCCAGGCGAAATATCTTTCCGATCTCACCCGCCGCCTGGGTGCGGCGGAAGCGGAAGCCGATACCGCCAAGACGGCGCTGATGCGCGCGATGAGTCATGAACTCAAGACGCCGCTTAACGCCATCCTCGGTTTCTCGGATCTGTTGCGCGTGTCGGCGGATCGTTTTTCTCAGGAGCAGATTTCCGAATATGCCGGGCTGATCCACATGGCCGGCGGCAATCTTCTCAAGTTGATCAACCAGATTCTCGATCTGACGAAGATCGCCGCGAACCGCTACCCGCTGCGCCGCCGCGCATTGCCGGCGGGCGCGTCGCTATGGGCGGCAGCGGATGCCTATATTTCCCGCGCAGCGGAAAAGAACATCAAGCTCGAGATCGCCGATTGCGAAACCGATCTGATGGTCGATGCCGACGAAAATGCGCTGAACGGCATGATCGGGCAGTTGATCGAGAACGCCATCACGTTCACGCAGAGCGGCGGGCATGTGCGCGTGAGCGCGGCCCGGCAGCATGGCATCATTCGTTTTGTCGTCGCCGACAATGGCCCCGGCGTGCCGCCGGAAGACCTGCACCGCATCCAGCAACCGTTCGAACAGGCCGGGCGCGGCATCACCGATCACACACAGGGTGCGGGACTTGGCCTTCCGCTCGCGCAAGGACTCGCGGAACTTCATGGCGGCAAACTCACCGTTGCAAGCGTATTCGGCGAAGGCTTTACGGCGAGATTGGAACTTCCATCGGCATAGTGTTTCTTTTTGGCACATCCTCATAAAAGTTGAATCGAAGAATGCGAAAACTCGATTCTGTTTTAAATCGAGATCGCGCAAATCAAGAAACCCCTGCTTATTCAAAATTGGCACAACGCTCCGGTTCGATTAAACTTTAGCGATTGATTTCAGTGCCCGGCAGCATGGCACCAACCATGCTCTCCCGCGTTGGTGAGCGAGGGTATGACATGATCATGCGAGCGATATTCTGGATTGCGGTCGTCGCGGTATTGATGCCCCGTGAGCCGGATCTCGGCCTAGGCCGGCCCGGGGTGAATATTTCCACACCCGGCGCGCTGATCTCAAAGCTGGCAAGCCTGATCGAACCGGCGCTGTCCGCGAACGCATCCACCTGCCAGAGCGATCCGATCGCCTGTGTTGCGGCGAACAACATGGCCGTAAAAGTTCCGGATTTCGCGGCGGGCGGCCTTGCCGGCGTAAAAGCCCAGATCGAAGAAGCCAGGCGCGAACGCGAAGCCAAACGCCACGGCTGATTGACAGCGAGGCCGTGCTTCCGCCCAATCGCGGTGGAGGTTGGCCATGAACGAATTCACCCCTGAGAATCATCGCGTGCTGCCGTTGCGCGGCTTTGAAGAACTTCGCGTCGGCGAAGTCTTCAAAAGCCCTTCGCGCACCATCGGCGACGCCAACTTCGCGGCGTTCCAGACGGTCAGCCTGGACAACCATCCCATCCATTACGACCTCGAATATTGCAAAAAGCTCGGCCACCCCGCGCCGCTGGCGCACGGGCTTCAGGTGTTGGGCTTCACGGCGGCGGGCGCGGGGCTGTTTCCGCACGTCATCGGCGAAAGCCTGATCGGATTCATTGAGGTGAGCGCGAAATTCCTCAAAGCCGTCTATCCCGGCGACACGCTCTATCCGGCGCTGGAGATCACGGAACTGGCGCCGCAACGCACGACCGGAATCGTGGCCATGCGCGCCACGGTTCACAACCAGAAATCCCAACTCGTCCTCGACGGCGTTCACAAATATCTCCTCAAGCTGAAACGCTGACATCCGCGTGCCAGACGCGGACCCGGTTGCGGGTCGAGCGCGTCGCGATGCCGTAATGCGCGGCAAGGCGATCGAGCGCGATCTGCAACACCACTTTCGCGGAACGCACAGGCCATTCGTACGTGGCTTCCACCGTCTCCAGCCCCTTCAGATGGCAACAGACATCGAAGAGAAGATCGGACAGGCCGGGCCCAACGCTCGCCATGGCGAGGCGGAAACGCTGGCGCGCGGCGATCAGCTTCTCCGTCATCGGCGCCGGCGCCGCACCGCGCGCGGAATTGGAGATCGGCGCGGTGAGATCGGCGCACAGACGCGGCATCAATCCGGCCATGGTGAAATCCTGGCGCAACCGCTCGCCCGCTTCATATTGCACCGGAGTGAGCTGCCCGCGGAAACGCAGGCGCGCCAGCGGCGATTCCAGTTCGTTGATATTCACAGTGACGGCGCCTTCCGGCGTCATCACGCGGCGCTGCGTGAGAAAAAGCTTCGCCGCGCCGAACACATCGCCGCCGCTGCTGGCGAACCAGCGCGCGCCTGCTTCGCTGAGCGCGAATGTTTCCGGCGCGGTGCCACGCGGCGCGATCCAGCCGCGCGCATGGAATTCCGACACGATCACGGCGGAAACACGCATGTTGCGGCCCGCGCGTTTGGAGCCGGCGAGCATGAATTGTCCGCCCGTTTCCGGCGCGAGGAACAGGCGCCTCTCGGTGAGCCTGCGCAGGACGCGGCGCCCTTCGCGTTCGATCTCCGCCGATCCGGCCTGCGGCCCGGCCTTTTCCACCAATTCATCTTCCAAGGCGCTTGCTAGATTGTTCATTTTTTGTTCTCTTTCAGAGCTTGGCGCGGCTCCCTTTTTTGCCGCGTGCCATCAAGATAAAGACTAGTATCCTCAATGTCAAGCTGATAGTCCTATATTTTAGGAAATAAAGTTGACGGCATGTCATTCGCCATCGCTCGCCGGTAATGGCACTCTGGCAAGAGCCGAAGAGCGAACACTCCCGATGCTGCGCACGACTTCCCTTGTTTGTTTGGTTGCACTCGCGCTCGGCGGATGCGCCGTTTTCGGCGGCCCCGGCGACAGGGCGCTGCGCCGCTCACCCAGTTTCCGCGCCGGCTATTCCGACGGCTGCGCCGCGGCGACGGCGCCCAGCGCAAATCCACGCGACGCGAAGGACACGCTGGCCGGCGAGGACAGGATCTACAAACGCGGTTACGCCACGGGTTTCCAGAGCTGTCGAAACGGCACGGCGGGCATCTCAAATCCCTTCAACAACGGCATGGACAAGAACACGCCGAAGACCGGCCGTCCCTGAACTCAAGGCCGCGGGCTCTCCAGCACCACCATTTTGATGTCGCGTCTGGGCCGCACATTGCGCAGCACGGATTCGAATCGTGCCGGTCCGGTCTTCTTCAGGCCGCCATCCCAGCATAGCGACAGCACGTTGTCCGGCTTGAGCTTGTCGATGGTCAGGTGAAGTTCACCAATACCGCCCTTCCAGTTATTCGCCGTCTTCAGGATGAAATCCGTCGAATAGATATTCATCATCCCGCTTTGGTCCGGCTTGCCCGCCTGCTTGAGGCGCTGCGCGATGGTGGCAAGGGTGGGCCGGTCCATGCAGTAGTCACGCCGCCAGCGGCGGCCGCCGTCCGCAGATTGTTCCGGTTGCAGATCGTATTCGGTGAAGAACGTCTGCCCGGTGACGGGCGTATAGCTATGCTCGATCACCACCGTCTTTCCGGCGGGAAAGTGCTGTGTCCAGTAGAACTTCGTGCGCACGGTCCAGCGGGGATGTTCCTGACCCTGCCCTTCATTCTCCACCAGGCCGGCTTTTTCCAACGCTCTTTTCTTGCCGGCATCCAGCCCGTCAAGTTTCTGCGCGTTGCCTGCCAGAAGGATGTTCACCGGCAGCCCGGCGGCTTCGATCGCGGCGGTGACATCCTTGCCCTTGAGAAAGGCGCGCTACTCGACCTGCACGGGAATATGCTTGCCGCCGGCCATAACGGTGAATCCCACGAAATTCACCGGATCGTTGCCGACCGTGCCAATGGGTTCTTCGTAGAACTCCCAGGTGTCGATATCCGGCAGCGGAAAGGCCACGATGCTGTCCACGTCCTTCGCACCGTCATTGGCGAATTCGTAGCGGATGCGCACCGCCTTGGGGCTGATGAAAAGGTCTTCCTTCGCCATGCGGATTTCGGCCGCCCTGGTGAACTGTAGCCCGCCCATACCGAGTGCCGCGGACGAGTCGTCGGCGGAAGCGGGCATGGATAGAACAGTGGCGCAAAGAGCCACAACGGCAAAGCGGACATGCATGGACGATCCCCCCCCCCCGAGGACCGGGAACAGGATAGCATGCTTCAGCTTGGAATTTTCAGGCCGCGACCGGCGCTGTGATTGGATACATCTCGTCGATCGAGGCGGTCATGCCATCGACAAGTTCGGCCATGCTGCGATCCATCGTCTGCGGACGCCAATCGGCGTGATAGAGGATCTGCCGCGCGCCATCTTCGGTCAGGCCGCCCAGCGGAAGCTGAATGTCTTCCACATCGATCACCGTGCCGAAGCGCGTCATATGAGGTTTGACGCAGCGGCTCACCGCGCCGCTCAGAACACGCCGATAGCGTTGAAGCCGGGCCGCGCGATGTTCGGGCGGCGTGATTGCAATGACGTCCTTGCCGGTGGGATCGATGCCCAGGCCCATCGCGATGGCCGATCCGGCCAGACGGCAGGTGACCGAACCGTCCTTGCGCATCTCGATGATCGCGATGCCGGGCAGATGGTTTTTCACATGGCGCGGCTTGATCGCGTCTCGCGGCGGCGGCGCGCCTTCGCTCCACAACGATAACCAATGCCGCGCGAGCTGCAGGTTCAGCGCACCGAACCCGAGCAGTTCGACGGCACGCGCGGCGGCGAGTTGATCGTATTGTTGCAAGCAAACCCCCAGACGCGCGAAGCCTATGACGCGTGTGTTAATGCGGCATTAACCCCTGGGCCTTCGCAACACCTTGCGAATATTTCAGGAATTCCCGACAGCATCAGATTTGCGCATGAAGCCGCAAGGCCAGCGCCGATACCGGGCCGCGATCGCGATTATAGGCCGGATCTTCGATGAGCTGATAATCGGCCGACAGAGAAAGCCATCCCGTAACGCGCGCCGAATAGTAGGCTTCAACGATGTCTTCGGTTCCGTAATGCGGCAACCGTCCGTCGCCGATGAGGATTCCCATGCCGCCCGCCGCGAAGTAGCTGCGCGCATCTGGCGAGAGCCCGTTCACGACGGCGCCGAGGGCGATCGTATCGTCCGGACGCCCCCAGGATGCGCCTTTCAGCGACACGCCCGCGGAAACAGATCTGTTGATCTCGGTAAATTCGTACGCTTCCTTGCTGCCGTCGTTCACGCTCGCGCGCAGGAAAACGCCCAGATTGTCCGAGATGCCTTGCTCGATGTTGACTTCGCCGCCGGGGCGCGACGCATAGCGGCGCACCAGGGACGTATCGGGGGGCGCACCCGTGGCGTTTGCGAGCGCCAAGGCATCGTCATAGCTGCCCATGCGGCCGCGGTTGATGAAGCCCAGCAGTTTCACCTTGCCGTCGTGGCCGAACAATGTGTGACGTTCTTCCGCCTCGCCAACTGTTTCGAACTGGCCAAAAGCACTTTCGAGCACTTTGCCGTTCGGCTGCTTGGACAGGTTGAAGGCGCCGAACCGCAGCGTCCACCAGCCTTGCGTCCATTCGATGGCGACGCCCGACGCATAACCCCAGGCGTCAGCGGCGTAATCGAAAGCGCCCGCATCCAGCAACGCCCAATTCAGGAAATCGCCGCGCGGATCGTGCGCATATTGGTTGGTATCGAAGACATCGCCCACGGAGAATTTTCCGGCTGTCAGAACCAGATTGTTTGCGCTGCGCGTGCCGCCGAACTGATTGGCATCGTCATCGATTTTCTGGCCAGCGCCACCCAGATCGATGGACTGGCGGATAAAAAGCCGTTGCAGGCGGAAATAGGGATTGGTGTCGCCGACCTTGTAGGCCTCGCCGCTGAGAAAGCCCGCTGTGCCCAGCGTATTGGAAAGCCCGAAGCCCTGGTCGATCTCCGGATTCACGTATAGCGACGCGCCATGCCACAGGCGGATGCCCGCAAAGAGCGTGGCGTCGAAGGTTTCGGCGCCCACGCTTTGCGGCTTCAGGCTGTTTGCGCCCTGATAGGGTGAGCGGAACTGTGGATGATATTGCAGCACAAAGGTCGATTGCGCGTGGAGGCTCAGCCAGTCCGGCAGGCCGGCCGCGAAGGCGTTTCCGCCCAGCGAAAGCCCAAGAAGAAGCCCGGCCGAAATCCATCCCCATCGCATGAGACGCACCGCAAACGAATCCATCTGCAACGGTTCATATCACGGGGCGGCTGCGGCTGTGCGGTGGATCAGGAGTATTTCCGTTCATCCCACCAAGGAAAATACCGCGGCATATCGGTGGAGACCTTGTTGGGGAAATTGGCCGGGCGTTTTTCGAGAAACGCCACCACGCCCTCCTTCACATCGCCGGACTGGCCGCGCGAATAAATGCCGCGCGAGTCAACCTTGTGGGCCTCCATCGGATGATCCATGCCGAGGCCGCGCCACATCATCTGGCGGATGAGGGCAACAGACACCGGCGCCGTGTTATCGCGGATTTCAGCGGCCAGCTTGTGGGCCTCCGAGAGCAACACATCCGCATTCACCACCTTGCTGACAAGACGGCCATGCAGGGCTTTCTGCGCATCGAACACGCGGCCCGAGTAACACCATTCCAATGCCTGCGCGATGCCGACGATGCGCGGCAGGAAGAAGCTCGATGCCGCTTCCGGCACGATGCCGCGGCGCGAGAACACGAAGCCGAAACGCGCGCTTTCCGATGCGATGCGAATATCCATGGCGAGCTGCATGGTGAGGCCGATGCCCACCGCCGGTCCGTTCACGGCGCAGATGACGGGCTTAAGGCACTCATAGATCGCCAGCGTCACGCGGCCGCCGCCGTCGCGCACGCGCTCGTCGCTGTAATCGACCGTCGCATCCGACCCGGCATTGCGCTCGGCGCGGCCGGGATTGCTGCTGGCATCGAAGGTGGCGGCGCCGGCGGACAGATCGGCGCCGGCACAGAAGGCGCGGCCCGCGCCCGTCACGATGATCGCGCGAACCTCATCGTCGCTGTTCACTTTCGTGAACACGTCGATCATCTCGTTCATCATCGTGCCGGTGAAGGCGTTGAGCTTCTCCGGCCGATGCAGCGTGAGGGTGAGGATCCGATCCTTCACCGCAACGAGGATTTCCTTATAAGGGCCGTATGCCATGTGCGTCTCCGATTTTGCCGGAGCCGACAGTAGGAAACCCCACCTCCGTTGTCATGGCCCGCAAAAGCGGACCATCCATTTGGGCGTAAAGCGGCAGCAGCAAATATCGGTCTGAGCTTTTCGTCGCGGCAACATCCAAACGGCACCTGGGTGGCCCGTTTTTGCGGGCCATGACAATTTGGGTTGGTGGGATTTCCCTCGCGTCAAGAGGCGCGGCGGATGTTCTCTTCGTGGCTTTCGAGCATGGCTTTGAAATCGGCATGCATCCGGTCGTCGCGCACTTTGGGCAGCATTTCGCGAAGCTTCTTCACCACCCAGCCCTGCCCGCGATTGATGAAGGCGATGCGTTCCTTCAGGTCGGTGAAGGCGAGGCATTTCTCATAGAACGCGCCGACCTTGGCCGACGGCTCGCCCTCCATATGCCCGATCCATTTGAGCAGCATGGCGCACCAGCGCGATTCATCCCTCTGGATGTCGCGCAGCAGATCGCGCGTGACAGTATCGGCGGCTTCGGCAGCGGAGCGTGCCGTGATCCGCGCGCCGGCACGCTCGGCTTCCAGCAATTCGTTGCAGAACGCGATCAACTCCTCGCGCATGGCGTAACCGGCATATCGATCGCTGGCCTCGCTCGCGTAGCAGACCGGCGAGGAAAGATTTTCCCCGGCAACCGCAGCGGCTTCGCCTTGCTTCGGCAATAAGCTTTCGGCCTCCGCGATGATCGCGGCGATGCGATCGGCAGCAGATGGAATATCGCCGATCGCCCCTGCACCCTTGCCTGCATAGAGCGCCATCTTCTCGAAATCGCCGGTCATGTCCTTCAAGGGGGAATCGGTGGAGAACAACCAGATGGTGCGCTCGCCTTCCTTGCCGATGGCTTCGCGTTTGCCGGAAAACGGATCGCCCTGATCGCCGCGCGTCACCGAATTCTCCAGCACGCGCACATAAGCGCCGCGCGGCCAGTTCACATGGAAGTCCTGCGTGTGCACGGTATCGCCGGGCTTCGCGGCGACGATGCGCTGCTTGTGATAATCGTGCGCGAAGGACTCTTTCGTTGCCAGCAGCGCCGTGCCAAGCACGATGCCTTGCGCGCCCAGCGCCAGCATCTCCACCAGATCGCGCCCGCTGGACATGCCGCCTGCCGCCAGCACCGGCACATCTGCGTTCTTCACCACGCCGCGGACGATCTCGGCGCGCGGGATCGTCCCGCGCACATGGCCGCCTGCCTCTACGCCTTGCGCGATAAGGATCTGCGCGCCAGCTTCCTGCGCCTCTTCCGCTTCACGCAAGCCGCCGACCTGGCAGACGACCAGAACGCCTTCGCCTCGCAGCCGCTTTACGATCTCCGCCGACAGATCCCAGAACAGGCAGACTACCGGCACCCGCGCGGCGAGCACCGCTGCGATCTCCGCTGCGAGCAGGTCGGGCTTGGTCGCGGCGGGGATGAGATTGACGCCGAAATCGCGATCCGCGGCGGCGCGCACCTTCTCGACCTCCGCACGGATCAATTCAGGCGACTCGCGCACCATCCCAAGGAAACCGAAGCCTCCCGCTTTCGTCACCGCCGCAACGAGTTCGCTGCGCGACGGGCCACCCATGCCCGCCAGCACAATGGGCAGACCGCAGCCCAGAAGATCGCAGACCGGCGTGTGCAGCTTGGGGTTCATGCCTTTTTCTTCCCGGCTTTCGCTTTTTTCTTTTTCCTTGCCGGCGCCCGGCGGCCCTTCAGATATCCGGCAAGCACGACAGCCTGATTGTGCTCTTCATCCTTTGCGCCGTAGAGCAGCGTGGCCGTTCCCTTGGCTTCCTTGCGCAGCTCCGCGACCGCATCCCTGTTGGCCGCCAGTTCCGTGCGGTATTTGCTGCGGAATTCACTCCACTTGGGTACTTCGTGGTGGAACCAGTTGCGCAGGGCATCGGATGGCGCCACGTCCTTGATCCAGACGTCAATGGCCGTTTTCTTCACGCCGCGCGGCCACAACCGATCCACCAGAATGCGCTTGCCGTCGCTTCGTTCGGCCTTCTCGTAAACGCGCTTGACCTTGATGGACATGGGGCTTTCTCCACCCGCAATGTTCGCGCCTCCCGCGATCCCGCGCAACCCATGGGCGGGTTGCCGCAGGCCAAAAATGGAGTATTTGGAATATTTGTTTTATGATAGAACGCGTGCATGGCCTATGAAAACCCCAAGCGCAAACCCATCGACGACCGCATCGAGGAAGACGTGATCCGTACGCTGGTGCATGGCTTCTACGCGAAGGTGCGCAAGGACGAGATGATCGGCCCCATCTTCGCGCGGGTGATCGGCAACGGCTGGGATCCGCATTTGGAGAAGATGTGCGATTTCTGGTCGTCAGTCATGCGCATGACCGGGCGCTACAAGGGCAACCCGATGCTGGCGCATATGCGGCTGAAGATGGTGCGGCCGGAGCATTTCGAACGCTGGCTGACGCTGTTCCGCGAGTCGGCGCGCGAATTGTGCGAACCCGAGGTGGCGGCGCTGTTCATCGGCCGCGCGGAAAACATCACCAAGAGCCTGCAGCTCGGCATGTTCTTCAAGCCCGGCGCGCGCCCGGCATCGTCTTGAATTTCCTCTCCGCTGGTGCGGGGAGGTGCCGAGCGAGCGAGGCGGAGGGGGTGACGAGAACGGCGAATTGCTTTCACCGCTGCAGCTACCCCTTCCGTCACGCGGCTAACGCCGCGCCCCCCGTAAAACGGGGAGGAAACTACGCCGCCTGTTTCACCGGAGCGAAGCGGCCGTAGAAGGTTTGCCCCTTCTCCGCCATCTCGCGCAGCAGCTTGTTGGGCGTGAAGCGCTCGCCATACTTCTTCGCGAAATCCTCGCACTGCGCGACGAAGGCCCTGATGCCCAGCGTGTCGATATAGCTGATCGGGCCGCCGGTGAACGGCGCAAAACCCCAGCCCAGGATCGCGCCGACATCGGCATCGCGCGGATCGGTGATGACGCCTTCCTCGAAGCATTTCGCCGCTTCCAACGCCTGCAGCGTGAGGAAGCGATGCTTCATCTCGTCCACATTCGCGTCCGTCTTCCAGGCGCGGCTGGCGACAAGCTCCGGCCAGATGCGCAGGCGCTTGCCGGACGCATCGTAGTCATAGAAGCCCTTGCCATTCTTGCGGCCCAAGCGGCCATTCTGCTCGACGACCCACATGAGGAATTTTTCGGAATCGTCCGGCGGGGTGTTCACACCCAGATCCTTCTTGGTCTGGCGCATCACCTTGAGCGGCGTGTCGAGGCCGACGGAATCCAGCACTTCCAGCGTGCCCATCGGCATGCCGGACATGCGGCCCACATTCTCGATCATCGCCGGATGAATGCCGTCCGCCAGCATCGCCATGCCTTCGCGCGTATAGGTGCCGAAGCAACGCGAGGTGTAGAAGCCGCGCGCGTCGTTCACCACGATCGGCGTCTTCTTGATCTTCTGCACATAGTCCATCGCCACCGCGAGGGCGTGATCGTTCGTCTTCTTGCCGCGGATGACCTCGACCAGCCCCATGCGGTCCACCGGCGAGAAGAAATGCACGCCGATGAATAGCTCCGGCCGGTCGCTCGCCTCCGCAAGGCCGGTGATCGGGAGCGTGGAGGTGTTCGAACCGAACACCGCGCCCTTCTTCAGCACCGCGCAGGCCTTCTTGGTCGCCTCGGCTTTCACGGCGCGGTCTTCGAACACCGCTTCCACGACGAAATCGACATCCTTCAGCGCGCCGAAATCCGCCGTCGGTTTGATGTGTGACAGAACCTCCGCCTTCTTCTCCGGCGTGGATTTGCCTTTGGAGATGGCCTTGTCGAGAATTCCGGCGACGTGGTCGTAACCGGCCTTCGCTTTGTCGTCGGTCGTGTCGATCAGCACCACATCGATGCCAGCGGCAGCGGAAACATAAGCAATGCCGCCGCCCATCACGCCCGCGCCCAGAACGCCAACGGCTTTCACATCGGTTTTCGGCTCATTGTGCGGACGGCGCGCGCCTTTGCCCAGATCCTGCATGGAAAGGAACAGGGTGCGGATCATGTTGCGGCTTTCGGGCAGCGACATGAGCTTGGTGAAATAGCGCGCCTCAATGCGCAGGCCCGCGTCGATCGGCACCTGAATGCCTTCATAGACGCAGGACATGATGAAACGCTGCGCCGGGAAGTTGCCATAGGTCTGCTTGCGCAGCATGGAATTGCCCATGGTGAAGGTCTGCGAGCCGCCCGGCGTGTAAGGTCCGCCGCCCGGAATCTTGAAATCCTTTTGATCCCATGGCTGCACCGACACCGGCGTCGCCTTCATCCAGCGTTTCGCTTCCGCCACCGGATCGGCGGAGACGGAATGGATCATCTTCAGATCCACCGCTTTCTTCGGATCGACCGGTGTGCCTTGCAGGATCAGCGGCAGCGCGGCCTGCACACCCATAAGGCGCGGCAAACGCTGCGTGCCACCGCCACCCGGCAACAGCCCCACTTTCGCTTCCGGCAATCCTAGCTGGATACGCGGATTGTCGAGCGCGACGCGATAATGACAGGCGAGCGTGACTTCCAAGCCGCCGCCGAGCGCCAGACCGTTGATCGCCGCCGCCACGGGCTTGCCACAGGTTTCGAGTTTGCGGAACGCCTTGTGGAAATTCATCACGCCCTGATAGGCCGATGCGAGCGCCTCTTCCGGCGACTTCGCGGCGCCTGCGGCCTGCGTGTTGCCTTCCATCTCATCCAGCGCGGCGCCGGCGCAGAAACCGGTCTTCTTGCCGCTGGTGATGACGAGACCTTTGATCGACGCGTCGGAGGAAACTTTCTCCGCCACCGCAACGAGATCGGCGATGGCCGAACCGGTCAGCACGTTCATCGAACGGTTCGGCACGTCCCAGAAAATGGTGACGATACCGTCCGCGTCCTGATCCCATTTGAAGTTCTTCAATTCCATTTTCGCTTCCTTCTCTCCCTCTCCTCCCGAAGGGGGAGAGGGTTGGGGTGAGGGGGAGCACCACGGCATCCACTCACGCAATGCAGTTTGAATTCTTCCTTACGCGGTGAGGACAGCGTTCCCCCTCACCCTGCCCTCTCCCCCTTCGGGAGGAGAGGGTGGTTTCGTCAAACCCTCTCAATAATCGTTGCCGTGCCCATGCCCGCGCCGACGCAGAGCGTGACGAGCGCGGTCGAGAGATCGCGGCGTTCCAGTTCGTCGAGAACCGTGCCCAGGATCATCGCGCCGGTGGCGCCGAGCGGATGGCCCATGGCGATGGCGCCGCCGTTCACGTTCAGCTTGTCATGCGGAATGTTCAGCACCTTCATGTAACGCAGCACGACGGAGGCGAAGGCCTCGTTGAGTTCATAGAGGTCGATGTCGCTAACCTTCATGCCCGCGCGCTTCAGCACCTTCTCGGTGACATAAGATGGGCCGGTGAGCATGATCATCGGCTCGCTGCCGATGGAGCCGAAGGCGCGGATGCGCGCGCGCGGCTTCAATCCGGCGGCGGCGCCCGCTTCCTTGGTGCCCATCAGCACGGCGGCCGCGCCATCCACGATGCCGGAGGAATTGCCGGCGTGGTGGACATGGTTCAGCTTCTCCACCTGCGGATAACGCTGCTGCGCCACCGCGTCGAAGCCCGCGAAATCGCCGAGCTGCGCGAAGCTCGCGTTGAGGCCCGCCAGCGACTGCATGGTCGCATCGGGGCGCATGTGCTCGTCGTGGTCGAGGATGTTCTGGCCGAGGATGTCTTTCACCGGCGTGACGGATTTCTTGAAGTAGCCGTTCTTCCACGCATTGGCCGCGCGCTTCTGGCTTTCCACGGCATAAGCATCCACGTCGTCGCGCGAGAAACCGTCCATCGTCGCGATCAAATCCGCACCGATGCCCTGCGGCGAGAAATAGGATTTGAACGCGATGTTGGGATCGACCGACCACGAACCGCCCGACGCGCCCATGCCGACGCGGCTCATGCTTTCCACGCCGCCACCGATGGTCATATCTGACTGGCCGCTCATGATCTGGCCCGCCGCCATGTTGCAGGCTTCCAGACCGCTCGCGCAAAAGCGGTTGATCTGCACGCCCGACACGCTGTCCGCATAATCGGCGTTGAGCGCCGCAAGCCGTGCGATGTCCGCGCCCTGCTCGCCCACCGGATCGACGCAGCCGAACACCACATCGTCCACCAGCTTTGTGTCGAGCTTGTTGCGGTCGCGGATGTTCCTGAGCACCTGGGTGCCGAGTTCGAGCGCGGTGACTTCGTGCAGCGCGCCGTCCTTCTTGCCCTTGCCGCGCGGCGTGCGCACGGTGTCGTAGATGAAACAGTCGGTCATTCTTATCTCCTAGTTTCCTCCCCCGTTTACGGGGGAGGGGGACCGCGAAGCGGTGGAGGGGGCGATTGCCGCGCAAATGCCCTCTCCGTCTCGCGTCGCTATGCTCGCTCGACACCTCCCCCGTGAACGGGGGAGGAAAATTACAAACTCCTCGAAATCAGCAGCTTCATGATCTCGTTGGTGCCGCCATAGATACGCTGCACGCGGCTGTCCGCATACATGCGCGCGATGGGATATTCGTTCATGTAGCCATAGCCGCCGAAGAGCTGCAGGCATTCGTCCACGATCTTGCATTGCAGATCGCTGAGCCAGAGCTTGGCCATCGACGCCATGGTCGCATCCAGCTTGCCGGCCAGATGCAGATCCATGCAGTGGTTGACGAAGACGCGCGCCACGGTGGCTTCCGTCTTGCACTCCGCCAGCTTGAACTGCGTGTTCTGGAATTCGATGATCTGCTTGCCGAAGGCCTTGCGGTCTTTGACATAAGCGATGGTTTCCGCCAGCGCCCGCTCGATCACGGCAATCGCCTGCACCGCGATGATGAGGCGTTCCTGCGGAAGCTGCTGCATCAACTGGATGAAGCCACGGCCTTCATCGCCGCCGATCAAATTTTCCGGCGGGACGCGCACGTCATCGAAGAACAACTCGGCAGTGTCGTTCGCTTTCTGGCCGATCTTGTCGAGGATGCGGCCACGGCGGAAACCTTCCACCCGATCCGTTTCCACGCCGATCAGCGAAATGCCTTTCGAGCCTTGCGTGGGATCGGTCTTGGCCACGACGATGATGAAATTCGCCGTACCGCCATTGGTGATGAAGGTCTTGTTGCCGGTGATCGAATAGTGATTGCCGTCTTTCTTCGCGGTCGTCTTCACGCCCTGCAGATCGGAGCCGGTGCCCGGCTCCGTCATCGCGATGGCGCCGACGAGTTCACCAGTCGCCAGACGCGGCAGCCAGCGCTTCTTCTGCTCCTCGCTGCCGTAATGCAGGATGTAAGGCGCAACGATGCCGTTGTGCAGCACCACGCCCCAGCCATCCACGCCAAGCCGCCCGAGCTGCTCGGCGATGATGGCGTCATGGGCGAAACTGCCGCCCGCGCCGCCATATTCTTCCGGTATCTCGGTGCACAGCAGCCCGGCCTCGCCCGCCTTGTTCCACAGCGCGCGATCGACCTGATGGTTCTTCAGATATTTCTCCGCATTCGGGACGGCTTCGCGCTCCAGAAATTTCGCGACGCCGTCCTCGAAGATGCGTAAGTCCTCCGTCTTCCACGACGGGGCTTCCACCTGCAGCGGGGAATTCATTACTCCGCTGCCGGCATCACGGAATAACCCGTCATCTTCACGCGCGGCGGATTCTGCTCGGCGTGATGCTCGGCGAGGAAATTATCGGCGCGCGCAAGCGCCAGCTTCAGCTCGGCGATGGATTCGTCGATATCCTTGCGCTGCGCTTCCAGGGCGACGATGCGTTCGGCGAACTTCTTGCGGCTATGCTGGAACTGCGCGACGCCATGATCTTCGGAATTGTAGAGATCGAGGATCTCGCGGATCTCGGCGAGGCTGAAGCCGACGCGGCGGCCACGCAGGATGAGCTGCAGACGGGCGCGGTCGCGCTGCGAATAGATGCGCGCCAGGCCCTGACGTTCGGGGGTGAGAAGGCCTTCGTCTTCATAGTGGCGCAGCGTGCGCGAGGTGACGCCCATTTCCTTGGTGAGCTGACGGATGGAGTAGGTACGACCCATTTTTTACCGGCGGGGCTTTTCGCCTCTCGCCGTCCCTTGTTGGCGGTTTCCAATTGGGGAGAAGGCTAAGCCTCCGTTTACGCGAACGTCAAGAAGAGTCTGATCATACGAAAACGCGGCGGAAAGCGATTGCTTCCGCCGCGTTGCACTTAGAATGTGAAATAAAATTACGCCGCAGCGCGAACCGGCTGGGATTCCCGCGCCAGATTCTGGGCCGCAAAGTCCCAATTGATGAGCTTGGCCAGGACCTCTTCGAGGTATTTTGGCCGCGCATTCTGATAGTCGAGATAATAGGCATGCTCCCACACATCGACGGTGAGCAGGGCATTCACGTCCTTCACCATCGGGTTCACGGCGTTGGGGGTCTTCTCCACCGCAAGCTTGCCGCCCTTTGAGACGATCCACGCCCAGCCCGAGCCGAACTGCGTTTTGCCGGCTTCGGCCAGATCCTTGATGAGTTTCTCTTCGCCGCCAAACGCTTCGATCGCCGCCTTCAACGCGCCGGATGGCTTGGACTGTTTCGGCGTCAGGCTGCGCCAGTAAAAATCGTGGTTCCACACCTGTGCGGCGTTGTTGAAGATCTTCTGATCCTTCGCATCGTCCCTGCCGGCGGTCTGGCGGACAATGTCCTCAAGCTTCATGTCGGCGAACTTCGTGCCTGCGACAAGCTCGTTCAGCGTCTTCACATAGGCGGCATGGTGCTTGCCGTAGTGGAAACCGATGGTGTTTGCGCTGATCGTCGGCGCCAGCGCGTCTTGCGCCCAGGGAAGCGGAGAAAGTTTGAAGGGTTCGGCCATGATGGGAATGCTCCTCGCGAAAAACAGCAGCAGCGCGTAACGCTGCGTTATGATCTCTCGATCATCTTGTTTTTGCAGCGATACGCGCCTTGTGGATTCAACGATGCATAGAGGCAACGGTTCCGGAGATTATCAAGGAACCTTTTGTCTCATGAAATCCTAGACGGCGACGAGGTTTTCGCGCTTCGCCCAATCGAGGCCGCGCGCAAGCCCTCGCTCGAAACGATCGAACATTTCGTCGATTTCGCTCTCGCTGATGATGAGCGGCGGGCACAGTGCGATGCGGTCGCCCATCAAGGGCCGCGTGATAAGCCCCTCGGCTTCGATGTATTTGGAGATCGCCGGCGCGACCGCCTTCGCAGGATCGAAGGTGCCTTTGGCCTTCTTGTCGGAGACAAGCTCGATGGCGCCGATCAGGCCGACGACACTCACATCGCCGACCATCGGATGCTCCGCCAGCTTCATGAAGCGCTTGTGAAAGCGCGGCGACACTTTGTTTACATGGCCGACGATGTCGCGCTCCTGATAAAGCTCAATGGTCTTGAGCGCCACGGCGCTCGCCACCGGATGGCCCGAATAGGTGAAGCCATGGCCCAGCGTTCCGATCTTGCCGGATTCCGCTTCGATGATGTCGCACAATTCCGGCGATATCATCACCGCAGCGATGGGCAGATAGGCGGATGACAGCGCCTTGGCCACCGTCATGGTATCGGGCTGGAAGCCATAGGTCTCGCAGCCGAACCATTTCCCCGTGCGGCCGAAGCCTGTGATCACTTCATCGGAGATCAGCGCGATGTCGTGCTTCCTCAGAACCTTACTGATCGCCGCGAAATATCCCTTGGGCGGCAGGATCACGCCGCCGGCGCCTTGCAGCGGCTCGGCAATCATCGCCGCAATCGTGTCCGCGCCTTCGCGTTCGATCAGCGCTTCCAGATTCTTCGCCATGCGCTGCGAGAACTGTTCTTCGCTCTCGCCCGCTTCGGCGTCGCGATAATAGTTCGGGCAATCGGTGAATTTCACGAAATCCAGCGGCAGGTCCCAGCTTCTGTGATTGCCCGGCAATCCGGTCAGGCTGGCGCTGGCGATGGTCACGCCGTGATAGGCCTTGTTGCGCGAGACGATCTTTTTCTTCTTGGTATTGCCGCGCGCGTTGTTGGCATACCAGAACAGCTTGATCTGCGTGTCGTTCGCTTCCGATCCGGAATTGGCGAAGAACACCTTGCCGGTATGGAACGGCGAAACCTCTTTCAGCTTTTCGGCGAGCGCGATGCCCGGCTCATGGCTGCGGCCCGCGAAAAGATGGCCATAAGCCAGCTTCTTCATCTGCCCGGCGGCAACATCGGCCAGCACCGGATCGCCCCATCCCAGGGATGTGCACCACAGGCCCGACATGCCCTCGATGTAGTCCTTGCCGTGATCGTCATAGACGAACACGCCCTTGCCGCGCTCGAAGATCACCGGCCCGGTTTCGCGATGTTTCATGAGGTTGGTGTAGGGGTGCAGGATGCTCTGCACATCGCGCATCTGGGTGTTGGAAAGCGGCATATCGGTCATCCGTGAGGTGGATTGAGGCACGAACTTATAGCAGAATCGATTCGTTGTCCGCATCCTGCGGCCGCTGCTTTCGGGGGTAGCGCATGACAGCCATGAGACGCGATCTGGCGATGAACGCCTTCGCGAAGCTTTCGCTTTCGCCTATGAACATCAGGCTCGCGCAATATTGGCTTTCGCTATGGGACAGCGACCGGCTTCCTTTCCGCGCGCAATTGTCGCCCGCGCGGATGAAGGATCTTTTGCCCGGCATCGGTATTTTCGAGGTGCGCGCCGGTGAAAGCAGCCGCTGCCGCCTCGCAGGCACCGCCATCCAGCGCGCGCTCGGCCGCGAGATCGCCGGCGCGGACTGGCGCGCCTACACGCCACGCCATCAGCATGCGGAACGGCTGGAGCGAAACAGCATAATCGCCAAGAACGCCATCGGCATCGGCACGCGCTGCAACAGCACCGCAGATGGCGTCAGCAGCACGCAGGAATTGCAGCTTCCCTTTGCCGATCAAACGGAAGACGGCGCGCGCCTCATCCTTTTCCATCTCGACTGGCGTCCGGAAAGCATCTTGGGAGGCATAGCCAGCATAGAGCCGGTCCCCATCGCAGATCGCTTCGATACCGTGTCGCTTCTTCCCTCCCAATAAGCAGGCGGAGCTCAGCGCTTCATCGGCACCAGTTTGACGGTCGATGAGGCTCTGGCGAGAACCGCGCCGGCTTCATTCGTAAGGCGGGCTTCCAGAAAGCCGGTAGAGCGGCCCATGCGCTCGATCCATGCTTCCGCGATCACAAGTCCCGGACCGGCGGAGGCCAGGAAGCTCACCTTGATCTCCAGCGACAAGAGGTTCTGCTCGTAATTGGTTTTCGAGAGAACGACATTCGCCATCGCCATATCGAGCCAGCCGGTCACGAAACCACCCTGCACCACGCCGCCGGAATGGCACATGTCCATGCCCGCGCGGAAATGCAGGATCGCGCGGCCCGATTGCGCGCCATTGTCCACCACGCGCTCCAGCCCCAGCAATCGGGCGACGCCGTGCGGCTTCTCGCGGACCTGCGTTTCGTCGCTCACTGTGTCTCTTTCCGTTTTCTATTCCGCCGATGCGAGCGCAGGCGCGGATGCCCGCCGCGCAAGCTTGATCGGCGCGGTTTCCCGCATCAACGCCATGGCGATGGTGCCGATCACGCCGCTGGCCAGCGAATAGACGGCGGGCGCAAGCGGGCTGCCGGTGATGTGCATAAGCCATGTGATGACGACCTGTGTGGTGCCGCCGAAAATGGCGATCGAGAGCGCGTAGATCGTGCCGAACACGACGCCGCGGATCGGCTTGGGCAGGCTTTCGGTCAACGCGGCATAGAACGGCGCGAAGCTGATCGTCCCCAGCAGTTGAAGGAACGCCGTGCCCACCAGAAGCGCGGTGGCGCTGCGCGTGTCCACCATCCACAGATAGATCGGATAACACACCACGATATAGACCACGCGCGGAACGACCATCACCGGCCAGCGGCCAATGCGGTCCGACAGCCAGCCGCCGAACATCATGCCGACGATGCCGCAGAAGCCGAGCACCAGCGTGGCCGTGAGCGAGATCGTCTCGCTCATGTGCAGAACGGTCTCGGCGAAAGTCGTCATATAGTTGGTGACGTAGGTGAAGATCGTGGCGCTCGCGAGCACGATGAGGCCCAGCACCACCGGCCGCGTGCTGCCGCGCAACAGCTCCGCGGTGCGGCCCTTCTGTTCGGGCATGTGCGCGGTATCGGAGAGATGCAGCGTCTCCGGCATCCGGTTGCGCATGTAGAGGCCGAAGGGTAGCGCCAGCGCACCGATGCCAAAAGCGATGCGCCAGCCATAGCTCGTGAAGCTGGCAGGATCGAGCGTCTGCGTCAGCACCACGCCGACGATGCCGCCGAACAGGCCCGACATATATTGGCTGCCGCCCTGCCATGCGGCATAGAAACCGCGCTCATAGACCGGCGCGGCCTCCACCAGATAGGCGGTGGACGATCCCACTTCGCCGCCCAGTGCAAAGCCCTGCACCATGCGCGCCAGCACCACAAGCAGCGGTGCGGTTACGCCGATGGCGGCATAAGACGGAATAAGCGCGACGGCGAGAATCGCCCCGCCCATCAGCCCGAAACTCAGCATCATGGCGGGCCGGCGGCCCACCTTGTCGGCATAGCGGCCCAGCAGCACGCCGCCCAGCGGCCGCATCGCGAAGCCCGCGCCGAAGGTGCCGAGCGACAGCATCAGGCTTGCGTAAGCGTCGTGCGAAGGGAAAAACACCTGCCCGAGTTGCACGGCGAAGAAGGCGTAGGTGACGAAATCGTAGAATTCGAGCGCGTTGCCGATCACCGCGGCGGCAACGTGGCGGCGCTGGATCTTCGGCGCTTCTTTCATGCGAGAAACGCCCGCATCGCACGCTCGGCTTCGTCCGGCTGATCGCGATGCACGCCATGGCCCGCACCCCTGAAGATTTCCAGCTTCGCCACGCCTTGGGGCATGGCGTCGAAAATCTCCTGCGAGCAGACAACCGGGGTGATCGGATCGTAATCGCCGACCGTGATGAGCGTGGGGCATGCGATCTTGGACAGCCCCGCGCGCGCATCCATGGTGCGCATTTCGCCGGTCGAGAAGTAGCGCAGCGTATCGCCGCGCAGGATGGCGCGGCGTCGCGCCTGCGCCTGCAATTCGGCGTTGCCGCCCGGCGGATTGTAGAACGGCATGCACACGCGCATGTAATCGGCGATGGCGCCGTCGTCCGTCGTCGTCCAGAAGCGTTCGGCGATGGCGCGCGCGTCCTTGCCGCCGCGCTCTTCCATCATCCGATAGGTCTCGTCGAAGCGCATGCGCGCGGCGGTGGATGAAAGAATGAGCTTTGACGGATGACCCGGATGGCGCGCGGCATAAGCCATCGCCACCATGCCGCCGAAGGAATTGCCATAAACGACGGGCCTGGCGATCCCCAGAACGTCGCAGAACGCTTTCACATCGTCGCCCCACTGCGCGAGCGTCAGCGAGGATTGCTCGCCGGTGGAACGTCCGTTGGCGCGGTGATCGATATAGATGACCTGGTGGGAGTCGGCGAAGCGGTCGAAATAGGGCCGCATGGTCGAATGATCGAAACCCGGACCGCCATGCATCACGATCAGCGCCGGGCGTTCCACCATGCGCTCGCCATCGACGGCGAGCCCCGAGCCTGCCGTGTCGAAGAAGATGCGCGCCGTGCCGACATCGGCAAACATGGATGGATCCCGTGGAAACGAGCCGCGACGATAGCGGCCCTGCCACAAAACACAAACGCCGCAGGAAATCTAACTTGCCGTGCCGGTGAGGATGCGGTTGAGCGGCCTGGCCAGCAGGAATGCGAGCACGCCGCCGATTACCGCTATACCGCCTTCCAGGGTCCAGAAATTCGTGGGCGTCATGCGCTCGTAATAGGTGCCGATCCAGCCCACGAGAATGTTACCGGCGAAGAGCGAGAGGAACGCCGCGCCGATCAGCGTGGCCTTCCATCCCGATGGCGCCGCGCGCGAAATCAGAGCCAAGAGCGGCGGCCAGTAGTAAAGGAACGCCACGCCCAGCAGCACATCGTAGAGCACCGGGAAAATCGCGGGCACACGCTCGGCAAGCAGGCAACCGATCACCAGCGCGAAATTCGCTGCCGCCGCGATCCACGCGCCGATGCTGATCTTCATGACTTCGTTCGGTTCGCCGCCATGTCGATCCTGCCAGCGCCACAGCGCGATCAGCACGGGCACGAACACGATGCTGATGAACGGATCGATGGAGTTGAACCAGGATGTCGGGATGTGGAAGCCGAAGAAATCCAGATTCACATGCGCGTCGATCCAGACAAGGCCGATGCTCGAATTCTGGTAATAGGCCACGGATTGCGGGACGGTGAGCGCCATGGCCACAACCAGAGCGCCGATCACGCGCCATTGCTGCGCATCGAGCGGCGCGACATCGGCTTTCGTGCGATTGGCCTTTGGCGTTTCCTCGGCGAGCGTGCGATAGCCCGCGATGTAGGTCGCAAGGCCCGTCAGCATCAGGACGCCGGCAAGGCCGAAACCCGCATGCCAGCCATAGATCTGCGCCAGCAATCCGCAGATCAGCGGCCCGAGTGTCGCGCCGACATTGATGCCCATGGAGAAGATAGAGTAACCGCGCGTGCGGCCCGGCCCGTCATCTTCCGCGTAAAGCTGGCCGACCTGCGTGGAGATATTGCCCTTCAGCAGGCCGCAACCGGCGATCAGCAGGAACAGCGCGAGCAGGAAGGATTGATCCAAGGCCATGGCGATATGGCCGCCGCTCATCAGGATCGCGCCGAGCATCACCGCATTGCGCCGGCCCAGCCAGCGATCGGCAATGATCCCGCCGAACACCGGCGTGAAATAGACGAAGCCCGTATAGAGCCCGTATATCTGCGAGGCGAGCGCCAATGTCGACATCGGCCCGAAGACCGATTCAAGCCCGGCGCGGAACGATGCAAAGCCCGCGATGTTTTCGATATGGCCGGGCATGAACAGCGCCTGGGTCATATAAAGCACCAGCAGCGCCGTCATGCCGTAATAGGAAAATCGCTCCCACGCTTCGGTGAAGGAGAGATAGGCCAGCGCCTTCGGCTCGCCGAAGAACGTGCCTTGCCTGGGAGACGCGGTGCCGTTTGCGAGTTCAACCATGTGCGTTCGCTTTCGTATCGTGCGGCATCGCCATGGGGCGACAGATTGCAGCCTTTGCCTTTTCGCTCAAGGCCGTTCTCACCGCATCACCGAATACGGATGGCGCGACGAGGCCCGTCGCCTGCACAGCCTTGCGCAAACTATCCGCCGTTCTGCCCATGAGGATGTTGGTATCCGATGCTTGCGCCAATGTGATCCGCAACTCCTCCGCCTCTTCATCGCTCAGCCGCCGGCCCGGACCGATCATGGTGTCCAGGATTGTCCAATGCGCCTCTTCCTGATCGCTGAGGCCACTGAGAAATGCCGTCGTTTGCGCGATCACCGAGTAATCGATCGTCTTCTGCCGCGGCAGATGCGAAACGGTCTGGTTGGCGACGAGCGCTTGCCATGATCCGATCGTCCACGGCGTGAACGGCGGATGACCGACCGCATCCAGCGCAGGCAACCGGCCATCTTCGGACGCCCACTGCACAACCGATGACAAAAATGCCAACCGCTGCGTGATGCATTCGCCCTGCGCCTCCCGCAGTGCCGCGTTTTGCACTTCGCGCGCGAACGCCCCCTTCAGGATCGCCTCGCCTGCATCGACCTGATGCATCCAATGGATCGCTTCCACCGCCTGCTCTGCGCCCAGCGCAATCACCACGCCGATCACGATGATGCCGATTTCCTTCAGCAGCTCGCGCCAGCCATGCACTGCTTTCGGTTTGTGTATTTCCATATCGCGCCCCCAAGACATCGCACTTTAGACAGGTGCGTCGCGCGAAGTCGTCTGGCCTGTTCGGCATTTCGCTTTCACCTCAGCCGGTGGGCAAAAAGCCCTGATAAAACCGTTGGTTATGAGACGGCAATGGGTGCAGTTCGCGCAGCCGCTCGCATCGGCTGCGGCAATGCTGGCCCTGGCGCCAACCTCGCATCCGCGGCCTCGGCGTTCAGCGCGCCGCGGCCGTGTCTTTCGCAACCGCGGCCCGTTCCGCCGGCATGAGATAGAGCCCCGCAGCGATGGCGAGTTGCTTTTTCGCGGCGTCCTTGTTCCCGGAATAGAGAAGCGCTTCGCCCCATTTCCAATGCAGGCGGCCCCAGTGGGGTGCGTACCGGTTCGCCTGCTCGAATTTTGTCAGCGCCAGATCGGAGCGGTTCTGTGCCATCAGCGCTTCACCCCAGCCTTCCAGCGCATCGGCGAAATGCGGGCCTTTGCGATTGGCCGAGCGGAATTTCTCGATTGCCCCCGCGGCATCGCCTTTCTGCAGCAGCATCATGCCCCAATCGGTATCGGCGAAGGGAATGGAGGGTGAGCGTTGGGAAACCATGGCCAGCCAGTATGCGGCGGCGCCCCACCGATGCTGGACCATGTCGATGCGCGCCCGCGCCCGCGCACACAGGTCGCAATCCGGCGGTGTGTGCTCGATGCGCGAATTCGCATCGTGGATGTCGCCCTTCATCGCCATCGCGGCCGCGGCGAGCGGACGGATGAACCGTTCCTCGAAGCTGATGCCGGCCTGCCCGAGATCGGCGGCCATGACTTCCAGCGCGTCGGCCACCGCCAGCGCATCCGACCAGCGGCCCAACTGGAAATAAGCGCCCAGCATGACCGCGGTGCGATTGAGGATGACATTCTTGTCGGTGGATAGCGGGTTATCCGAGATCGCGCCATGCACGCCTGGACCATCATGCAGGAACGCATAGGCGACAACATCGACCTCGCGCAGATTCTCAAGCTGGTTTCCCGCATCGGGAAGGTTTTCGCCTTCCGCGTCGAGGCGCAACTGTTCCTGAAAATCGCCGACGCTGCCGGCGTTCGCCGCTTGCGCCGCGCGCGCGGTAAGGGCCGCGGACCTCGGGTCCATGTCGGAAGCATCGCCGCTTTTCAACGCCTTCACCAGCTTGAGGCTCCATTCGTAGGACTCCTCGTCATGCTGAAGATTTGCTTCCTCCTGCGATAGATTGAGAAGCGCCATCGCGAAATTCGGACGCAGCGCGAGCGCCTTGTGAAGGACTCGAATGCTTTCGTCGTGCTGATTGCGGGTCTTGTAGATGTTGGAAATGCCGATATAGGCCCAGGCGCGCTCGTTCAGCGAGCTGTTCGCCGCAAGTCTGCGATATACCGCATCGGCCTTGCTCTGATCGTTCACATTCTGGCTGCTGAGATAGACCGCATAGCGGTAAGGCTGCGTGCGCAGATAGACGCTCTCCGCCGCCTTCTGCAGAAGCTGGTCGAGATCGGCTTGCTTGCCGGCGAACACCGGGCCGGCATCGCTACCCACGCGCGCTGTCAGGATGAGGTTCCCCGCCGCGTCGCGGTAAAGTTCGCCACTAATGTGCGTTTCATTGCCAAGCCAACCGCGCAGATAGCTGTCGAGCTGGCCGATGGAGACGCCCGTTTCGGGAATCTGCACCTTGATGTCCTTGCCCCAGTCGTTCGCGTAGCTAGAGGCCGCGCGGCTGGACACCGTCCTGGCCTGAAGCGCCGACAGCTTGTCGAGCAGGCGCGCGGCGACGACCTCGCCCGTCAGGCCCCGGCTCGTCATGTCGGCGGGCACCGAGAAACTTTCGATGACCAGGCCGTTATCGTGCGCCGCCGACCACACGGCAGACGCGATGCCGACGAAAATCAGCAGAATGACGAGGCCCAGAACGATCTCGGCAGACGTGTAAAGCCATTCCCGGAAATGGCTGAGATGAAGCTGATGAAGCTGCTTGCGCAGGACTTCCGTCTTGGCCCGCAGGAAGTTGGAGGCGACGTCCGCATCGGCTCCGGCGGCGGAAAGCCGTTCGAACGCCAATTCCTCTGCGATATCCTCGTCATCGTCTTTCTGGTCGGCCATCGGCTGCCCTCGCCTGCGCCGTCCTTATAGCGATTGCCGGGCGTTGGCGGGAAGCGCCAAGCGGCTGTTTGCCCCTGCGAATTTGGCTTCCTATGATGCAGAAAAGAGATGGGGAGCCGAAGGGAATGCTAGGACAGATGCAGGACTGGCCGTTGCTGGTCCACAAGATCATCGATCACGCAGCGCTGTATCATGGCGACCGCGAAATGGTGACGCGCGAGGTCGAAGGCGCGATCACGCGCACGAATTATCGCACCATCGCAAGCCAGGCGCGGCGCATCGCCAAGGCTCTGGTGAAAGCGGGCATCAAGCCCGGCGACCGCGTGGGAACGCTGGCCTGGAATACGCACCGGCACCTCGAAGCCTGGTATGGCATCGCCGGCATGGGCGGCGTCTATCACACCCTGAATCCGCGCCTGCATCCCGACCAGATCGCATGGATCGCCAATCACGCCAGCGACAAGGCGCTGTTCTTCGACACCACCTTTTTGCCCATTGTCGAGCAGATCGCACCCAGGCTGAAAAAAGTGAAATTCTTCGTCGCGATGACCGATCGGGCGAACTTGCCGAAATCCAGGATCAAGAAGCTCTATGCTTACGAAGATTTCATCGCGAAGCATGACGACAAATTCACCTGGAAAGAATTCGGCGAGGACACCGCCTGCGGGCTTTGCTACACCTCCGGCACGACGGGAAATCCCAAAGGCGTTCTCTACTCGCACCGCTCCAATGTCATTCATGCCCTCATGGCGGGGCAGACCGACGCGCTCGGCGTCAGCGGCAGCGACACCATTTTGCCTATCGTTCCGATGTTCCACGCCAACGCCTGGGCGCTCGCTTTTGCCGCGCCGATGATCGGCGCCAAGCTGGTGATGCCCGGTCCCAGGCTCGACGGCGCGTCGGTGTGCGAACTGCTTGAAAC
This sequence comes from Pseudomonadota bacterium, assembly GCA_018242105.1. GTDB lineage: Bacteria > Pseudomonadota > Alphaproteobacteria > Micropepsales > Micropepsaceae > Rhizomicrobium. Next base: position 29,912 of record JAFECP010000021.1, read on the forward strand.
CGAAAAGATCACCATGAGTGCGGCGGTGCCGACCGTATGGCTGGGCCTGCTGCAATATCTGGAACAGACGGGGAAGATGTTGCCGCATCTGCGGCGCGTGGTGATCGGCGGCTCGGCCTGCCCGCGCTCGATGATAGACACCTTCGAAAACAAATATGACGTCGAGGTCGTGCATGCCTGGGGCATGACGGAGATGAGCCCGCTCGGCACGCTGGGCAGCCTGAAATCCCATCTCACCGGTCTGCCTTACGAAGAGAAGCTCGACATCAAATGCAAGCAGGGCCATCCGCCGTTCGGCGTCGAGATGAAGATCGTCGATGACAAGAACAAGGAACTGCCGCGCGACGGCAAGACATTCGGCCGTCTGAAAGTGCGCGGCCCCGCCGTGGCGAAAGGCTATTTCAAGGGCGATGGCAAAAGCGCGTTCGACAAGCAGGGCTGGTTCGATACCGGCGACGTGGCCACGCTCGACAAGGATGGCTACATGACCATCGTGGATCGCGCCAAGGATGTGGTGAAATCCGGCGGCGAATGGATATCGACCATCGACATCGAGAATCTCGCAGTTGGCCATCCCGCCGTCGCAGAAGCCGCGGTGATCGGCGTGGCGCATCCCAAATGGGATGAGCGGCCGCTGCTTATTATTGTATTGAAGCCCGGCAAGACGGCGACAAAGGACGGCATTCTCAAATTCCTCGAAGGCAAAATCGCCAAATGGTGGATGCCCGACGATGTTGTGTTCGTGGATGAGATACCGCATACCGCAACGGGAAAAATCCTGAAGACGGCGCTCAGGGAACGGTTCGGCAAGCACAAGCTGCCCGCCGCCTGACGCGCATCGAACGAGGCGGAGAATGCGGGCACTGCCGGCGCTGGCAAAAACCACTTTCGCGGGATTCATCGTCTCGCTGACGGTGGGCCTCGTCGCAGCGTTCGGCACGCGTCTGGGATTTTGGAGCGTCGCGTTCGGCCTGCACACCTTGTTCCCATGGTGCCTCGGTATCGGCTTCATAACTTTCGTCGCTGGTGTGGTCTGGATCTTGTGGGCGATGATCGCCAACGACAGCACCGGCGCGCGCTACGGCCTGATCGGGCTTGCCGGCATCGTCGCCGTGCTGGTCAATCCAGTCCTGAAATATTGGGATGGCCACGGCATGCCGCCGATCGCGGATGCCACGACCGATACCGAGCACCCGCCGCAATTCGTTTCGTTGCTGACGCAGCGCGGCAACGATGCGACCCCGCCAGCCTACAATGGCGATGCGCCGATGGTGTTCGACGGCAAGCCCACAACCGTGGCGCTGGTGCAGCACAAATATTATGGCGATATCCATTCGGTCGCGATCCTCATGTCGCCCGAACGCCTGTTCAAGCGCGCCGTTTCCGCCGCCTATGGCATGGGCTGGAATGTTGTCGCCATCGTGCCCGATGAAGGCCGCATCGAGGCGACGGACACGTCGCTGTTCTTCGGGATCACGGACGACATCGTCATTCGGGTGAAACCGTCCGGCATGGGCGCCAGGCTCGACATCCGTTCCAAGGCGCGGATGGACAGCGACAGCGGTAGCCGCAACCCGCAGCGCATTCGCAGTTTCATGAAGGAATTGGCGCAAATGCGCTGAGGCTCAACGGATCGTTTTTGGAACAATTATCCTCCTCCAAATTCGTCTTGGCCGCCCTTGTGGCGGCCATCCATTTTCCAGAAGCCATGCCGGGGATGGCAAAGGATTCTGGAAAATGGATCACCGGGACGTCGCCCGGTGATGACGGATTGGGAGAGGATCAGACTATCTCAGAACCTCCGAGGCGGTAACGGCCACCGTCATTGACGACACGGCTTTCACCTTCCAACTGGATAAGATGCGCCAGAACCGAACGCGACGCGGCCGGATGAAGCCGTTTGTCCACATCGGCATACATGCGCGCGACCATCTGCGGGATCGTCGCCACGCCATCCTTGATGCACGCGATGATCTGCCGCTCGCGATCCAGCCGGTGCTCCAGATACGCCGCAAGAAACGGCTTGGGGTCCGTTACCGGCGCGCCATGCGTGGGATAGAGAATGGCGTCGTCGCGCGCCATCAGCTTCTTCACGCTGGCCATATATTGCGCCATGTCGCCATCGGGCGGCGTCACCACCGTGGTGGACCAGCCCATAACATGATCGCCGGTGAAGAGCGCGTTCTCTTCCTTCAGCGCGAAACACATGTGGTTGGACGTGTGGCCCGGCGTGAAGACGCATTCGAAGGTGAAGCCGTTGCCCCGGACGATCTCGCCATCCTTCACGCGCACATCGGGCACGAACTGCATGTCGCCGCCCTCTTCCACACGCACGCCATCTTCCAGCTTGCCCGAACCGTGCGGACCGAACGCATAAGTCTTCGCGCCCGACCATTCCTTCAGCGGCTTCGCGGCGGGCGAATGATCGGCATGGGTGTGGGTGACGAGGATATGAGTCACGCGCCGCCCTTCGAGCGCGCGCTTGAGCGCATCGACATGAGACGTATCGTCGGGACCGGGATCGATCACCGCGACATCCTTGCCACCGACGATATAGACGCCTGTGCCCTTGAAGGTGAACGGCCCCGGATTGTCGGCGACGACGCGGCTAATGAGCGGCGAGACGCGCACTTCGCTTTCATATTTCGCGTCGAATTCGCGGATGAAGGGGATCGCCATGTCAGTCCTTCCTGTGCGAACGCATGCGCGCCAGGCGCACATGCGCTTTCGGATTGGTGCGGCGGAGCATGTGTTTCACCATCATCGGCATGCGATGCGCCGGCCCTTCGATGGTGCGGGAGAACCACTCGAAACGATGCCGCATATATTGCAGGAAACGGCGGAAGACCTTGGAATGCTGGGACAGGATCGCGCAGCCGATGAGGAACGGCACCACGCCGATCAGCGGTATGGGGATCGGCATGGGCGTGATGACGATGCCGCCGATCAGCAGCAACCATCCGATCACAAGATAAAACGCCCGTTTCATACGCCTTGCCGCAACGCCAACTTCGCTTCGTCCGGCGCTGAAAGTGGTTTGCGCGCCGCCAAATTGCAATGCGGTTTGACCGGCGCTGTGACCGCGCATAGCCTGCCGCGCAATATCGCCATCTCGGGAGGAACATCGTGAAATTCTACAATTCTGTCGGCCCCAACCCGCGCGTCGTTCGCATGTTCATGGCGGAGAAAGGCATCGCCATTCCTTCCGAGGAAGTGAACCTGATGAAAGGCGACAACCGCCGCGAGCCTTATCTGAAGAAGAACTCCATCGGCCAGATGCCGGCGCTGGAACTGGACAGCGGCCATTGCGTCACCGAGATCAC
>JAFECP010000021.1:33263-47159 GCA_018242105.1 Pseudomonadota bacterium
GAGACGCGCAAATGGACGCGCCGCATCGATCTCAACATCTGCGAGCCGATGGCGGCCGGCTTCCGCTATAGCCAGGGCCTGCCGCTGTTCAAGGACCGCATCCCCACCATCCCCGAAGCCGCCGAAGGCTTGAAGGGAGTGGCGCAGCATTATCTGAAATGGCTGGATGGCGAGATGGCCGGCAAGGAATTCGTCTGCGGCAAGCGCTTCACGCTGGCCGACGTGTTGCTGTTCTGCTTCCTGGATTTCGGCGGCACCGTGGGCCAGCCGCTCAACCCGGAATTCAAAAACATCGCGGCCTGGTTCGAGCGCGTGAAGGCGCGGCCAAGCGTTAAGGCCTGAATTTCCGGCCTGCAACCTGTTGGTACAACGCGCCGCTTCCGGGCGGCGTGTTGTCTTAACCAAACCGATTAAGCACTTAAGCAAATTCGTCGCAAATTACGGTGCAATATGGCTAACCTGCGGCCATGCACCCCTTCGACCCACCGCCACCTCCTCCGTCCCGGCGCCGTGAAATCGCCGCGTGGCTGGTGTGCGTGGCGCTTCTGGTTGTGCCCTCGGTGCTGGTCTGGTTCGTGCGCGGCGCGGCGATGGCGATGTCCTGCGATCCGACGCCGGATCTGTGCCGCGGCATGGCGCTCGGCGGCGGGATGCGCGACACGCTCGAACTCGCATGGTTTGTCGGATTGGACACGCTGCTCTGCGTCGGTATCGCGTTCCTGGCGGCGGTTGCCGCGTTGAAAGCGCGCCGCCCGTTGCTGGCGGCGCTCTCCATGCTGCTGCTCCCCATTCTTGCGCTCGGTTTGCCGGCCTTCGCGATCTACACCGTCACCACGGCAGACTGCATGCCGAACGAAGCCGGTGTCGGCCAATGCATCTTGTGGGGCGCCAAGCTGGGTATGAGCGCGCATGACGCCATTCTTGCGGAGAACACGCTGTTCGACCTGGTGCCCTACACATTCTCGCTGGCGCTGATGGTGGGGATGGTGGGCTTCCTGTTCTTCCGCCCCCGCAGGCGAAGCACACACGCTTAGCGCGCAAGAATAATGCGCTAGACGTAGGGCTTGTTCTCCAGCGCGCGCAACAACCCGCGCACGATGCGATACAGATACCAGACAACATAGACGAGCAACGCCAGTCCCAGCAGTGGTAAAGCCAGCATCGGCGGATAGAAATCGTTCGCGATCGCCATGTGCCAGGTGCCCGCCACACCGGCCAGCGCGGCTGCGAAGAACGCCACCCAGAACGCAACACCGATCCAGAAGACGTGGATCGCGTTGGCGAAATGCGTCTCCCAGATCGTGCCGCGCGCATCTGCGCGCTTGATATGCGCAAGAACCACGCCCGCAATCGCGCTCAATCCGTTGGTGAAGGCCAGAAGAAACAGCCCATAGCAGATGATGACGAGCATGCGCGTGTCGCCGGAAGCGGGCGCTTGCAGTGTTGCGTCCGGCTGCGTGCCGTCCATCAGAAATAGGCCTTGTTGTCGATCGCGCGGACCAGACCCTTGATCGTGCGATAAAGGAACCATATCGCCAGCGCGAACAGCAGCGGAATGCCGATTACAAAGACGCACAGGATGCCGAACACAATGCCGGCCACCAGGGTCACCCAGAAGGTGTTGATGATGTTGTCGAAGTGCGTTTCCCAGATCGTGCCGCGCACTTCGCCACGCTTGATATAGGCGAGGATCAGCGCGACCACCGTGGACAGATGGCAGGTCGGCCAGCCGATCAGATAGAGGATATAGGCGATGATGGCGGTGCCGCGCGCGGACTCGTCCGCCATCGGCACGGGCTGGCTGGAAATATCGGCCATGGGCTCCCTCCCAATTCGATGCCCATATGTGGGGAGGGGAAAAGCGGGGGTCAAGGCGGGAACTCTATATCCCGCCCCACCAGTTGTAGCCCTGATCTTCCCAATAGCCGCCCCTGCCGCCGCTGATTTTGTCGAGACTATCGACCAGAACGATGTCTTTCACATATTTGGGCTGCTTGTAGCCGAGCTGGCGTTCGGCGCGCACGCGCACCGGCGCGCCATGGGCGATGTCGAGATCCTGCCCGTTGAGCTTGTAAGCCAGAAGCGTTTGGGGATGCGTCGCCTCCACCATGTCGAGGCTCTCATAATAGAAGTCGCTGTCGTTGATGCCGTCGCCATTGCTGTCGCTCATCGGATCGGCGCAATAGAATACGGCGTAACGCGCCTCATCCTTCGGTTGCGCCAGCGCAAGAATGTGCGCCAGCGGAGCGCCTGTCCATTCGCCGATGCAGGACCAGCCCTCCACGCAATCGTGCCGCGTGATCTGCGTGCGTGCGGGCAGCTTGCGCAGTTGATCCATCGACAGCGACAGTGGGTGCTCCACCAGGCCGCTCACGGTGATGCGCCAGTCGGCGAAATTCTTCTGCGCGTGCGCGCGATATTCCTGCGTGCCGGGATCGAGCGTGCCGTTGGCCCGGAACATCGGCGCGATGTCGGCCTTGGTGAATTCCTGCGCCAGCGCATGATTACCCGCGAACAGGCGCTGCACGCGCATGGTCAGCGCTTCGGCGCTGCGCAGCAGCGGATCGAGCCATGGCTGCTGCGAAATGGAATCGCAACCGGCAAGCGCCAGCGTGGCCACGCCCGCGAAGCTGCGCATGAGAAAACCGCGACGGGTTGCGCCATCAGCCATGACGCCCTCCTGCCTGTTCGATCTCATAGGTTCCCGTGATCATGGCGCGGACGTTGTTCCAGGTGCCGGACAGCACGACCATGACGATATGCACGATGAAGAACAGCACGAAGGAGAACGCGCACAGGAAGTGAATGGTGCGCGCGCTTTGCCGGCCCCCGAACAGCCACGGCAGGAAGGGAAACGCGCTATCCAGCGTTGGCGACATGGTGAGGCCGGTCAGCACGATCAACGGCCCGATGATGAAAATCACTGTGAAATAGGTCAGCCGCTGAATGCCATTATAGGTTTTCGCGGCCTCGCCTTTGGGAAATTGCAGCTTCGCGTGATGCGCGATTTCTGCGGGCAGGCCGGTGATGTCCGAAACTTTCGGTTTCAGGTCGCGCCGGAAATGCCCGCGATAGACAGCAAGGCTCGCGAAGATCGCGCCGTTGGCGACGAACAGCCACGCGAAAAAGAAATGCCATAGCCGCCCGAGCGCCAGCCATTGCGGTCCGGGGATCGTGGCCCACGCCGGAAATCCGCGCACCGCCCACTGGCCGTTCACCTGCGACGCGCCAAGCCATCCCGTCGTATCGAACTGCCACGGCCCGATCTGCGTGACGCCTTTCAGCGAGCCGTCGTCATTCTGCATCGCCACCATAGACAGCAAGGGATGGTTGAAGTCGGACTGGTATCCCCAATAGAGCGCCGAATGGGCGTTGAAGATCTGCAGCCCGCTCATCAGCATCACGGTAAGAACGATGACATTCGTCCAATGGGCGACGCGCACGAAGATGGGATGGCGATAGAACGGAACGCGCGGATCGGCCGGATTGCTGTTCGCGCCATATTTCAGGAAGTTCAAAATCCGGGACCGCACGGCGTAGCCGTCTGCCGGTTCGCTTGCGATCGTCATGACGGCCAACCCCGGATTCAGCGCGGGGACACTATATCCCCGCGCCCCTTATACGCAGCACAAGCCGGATTCGTTACGCACGCCCTCAGAATTCCGGCTTTACGCCGTTCTTTTCCACCGTTGCCGAGACGACCGAGGCCTTGCCGGCCGCATCGGTCAGCACCTGCGCCACCACATAGACGCCCGGTTTCACCAGGTCGTGCCGGTAGGGAACGATGGCGACGATCGGCGTGGCCGGCGTGACATCCACGATCGCCGTGCCGGTGCAGCCGGGCTTGCCCGGCACCGCAAGGCCTTCGCATTTGCCGTCCACCATGCCCGCGCCGTGATAGGTCACGTTGAGCTGCCGGTCGCCGGCACCCGGCGCCACCGTGCCGTTGGTCATGCTGCCGCCCATCATGGGCTTCCGGGCCGCCATCGCATGGCCGTTTTCGCCCATCACCGTGCCGTTGGTCATGCTGCCCACAGCGGCCGTCTTCGCGCCCGCTGGATGATGCTCCCAGGGATATTGCCCTTCGCCGAGGCCGGCGAGGGGGATGATGTGAATCTCTTCGGCGTTCAGATGTCCGTTTTTGCCCGGCACAGATGTGATGCCCACGAAGTCGGTCGGCTTGATTTGGCTGAAGCTGCGCTTCTCGACCGTCGCGAAACGTGTGGACAAGCCCACCGCCGCGGTGAAGTCCGCACCGCCATCGGTCTTGATCGTCATCGATTTGGCATCGAGAGATTGAATCGTTCCACGCACCAACGCCGTCTTCGGCGGCACGGGCGGCGCGTCCGCAGCGACGGCGACAGACGACGAGGCAACCAACAACGCCGCAGCGAGAATGCGCATGAGAAATCCCCCTTGTTATGAATTTGTCACATGAAGCTTCCGGCAATACCGATAAACTGTCAATTCTCGGAACATCGCCGTTTCACGCAATCGTATCGATACATTTTTGCGACACTGCCCATGCACACACGCAACATGCCGACATACGAAAAAATTTGTGAGAAACGTGTCGGAAAATTCTCTTTACTCGGTGCGCGTCATCACTAATTTGAATCGCGGAGCGGGGGCTCACTGACGGAGCTTCCGATGCCCGCATACGCAATCACATATCGTCACGACGACGGCTCGCTCACAGCCAAAATCGAAACCCATTGCGCCTCCGACAAGGAGGCGAAGATACTCGCCCATGCGATGAAGATGCAGGGCGCGCGTCAGCTGGAGGTGTGGCAAGGCGATACACTGATCTATGCCCGCCCGCAGGGCCGGCGCGAAACGGCGCCTATTTCCGTTGAGGCGCACTCTTTGGTGTGATGCGCATACCTTTTCTTGGCACGAACGGCATGGCAGCTTTCCCGCTTGAGGGGTTCCTTGAGGGATTTGCCATGAAGACATTCGCCAAGCTTGCCGCCGCCGCGGCGATCGCCGTTTCGTTTCTCGCCATGCCCGCGCAGGCTGCCAGCCCGCGCGACCTGCTGGCCCGGGCCAACGCCACGGTTTCGACATTGCGTCACGATAGCGTGTTCGGCGACGCACGCAGCAATCTGCGCAACAATGCGCGCGCCGTGCTGATCTTCCCGTCTCTTGTGAAAGGCGGCTTCATCTTCGGCGCGGAGGGCGGCGATGGCGTGCTGCTTCGCCGTAGCGGGCGCGGCTGGTCGAGCCCGGCCTTCTATTCCATGGGTTCGGCGTCGTTCGGATTCCAGGCCGGCTTGCAGGACGCACAGGTGGTGATGATCATTATGACCGACCGCGCCTTGCGTGCGCTGGAGCGCAGCAAGTTCAAGTTCGGCGCCGGCGCGGGCCTGACCGTGGTGACGCTGGGCGCTGGTGTTGAGGGCGCCTCCAGCGCCAATGCCGGCGGCGACATCGTGCTCTGGTCGAAGTCCAAGGGCATCTATGGCGGCATTTCGATCAACGGTTCCGTCGTGGCGCCGGAAAGCGATACCAATGCCAGGTTCTACGGCCGCGACGTGAGCGTGCAGGACATTCTGTCCAACCGCGTGAGCAATCCCGCGTCGCGCCGCCTGCAGAACAATCTCAACGCAGCATTCTAAAGTTCGGATCGGCTTTCCGGACCGGGCGGCGATGGCAACATCGCCGCCTTTTTCGTCGCGCGCCGATGCGTGGCAAACATTACGCGAAAATCTGCCAGGCGAGATTGGCGACGAGGTTGCTCCCCCAATGTTTCAGCGGCGGCAAGCGGTCTTCCCATTCCTGCTGGCGCATTTCCGGCGATTGCGCGCGCGCGAAAATATAATCTTCGCGGCGGTAATCGGCATGCGCGCCGGCATATCGTACGCCGATCCGCACTTTGGGTTTGCGTCCCGTCAAATCGTTGGCAGGGGAAATTTCCCGCCTTTCCCGCATCTTTGTCATCTGCATGGTTTCGCTCGCTTTTTTGCTCCTCCGGGTGGAACAACGCGCGAATCGAGAAAAAGGTGCCGGTTAAAAATAAGGTAGATGAAGAGTGTGGTGCGCCGGATGCAGGCAGTTAACTCTTATTCTATTAAAGCTGCCGCCGGTTGCGCCGATTTGACGGAGCGGCGCATGCGCCGGTCACAGGATTCTTCCATTTCCTTCTTCCACTGCGCGCGCAGCTTGGCGCGCGGGGTCGCATAACGCGTTTCGAGGAATTCCGATCCCACAACACGATCCGTCCGGAAGTGCCGGAAACCGTTGCGCAGCTCGCACCATGCCACGATCAGCCGGACCGTTTCCCAATAGCTGACGGCTATGGGCCAGACGATGCGGCGCGTCTCGTCTTCCTTCTCGTCGCGGTAAACCAGCGCGATCTTGCCCTGCGCGCGGATGGCCGTGCGCACGCGCGCGATGTCGATCGTGTCGGGCGGCGGCAACGGGCGCGAACTCGCCGTGGCGAGCGCGGGTTCCATCAGCAACGGCCGCAGATGCTCCGGAATGACTACGCCGATCTTCGCAACAAGGTCGGACGCGGCGCGCGCCAGCACCGGATCGGCACGGCCCATCACCCATTGCGCACCCAGCATCGCCGCCTCGATTTCATCCGGCGTCAGCATCAGCGGCGGCATATCGAAGCCGCCTTCCAGCACATAGCCGATGCCCGCCTCGCCGCGGATCGGCACGCGGTCCGCCATCAGTTGGGCGATGTCGCGATAGGCGGTGCGCAGTGAGATCTCCAATTCCTCGGAAATCTCGTTGGCCGTGGTAGGCCGCTTCTTTCGCCTGAGGATCTGAATGATGCGGAAAAGCCGATCCGCGCGTCTCATGGTGTGTTTTCCATGCTGCCATCCTCCCGCAACGCTGCTGACACCATGCTGTCAGCAGCGTGCCGGTAAGAAAAGGGCCACTTGGAGGAGCAAGATATGATTACACTTTTCGGTTTCGGCCCGGCTTTCGACCTGCCCGATCCCAGCCCGTTCGTGATGAAAACCGAGATTCAACTCAAGATGGCGGGCATTGCCTACCGTTTCGAGCGCGCCGCCCCGCAGGCCGCGCCCAAGGGCAAAATTCCTTTCATCCAGGTGGGGGCGCACCGCGTGGGCGATTCCACCTTCATCCGCGCCCATGTCGAAAAGCATCACAATTTCGATTTCGACAAAGGGCTTTCCACCGCCGAGCGCGCGCAAGCCTGGGCGATCGAGCGGATGCTGGAAGATCATCTTTATTTCGCCATCGTGAACTTCCGCTGGCTGGACGACGAGAACTGGCTGAAAGGCCCCTCGCATTTCTTCGATGGCGCGCCGGAAGCGGTGGCGAACGAAGCGCGCGAGCGCGTGCGCGCCACGCAGATGGGCCATGGTCTGGGACGGCACAGCCATGACGAGATCATGGAGTTGGCCGACCGTTCGCTGACGGCGCTATCCATCATCCTCAGCGATAAGCCTTATGTGATGGGCGAAGAACCCACCGGCGTGGACGCGACGGCGGCGGCGATGGCCGCAGCAGCACTGACGCCATTCTTCACCGGCGAACTGCGCCGCCGCGCCGAACGGCATACAAACCTCATCGCCTATCGCGACCGCATGTTTGCGCAATATTATCCGGGCTTCGCAAAGCAGAAGGCGGCGTGAGAGCAACAATCACCTCCCCACAAGGGGAGGTGATTTTCATTTCAATAGGGGCTGACGTAGATAAGGGTTAGAGATTAGCCCATTTCTCGAGTTGGGCGATCTGCAGTTTCACCGCGCCGCAACGGCAGACCGCCTCGATCATCTCGCGCCGTTCGCAGCCAGCCACGCTTTGGATTGCGCGCTCACGACATCGACCAGATTTCCCATGGTCAGATTCATGTCGAGCAGATGAAGGCCCCAGCTCGGCACGACCTTTCCACCCACCATGACGTCGCCGATGATGTCATCGGTGCGCGGGTCTTTGGGATCGGCGTGGACGGTCACGGCGAGATAGGAGCCATGCTCATTGTTGACGCATTCGCCCGTCAGCAATCCGGGCACCTTCACGAAGGGCGTGGTGATTGGTGGGCCACCTTTCACCCATTCGACCGGCGGCTCCGGCGAAAGCCCCACGCGGCCGGCCGGCAGATAAGCATCAAGCGTGCCCGATCCGCCGCCCAGCGCCGCGGGGTTCACGCAGGCGGCCATCAGGCCCGGGCCTTTGCTCGCGCCGAAACGCGAACCCGGCGGCGGCGGCACATTGGCGCGGAAGGATGCAAAGGCGATCACACAGCCTGTCTGCGCATCGCTATGGCAAAGCGGCATGGATTTGAAATCGCCCCCGACATCCTTGCCGACCGGCACCTGCAGAATCGTGCCGCCGAGTATGACGGAAACGATCTGCTTCTGGATCGGTTTGCCATCGATCTCATTCTTCACCAGTTCGGTCAGCACGCCCGATCCCTGGCTGTGCCCGATGAGCACGACGCCGCGGCTGTGATTGTCATGCGCGAGATATTCCTGCCACGCATCGCGCACATCGTCATAGGCAAGCTCGCGGCTTGCGGCGACAGGTTTGCCCGCCATGAAAGACATCAACGCCGCCAGCGTCACCTGCCGGTACATTGGCGCATAGATGCGGCATTTCGAGGCGAGGCGCGCCACTTGCTGCACGACCACACCCTTCTCGCCGGGGCCGGAGATCATGTCGCTGTTGGGCGTCGGCTCGATCGACACGGTGGGATAGACATAGAAGCAATCGACCGGCGCGTTCGGATCGGCCGACCAGCTTTCCTTGCTTTCGCTGCCGTTGGCATTGACCACCGTCGCGGTCTGATCGGTGGTGCAAGCATCGGTGCGGCCGGGACGGCAAAGCCAGTTGGCCGGATCGGTGTAGTCGTTCGGCGCAGGCTGCGCGGCGAAAGCGCCGGGAGCGGCGCACGCCGCCAACAAAAGCGCGAGCACAAGACGTTTCATGGCTTCCCCTCTATCGCTTGCTCATTCACCCCGATCGTGCGGCGAACAGTGACCGGAATTTGCTTTCGCCGGAACGGGAAAAAAGCACGGCTCGGCTCTTCCTGTCGCGCATGGCCCAGCCCTCGTCATAGATGCGGTCGAGCAGCGCGGCGCCCAAACTTCCCGCCAAATGACTGCGCCGCTGGCTCCAGTCGAGGCAGGATTTGCACAAAGGCCGCCGGCTTTGCGCCAGAACCGAAAGATCGATCCCCATTTTGGGGAAGAAGGCTTCGCCCTTGCGCGTGATCTTCACCTCCTCGCCGCGCGACGCGATCACGCCCAGCCGCGAGAGGCCATCGAACATCTCCACACCCATCTCGCCCGCCAAATGGTCGTAGCAGACGCGCGCCTTGCGCACCTGCGGATCGGATGGACCGGGCCGCGTGCGCAGATGGCCCGCGCGCGCCGCCACGCCCATCATCTTCTCCAGCATGTCGGCCACGTCGCTGCCGGAAAGCCGGAAATAGCGATGCCGCCCCTGCTTCACGCCCGCGATCAAGCCGCCGCTTTCCAACTTCGACAGATGCGAGCTTGCCGTCTGCGCGGTGATGCCCGCTTCGTTGGCAAGCTCGGTGGCGGTGAGCGCCTTGCCGCTCAGAAGCGCCGTCAACATGTTCGCGCGCGCCGGATCGCCGGCCAGAGCAGCAATGGGTGCGAGGGAGGGGCCATCCTTCATAAAATCATGCCTTTCATACTTCGACGGTAGGCGAAGCATCCGCGCCAGCGCAAGCGCTATCGTTTCTGCATGAACAGCAACCATCATCCGCATCGCCGCACGGTGATGCGCTGGGGCGCGCTTGCGGGTTTGCTCGCGGCGCTGCCCTGGACCAAAGCCTTTGCACGCGAGGAGAATTCCATGAATGTCGTCTGCCACATCCGCTACGAGCTCGATCCCTTCAAGCGCGACCAGTTCGAGCAATATGCGAAGGTGTGGCTCACCGCGATCCCGCAATGCGGAGGCGCGCTCATCGGCTATTTCATGCCCAATGAAGGCACCAATTTCGAAGCCCATGCGTTGATCGGCTTCGACACATTGGCCGCTTACGAAGCCTATCGCGCCAAACTGCGTACCCATCCCGCCAGCAAGACGAATTTCGAATTCGCGCAGCGCGAGAAATTCATCCTGCGCGAATACCGCGACTTTCTCCGGCAAGTGACGGCCTGAATGAAGCAGCAGGTCTTCATCCTGCAAGGAGACGGCCCCGGATTGCTGGTGAGACGCCAGCAATCCGCGGGCCTGCCGGTTCTCTATGTCCATGGCGCGACATTCCCGTCCGCGCTCTCAGCCGCCTATCGTTTTAATGGCCGTTCCTGGATGGACGATTGGAACGCGCGCGGCTTCGATGCCTGGGCCTTCGATTTTGCAGGCTATGGCGGCTCGGACCGCTACGGCGATGTTGGCGCAATACCGGGCCGCGCCCCCGAAGCCGCCGCGCAGATCGCGCGAGTGGTATCCTATATCGTGTCTGTCGCGGGCCAATCTTCTATCGCCATCGTCGCACATTCCTGGGGCACGATTCCGGCAGCGCTGTTCGCCATCCAAAATCTGCAAGCGGTGAAGGCGCTTTGCCTGTTCGGTCCTGTTCTGCGGCGCGATGGCGAAGCACAAGCGCCGCTGCGCGAGAAATACCGGCTGGTGACGATCGGGCAGCAGCTCGCGCGCTTCATCGAAGATGTGCCGCCGGATCGTCCGCCCGTGCTGATCGAGCCGCAGCTTGAAGCATGGGGACCGGCCTATATCGCCAGCGAATCCGGCGCATCGCTCCGCTTGCCGGCGGCGGTGAAAATCCCGAACGGTCCCGCCGCCGATATCTCCGCGGCCTGGTCCGGCGATCTGGCCTACGATCCGCGCGACCTTCACTGTCCGGTTCTATGCGTGCGCGGCGAATGGGACAGCGTCACAAGCGACGCGGATGCCGCGTGGCTGTTGTCACGGCTTCGCCATTCCACAAGCCGCGACGTGAAGATTTCCAAAGGCACGCATCTCGTGCATCTGGAACACAGCCGCGAAGATCTGTTCGCGGCGGTGGGCGATTTCCTGAAAAGGAATTCCGGCCTCAGTCCGATGTCATAAGCACACCGGCAGGTTTGCCGAAGATCGCTTCGTTTAATTGAAGCGTGCCGGGATTCTCGCGTTCCACGATGGCGATCAAGGCTTGCAGGTCCAGCACCTGGATCTGCCGGTAGCTGCGGGCGAGAACGCCATCGGCGATCAGCGCGCCGATCTCCTTGTTGATGGTGGGGCGGGACTTTCCCAGCACCGCCGCCATGTTCTCCTGCGAGATTCCGACCGGAATGCGCAGGCCTTTCGGCGTCTGGACCTGGCCACGCGCCCAGTAAAGGATCACGCGCGCAAGCTGGCAGCGCACCGAATTGGCCGTGCGCATGAAAGTGTTCTCATATTCGATGCGAAGCTTGCGGCAGAGCATCAGAACGATGTCGCGGTAGCGGACCGGATCGAGCGCCAGCGCGGCCAGCAAGGAAGCACGCGCGATCAAAACCATCTCGCTCGCACCGCTGGCCACGGTTTCGAAGGCCGCCGGCATCCCGTCCAGAACGGCCAGATAGGATGTCGCCTGCCCGGCCATCAGATAGTCGATGATCATGACACCGCCGTCCACGCGGGGCCGCTGCACGATGAAATTTCCGCTGGCGGCAACGGCAAAATGGGGCGACGGGCTTCGATACGGGATTGCGATTTCGCCGTCGGCGTAACGGCGCAGCTCCGCGCCTTCGAGAAGTTTGTCGATGAGCGACGGCGGCCATGATGAAAATAGATACGTTCGGATGACGATATCTCGGATACGCTCTGCGGCATTCTTGACGGTTATGGCCACACGTCCCCTGCCATCAAAGGAATCATCTGAGGGGCTAAGGTGCCAACAAATGCCCGGTTGCGGCAACGGGCAGCGGATCGGGTGAAAAGAAACTTTTAGAGGAAGGCAGCCGAGAAACCGTCTGGCGCCGCGCTAATTGGCGCCCGGTCCATCCTCGCCGGAGCCAGCATGACCCTGGCCGCCAATCCGATCTGCGCGATCCTTTATCTCGATCCGTACCTGGGCGCGCTTTAGCGCGCGGTCGACCCGCTCGTTGATCTTCAAATCGTAGTTGTACCTGTGGGCTTCGGCGACGGCGCGATCGATTTCGGGTTGCGCCCTCGCCAGCGCCGCCCGCACTTCGGCTTCGATGCGCGGTCCCGCCTCCTGCATGGCGCGCATTTCCACTTCATGCGCGTGGACTTCGGCCTCCGCGCGAAACGCTTCGGATTGCATGGCGCGCGCGTCGGCTTGCGCACGCTCGATCTGCGGACGCGCGCGCTCCAGCGCTTCGGCCGAAAGGCCGTTCGTGTCGATATCGACGGAGACGTGACAGATCTTGTGGCCGTGGACTGTGCGTTCGCTCCGGCGGATGTGGATATTGGGACTCACATAGTTGGCTTCGGCAACCGGAGGTGCCGGCCTGACCGGTTCCGTCTGCTCCGCGGGAGCCGGTGAGGGCGCCGATTGCGCTGCGGGGGCCGGTGTTGCGGGTGACGCTTGCGCGACGGGCGCTGCCGGGGCGGGAAGCGGGGCGCGCTCAATTGCGGGCGGCGCCGGCGGTGCGGCATCGCTCTGCGCGAAAGAGGGCCGCGCGAAAGTCAGAGCGGCCGTCGCCAGAAAGGCGACGCCGCCGATCTTGAGAACATCCATGGAGGTTACGCCCAATCGCTTGTGTGCGGGGGCCAGAACAGATTTCACGCGCGCTTCCAGCGCCGACGGTGCGGCCATGAAGAGCGGCAGGCCCGCCAGTGCAGGCTGCTGCGAACGGAATTCGGAGGCAAGTTGCAGCAACTCTCCGGCATAAGATGATGGCCGCACACCTGCCGCGATGACTTCATCGTCCGCCGCGATTTCCGCTTCGGCGCGCAGCGCGCGCGCCGCAAGCCATACCAGCGGATTGGGCCAATAGAGTGCGCCGACCAGCAACGACAGCATCTGGCTGATACTGTCATGGCGGCGGATATGCGCCGCTTCGTGCAGCAGCACGGCCTGCAAACGCTCGCGCGTCCAGAACAGCGCGGAAAACGGCAACAGGATCACCGGCCGGAACAGGCCCCAGGTGATTGGCCCCAATCCGTTCGGTGCATTCGCGATGCGGATTTCGGTGCGCCGCCCCAGATCCGGCAGGGCGGCATCCTGAAAAACGTGCACGCGGCTGCGGCGCTCCAGCGCATGCAACCCGAACATGGCAACAAGCCCGCGCAGAACGATGACCAACACACCCAGCAGCCAAAGCGCGACGATCGCCGTAGCGACAGTCGCGATGTCGATATGAAATGCAGGCTGCGATAGAGGCGCGATATCCGGCCCGATATCGGCGTCCTGCGCCATTGCGGCTGCGGGCACGACGTGCGGAGCCGGCAGCGTGAAATGGATTTGCGCAGGAACGATCCATGCGAGAGCCGGCAGAAGCAGCAGCGCCGCGAAAGCGCCCACCCAAACCAGATGGCGCAAGCTCGCGCGGTTGCGCACCAGATGCGACGCTTCCCACGCCAACGCCAGGACGACCGCCGACATGACGAACGCTTCGCCCGCCAATAGCAGCGCGTTCTGTGCTAACAATTCGCTCATCGTCCCTCTCTCTTGGCTTTTTCGATCAGCCGCGACAGCCGATCCAGTTCCTCGCGCGACACATCGGTGTCCGCGCGCGTCAGAAGCGCGGTCACCGCGCGCTCCACCGAATTGTCGAAGAATGTCCTGAGCAGCGAATCCATCGCACGGCTGCCCATCTGTTCGCGCGCGACGAGCGGCTCGTAGATGTAGCGCGTGCCGTCGCTGCTGTGGCGCACATGGCCCTTCTTTTCCAGAATGGTCAGGTGCGAGCGGATCGCCGTGTAGGTCGGCGGATCGGCGATCTCTTCGCGGATATCCGCGGCGGAGGCTTTGCCCAGCTTGTAGAGCGCATCCAT
>JAFECP010000022.1:0-3141 GCA_018242105.1 Pseudomonadota bacterium
TCGCCCGCTTTTTGTCCGCTCGCGCGGCACCGTCCACTTCTTTGAAGCCCTATCTATTTCATCCCACCTAGCCGCAGCGGCTTCGCCGCGGCGGCAAAGGGTGACGATTATCAGACGGGTCGAAAGGCAAGTAAGAGGATCAAGCCGCGATTGCGGATCTTCGGGCAGGACTTCGCCGGGCAGGATCGGTTTGGAGTGAAGAACAAGTATGTCCCACAATGTCTTTAAGGAGGCATCGCTAAACCGCCGTTCGCGGCTGGCAAAGGAAAGCGGATGGGACAGTCCGGCCACCGGATTTGATTCGATCTGGTCCTCATGGACCGCAAAAGCGAATATGCCGCTCAGGACTTCCCCCACGCGGGCGACGCTGGAGGCGGCCAAGCCGCTGTCTGCCGCGAGGTTCCGCATGAACTCCTTTATATCCCGGCGCCGAACCTCGGTGAAAATCTTGTCGCCCAGTTCGGGCGCGATGTGGCGTTCATACAATCGGGTCTCGTGGGCTATGGTGCGTGGCTTCTTGGGTTTCTTGCGTCCTCCATGCAGGCCCAGCTTTGCTGCCTTGAAGACCGCCCTCGCGAGTTGCTCCACGGTATCGCCAGTTCTCTGAGTCTTCTTTGAAGCAGCCCGTTCGGCAGAAGGGTCGCGCCCCTCAACGACCTCATTTTGGAACTTTCCCGCCTGCCTCTTGGCGTCGGCCAATTTTAGCGCGGGATATGTCCCGAGCTTCATCCGCCGGCGGGCGCCATTGGCCGCGACGTACCTGACTTCAAAGACCTTCTCGCCGCCGGGATAGATGCGGATGCACAGACCTCGGGCGTTCTTTATGCCGACCTCATATCGGGCAGTCCCATTCGGTTGCAGGCCCAGAAGTTCGCGATCAGTCGAAATGAGTTTCGTATTAGACATTATATAGGCCTCCTTTCGAACGAGTCGGTTCAGCGCCCACGAAGAGCGCGGGGTCACTCTGGGGGGCAACGGGGGGGCAGAAAAGCAGAAGCTTCCCGCACCTTTGCCGAACGACGTGAAACGAATTATGGTTGGGAAGCAACGGGTTGGCAGGCGAGTGAAACAGCCCGCAACGGCCCGAAACCGATAAAATATTTTTTACACGGAGAGGGTCGGCGGTTCGAACCCGTCACCGCCCACCAATCTGCGCTGCGGAGCAGCGGAGGCAGATCATCGGACATCGCGCAGCTTCGATGCCGGCCGCACTGTCGGGCGGCGCGCTGGCGATGCCACCGTGACAACCATAGTGCGGTTAAGGCCATCGATGGATAGCAGTTGCCACCTGTGCAAGCCTCTGATACCCGACGATAAATGACCGTTCCTTCATGAAGCAGGTCGTTGATCGTCCGGAGCACATGACAGAGCCAACCCCGTCCAATCATCCTGGATTGCCGCGCCGGTTCGCGGACTTCGGCACGATTTCCGAGGCGCTGGACTACGCGGCAGGCGGACCGACTGGCATCAATTTCTTTTCGGGCAAAGGCGAGATCACCGAAGCCATTCCGTACAGCGTCCTGCGCGAACAGGCGATTGGGCTTGCACGCCGGTTGCTGGGCGCGGGGCTAAAGCCGGGTGACCGGGTCGGCCTTATCGCGGAAAGCGACGGTGATTTCGCCCGCGCCTTCTTCGCTTGCCAATATGCCTGCCTTGTTCCGGCCCCCATGCCGCTTCCCGCCGCGTTTGGGGGAAAGGACGGATATATCGCGCATCTGCGCCGCATGATCGAAAGCGCGCAGGCCGCGGCCGTGTTCGGGCCTGCCATGTTTGAAAGCTGGCTCGGTGAAGCTTCCAACGGCCTTGGCCTAAAAGTATGCGGAACGCTCGCATCGCTGGATGCGGTGAAACCGGTCGCGGACGATTTGCCAAAACAGAAGCCCGATGGTCTGAGCTATCTGCAGTTCTCGTCGGGAAGCACACGCTTTCCCCTTGGTGTCGCGGTAACGCAGCGCGCCTTCATGGCGAATGCCCACTATACAGGTCTGCACGGGCTTCAAATCGCGGACGGCGATCGTGGCATATCCTGGCTGCCATTTTATCACGATATGGGTCTTGTAGGCTTTTTGCTGACGCCCATGGCATGCCAGATGTCCGTGGACATCATCCCGACGCGGGAATTCGCGCGCCGTCCGTTTATCTGGCTCCATCTCATTACCCGCAACAAAGCGACGCTCTCCTTCAGCCCGTCCTTTGGTTACGAACTGTGCGCGCGCCGCGCCGAAAGCCTGTCCACGGAGGGGCTTGATCTTTCGCGCTGGCGGGGGGCGGGCATCGGCGGCGACATGATCCGTCCCAATGTGCTTGCGCGCTTTGCAGAGCGCTTTGCATCGTGCGGGTTCGACGCCAAGGCCTTTCTGCCAAGCTACGGTATGGCGGAGGCGACGCTTGCGTTGACGTTTTCGCCGCTTGGGCAAGGCATGCGATACGATACGATCGACAACACGATACTCGAAAGCGAGCATCATGCCGTTCCTGCTGCCCGGACCGCAGGCCGCTCCCGCAGCTTTGTGCTTTGCGGCCACATTCTTCCGGATCATGAGCTTGAAGTGCGCGGTGAGAACGAGCGCCCTTTGCACGACCGGCGCGTGGGGCGGATTTTCGTCCGCGGTCCGAGCTTGATGACGGGGTACTTCGGAGCGCCGGAAGAAACGGCGCGCGCGATGTCCCGGGAGGGATGGCTCGATACAGGCGATCTTGGCTATCTCGTCGAGGGGCAGATCGTTATCACCGGCCGCGCGAAGGATCTTATTATCGTCAATGGACGAAACATCTGGCCGCAGGATCTGGAATGGACCGCCGAAGCGGAGGCCACGGGCCTGCGAAGCGGTGACGTTGCTGTCTTCTCCGTCGAAGGCGAAACAGACGAAGAGATCATCGCGCTGGTGGAATGCGGAAAACGCGATCGGGGCGAGCGCGATGCGCTCGCAACCGAAATCGCCAACATCTATCGGGCGCGTCATGGCGTAGAGGCCAAAATCGTGCTGGTGCCGCGTCACAGCTTGCCGCAGACCTCATCCGGGAAACTGAGCCGCAGCCGCGCACGCGCTTTATATCTTGCAAACGCTTTTGCACCCGTTGGTGTCGCGTCCGAATGACCGGCGCACGGGTTGTTGCGGTCACTGGCGCGACAGGTTTTCT
>JAFECP010000022.1:3161-15061 GCA_018242105.1 Pseudomonadota bacterium
GCCCGGCGCGATCCGACACACGATCTGTGGCGCGATTTCACCCTCGATGTCGTGCCGGGCGATCTTGAAAATGAGCAAGCTCTGGAGCGACTCGTCACCGGCGTCGACGCGGTTGTGCATTGTGCGGGCCTCATCAAGGCGCGCGATCGCGCGCAATTCATGCGGACCAATCGCGATGGTGTGCGGGCCATTGCCGAAGCAACGCGGCGGCGTTCCCCGCGCGCGCGCTTCATCGCGATATCGTCACTCGCAGCTCGCGAGCCGCAACTTTCCGGCTACGCTGCGAGCAAGCGGGAAGGCGAAGATGCTGCCAGCCTTGCTTACGCGGATGCGCCGGACCAACTGCTCATCATACGGCCTCCTGCGATTTATGGCCCCTGGGACCGCGAGACTTTGGCGATATTCAAGGCGGCATCGCGGCCGGTCGTTCCCATTTTCGGAAGCAGCCGCGCTGCGATTGTCTATGTTGTTACGGCGGCTGACGTGATCGCGCGCCTCGCAACAGGCGAAGGGCATGCTGGTGTGTACGCACTTTCGGACGATAACCCGGCTGGATATAGCTTGCGGGAATTGCTGATCGAGGCGGCGCGTGCCCTGGGCTGCCAGCCACGCTTTGTGCGCGTTCCCGATGCTGCCGTGCTGGCGGCCGGCCACTTGTCCGTATGGTGGGGCCGTCTCAGTGGGGGCGAGCCGATTTTTACCCCCGGCAAGGCCCGGGAAGTGCTCCATCCGGATTGGTCAATCCCTGCCGAAGAAATGCTGCCGGCCTCGGTTTACCAGGAAAACGTTGGGATAGGCCGCGGTTTTCGCGAAACAGCGGCATGGTATCGAGCGGCAAAATGGCTGACATAAGAATGCTTTGCGGGTAGCGTACCGAAATACTATTGTTTATCAATGCGTTTGTGACTTTTGCGTTCTGAGACATTAAAATTTTATTATACATGTTCGCCGCTCTGGGGCGGGTGGCGGACATGCGGTGCGTTCAAGTGTGATCGGTAAAGGGGCTTATGGAAAGTTCAATCGACGATATTCGGGGAGTTGTGTTCGAGACGCTGCGCGCCTCTCTTCCGAAGCCTATTGAACTCTCCGACCAGACCAACATTGTGCGCGATCTCGGCCTCGATTCCGTGGCGGTTATGGACTTCGTGATGGAGATCGAAGATCGACTCGACATCTCAGTCCCGCTCGACCGGATTGCCGAAGTGGAAAACATCGGCGACCTGGTGAGCACCGTCCGCGATTTAAAGGGCAGGGCCTGATCGATGCCACTACTTGACAAATTCGCTGCGCTGTCCGCGCAGTACGCCACGTTGGAAAGCATTGGCGCCAATCCGTTCAACGTGACGTTCGATCGGGTGCTTTCGCCAACGGAAGCCATGATCGGGCAGAGGCACATTCTGCTGTTGGGCACGAATAATTATCTGGGCCTTACCTACGACCCCGCTGTCATCAGGAAGGCCGTTGAAGCGACGCGCAGTTTTGGCACGGGCACAACCGGGTCGCGTATCGCAAATGGCAGCTATGACGGCCACAAGCAGCTTGAGCGCGCGCTCGCAGATTTTTATGGCCGCAAGCACGCGATGGTGTTCTCGACCGGCTACCAGGCCAATCTTGGCATGTTGTCGACGCTCGCCGGCAAGAACGATCATTTGCTTCTCGATGCGGATTCGCACGCGAGCATCTATGATGGTTCGCGTCTCGGCCACGCGCAGGTCACTCGTTTCCGCCACAACGATCCGGACGATTTGCACAAACGCCTGCGCCGTCTGGCCGATGTTCCAGGCGACAAGGTCATCGTTGTCGAAGGCATCTATTCCATGTTGGGCGATACCGCGCCGTTGCGCGAATTCGTCGAGGTGAAGCGCGAATGGGGTGCTTATCTCGTCGTCGATGAAGCGCATTCCATGGGCGTGCTGGGCAAAACGGGGCGGGGGCTCGCCGAAGCGCAGGGTGTGGAAGGCGATATCGATTTCATCGTCGGCACGTTCTCAAAGAGTTTGGCGGGCGTCGGCGGATTTTGCGTAAGCGATATGGAAGGGTTCGACATTCTGCGGGTCGCATGTCGCCCGTATATGTTCACCGCATCGCTGCCGCCTGCCGTTATCGCTGCGACCACCGAAGCTCTCCACCAGGTGAGTACGCGGCCGGAACTGCGCGAAAAGCTGATGCAGAACGCAGAACGGTTTTATGAAGGTTTGAGGCGCCTCGGATTCCGTGTCGGCCCCGAGTTGAGCCCGGTGGTCTCTGCCATCATGCCGGATCCGGAAACGGCATCGGTGTTCTGGACCAATCTCCTGAAGGCCGGTCTCTACACCAATGTGAGCCTGCCGCCTGCGACGCCCAATGGCCTGGCGCTCCTTCGCTCGAGTGTAAGCGCTGCGCATTCGCCGCAGCAGATTGACCATGCCATTGCGCTGTTTGCGCATGTTGGTCACGCTCTGGGATTGCTCCCGTATCACGCCCGGGAGAGTGAATCGCTCATCGCGGGCGAATAGGCTCCGGCTCTAGCGTAGTGGCGATTGAGAAGCTTCATAAAATGAGGCGATTAAATTTCAGCAGTGTGGAGTATGCTATGCGGGCCGCCACTCCACGATAAACCGCTCCGTGGCATCCCACACGTTTGGACTTATGATGAGCGCGCTTGGAAATGCCGCTTTCCGTCTTGCCCATCTCTCAGACCTGCATCTACCAATGGCGAATATGGCATTGCCGTGGCGCGATGTATTTTCCAAGCGTCTGTTCAGCCTCATCTCATGGCAAATCAGGCGCCGCCATATTCACCGGCCCGAAATACTCGATCTGCTCGTTGCAGACCTGTTGGCGCATCGTCCCGATCATATTGCGGTTACAGGCGACGTGACGAACCTGTCGCTCGCAGATGAATTCGATCGTTCGTTCGCCTGGCTTGAGCGGCTTGGGAAGCCGCAAAGCGTTACGCTCATTCCCGGCAATCATGACCGTCTTGTGGCGCTGGCGCCGGATGAGGGGCCGTCCCGTTGGACGCGCTGGATGCAGGGCGACGATGGAAGCGCCGATTTTCCATTTGTTCGCGTGCGCGGCGCGGTCGTGCTCGTTGGCGTCAACACAGCGGTACCGACGCGGTTGTTTCAGGCAAGCGGCCGCGCCGGCGCCGGACAGATTGCCAGACTCAAAGTGAAACTGGCGGAATTGGGCAGGCACGGTCTTTTCCGGGTGGTGTTGATCCATCATCCCGTCGGGAAGGGGCTGGCCCCGGATCGCAAGGCGCTGGATGATCGTGCGGGCATCTGTGCAGCGATTGCCGAAGCGGGCGCTGAGCTTGTGTTGCACGGTCACAATCACACTGCGGAATTCTATGCCGTGGACGGTCCGGCTGGGCCGATACCCGTGATCGGCGTGCCGGCCGCGTCAACGATCGCAACGGCAAAAGATGCGCGGCCCGGCAAGATCAATCACGCCGCGCGATGGCATCTGATCGAAATCGCCCGGACTTCAGCGGGTTGGCACACCGCCGTTACCGCGCGGCGTCTGACACAATCCGGAGCCTTTGAGACTTGCGGGCGCTTCGCATTCGATGCGCCACAAGCGGCGTTCGGTATCGCATCGTGATCGTCAGGGGGGGGCCTTCATGCGCCGTCAGGCCGTTGGTCAAAGCGGCTTTCCGTAGATGCGATAGGTCTTGTAGGCGACGCCGCCGAGCGATTCATTCATCCGGCGCATCGGCATGTTGTCTTCGAGGATCCAGGACATCTCAATATTCGTGAAGCCCATTTTGATCGCTTCGTTACGCACGGTGTCGATGAGCAGGAAGGGCAGGAAGCTTCCGATCACGCCCTGCGCCGCGGAACGCTTGACGCCCATCAGCGGCACGCGCGCGGTCTTTACGCCGCGCACTTTCAGGCGCCACAACAATTTTGCCCAACCGAAGGGCAGGATGCTGCCGCTCAGGCCGCGGATGGCTTCATTGAGATTGGGCAGGCAAACCAGAAAGCCGACAGGCTCTCCGTTCTGTTCGACAATGCTGACAAGGCGCGGATCGAGCAGCGGCTTCAGAGATTTCGCCAGATGATCGGTCTCGATATCCGTTAGCGGCACAAAGCCCCAGTTGTTGAGCCATGCATCGTTGAAGATTTCGGTAATGGCGCGGATTTCGTCGTTGTAGCGCTTGAAATCGATGCGCCGCACCTTGATGCCCTGGGGTAGCGGACGCGCAAGAAGGCGGCGCGCGGAAGCGGGCAAATCGTCCCTGATATTGTAGATATAGGCGAAGACGTCTTTCTCGCGCCCGTAATCGTTTTCCTCGATGCGAGGGCCCAGATAGGGAAGATCGTGGCCCATGAGCAGCATGGGTGGCGTATCGAACCCATCGACAAGAAGGCCCATCTCTTCGTTGATGTTCAGATTGAACGGTCCTGTCACACGTTTCATGCCATGTGCGCGCAGCCAGTCTTCGGCCGTGGTCAGAAGGGCGCGAATGATGGCCGGATCGTCTTCGGCGGCGATCATGCCGAAATGGCCCGTTGCATTGGGGCGAAGCGCCAATTCCTGACGATCGATCTGCGCGCTGATCCGTCCGGCGTCGCGCCCGTCCTTGCGTGCGATCCAGAACTGGATGTCGGCGTGTCCGAAGAATGGGTTTTTTGGCGTCAGTGCATCCAGCCTTTCGAGATGCAACGGCGCAACGTAGGCCGGGTCGTCGCGATGCAGCCGTTCCGGCAGACGTATGAATCGATTGAGAAGCTCGCGGCCCTCAACCGGGACGATTTCAATCGCCGTCACGAAACCAGCCTGAGATCGGAAGTGTCGCGCGTGGCATGGGCCGGCGGCGGACGGTCGCGGGGCGGCGCGCCCGTCAGATTCATCACCCAGGGATAACGCCGCGCTTCATCCACGCTGTAGCCAAGGTTGTAAACGCTCGCGCTCTTCGGGCGTGCGCGCGCATCGCGATAGAATGTGCCGGTCAGTTTGTCGGGAAGAAAACTCACGATGCCGTAGTTTCCATTCTCATTATGGAAATGATGGGCGAGGTGATATTGCTTCAGCCCTCGCAGGAAACGGCTCTTCGGCGTGTAGTTGAGGTGCTGGATGCAATGGATGAATTCGTACACGCAGGTCGTGACAAGCCCCGTGGAGAACGCGGCTGCAGCGCCTTGCCATCCCGCGATAATGTAGCCGAGTGGCATCGTCACCGCGGCAATCGTCGGCAGTGTGTTGCTCGGATCGCCGAACAGCACTTCGAGTAAATGCGGATCCTGATGGTGATCGAAATGGATGCGCTTCCACAGCGCGGCGGTCCAATTCATCTTGTAGAGCCAGCGCCCGTGCAGGATGAACCGATGGATGAGGTACCACGCCACCGGATAAGCGGTGATGGCCACCACAACAGTGAGCGCGATCATGTCCCATCGGGTTGCAAGTGCGACGGTCGCCCCTGCGGCGGCGATGGCAAGCACAGCGTAGATCTGGATCGCGGGATAGGTCGCATAGGCCGCCCAAAGCTCAGGCAGCGTCATGCGTCCGAGATCGTAGCTGCGTCCGTGCCACGCCCGGCCCCATGCCAATTTTGCCATCATGCTCTGGTTCCAAGCCCCGTATTGTCACACCACGGTCACCGCCCAGGCGCATAATGCGCCGGGTAGCTCCAGCCGTCAAAAATGCTGGATTCGCCTTGGCTTATATGGGTGCGGCTCAGTTCACGCCAGTGCTACCTGTCTTCGGAATTAACGATAGAGAAGCTTCCGGCATGATGAAGAAGATGCGTCGATGCTTGGGCGCGCATGTATGTCCGGCATCAATCCCACCAGGAATGCGGTGGCCATCGACGTAATGCCGCTCGTCTTCGAAAAGGCGTTGGTTATGACTGTGCGGCGATTTTCGAGGCAATGAATGGGCAGGCGGGGCTTTATTAACAGCACGCGCATTGACCGGGCCATTCGGGAAGGGCGAAGTCGGGCGATGAAAACGCTGCCGCTTCTTCTTTGCGCCTGTGCTCTGGGCCTTTCGGCTTGCGCCGGTGACGAGCCGCACCGCAAGCCGCCGGAGGTGCCGTGGCATCCAGCAACCGAGATGCTCACCAAATATGTAAAAAACCCGGACGGCAGTTTGACGCGCGCCCAGATGGAAGAGGGGCTACGTGCCGATTTCACTGCCGCTGACAAGAACAAGACGGGTTGCCTCAATGCGGGCGAAACCCGTGCCATCAATGAGGAGCGTCTGGCGCAGGACCAGTCCACCGCATCGCCATTGGTGGATTTTACCGGCAGGGGCTGCATCGACTTCACGCAGTTCGCCAACACTCCGCGCTCGCTCTTCGATGCGCTGGATCGGGATAACAATGGCGTGTTGACGAAGTCCGAGCTGCGGCCTTGGGAACCGGCGCCCCCAAAAGCAGGCGATCAAAGCGCGCCTTCATCGGGCCATCGTCATCGTCACGGCGGTGACACGGGCAGCAATTAGCGCTGCGTTTTGCGCGGCTTGACTTGGCCTAGGCCCCGCCCTACATCGGCGCTCCTTCGCGGGTCCGCCCGCGAGCGCCCGCGGGGGCGTAGCTCAGTTGGTTAGAGTGACGGCCTGTCACGCCGTAGGTCGCGGGTTCGAGCCCCGTCGCTCCCGCCATCTTACGCTGCGAAGCAGCGGAAGGTGATCTCCCGAAGCTCCACAGGAGCGTAGGGAGACAGTCTGATACCTCGCAGCTTCCGGTGGCAGGCCGTTCTTCGAACAGAGCGTCTTCTCATTCTTTGAAATCGTTACTTCCAGTCGCGAATGACTCGCAATTAAAGCTCGAAAATTCGCGGAAAAATCCTGTTTTCCCAAGGCGAATCTTGCTCTAAACCCGCGTTGCCAGCGGGCGTTAATTTCTGTTATCGCACCCGCGAAATAAAACGGTTTTGTCCGCGCAAACGGCTCGCCCGCGAGGCGGCAGAACCAGTCAGGACCGCGTTCATGGAAGGCCTGCTGATCGAATATTTGCCGATCCTGCTGTTCATCGGGATCGCCGGAGGATTGAGCCTGGTTTTGATGCTCGTTCCCTTCGTCATCGCACCGTCCAAGCCGGACCCTGAAAAGCTTTCCGCTTATGAATGCGGCTTTCCCGCGTTCGGCGATGCGCGCATGAAATTCGATGTGCGCTTCTATCTGGTGTCGCTGCTCTTCATCATTTTCGACCTCGAAGTCGCCTTCCTGTTTCCTTGGGCGATCACACTGAAAGCCACCGGGGCTTTCGCATTCTGGTCGATGATGGTGTTCCTCGGCGTGCTAACCGTCGGCTTTATCTATGAATGGAAGAAGGGCGCGCTCGAATGGGAGTGATTCTTCCGGCCAATTCCGCAGCGCGTTCCGGTGTCGAAGGCGGAAATCAGGCCGTCACCGACAACGACCCCTATTACAAGCAAATGCAGGCCGAGATGCACGAGAAGGGTTTTCTCGTCGCGTCCGCAGATTCGCTGATCAACTGGGCCCGCACCGGCTCGCTGATGTGGATGACGTTCGGCCTTGCCTGCTGCGCGGTCGAGATGATGCAGGCGTCGATGCCGCGTTACGATCTGGAGCGCTTTGGCTTCGCGCCCCGCGCCTCACCGCGCCAGGCGGATGTGATGATCGTGGCCGGAACGCTTGTGAACAAGATGGCGCCTGCGCTGCGCAAGGTTTACGACCAGATGCCGGAGCCGCGTTATGTGATCTCGATGGGGTCCTGCGCGAATGGCGGCGGCTACTATCACTACTCTTATTCGGTGGTGCGCGGCTGCGATCGCATCGTGCCGGTGGACATTTATGTGCCGGGCTGCCCGCCGACAGCGGAAGCGCTGGTGTATGGCATCATGCTCCTGCAGCGGAAAATCCGCCGCACCGGCAACATTGATCGTTGAGGGCAGATGACAGACCTGAACGATCTTGGCGGAAAAATCTCGGCTGCACTGAGCGGTGCGGTGAAGGCCGCAAACGTCACCTACGGCGAACTGACGCTTGTGGTCGAATTGAGCGACATTCCGCGCGTGATGAAGTCGCTGCGGGACAGCTTCGGTTTCACCATTCTGATCGACGTGACGGCGGTGGATTGGCCACAGCGCGCCAAGCGCTTCGATGTGGTTTATCATCTGCTTTCCACGCGCAACAACATGCGCGTGCGCGTGAAGGCAGAGACGGACGAGGGCGCTGCCGTTCCCACCATCGTGCCGCTGTTTCCTGCCGCCAACTGGTTCGAGCGCGAAACCTTCGACATGTACGGCGTGACCTTCGCCGATCATCCCGATCTGCGCCGCCTGCTCACGGACTATGGATTCAGCGGCTTCCCGTTGCGCAAGGACTTTCCGCTCACCGGTTATGTCGAGCTGCGCTATGACGACGAACAGAAGCGTGTCGTCTATCAGCCCGTAAAGCTGGTGCAGGAATTCCGTGATTTCGATTTCATGTCGCCATGGGAAGGCGCGCCTTACATCATTCCCGGCGACGAGAAGGCGACGAAGGAGACTCAGAAATGAGCGCCGCGCCCGTCATCACCAAGGCCGACATCGAAGGCGAGGACAACAGCGTCACGATCAATTTCGGCCCGCAGCATCCGGCGGCGCACGGTGTGTTGCGCCTGGTGCTCGATCTGGATGGCGAGATCGTCACGCGCGTCGATCCGCATATCGGCCTGTTGCATCGCGGCACCGAGAAATTGATCGAGCACAAGACCTACCTGCAGGCCATCGGCTACTTTGATCGTCTCGATTATGTCGCGCCGATGAATCAGGAGCACGCCTTCTGCATGGCGATGGAGCGCTTGATAGGCTTGGAAGTGCCCCGCCGCGGCCAGTTCGTGCGCGTGCTCTATTGTGAGATCGGCCGTATCCTAAACCACCTTCTGCAGGTGACCACGCAGGCGCTGGACTGCGGCGCGCTCACCCCGCCGCTGTGGGGTTTTGAAGAGCGCGAAAAGTTGATGATCTTTTATGAGCGTGCATCCGGTGCGCGCATGCATGCCAAATATTTCCGTCCCGGCGGTGTGCACCAGGATCTGACGCCCGAACTGGTTGCCGACATCTATGAGTGGACCAACCACTTCCCGAAAGTGCTGGACGATATCGAAGGCTTGCTCACCAACAGCCGCATCTTCAAGCAGCGCAATGTCGATATCGGGGTCGTCAGCCGCGCAGATGCGGAGGCTTGGGGCATGTCCGGCGTGATGCTGCGCTCCACGGGCGTTCCATGGGATTTGCGCCGTTCGCAGCCTTATGAAGTTTACAGTGAACTGGATTTCCAGATTCCGGTCGGCAAGAACGGTGATAATTACGATCGCTATCTGATGCGTGTCATGGAGATGCGCCAGGCCTGCAAGATCATGCGCCAGTGCATCGAGAAGATGCCGGCGGGGCCGGTCGTCGCCGAAAACCACAAGATCGTTCCGCCGCGCCGCGGTGAGATGAAGCGCTCGATGGAGGCGCTCATCCACCATTTCAAACTTTATACCGAAGGTTTCCACGTTCCGGCCGGCGACGTGTATGCGGCCGTCGAAGCGCCGAAGGGCGAGTTTGGCGTTTATCTCGTCGCCGATGGATCGAACAGGCCGTACAAGTGCAAGATCCGTGCGCCTTCTTATGCGCATCTGCAGGCGATGGATTTCATCTGCAAGGGCCACATGCTGGCCGATATTTCCGCCGTGCTCGGCTCGCTCGACGTGGTGTTCGGAGAGGTGGACCGGTGAGCCTGCGTCGTCTTTCGCCCCATCAGCCGGAAAGCTTTGCGTTCAATGCGCAAAGCAAAGCCGAGGTCGATAAGTGGATCGCAAAATTTCCGCAGGGCCGTCAGGCCTCCGCGGTGATCGCGGCGTTGTGGATCGGCCAGGAGCAGGAAGGCTGGGTGACCAAGCCGATGATCGAGGAAGTCGCGAAGCTTCTTTCGATGCCCTACATCCGCGTCCTCGAAGTCGCCACCTTCTATACGATGTTCGCGCTGGAGCCTGTGGGCGATCGTCTGGTGCAGGTGTGCACGACGACGCCGTGCTGGCTGCGCGGTTCCGACGATATTGTCGCCGCCTGCAAGAAGCACATCGCCCCGACGCCGCATACCGTTTCGGCCGACGGCAAGTTCTCGTGGATGGAAGTCGAATGCCTTGGCGCTTGTGTGAATGCGCCGATGATGCAGATCGGCAAAGACTTCTATGAAGACCTTGATGGTCCCACAACGGAGAAGATTCTCGATGCCTTCCGCCGCGGTGAGACGCCGAAACCCGGTCCGCAGAACTATGGGCGGGTTTCGTCCGAGCCTGCCGGCGGGGCGTTGACGCTCAAGGACCCGCAGCTTTTCAAAGGCGGCTACAGCAGGAAATCACCGGGGGCAGAGAGCTGATGCTTTCCGACAAAGACCGCATCTTCACAAATCTATACGGCTTCGAGGATCCCGGCCTCAAAGGCGCGATGGCGCGCGGCGCGTGGGACGGCACCAAGCAGATCCTCGAAATGGGGATCGACAAGATCATCGACGAGATGAAGAAGTCGGGCCTGCGCGGCCGCGGCGGTGCAGGATTCCCGACGGGCCTCAAATGGTCCTTCATGCCGAAGGAAGTGAAGGAGCGCCCGCACTATCTTGTCGTGAACGCGGACGAGTCCGAGCCGGGCACCTGCAAGGACCGCGATATCCTGCGCAACGATCCGCACACGCTGATCGAAGGGTGCCTGATCGCCAGCTTCGCGATGCGCGCGCATGCCGCTTATATCTATGTGCGCGGGGAGTTCATCCGCGAGCGCGAGGCGCTGCAGCGCGCGATCGACGAGGCTTATGCCGCGAAGCTGGTGGGCAAGGATAATATCCACGGCTATCCGTTTGATATCTATATGCATCACGGCGCTGGCGCTTACATCTGCGGTGAGGAAACCGCGTTGCTGGAAAGCCTCGAAGGCAAAAAAGGCCAGCCGCGCCTGAAGCCGCCGTTTCCGGCGAATTCCGGCGTCTGGGGTTGCCCCACGACCGTGAACAATGTCGAGAGCATCGCCGTTGCGCCGACAATCCTGCGCCGTGGCGCCAGTTGGTTCGCGAGCATCGGCCGCCCCAACAACACCGGAACCAAGGTCTTCTGCATCAGCGGCCATGTGAACAAACCGTGCAACGTCGAAGAAGAGATGGGCATCCCGCTGCGCGAGCTGATCGAGAAACATGCCGGCGGCGTGCGCGGTGGATGGGACAATCTGCTGGCGATCATTCCGGGCGGCGCGTCCGTCCCGCTGATTCCAAAATCCATTTGCGACGATGTGCTGATGGATTTCGATTCACTGAAGAACGTGCAGTCCGGTCTTGGCACCGCGGCGGTGATCGTGATGGACAAATCCACCGACATCGTGAAGGCGATCACGCGCCTCTCCTATTTCTACAAGCATGAAAGCTGCGGTCAGTGCACGCCATGCCGCGAAGGCACGGGCTGGATGTGGCGCGTGATGAAGCGCATGACCGTGGGCGATTCCCATCCGGCGGAGATCGATCTGCTGCAGGAGGTGACCAAGGAAGTGGAGGGCCACACGATCTGCGCGCTGGGCGATGCGGCGGCATGGCCGATCCAGGGACTGATCCGTCACTTCCGCCCGGAACTCGAGCGCCGCATGGCCGCTCGCAAAGTGGCGGCGGAGTAACCCAATGGCCTCGCGCAAACTCAACGTCAACGGCGTCGAAATCGAAGCGGATGACAACATCACGCTGCTGCAGGCCTGCGAGCAGGCGGGTGCGGAGATTCCACGCTTCTGCTATCACGAACGCCTGTCGGTCGCCGGCAATTGCCGCATGTGCCTTGTCGAATGGGTCGGCGCGCCGAAGCCGCAGGCGTCTTGCGCGCTGCAGGTGAAGGACATCTTCCCCAACAAGGATGGCACGCCCGCCAACATCCGCACCAATTCGCCCATCGCCAAGAAGGCGCGCGAAGGGGTGATGGAATTCCTGCTCATCAACCATCCGCT
>JAFECP010000023.1 GCA_018242105.1 Pseudomonadota bacterium
CGCGATATTGATGGTCGAAGCCCAGATCAGGTGCTCCAACCGGATGCGGCCAGTCCAGAATTGCCGCGCAGCGGTGCCCCACAAGGAGAGCGTCGGCCAAAGCGCGCGCATGACGAGCACACTCCAGAACGCCAGCCCTACGAAGAACCCGATCTGCCAGAAGCGTCCGAGCTGGATGTAGGAAAGCCCCTGGTTGCCGAACCAGAACCAGCCACGGTCGATTACTCCCATGATGCCGAGATAATCGCCGATCAGTGCGCCGGCGACGATCAGAAGCGTTACCCAGAAGAGCACATCGACCAGCCAATACTGGCCTTTCGCCTCCCGCCCGCCCGCAATGGCCGGCGCAAGGAAGAGTGCTGCGCCGATCCACGACAGGCCGATCCAGACAATAGGCGCCTGTATGTGAACGTCGCGCAGGAAGTTGAATGGAAACCAGTCGTTGATGGCGATGCCGTAGAAGCTTGTCCGGTCGTAATAGGAATGCGCCATGATGGTGCCCGCGCCGATCTGCACAAGCAGCAGCGCGGCCACGACGAGAAAATATTTGCCGATGCGCTTCTGGCTCGCTGTCAGGGGCTGGAACGATGACAGCAGTGGATCCATCGGGGCGTCGTCCGGGTTGTTCAGGAAGAATTCGTAGATGAAGAGCACAAGCCCGAAGCAGAAGAACGTGAAACAGAAGCTGATCCACGTCCACCGGAACGTGTTGGTGGTGGGCGTATTGCCGACCAGCGGCTCGTAAGGCCAATTCTCGGTCCACGACCATGACAGGCCAGGCCGCCGTGCCACAGTGGTCAATGAAGAGAACATCAGGAAGTCTGCTGTTTGCAGCGCGAGCTGCGGGGAGAGGCTATAAGCCGCCGTCCATCCCGCATGCGGGTCGGCGGTGCTGAGGGTTTTTGCGACGTCATTGCGAATGCTGGTGAAGGCGCTCGCGAGCGCAGCGGGCAGCGGCACATCGGTCCGCGTCAGATCCACGCCCTGCAACATGCCGCGCATGGCCGCAGTCGCAGAGGCCTGTTCATCAGCGGTCAGCGCCGCAAATGTTTTGCCAAATTTTTCCAGCGCGATGTTGTTTTGCGTTGTGGTGCCAAGCCGGACCAGAA
Organism: Pseudomonadota bacterium; assembly: GCA_018242105.1. GTDB lineage: Bacteria > Pseudomonadota > Alphaproteobacteria > Micropepsales > Micropepsaceae > Rhizomicrobium. The sequence goes on from JAFECP010000023.1 coordinate 1,110, forward strand.
TGGAAGCCGTGTAGTCTTCGCCGAAATAGGACCCCATCCCATAGAGGCTGCCGTAATCCATAAGGTCGGCCTTCTGGAAGCCGCCCTTGCCGGCGAAAATGTCGTCGCCGGTCATCAGCACGGCGCCGGAGGGGCCGGTGAATCGTTCCGGCTGCGGCGGCGCCATTCGATAAGTGACGATAGTGGCCCACGCCAGAAGCCCGAAGGTGCCGATGGCGACCGCGAGCAACACCCATTTGAGCACATTGCTCACCGGGTCTGTGGTGGGCCTGTCAATCCGGTCTGCATCCAATGTCATGGGATTCCCCTCTTGCGAGTGTGCTACCGGACAGCCCATCCATGGCTGCCGGCAACGGCTCCGAAAATCGTGACAATGCTCAACGTCAGCAGGACCCAATGAACGCGATGGAGCCGGCGGAATGCGCGCTCCGGTTCTTGCTGCGCCATGCGCATGAAACGGTTGTGAAAGATAAGCGGCTCACCGATGAAAAGAATAAACGCAAACAGCAGCCAGAGGCAGGCCATGGCGTGCATCCACCAGAACCCGGCCGTGCGGAACCGGTCCCAAAGATCCGCGTCGGCAACCATCCAGATGCCGGTTATGCCGGCAACAATCACCGCCGCGCGCGCCCACCAAACGAAGCGGTGCTCTATGGCCTGAAACGCACGCAGCCAGTCCGGACCGAGATCGCCTCTTCGAAGCGCGGGCAGCACGACAGCCGTCACCATCGAGACTCCGCCAATCCAGACAACCACTGCCAGGACATGAAGGGCGCGAGCTGCGGCCATGATATCCAAAGTGCGTTCTCCTTCGGATTCGCTTTTATAAAATTCCGGACTCGATGGCTATTGTCTTTGCGCCAGCGCAAATAGCGGACCGGGCGGAGTGGATAACCGCGGAAGATTATTGGTGACCTTTCTGCCTACCGGGCGACATCTGAGGGATGGCGCTTCGCAAGCCCTGGGTTTTCCGGAAGGAGATTCGGGGCGGAACTTCGTTCATGCAATTTTATAACGATCCCTGACCGGCATATGTTCCACGCATTGCCGGCGGTTCTGCGTGTCCGTCAAGGCTTGCGGCCCTGCGAAAACGGCGCGAGCATCGGTCCACTAAGCGGGGCGCGTGACGCCGCCCAATGCCTTGGGAAGAAGACGCCCGCCGCGCCTCGTACCCCATGTGTCCGGGGTAATGGAGGCGGCTATGCCCAAAAAATCCGGAGGAGTGGGGCCACGCGCAGTGGCCCTGGTTGGACCTTATGGCAGCGGCAAAACCACGCTGCTCGAATCCATTCTTTCCATCACCGGCGCGGTGCAGCGCAAGGGCGCCATCGCGCAGAAGAACACGGTGGGCGACGCCACGCCCGAAGCGCGGGCGCGGCAGATGAGCGTGGAGGTGAATTGCGCGACCGCGAAATATCTGGATGAAACCTTCACCTTCCTCGATTGCCCAGGCTCGATCGAATTTCTTGCCGACACGCTGAATGTTCTGCCGGGGATCGATGCGGCCGTCGTGGTCTGTGAACCGGAGCCGGCGAAGATCCAGATGTTGCAGCCTTATCTGAAGCGGCTGGACGATCTGAACATCCCGCACTTCCTCTTCATCAACAAAATCGACAAAGCCAGCGGCGCGGTGCGCGATCTGCTGGGGCTGTTGCAAAGTGCGAGCGACAAGCCGCTGCTGATGCGCCAGATCCCGATTGTCGAGAGTGGGCGGGTGAAAGGTTTTGTCGATCTCGCGCTGGAGCGCGCGTTCCAGTACGCGCCGCACGCGGAGTCTAAGGTCATCGAGCTTGGCGGGCTGGCCGGCGAAGAAAAACAGGCGCGCTTCGCGATGCTGGAAAAGCTCGCGGATTATGACGAGCATCTCATGGAAGAATTGCTCTCCGATCGGGAGCCGCCCCGCGATGAGGTGTTTGCCGATCTGTCGAAGGAATTGGCGGAAGGCGCTGTCGTGCCGGTTCTGCTTGGCTCGGCGGAAGGCGACAACGGCATTCGCCGTCTGTTGAAAGCGCTGCGCCATGAAGTGCCGGATGTGGCGGTGGCCGCGAACCGCATCGGCATCAAGGCAGATGGCGAAGCCGTGGTGCAGATTCTGAAAACCTATAACGGCGCGCATGGGAAGCTTTCGCTGGCGCGGGTGCTGTCAGGATCGTTGAAGGATGGCGGCGTGTTGCATGGCCGGGACGGCGATGCGCGCATCGGCGGCATGTTCGTGCTGAGGGGCGATGCCCAAAGCAAGCTCACGGAAGCAAAAACGGGAGATACCGTCGCGCTTGGCCGTCTGGAGGGCGTGCGGACCGGCGATACGCTGTCATCGGCGAAGATGGCGCTGCCGAAAGTCCACATCGAGGAATTGCCGGTCGTTTATGGCTTTGCCATCGAAACCACCGATCGCAAGGACGAGGTGAAACTCACCGCGGCGATCCACAAATTGCAGGAAGAAGATCCATCCCTGCATTTCAAACAGGACGCGGATTTGCATGAGATGGCATTGCTGGGGCAGGGCGAAATCCATTTGAAGGTCGCGGTCGAAAAGCTGCAAAGCAAATATGGGTTGAAGGTCGCCACCCATCCGCCGAAGACGCCTTACAAGGAGACCATCCGCAAAGCCGCCAAGCAGCATGGCCGGCATAAGCGGCAGTCGGGCGGTCACGGGCAGTTCGGCGATGTGCATATCGAGATCAGGCCGCTGCCGCGCGGAACGGGCTTTGCCTTCGAGGATCAGATCAAGGGCGGGGTCGTGCCGCGCCAGTTTATTCCATCGGTGGAAAAGGGCGTGGTGGAATATCTGAAACATGGCCCGCTCGGATTCCCCGTGGTGGATATCGGCGTGGCGCTGGTGGACGGCTCCTACCACACTGTCGATTCCTCCGATGCAGCGTTCCAGACGGCGGCCCGCGTCGCGATGAGCGAAGGCATGCCGAACTGCGCGCCGGTGCTGCTGGAGCCCATCATGCGGGTCAAGATCCATGTGCCGAATGACGCCACCGCGAAAGCCAATCAGGTGGTGAGCGGACGGCGCGGACAGTTGATGGGCTACGACGCACGGCCCGGCTGGAAGGGCTGGGATAGCGTCGAAGCGCAGATGCCGCTATCGGAGTTGCACGACCTCATCATCGACTTGCGTTCGCTCACGCAAGGCGTCGGCACATACGAGATGGAGTTCGATCATCTGGCCGAGCTTTCCGGCAAGCTGGCGGAGCAAGTGGTGGCGACGCACAGGGTTGCTGCGTAATCAGAGCGCCGCCGCGCCGAACGTATCGCAATCGGCCATCTCGCCACGCGAGAGGCCGCGCTGGAACCAGCGCATGCGCTGCGCGCTGGTGCCGTGCGTGAAGGAATCCGGCACGGCCTGACCCTGCGCCTGCTTTTCCAGCGTGTCGTCGCCGACGGCGGAGGCGGCGCGCAAGCCGCCTTCGACATCGCCTTGTTGCAAGATGTGGAAGCGCTGATCGGCGTGATAGGTCCACACACCGGCGTAGCAATCGGCCTGCAATTCGAGGCGCACCGATGCGCCGGCCGCTCCGCGCGCCCCCGAACCCTGCAGTTGCGATTCATGCTGATCCATTGTGCCGACGAGATTCTGGATGTGATGGCCGTATTCATGCGCGATCACATAGGCTTGCGCGAACTGCCCCGGCGCGCCGAACCGATCGGCAAGCTGGTTGAAGAAGGACAGGTCCAGATAGATGCGTTTGTCGTTCGGGCAATAGAACGGCCCGGCGGACGATTGGCCTTCACCGCATGCTGTCGGTGTGTCCTGCGTGTAGAAGGTGATCGTGGCCGGCGTGAACGTCACGCCGCGCGCCTGCAGGATCGGCGTCCACACATCTTCCGCGGAGCCGACGATCTTGCGCGCGAAATCCAGTTGCGCGTCGTCCGTGTGGTTGTCGGCCTGCGCCATCTGTTGCTGCTGGCTGCCACCGACGACGCTGTCCAACAGCCCGCCGCTGCCGTTCGATCCGAAGAGCAGGATGAGGATGATGAAGCCAACAAGCCCCAGCCCGCCACCGCGCATGCCGAAAGCCGGGAGGCCGCCGAAGCCGCCGCCCCAGCTCGGTCCGCCGAACCCGCCAAAGCCGCCGCCTTCGCCCCGCCGGTCATCGAAATTGCTGGTTTCCCGCAGGTTGTTCAGGTCCATCTTCGTTCTCTTTAGAATTATTACAAACTACTTGATCGGGGCGACCGAATAGCTATGTCTGTCTCAGAGACAGGACAGGAGCACGCCATGAACGTGAACATTGGATTGAAACAGGCCGAGCGCAAGGCGATTGGCGAAGCCCTCTCCAGGGTGCTGGCCGACACATACATGCTTTATCTCAAGACGCACGGCTATCACTGGAACGTCACGGGGCCACATTTCGCCGCACTGCATGTGCTGTTCGAAGGCCAATACACCGAATTGCACGATGCTGCCGATCTGATTGCAGAACGTATCCGGGCTTTGGGCGAATACGCGCCGGGCAACTACCGCACCTATGCGAAACTGACTTCGATTCAGGAAAGCGGCGACAACATTCCGCCCGCGATGGAAATGGTGCGCGATCTGGCGGAAGGAAACGAGATCCTTTCCAGGAACTGCCGCGACGCCTTCAAGGTTGCCGAGAAGGCGGACGATCAGGGCACGATGGATTTGCTGATCCAGCGCATGCAGGCGAGCGAAAAAGCCGCGTGGATGCTGCGCAGCCATCTGGCCTGAATGGGACAAAAAAGCGCCGGAGCAGGGGGATGCTCCGGCGCCGGTCGTCAACTTGGAGGTTTTCGCTTCAAAGGGGGATAAGAAGCGAGCCTTCTTGTCGCGCTCCAGGGGGAGGAGAAGCGACACACCTGATTTGGGAACCGCAGCCTCTTTTTCAAGAACCTTTCGGTGTTTTCACGTGCGCCGGAAAGCTCAGAAATTCCAGTCTTTCGCCGCTTTCACGAGGAAATCGCGGAACGCCGCCACGCGTTTGGACTGGCGCAGCGCATCGCAATAAACCAGATGCACGTCAAAGGATGGGCCTTCCGTGTCCGGCAGCACACGCACCAGATTGGGACGCTCCACCGCGATATAGTCGGGAAGCGCCGCAATTCCCACGCCCACTTCCGTTGCGTTGAGAATACCGGTGAGATTGTTGATGCGCAGCGCACGATAGCCTTCCGGCGCGATCTTGCGCACCGCGTCGATCAGCCAGTTTACGTCTCGGATTTCCGGCGCGGCGCTTTCGCCATAGGCGACGAGCATGTGCTTGGCGAGATCGCCAAAGTTCTGCGGCGTGCCGTTTTTCGCGAGATATTTCTGGTCGGCATAAAGGTGATAGTGAACCGTGAACAGCTTGCGCTGGATCAGGTCTGCCTGCACCGGGGCGCGCATGCGAATGGCGATATCGGCTTCGCGCTGGGCCAGATCCAGTTCGCGATCCTCGAACACCAGATGCACCTGAAGCTCGGGGAATTCGGCGAGGAACGCCTCGATGCGCGGCAGCACCCAATAGGTGCCAAGACCATGGCTGGTGGTGATCTTCAGCGAACCGCGCGGCGCCGATTGGGCATTCTTGAGCGCCTCTTCGGCTTGCCCCAGGCGCGAGAGCACGTCGCTCACCGCGAGAAACAACAATTCGCCTTCGTCGGTGAGCGTGAGCCCGCGCGCGTGGCGTTGAAACAGCGGCGTGGTGATTTCTTCTTCGAGCGCGCTGATCTGCCGGCTGACCGCCGATTGGCTCAGCGTCAGCATCTGTCCGGCATGTGTGAAACTTCCAGCGGATGCAACCGCGTGGAAAATACGCAACTTGTCCCAATCCATCGTCGCGCCCCTCCAGACGCTCAGACTCTTTAGTGGCCTCCGGCCAGAAACCTCTCTGCCTCCAAAGCCGCCATACAGCCCATGCCGGCAGCCGTCACCGCCTGCCGGAATACCTTGTCTTTCACATCGCCCGCCGCAAACACGCCAGGCACGCTCGTCTTCGTCGAATCCGGTGCGGTCTTGATGTATCCGTCATCGTCCATCTCGACCTGACCGCGAAACAACTCCGTCGCCGGCGAATGGCCGATCGCGATGAACAATCCATCCACGCCGAGTTGTTGCGACGTGTTCTCCGAAAGATTGCGCAGTTTGATCGCGGTCACGCCGCGCGGGTTGTCCGTACCGACAACCTCATCGACAACCGAATCATAAATTATTTCGATTTTCGGATTGTCTGCGAGACGCATCTGATTGGTCTTGTCCGCGCGCAAGGTGGGGCGGCGATGAATGAGCGTCACCTTGTCGGCGAAATTTGTCAGGAAAAGGGCTTCCTCCGCGGCGGTGTTTCCGCCACCGACCACCGCAACGCGCTTGCCGCGATAAAAGAAGCCATCGCAGGTGGCGCAGGCTGAAACGCCGAAGCCTTTGAATTTCTCTTCCGTGGGAAGGCCCAGCCAGTTGGCGCTGGCGCCCGTGGCGATGATGAGCGTCTCGGCGATGTAGCGGCCGCCCGAGTCGGCCACCAGGGTAAACGGACGCCTGGCCAGATCGGCGGACACGACGATGTCCTGCACCAATTTGGTGCCGACATGCTCGGCCTGCGCCTGCATCTGTTCCATTAGCCACGGTCCCTGAATGGCTTCCGCAAACCCGGGATAGTTTTCGACTTCGGTGGTGATGGTAAGCTGCCCGCCGGGCTGAATGCCCGCGATCATCACCGGCTCCAGCATCGCGCGCGCGGCGTAGATAGCTGCCGTAGCGCCGGCAGGGCCGCTGCCCAGAATCACAACTTTGGAATGGATATCGGCCATAGCGCTTCCGTGGGTAAACGGGACGCGCTGTCAGTCGCTGGCCCCGGGCTTCATATCGGTAGGCTTCGCACAAACGTCAAGAAGTTGGGCAATGCGCTTTGCCGCACGGCCTGTTTCATCCAGAGGCGCGTAATCCCATTGCTCGATTCGGCCCTTGAAAGGTCGGGAAATGCCCCGCGCCGTCAACGATTGGTGGAACCGGTCGAATTTTGCCGAACCGCCAGGCAAGGGAAAAATATGCACCGGCTTTCCGGTGACGGCGGCGTCACATGCCATGTTCACCGAATCGGCCGTCACCAGAAACGCATCCGCCCAACCCAATACGCCCAGATATGGATTCTCGCCCGCACCATTCCAGACATATGCGCCTCTGCCTTCGAGCGCAGATGCGATGCGCGCGACGTTATCCCTGCCGGTACGGCGCGAAGCGGTGATCATCAGGCTCATCGTTTTGCTTAATTCCACAAGCGCATGCGTGAGGTTTTCAACGGCGGCGGAATCGAAGCGATAGGCTTTGCTCTTTCCGCCGATGAGCACGGCGAGGCGCGGTGCAGGCAAAGGCTGGAACCGGTCCGCAAATTGCGCGCGCGCTCCGGCAAGCTTTTGCAGCGTGATGCGGTTCGGACTACCGAGAATGGGAAAGACGTTCGGGCCACTCACATTATCGTGTTCGGGCGGTACGACCAGATCGAACTGTGTTGAAGGCACGCGCGGGTCCTGACATTGGACAAGCAGCGTCCGGCCGCCGCTCGCCTGCTTGATCGCGCGCATCAGCGGAATGCTCTCCCGGCCGACACCGATAGCGATGCGAGGCCATGGCGGCGCAATGGGGTCGGACCCCGCAGCAAGCCTCGAAAAAGGCGACCCGAAATGGAAAGGGGCGAGCTTGTTCCAGGGCCAGGTGAGCCGGACCCGCTTGGCAACAATCGGAAAGCCCAGCCGCTCCGCCAGTCCCCGCGCCTGGTTTTCCATGCCTGCTGTGCCAATGGTTACGGTCCAGCAGGTATTCTCGATAGGGGCTGCCGACACGAAGTTTCTCGATACCGAAATATTATTGCGTGGATGACGCGGCGGGAGGATAATGGCGGGTCACTTTCTAACCCTCCCGGACCCTTCATGGAACATCATAAGCTCGACTCCATCGACCTGCGTATTCTTTCCGAACTTCAGGCCGACGGCCGCATCACCAATGTCGAGCTTTCGCGGCGGGCCAAGATTACCGCTCCGCCATGTCTGCGCCGCATGCGGGCGCTGGAAAAGGCCGGATACATCAAAGGCTATCATGCCGATCTCGATGGCAAACAGCTCGGCTACGAAGTGATGGCCTTTGTCTATGTCGGCCTGAACAGCCAGGCCGATGCGGACCTGAAACGTTTCGAGGAGCAGGCGCGGCAATGGCCGCAGGTGCGCGAGTGCTACATGCTCTCGGGCGAAGTGGACTTCCTTTTGAAGTGCGTGGCGAAGGATCTGTCGTCCTTCCAGTCCTTCATCACCGACACGCTAACCGCCGCGAAGAATGTGGCGGGCGTGAAATCCTCGCTCGTCATTCATCCGTCCAAGCGCGAACCGGGCGTGCCGGTGGAAGTGAAGTAGCTATTCGATGCTGCGCTTGTAGGTCTCCGGCAGAAACAGCAGCGTCACAAGGAAGCCGGTTCCAGAAACGATGGCCGGATACCAGAGCCCGGCATAGATGTCGCCCGTCGCCGCGACGATGGCGAACGCCGTCGCCGGAAGAAAGCCGCCAAACCAGCCGACACCCACATGATACGGCACCGACAAGGCGGTATAGCGGATGCGTGTCGGGAACAGTTCGACGAGCGCGGCGGCTTGCGGCGCGTAGAGCGCTGCAGCGGCCAATCCCAAAATCAACAGCAGGACAAGAACGCGTGTGCGATCCACGGACGCGGGATCGGCCTTTTGCGGATAGCCCGCACCGGCCAGCGCTTTCTTCAACCGGACGCCGAAATCTTTCTTCGCCGAAGCCAGATCGGCGGCGTTCATCGTGCGGCCATCGGGGCTGGCGACATCTTCGGCGCCGATCTTCACGCGCGCAAAGCCTTCGGCTGCCGCTTCGTTCTTGTAAGGTATGCCGGTGTTTGCCAGCGCGCTTTTCGCGATATCGCAGGAACTCACATATTGCGCCTTGCCGATGAGATCGAACTGCAGCGAGCAATCCGCAGGGGGGGCGATCACCGTCACCGGCGCTTTCACCGAGGCCGCGGCCAGCGCGGGGTTCACCGCCGTGGTGAGCATTTGAAAGACCGGAAACACGGCGAGCGTGGCAACGGCAAGGCCGGCCAGCATCACCGGCTTGCGGCCGACCCTGTCCGACAACCATGAGAAGAAGACATAGAAGGGAAGGGTGATGACGGTCACCGTCATCACCATCATGTTGGCGTCCGCCAGGTCGAGCCTCAGCACATGCTGCAGGAAGAACAGCGTGTAGAATTGCGCCAGGTACCAGACGACGCCTTGCGCCGTCAGGATACCGATCAGTACGACGAAGATTGTTTTCAGGTTGCTGGCGTTGGTGAAGGCTTCCTTCAGCGGGGCCTTCGCAATACGGCCTTCGTCGCGAATTTTCTTGAAGAGCGGCGATTCATCGAGCTTCAGCCGGATCCACAGTGAGATCACCAGCAACACGGCGGAAAGCAGGAAGGGAATGCGCCAGCCCCAATCCGCGAAGGCGGTTTCGCCCATCGTGTTTTGCACGATCACGATGATGCCCAGGGCGAGGATGAGGCCGATGGAAGCGGAAAGCTGGATCCATCCGGTGGATGTGCCGCGCTTGTTCGCGGGTGCATGCTCGGCGACGTAGATCGCCGCCCCGCCATATTCGCCGCCGATGGCAAAGCCCTGCAACACGCGCAAGCCGACAAGAAGCCAGGGCGCGGCGAGGCCGATCGCGTTTGCATCGGGAAGAAGGCCCGCGAAGAAGGTCGCCAGGCCCATCACCGTGATGGTGACGAGGAACGTGCGCTTGCGGCCTGTGCGGTCGCCCAGCCTTCCGAAAAACACCGCGCCGAACGGGCGCGCGAAGAAACCGGCCGCGAACGTCAGAAGGGTGAGGATGTAGCCCTGCGTCTCGCCGGCGCTGGCGAAGAAATGCTTCGCGATGATGGGAGCCACGGAACCGTAGATGAAGAAGTCGTACCATTCGAACATGGTGCCCGCGGACGAAGCGACGACGACGAGGCCCATGCGGCCTTTTTGCGCCGCAACATCGGATGAATCGGACATGTATGTTCTCCCCGTGCCCAGTGCTAGCGGAGAGAAGGGTTAAGCTGCAAGGGTGACGGAAATCAGGCGTCTGTGCGCGCGGGCGGCGCAACGATGAATTCGCCGCCATTCGCGCGCGCGATTTCCCGCGCCAGCATCACGCTCGGTCTGTCGAAGACGAAAGCGTGCAGGATCATGTTGACGGTCTCGCCGTCGTCGGACAGCGGCAGGCAGATGCATTCGAACGGTTCATAGCCTTCGCCGATCCAGCCGCTGTCGCCGCGCGCGTGCACAATGGCTTTGTCGCGTGCGCATTTGCGGAAGATGGCGGCGACTCCTTTGCCGGCCGTTTCGTTATATCCCGTGTAGATTTCCTTAACGGTTTTGCCGGTGACGTCCTTGAAGAAATACTGCGTGACGAGCGTGCCCATCAGGCGATAGCGGAAGTCGGCGATGCCGGGAAGCACCTCGACCAGCATCACCCAGCCAAGGTGTTCTTTCAGTTCGGATGCCTTGATGTCGCCGCGTGACGGCATCGCGCGCGCGCCGCGTTTCCTGTTCCAGAGGCCGAGCAAAAAACCCAGCGTCTCGTTTTCGAGCGCGGCCGGATTGATTTGCGTTTCGACGCTGTGCAAGCGGTCGTTCATCGGCGTCCTTCCCCGGCGAAAACCTACGCCGAGAGACTTAATCCCAAGTTAGGACGCAGCCGCACACCCGGTGTCCGGAACTTGACCCGAATGTCAATTTTGCGAAGCGAATGAAGGCTATTTTGCGTTTGCCAGCCGGCTCGCGCGCATGCTGTAGGCAAAATACACAAGCAATCCAATGCCATTCCACAGCAGGAACCACCACTGCGTGAAGGTGGGCAAGCCATTAAAGAAAAGATAAACGCAGCCGACGATGCAGATCGGGCCGACAACCCATGGCAAGGGGGTCCGGAAAGCGCGGGGCCGGTTCGGATCGCGCATGCGCAGCACCAGCATCGATACAGCGACGGCAACGAACGCACAGAGTGTTCCTGCATTGGCGAGGAGCGCGATTTCATCCAGGCGCAATGTCGCCGCCATCGCCGCAACGACGAGGCCCGTAACGGCCGTCATCAATACCGGCGTTCCGCGCGTCTTGTGAACGGCGGAAAGCGATTGCGGCAGAAGGCCGTCACGCGCCATCACGAAGAAGATGCGGCTCTGCCCGTACATCAGCACCAGAATGACGGTCGGCAGCGCGACAATGGCTGCGCCTGCCACAAGCTGCGCCTCGAAGCCGTGATGGAGATTATCCAGAATATAGACCAGCGGCGCGGCGCTCTTGGAGAAATCCAGAAACGATGTCGCGCCAAGCGCCGTCGCCGCGACGCCGATATAGATCAGCGTGCAGATCGCCATCGAACCGATGATGCCGATTTTGAGATCGCGTCCGGGATTTTTGGTTTCCTCCGATGCAGTGGAAACCGCGTCGAATCCGTAGAAGGCGAAAAACACCAGCGCCGCTGCCGCCAGCACGCCGCGCTTGACGCCATCGGGATCGACATGGGCAGCGAAACCATAGGGCATGAAGGGATGGAAATTGGCGGAGTTGAACGACTGGCCGGCAAGGACCACGAACAGAACCAGCGCCGCCAGTTTGATGCCAACGAGAACCAGATTCACCGTGGCGCTTTCGCGCGTGCCGACGATAAGCAGGATCGCAACCGCAGCGGAAATAACGATCGCGGGAAGATCGACCAGGCCGCCGGACATCGCGCCATGCAGGAGTGGCGTGGGAATGGCCCAGCCGGCGTTCTGGATGAATTCGGCCACATGCGCGGACCAACCCACGGCGACGGCGGCGGAAGCGACCGTGTATTCGAGAATAAGACTCCAGCCCACGATCCAGGCGAGCAATTCGCCGAGCACCGCATAGCTATAGGTGTAGGCGCTGCCTGCCGCCGGAATGACCGTGGCCATCTCCGCATAGCAAAGCGCTGCGCAGGCACAGATCACGCCGCACAGAAGAAAGGAGATGATGACCGCCGGTCCGGCAAGTCCTGCGCTGATGCCGGTGAGGGTGTAGATGCCGGTGCCGACGATGGCGCCCACGCCCATCGCAATCAGGTGCCACCAGCTCAAGGTGGGCCGCAACCGGGCGCTGGCCTCGACGGCGGCGAGCGCGTCCACGGATTTGCGGCGATTCCAGAATGACATGCGATTCCCCCTCGGCTGGCGCGCCAAGCTAGGGGGGACTGCGTGCCGCTGCAAACCCTCAGTGGCCTGCGATTTCGTTCTTTGCTTCGTTCCGGGTGATCGGTGGATATTTGCTGCGCCAGAATTCTTCGGAATCTTTCACGGTCAGCACGGCCGTGCGCAAGTTTTCGATATCGGTGAGCGGGTCTTTCGAGACGAAGAGGATATTCGCGCGCTTGCCGGTTTCCAGCGAACCGAAGTTCTTGTCCTGACCGACGGTTTTTGCGCCGATGAGCGTGGCGGAGCGGATCGCTTCCATCGGTGTGAAGCCCGCGCTGTTCACCAGCAACGCGATCTCATCGAACACGGACGGCAGCGGCTTGTCCCAGTCGGTGTCCGCATCCGTGCCGGTGGAAATCTCAATCCCTGACCGATGCGCGGCCTTGGCGATGCGCGCCGCCAATTCGGTTTTGCAATAGGGCGGTGGCGATTTGGGCCCGGTTTCATCCCACATCGCCTTATAAACATAGATGGTGGCATCCAAAATTGTGTGATGCGATTTCATATCGGCGAACAGCGGATCGAGCGCCGCTGTACCGTTCGCGAACTTGGCATCATCCACGGGCGCGCGGTGGTGATATTCCGGCGGGACCTTGTCGCTCGCCTGATAGGCCAGCATGCAGGCGTGGCTTACGACATCTTCGCCCGCATCGACGGTTTCCATCGGTGATGCCGGGAATGTTGCCGCATGACCCCAAACGAGCATGCCCTGGCGATGGGCTTCCGCCGTGATCTTTGCGTCGAGTTCTCCGGGCATATCGGCATAGAGCTTCAGCGCGGTTGCGCCGGTGCCCTTCGCCCGCGCGACGGCAAGCGGAATATCGGTGTCATCGGTCATCGCCTGCATCCATGGCACCGCGCCCGGCACCGCGCCCTGCGCGGCGGCAATGGTGCGCGGGTCATGGAAAAATTGCGGCCCCGCCATCAGCGCGGCGTAGTAGATGTCCGGGCCTTCCATCTTGTGCAGAAGAGTCTGTCGCGCGAAATATCCCAGCACGCGCGTATCGCCCGCCATGTCGCGCACAGTCGTCACGCCGCTATAGATGTAGCGGCGCAGTTGCGCAGCGATGAACACCGGATCGGGGTCCGTCGCCAGATGCACATGGCTGTCGATGAGGCCGGGCACGGCGTAATCGCCATGCAGGTCGATCACCTGTGCTGTCGCGGCAAGTTTCGCGCCGAGTTTCAGTCGCCATTGTGCGGACGGTACGATCGCATCGATGCGGCCGTCGCGCGCGACGATCGCCATGCCCGGTTTCGCCGCCGCGCCCGTTCCGTCGATCACCGTCACGCCATTATAAACCACCGGCGGTTTGGCCACGGGTGTTTGCGCGATTGCCGGAGCGGCAAACAGGCACGAAGCAAGCGCGATGCGGCGCAGCATGGAATCCCCCCTCATTGGCACAGTGCCATGTCATGCTACACTTCCCAAAAGCAATCGGGAGTGCTCTCCATGTCGCGGCCCAGGAACAAGGAATTCGAATTCGCCGGCATCAATCACCTTGCGCTCGTCTGCAAGGATATGGAACGCACGGTGGAGTTCTATTCCGGCGTGCTCGGCATGCCGCTGATCAAGACGATCGAATTGCCGCGCGAGATGGGGCAGCACTTCTTCTTCGACGTGGGCAATGGCGATTGCATCGCCTTCTTCTGGTTCGCGAATGCGCCGGATGCGGTGCCAGGTGTGGCGTCCGCCGCGAAAGGGCCATTGCCGGGTCCGTCCGCGCATGGCTCCATGAACCATGTCGCGATCAACGTGCCGGCGGATCGCATCGACGAATATCACGACAAGCTGGTTGCGAAAGGCATTGAATGCACGCGCGTGGTGAGCCATGACGACTCGCCGGCGCAGGCGAGCCTGGAGATCACGCCGACAACCTTTGTGCGCTCGATCTATTTCTACGATCCCGATGGCATCGCGCTGGAGTTCGCGGCGTGGACGCGCGATCTGCCGCAGGAGGGCGATGTGAGGCACTCCGGTGCGAAATCGCGCGAGCGCCAGCTTGAAGCCGCGAAATAGCGCGGGTTCCTCCAAGCGCCAACTTGTATGCGATCTCCCGGAACGTGTTGCGCGGATGCCGCGTTTTCATCGTGTCACCAAGCTGGAGGATGCGAATGGGTCAGCAACACAACTCTCAGGACAATATGAAAGACGAGCGCACCAGGAAGGCGCAGCAGGATTCCGATCGGGACCGGAGACACGGGATGCCCGGAACATTCAAGAACGATCCGGACAAGCGCGGGGAAAAGGCGAAATCGCCCCCCAAAAGCACGCCTCATTAGCCGCTGACGGATCCGGATGACGGCCGCTGAAATGCAGCGGCCGTTATTTCTTTGCGCCGTCGCTCCATTGCGCCATCAGCGCATCGAGAGAGGCGGGCTTGGAGGCGAACAACGCAAACGCTTTCTCGCGCACGAAAGCCTTGTCTTTTTCCGTTGTGAGATATTCCACCGGCGATTTTCCATCGATGCGCGCCAGCAGAAGGGCCGGCAGCAACGCGGCCGTGCGCCGCTCGATATCCGCCGGCTCTTCCCACGTTACGTTTTCGAAATAGGCATCGGCGAGTGATTTGAAGGATTGCAGATAGACGTCGCGGTGCTTTTTGCGCCACACGCCTTTCAGCAGCAGATGGTTGAGGCAGAAGGCGAGATCGAAGGCCGGATCGCCGTAACACGCCGTCTCCGCATCGAGAAACACCGGGCCGTCCGGACCGATCAGGATATTCTTCGGGCTGATATCGCCTTGCATCAACGCAATGCGCGCGTTGGCCACGCTTTCGGCCAAAGCGCGGATGCGCGGCGCGAGATCGGGATGTTTCTTCGCGCTGTGCAGAAGATAAGGTTCCAGCCGCAACGCATGGAATTGTGTGTCATGCGCGAAGTCATGCATCACATCTTCGCGGTTGGCGGTCGCGGCATGGATATGCGCCAGCGTTTCACCGACGCGCGCCGCGAAAGCGGCATCGGCATGGCCGGCGGCAAGTTCGGCCTTCCACAGCTTGTGCGTTTCGGGCGGCAGATATTCCATGGCGAAGATGTGATGCGCGCGATCCTCGCCCAGCACGTCGGGTACAAGGCGCGGATCGAATTCGGCGATCTGGCGAAACCAGTCGGCCTCGGTCGAGGCGCGTTCGGCAGGTGCGCGCCAATCGGCTTCGACGCGCAGGCGCGGCAACGCGCGCTTCACCACCATCTCGCGGCCATCGGCTGTTTTCACATGCCACACGTCGCAGGAGACGCCGCCGGCCAGCGTGTTTACGGCGAAAGCCTGCCCGTCCGCGAGAAGGCCCATGCGGTGAAGAGAAGCGGCAATGGTGTCGCGGTCTTGCGGTTCGGCGCTCATCTGGCGTGATGCGATGCGGCGCGCCAATATGCGGCGCATTCCGCGAGTCAGCAATGGCACAGATCTTCTCCGACCCCAAAAGCCTGTGCGATGCGACTTTGCCTGCGCTGGGATCGCGCGTGGTTTTGGCGCTGCCGCTGGGGTTGGGCAAGGCCAACCACATTGCCAACGAGATATTCGCGCGCGCTGCCGCGGACAAAAGAATCGATCTGAAGATATTCACCGCGCTGACCCTGGAGAAGCCGCGCACGGCGAACGAATTGGAGAAGCGCTTCCTCGATCCGGTGATCGGGCGGTTGTTCGGCGGCTATCCCGAACTGACCTATGCGCAGGCGCTGCGCAGCGGCACGATGCCGGAGAATATCGAGGTCAACGAATTCTTCTTCCTCGCCGGCCGTTGGCTGAACAATCCGCACGCGCAGCAGAATTATATCTCCGCCAACTATACCCACGCGTTGCGCTATATCCTCGACATGAAGGTGAACGTCGTGGCGCAACTGGTGGCGAAGCGCGGCGGCCGCTACAGCCTGTCCAGCAACACCGACATCATGGTCGATTTGCTCAAGGCGCGCCGCGAAGGCCGTGCGGATTTCCTGTTCGTGGGGCAGGTGAGTTCAGAGATGCCGTTCATGCCAGGCGACGGCGAAATCCCCGCAGAAGAATTTCACGCCATCCTCGATGCGCCCGAATACGATTTTCCGTTGTTCGCGCCACCGAAGGAGCCGATCGGCCTGCAAGAATACGCCGCGGGCTTTCATGTGGCGCGGCTGGTGCCGGATGGCGGCACCTTGCAGATCGGCATTGGACAGGAAGGCGACGCCGCCGCGCATGCGCTGATCCTGCGTCACCGCGAGAATGCGGCATTCCGCGCAGCGATCCGCGCGCTGGCGCCGGACGAAACCGATCCTGCGTTTCTGGAGCAAACGCCTTTCGACAAGGGGCTCTATGCCTCCACCGAAATGCTGGTGGATTCCTTTTTGGCGTTGATGGATGCGGGAGTCCTCAAGCGCGAAGTGGACGGCGTTCTTGTGCATGGCGGCTTCTTTCTGGGACCCAAGAGTTTCTATCGCCGCCTGCGGGAGATGCCGCCGGAGCAGCTTGCGAAAATCCAGATGACGGCGGTGTCCTTCACCAATCAGCTTTATGGCGACGAAGAGAAAAAGCGCGCCGCGCGGGCCGGTGCGCGCTTCGTCAACAACGCCATGATGGCCACGTTGCTGGGTGCGGCGATCTCCGACGGTCTGGAGGATGGCCGCGTGGTCAGCGGCGTCGGCGGGCAATACAATTTTGTCGAGCAGGCCTTTGCGCTACCGGATGCGCGCTCCGTCATCGTGCTCAACGCGACGCGCGAATCCGGCGGCAGGATCACATCGAATATCCGCTGGTCTTACGGGCATGAGACGATCCCGCGTCATCTGCGCGACATCGTCGTCAGCGAATACGGCGCCGCCGATCTGCGCGGAAAGCCGGATCGGGATGTGATCGCCGCCATGCTTTCGATAGCCGATTCCCGTTTCCAGCCGGAACTGATGCGCGCCGCGAAGGATGCCGGCAAACTCCCGCGGTCTTATGAAGTTCCGGCGGCTCATCGCGATAACACACCGGAAAAAATTACGCGCTTGCTCAAGCCGATGGCGGATCGCGGATTGCTTCCGGCCTTTCCATTCGGCACGGATTTCACACCCACGGAGCAGCGTTTGCTGCCGGCGCTCAGCCTGCTGAAAAGTTCTTCACGGCCGCAACTGGCAGGGCTGGCGTTCTCCGGCCTGTTTGCAGCGGATGTGCCGGGCGGCGGCGATGCGCTGAAACGCATGGGTTTCGATAACCCCAGGACGGTTGCGGAAAGGTTTTACCGTCTTCTCCTGCGCGCCGCGCTGGCGCAGACTGCGCACTAACCGAAATCGCACCAAAGGAAATCGCACCAAAGGAAATCGCCATGAAAGCCGCTGTCTATTACGAGAACGGTCCGCCGAGCGTCCTGAAATATGAAGACGTGCCCGACGCGAAGGTCTTTCCGGGCGGCGTTCTCATCCGCGTCGAAGCCATCGCCATCGAAGGCGGCGACACGCTGAACCGCCTGGGCGGCGCATTGATGAGCAAGCCGCATGTTGTCGGCTATCAGGCGGCGGGCGAAATCGTCGAAGTGGGTGAGGGTGTCACCGGTCTGAAGGTGGGCCAGAAAGTCGTCACCACCAATGCTTATGGCTCGCATGCCGAATTGCGCGCGGTGCCGGCGCGTGTCGCATGGCCGTTGCCGCCGGGCATGGATGTGAAAGAAGGCGCGGTCGTGCCGGTGCCGTTCGGCACGGCGGACGATTGCCTGTTCGAGTTCGGGCGTCTCAAGAAGGGCGAAACGGTGCTCATCCAGGCCGGCGCCAGCGGCGTTGGCGTCGCGGCGATCCAGCTCGCCAAGCGCGCCGGTGCGCGCGTGATCGCGACAGCATCCAGCAACGAGCGTTTGGAGAAGCTCAAGCCGCTCGGCCTGGATCATGGCATCGACTACAAAACCGAAGACGTGGTGCAGGCGGTGATGAAGATCACCGGCAGCGGCGTGGATGTGGTTGTCGATCCGGTGGGCTCGACCTTGCAGACTTCCATTGCTTGCCTTGGCTATCGCGGGCGCATTTCGCTGGTGGGACAGGCGGGGCGCGATCCGACGAAAGTGGATGTCTCCTCGCTCATGGCGGGCAACCGTTCGCTGACCGGCGTGTTCCTCGGCGCGGAGATCGCGACCGACCGCGCGCATGACAATATCCAGCGGCTTATCAACGAGGTGGCGAAAGGTGAGCTGAAGGTCGTTATCGACAGGACCTTCCCGCTGAAGGAAGCCGCGGCGGCGCATGAATACATTGAAAGCCGCAAAGCCGTCGGCCGCGTTCTGCTCATTCCCTGAAGGAGGCGCCATGCGCTGCGTCGCGTTGGCATTTGCAACGATGATTCTGGCCGCGCCCGCCGCGGCGCAGGAACAGACGCTTGCGCAATGGGTTCAGTTCGCGCCGGGCGGCGGACAAGAAGCCCGCGCCGTCACCGCGGCAGCGGCGTGCCCGTCCGTCACAGTCGATGGCGCAGCGGTTGCCATGACGGAGCGCGCGCCGCCCAGCACCTATTTTCCCGTGCGGCTGTGCAGCCTCGTTCTTCCGGCGCATGCGAAATCCGCGACGTTGGGCGGCAAGGCGCTGCCGCTCATCACCGGAACGCCGCAACGCATCCTGGTGTTCGGCGACACCGGATGCCGCATCAAGGGGACAGCGATCCAGGATTGCAACGATCCGAAGCAATGGCCTTTCCCCGAGATCGCCGCGCAGGCCGCCAAGCTGAAACCCGATCTCGTCATCCATGTCGGCGATTATCTCTACCGGGAATCTCCGTGTCCCGAAGGCGATAAGCGCTGTGCCGGAACGCCGTGGGGCGACAACTGGCCGGCGTGGGATGCGGATTTCTTCGCGCCGGCGTCTCCGCTATTGGCGGCGGCCCCGTGGGTGATCGTGCGCGGCAATCATGAGGATTGCGAACGCAGCGGACCGGGCTGGTTACGGCTGCTCGGTCCCGATCCGGTCAACCCCGTCGCGGGATGCACCGGACATTTGCCGCTTTATACCGTGCCGCTGGGCGATGTGAATCTGGCGGTGATGGACGATGCCGATGCGCCGGACACCACCGTCGACAGCGACCTGCGCACCGAATACGAGGCCGACTTCACGGCGCTCTCGAAGAGTAAGACACCGCTTTGGCTGGTGGCGCATCGCCCGATCTGGGGGGCGGTGACGCTATTTGGCCTGAGTGTGGGCGGCAATCGCACCTTGATCGCCGCGCTGAGCAATCAAAGCTGGCTTGCCAGCACCTCGCTGATGCTGGGTGGTCACATCCACACATTCGAGGCGCTGAACTACGACAACAAGCTGTTGCCGCCGCAGATCATCGCGGGCTTCGGCGGTGATGCGCTGGATGCGGCGCCGGCCGATCTTTCCGGCGTCAATCTCAGCGGCACGCGCGTGAAGAGCGGCTTGTCCATCGGCGGCTTCGGCTTCCTGCTCATGACGCATGAGCATGGCGGCTGGCGCATCGACGTGCACCGAATGAACGGCGCGATAGAAAAGGTCTGCCGCTTCGCCAACCGCCGGCTGGATTGCCCGAAGGCGTAGCTCAGTACGACACGCAGATCTTGCCGAAATGCCCCGCCGCCTGCATGGCGCGCAGCGCATCAGGCACCCGATCGAACGCAAAGGTCCGGTCGATTACGGGCTTGAGCTTCCAGCCGCCGATGGCTTTGTTCATGCCGGCGAATTGTTCGCGGCTGCCGACGGAAATGCCGATCATCCTGGCGTTCTTCCCGAACAGCGCGGGAATGAAGATGTTGTTGGTGAAGCCGCCCAGGACGCCGATCACCACGATGCTGCCGCCGACGCGCACCGCTTCCAGAGATTTGCCCAGCGTGTTCTCCCCGCCGACTTCCACGATGACATCCGCGCCGCGGCCATTGGTGAGCTCCAGCGCCTTCTTTCCCCATTCCGGCGTCGTCTTGTAGTTGATGAGATAATCGGCGCCGAGTTTCTTCGCGCGTTCCAATTTCTCGTCGCTGCTCGATGTCGCGATCACTTTCGCGCCAATAGCCTTGGCGAATTGCAGCGCGAAGATGGAAACCCCGCCGGTGCCTTGCACAAGAACGGTGCTCTTCGCATCGATGGGCGCTTCGACGGCAATCGCGCGCCATGCCGTGAGCCCTGCGCAAGGCAGTGTCGCGGCTTCCTCAAATGACAGATGATCGGGAACGGCGATCACGCCCTCCGCATCCAGCAGCATCTTCTCCTGCAGCACACCCGGCACCGATCCGCCAAGCGCGAGGTTGCGCGCTTCCGCCGTTATCGGCCCGCCGATCCAGCTTTGGAAGAAAGTCGGGCAGACGCGATCACCTGCCTTCACGCGGGTGACGCCGCTGCCGATGGCTTCGACGACGCCCGCGCCGTCGGAGAACGGGATCAAAGGCAACGGCGTGCCGCCCATGGTGACATGCAACAGGTCGCGATAGTTCAGCGAGGCGGCTTTCATCGCCACGGCGATCTGCCCCGGCCCTGGTTTGGGCGCAGGTTTTTCGACGAGCTTCAGATTGTCGATCCCGACGGCGTTCAGTTCCCAGACCCGCATGTGGCACCTGTCTTTTCCGGCGCGCGGACCATAGCGCTTGACGCAACGGAGTGTGCAATAGTGGAAAGGCCGAAATCGGAGCGGGGCATGACCGGCGAAATCTTTGACGCGGCAAACCAGAGCGCGGTGTGGGCGGTCATTCTGGGCGCAGTGCTGGCCACCGCGGGCGGTTTCGTGGCGACGCAGATGGAACGCTATGTCGAACATCGCCGCCGCGAGCGCAATGCGGCGCTGTTCTTCGGCGAATTGCTGACAACGCTTCAGATCATTCTCTATCACGCGCACAACACGCATGGACGCGGCGACCCGTTCGGGCCGATCACAATTCGGATGCTCAAATCCGCGCGCAAGGAGATCGACATCTACGACCGCAATCGCGAGACGCTGTTCGATCTGCATCACGGCGATCTGCGCGCGCGAATCCAGAATCTCATCATCCGCATCACCATGCCATTGGAGGGAATCTTCGATACCACCGACGAGATTCTGCGCTGTCAGGATGCGGTGCGCGATGCCGGCGCCATCCCGCGTCCCGATCTTGAAGGCCGCGTCGTATCGCTGAAGCAGCAGCGCGACACGGGCTATGAATTCATCATGGAAACGGCGGAGGACCTGCCCAGGATCGTCCGCGATCTGG
Source organism: Pseudomonadota bacterium (assembly GCA_018242105.1). Classification (GTDB taxonomy): domain Bacteria; phylum Pseudomonadota; class Alphaproteobacteria; order Micropepsales; family Micropepsaceae; genus Rhizomicrobium. The sequence goes on from JAFECP010000023.1 coordinate 22,426, forward strand.
AGCCTCTGGCGCACCACAGTTTCCGCAAGCTCGATGAGATCGGGCGCAGCCTTTGACCGGTTGCCCGCGCGCGGCGGCTGACATAAGAACCGGCCCCGATGGCCGCCCCGCTTCTGACCCTGCAAAACATCCAGCTCCGCTTCGGCAACACGCAGTTGCTGGACGGCGCGGAGCTTTCGGTCAGCGCGGGCGAGCGGCTTTGCCTTGTGGGACGCAACGGTTCGGGCAAATCCACCTTGCTCAAGATCGCGGCCGGGCTGATCGAGCCCGATAGCGGCGCGCGCTTCGCGCAACCGGGCGCGGTGATCCGTTATCTGCCGCAGGAGCCGAATCTGGCGGGCTTCGCCACCACGCGCGATTATGTCGAAGCGGGATTGGGCGAGGGATATGACTCCAACCGCACTTATTATCTGCTCGGCAAGCTGGGCCTGACAGGCGCCGAAGACCCTGCGCATCTGTCCGGCGGCGAAGCGCGGCGCACGGCGCTGGCGCGCGCCCTGGCGCCGGAGCCGGATATTCTTTTGCTGGATGAGCCGACCAATCATCTGGATCTGCCCGCCATTGAATGGCTGGAAGGCGAATTGCAGGCGCAACGTGGCGCACTGGTGCTCATCAGCCATGACCGCCGCTTCCTCGAAGATCTGTCGCGCGCGACGGTGTGGCTGGATCGCGGCGAAACGCGGCGGCTGGAACGCAGCTTCGCGCATTTCGAGAACTGGCGCGATGACGTGCTGGAGCAGGAAGAGATCGAACGTCACAAGCTCGACCGCAAGATCGCGATGGAAGAGGACTGGGTGCGCTATGGCGTGAGCGGGCGGCGCAAGCGCAACGTCAAGCGCATGGCCGACCTGCGCGCGCTGCGCCAGGGCCGCCGCGAGCAGTTGCGCGTCGCGGGGCAGGTGAACCTCACCGTCAGCGAAGCCGAAGGCGGCGGCACGCGGGTTATCGACGCGAAAGGCATTTCCAAATCCTTCGGCGAGCGGCTGATCGTCGGAAATTTCTCCGTGCGCATCCATCGCGGCAATCGCGTGGGCGTGGTCGGCGCGAACGGCGCGGGTAAGACAACCTTGCTCAACATGCTCACCGGCAAATTGAAGCCGGATACCGGCAATGTGAAGATCGGCACCAATGTCGTGATGGCGGCGCTGGATCAGAACCGCGTGACCTTGGAACCGGAAACGATGGTCAGCGCCGTCTTGACCGGCGGATCGGGCGACACCGTATTTGTCGGCGGCGAGCCGCGCCATGTGACGAGCTATCTGAAGGATTTTCTCTTCACGCCCGCGCAGGCGCGTTCGCCGGTGAAGGTGCTATCGGGCGGCGAGCGCGCGCGGCTGTTGCTGGCGCGTGTGCTGGCAGCGCCGTCGAACCTTTTGGTGCTGGACGAGCCGACCAACGATCTCGACCTGGAAACGCTCGATCTGCTGGAAGAGATGATCGCGAACTATCCCGGCACGGTCTTGGTGGTCAGCCATGACCGCGATTTTCTGGATCGCGTTGCAACCAGCGTGCTGATGGCCGAAGGCGAAGGCCGTTTCACCGAATATGCCGGCGGCTATACGGATATGGTCGCGCAGCGCGGCGAAGGCGTGGAAGCGCGGCAGGTTTCCAAACCGAAAACGGAAAAGTCCGCGCCGAAGCCGCGCGTCAAATCCGATGCGCCCGCGAAGATGACCTTCAAGGACAAGCACGCGCTGGAAACCTTGCCCGCGCGCATGACGGCGCTGGAAAAAGAAATCGGCGCGCTGCACGACGTGTTGGCTGACAGCGCGCTCTATTCGCGCGATCCCAAGAAGTTCGCGGATGCGTCGGCCAAGCTGGAAAAGGCGCAGGCCGAGTTGTCGGCCTCGGAGGAACGTTGGCTGGAACTGGAAATGCTGCGGGAAGAATTGGAGAAGTAGTTTCTCGCTTCTCTCTCCACACCTAGCTTGTCATGGCCCGCCGGAGTGCGGGCCACCCAGTTGAAATCTGCACAACTGGTGAATGATAAGACGCCCGGCGCTTTTCCTTTTAAGTTCGTGAAGACGTCACCTGGGTGGCCCGCACTCCGGCGGGCCATGACAACGGTGGGTTGACTTAAACTAAGCGGCCAACTTCAAAGCGTCGCCCAACCACAACTCGGTCAGCGCAGCTTCCACCTCTTTCGCGCTCGTCATCTGGCACAGGCGCGCCCGCGCGGCGCGGCGGTCTTCGGCGCTGTCCGGACGCGGCGCTTTCTCGATGTACCAGCCCAGATGCTTGCGGAAGATTTTAAGGCCGTGTTTTTCGCCGTAGAAATCCAAACTGTCGCGCAGATGATCGAGCGCGATGGCAAGGCGGTCTTCCAACAAGGGCTCTTCCATCGCGCCGCCATCGAGCGCGCGTTCGATGGAAGATGCGATCCAGGGCCTTCCATAGGCCCCGCGTCCGATCATGACCGCATCCGCGTTGGATCGTGCCAGTGCATCGCGCGCAGTTTGCGCGTCCACGATATCGCCATTGACGATCACGGGAACGGACACGGCTGCTTTCACATCCGCCACCGCGCGCCAGTCGGCGATGCCTTTGTAGAACTGGCAGCGCGTGCGTCCGTGCACCGTGATCGCTTTCACGCCTGCGCGCTCGGCCAGCGCGGCGATCTCCGGTGCGTTGCGGCTGCTATCGTCCCAGCCGAGCCGCATTTTCAACGTGACCGGCCGCGACGTGCCGTTCACCGCCGCCTCGATCAAGCGGAGCGCCAATTCCGGTTCGCGCATCAACGCCGAACCGGATAACACGCCCGTCACTTCTTTGGCGGGGCAGCCCATGTTGAAGTCGATGATGTCAGCCCCGGCTTGCTCCGCAAGCTTCGCGCCTGCTGCGATCCAGTGCGCCTCGCGCCCAACAAGTTGAATCACCATCAGCGGCAAGCCATCGCCTACCGCGGCGCGGCGCACGACATCGGGCCGTCCGCGCGCGAAAGCATCGCAGGCGACCATCTCCGTCGCGACGTAAGCGGCGCCTTGTTGGGACGCTGCCCGCCGGAACGGAAGATCGGAGACGCCCGTCATCGGCGCGGTCAGAACGCGGCCGGGGATATGCACGCCGCCGATGTCGAGGCCGCGGTTCATTTTACCGTTGCGGCGGAGGCGCCGGCTGAACGGAAACCAGCGTCATGTCGAACACCAGCGTCTGGTTCGGGCCGATGGCGCCGCCGGCGCCTTGCGCGCCATAGCCAAGCTCGGACGGGATCACGAGTTGCCACTCATCGCCTTCGTGCATCATGCGCAATGCTTCGACCCAACCGGGGATCAGGCGGCCGGCGGGGAAGGTTGCGGTCTGGCCCGCCGGCGTCTGGTCGAACACTTTGCCGTCGATAGTCCAGCCTTTGTACGTCACCGTCACCATATCGGCGGCGCTGGCCACGCCCTTGCCGTTGCCGCTCTTGATGACGCGGTACTGCAAGCCATCGGGCGTTGTCTTCACGCCGTCCTTGGCTTTGTTGTCGGCAAGGAACTTCGCGTTGGAGGCGGCGCTTTGATCGTAAGACATGGTCGTTTGTTCTTTCTTCTGGCCGCAGCCTGCAAGGCTGAGCGTGGCGGCGAGGGCGAGGATGAAAACCGGCAAGCCGAGTCGCATGGAAAACCCCGAATGATTGCCGGCAAGCCATGGACCGGGACGCTGCCAAAATCCAGCCAATCCTTGGCCGCTGGCGGTTCCCAGAACTGACATATTGTCAGTCATATTGTTCTGTGAGACGATCCTAAAAAGCCGGCCAGAAAATCGGCCCCCAAACCGGGATGGGAACGTCATGGAGCATTTCGACGTCGTGATTGTTGGCGCGGGCCTGTCGGGCATTGGCGCGGCCTATCATCTGCAAAACGAAGCGGCGAAGAAAAGCTACGTCATCCTCGAAGGCCGCGAAGCCATCGGTGGAACGTGGGATCTGTTCCGTTACCCCGGCGTCCGCTCCGACAGCGACATGTTCACGCTCGGCTACAACTTCAAACCGTGGCGCGAAGCCAAAGCCATCGCGGACGGCCCTTCCATCCGCAAATATGTGCGCGACACCGCGTCCGAAAACGGCATCGACAAGAACATCCGCTTCAACCACATGGTCAAGCGTGCGTCATGGGACAGCGCCACCGCGCGCTGGACAGTGGAAGCCGAGGCCGGGGCGCAAAAACAGATCGTGCGCTTCACCTGCAACTTCCTTTTCATGTGCAGCGGCTACTACTCTTACAAAGGCGGCTACGATCCGGAATTTGCGGGCCGCGAGACCTTCAAAGGCCGCATCGTCCATCCGCAGAAATGGCCGGGCGATCTCGACTACAAGAACAAGAAGGTGGTGGTGATCGGCAGCGGCGCGACGGCCGTGACCGTCGTTCCCGAAATGGCGAAGGACGCCGCGCACGTCACCATGCTGCAGCGCTCGCCAACCTATATGGTGTCGCGCCCCGCAGAAGATGCGTCCGCGAACTGGCTGCGCGCACATCTTCCGGCGATGCTGGCTTATCAGCTCATCCGCTGGCGCAACGTGCTGTTCGGCATGTATTTCTTCAACAAGTCGCGCAAAAAACCCAAGCAGGTGAAGCACTATCTGATCGACATGCTGAAGAAGGAGCTGCCGCCGGATTACGATGTGAAGACGCATTTCACGCCCAGCTACAATCCGTGGGATCAGCGCCTCTGCCTGGTGCCGGACAGCGATTTCTTCCAGGCCATCAAGAACGAAAAGGCGTCCGTCGTCACCGATCACATCGAGGCGTTCACGCCGGCGGGCATCAAGCTGAAATCCGGCAAGGAGCTGGAAGCGGATATCATCGTCACGGCCACGGGGCTGAAGCTGGAATTGCTGGGCGGCCTGCAGGTTACCGTGGACGGCGAGGCGCGCGATCTCTCCAAATCCATGAGCTACAAGGGCCTGATGTATAGCGACGTGCCGAACCTCGCGTCGTGCTTCGGTTACACCAACGCGTCGTGGACGCTGAAATGCGATCTCACCTGCGAATTCGTCACGCGCCTTTTGAATTACATGGACCGCAAGGGCGTGCAGATCGCCACGCCGCGCCGCGACGCCTCGGTGGAGGAAGCGCCGTGGCTGGATTTCTCGTCGGGCTATGTGCAGCGCGCGCTGGAGATACTGCCCAAACAGGGCGCCAAGAAACCGTGGAAGCTCGATCAGAACTACGCGCTCGACATCCTCACGCTGCGCTACAGCAAAATAGACGACGGCACGATGGAGTTCGCCAAAGCGCATGCTGTCGCCCCCGCCAATACAGACGCGGCGCGTATCGCTGCCGAGTAGCGCCGATCCGCATTTCGGCGGATATCGCTTGCCGCGCGGTGTCGAGGTTCCCGCAGAAATTGCGCGGTTCGCTGCATGGCCCGCTGTGGCCCGGCGCTTAACCATAGCTGTCACACAGCCGCCGTCCCCACGCCCCTTTTCCGCCCCAATATGATACAACGCTGATCAGGTATTGGGTTTACCGGGGGAGTTTGCCGATGTTCCGCCTTTTTCCGCTGCTCGTTATTCCGCTCGTTATCTACAATCTGTTTGCGCTCGGTGGCGGTGTCATCGGCCATTACGACATCCAGGATCTGCTCAGCCTCAACCATTCCGTGACGATCCGGATGTTCTCCGGCGATCTGTGGAAATTCAGCTTTGGCGATCTGCTGGTCCTGGTTTCGCTGCTTTTGCTTTTTATCGAGGTGATCAAGGCGACTCGCACCACCGCGCGGGAGATCATCAATCACGGCCTGTCGATGCTGATCTTCGTGGTGGCGCTGATCGAATTCATCACATTGAAGGGCTTCGCGACCTCGCCGTTCTTCTTCATCATGTGCATGACGCTGTTCGATGTGATCGCGGGCTATACGATTTCGATCGTCGCCGCCGAGCACGATCTGGGCTTGGGCCGCGCCGGCACGGACTGACGCGCTGCCATTTTCTAGCGCATGGCGGGCGGGGCGCGAGCCTCGCCCGCTTGTTTTTGGGGCGCCCGGCGAAGCAGCTTGCCCGGCGGCTCTTGAGGCTATATTCCCCGCACCGCCCCGCTTACCTTGGGCAGACGGACAGGTGGCTGAGTGGTTTAAGGCGCACGCCTGGAAAGTGTGTAACGGTTAATAGCCGTTCGAGGGTTCGAATCCCTCCCTGTCCGCCACCCTACGCTCCTGCGGAGCTTCGGGTGGCAGGCCACCCGCTCGCAATAATTTCTGCAGAAACATCTTCATACGCTGAACTGAAGCGGAGTATGTCGGATCGACCGACGATCACGCCGCAGTACCGATCGGGACTGCACGTTCAATCCGCTCACGCTCGCGGGGACTGTTCATCGCCTCCCACAGATCGCTGCGGCGCTGCACGTTCAGCCAGAAGTCCGGACTGTTACCGAACACGCGCGCGAGGATCAGCGCGGTCGCTGCCGTCACGGTGCGCCGGTCGTTGCACAGTTCGTTGACGTGCTTGCGCTGAACGCCCATCGCCTCCGCCAGCGCGGCCTGGGTCAACCCCATCGGCTGCATGAACTCTTCCACCAGGATTTCGCCGACCGTGGCCGGTTTGCGCTTCGTCGTCAGCATGGTTCGTCTCATCTGTAGCTATGGTCGTCGAGATAGACGCCTTCTGCTTTCCCGCGGCTGCCGTCCCACCGGAAGATCAGCCGCCACTGACTGTTGACTCGGATCGAGTGGAACGCGGCCAGCTTCGCCGCCGTTTCCGTTTGCGGGAGGCAGCCCGCGCTCAGATTTCTTTCGGCTCGACCGCGCCTTTGAAGCGATGCTGCAGCCAGCGCACGCCGAACGTATCGAAGAAACCGACCAGCGCCCGCTGAAGGTTTTTGTATTTGGATGCGCCATGCGCGCGGGCGCGGTGCTCGACATCGGCGAAAAGAACCTTGTAGCCCTCGCGTTGCATCAGCGCGATCGAGAAGCGGTGCATATTGTCGAAATAGGGGAGGGCGAGGAACGCATCGCGCCGGAAGACTTTCAGGCCGCAGCCCGAATCCGTCGCGCCGTCATGCAGCATCGCGTTGCGGAACCAGTTGGCGAAGCCCGAAGCATAGCGCTTGTTCGCCTGATCCTTGCGGTGCCGGCGCACGCCGGAGACCATGCCGGCATGCTCGCTCCCGGCGGCTTCGCGCAGCATGCGCACCATTTTCGGGATGTCGGCGGGATCGTTCTGTCCGTCGCCGTCCAGGGTTGCAACGATTTCACCCCGGGCTGCGCGAACGCCGGTGCGCACGGCGCGGCTTTGCCCGATATTGCGGCCGTGGGTGATGACGCGCAGCGACGGGACTTCGGCCTTGAGCGTTTTCAGAACTTCGGCGGTGTTATCCTGCGAACCGTCGTCCACGAAGATGATCTCGGCATCGGTGCCGACGGCGCGCAGAATCTCCAGCGCCAGCGGCGCGACGTTCTGCGCCTCGTCCTTGACGGGGACAACAACGGAAAGCGTGACCGTCATGGCGAGGTTCCGTTCGATCCCTGGCTGCAATAGAGTGGTTGGGGCACAGTCCGCTTCCCGACGAAACAGGTTGAACGAAAACATGCGGCCGCGCGCGGCGGGCGCCTTATACAGGCTCGTACCGCCGGGAAACAGGCCTGTGCCAATGCGGCGCACCCCGCCGTTCGGGCGGGGCATCGCCGGTGTCAGGTTCCAGAGCCGGAAGCGGGCTAATATCCACGCCGCGTGGCTCGGCAAGCCAAGTGCCATCCGTTAACAATCCCCGTCATTCGGCGGGCTACTTTCAAGAGGCGTTCCACATGAGCGAGGCGGTGGCGGAGAAGAGCGAAGGCTCCCCGATTCTGGCTTTGCTGGCGCGCTGGCCCGCGGCGGTGCTGTTCCTGCTTTGCGTGATCGCGTGGGTGCCGGGCTTCTTCACCTTGCCGCCGCTCGACCGCGACGAGAGCCGCTTCGCGCAGGCCTCCAAGCAGATGATCGAGACGGGCAACTATGTAGATATCCGCTACAGCGTCGGTCCGCGCTACAAGAAGCCTGTCGGTATCTACTGGATGCAGGCCGCGTCCACACTGGCGTTCAGCAAGCCGCCCTACAACCAGATCTGGACCTATCGCCTTCCATCCTTGATCGGCGGGTTCATCGCCGTGTTGCTGGCGTATTGGTGCGCACGCGCGCTCGCGCCGCCCGAAACGGCGCTCATCGCCGCCGCACTCATAGGATTCACGGTGGGGCTGACGGCGGAAACACGCATCGCGAAAACCGACGCGGTGTTGCTAGCCACGGTGCTGGGCTCGCAGGCGTTGCTCTTGCGAGCTTATCTCGCCGCGCGATTGGAGAAGACGCCGCCTTCGCTATGGGTGGCGCTGGGCGGATGGGCCGCCTTCGCCGCCGGTATCCTCATCAAGGGGCCGATCATTGTTGCGGTGCTGGCCGTCACCATCGTCGCGATCTCGCTGTGGGATCGCGACTGGACATGGATCAAGACGATCCATTGGGGCTGGGGCCTGCTCCTCACCGCGGTCATTGTGCTGCCATGGGGCCTCGCCATCGCATTCGCCACACATGGCGAGTTCTACGAACAGGCGCTCGGCCATGATTTCGCGGCGAAGATCCTCGGCGGCCAGGAAACCCACGGCGCGCCGCCCGGCTACTATCTGCTGCTCGCAAGCGTAACCTTGTGGCCGGCGACGTTGTTCGCGTTGCCCGGTGTCGGCAGCGGCGTGGTCCTGCGGCGCGATCCGGCCATCCGCTATCTGCTCGCATGGGCGGGCGCGGCGTGGCTGCTGTTCGAGATCGTGCCCACCAAGCTGCCGCATTACATCCTTCCGGCCTATCCGGCCGTCGCATTTCTGGGCGCGCTGTGGGCGGTGCGCGCGAAGCCGGCCGAAGAGCCCACATGGGAGAAGGTGCTGCGCTGGCTGGCGGCGCTGCAATTTGCGCTCGGCGTTGCGGCGTTCACCATCGTGCCGATCCTTGCGCCGAAATATTTCGGCGAGGGCGTCGATCCCTGGCTTGTGGCGGGCGCCTTGATCGGCGGCGCGGTGGGGCTATCCGCAGTGGCGCTGTTCGTGGCCCACAGGACGATGCTCGCCTCGCTCTTCGCGGTCGTGGCGGCGGTCATCTTTTATCCGCTGATCGGGTGGGGCGTGGCGCCGAAGGTCGATCAGATATGGATGAGTCCGAAGGCCGCGGCCCTGGTCGCGAAATACAAAGAGCCGGACGACCCGCCGGTGGTGCTCGGCGGTTATGTCGAGCCCAGCCTCGTCTTCCTGCTCGGCACCGACACGCAGATCCAGAACGGCACGCGCGCGGCGAATATCGCGGCGCAGCAGGGCGGGCTGGCGTTGATCGAAGATCAGGAGAAAGCCAAATTCCTCACCCGTCTGGGCGATCTCGATGCGCAAGCCAGGCCGCTGGACGGCGTATCCGGTTTCGATTATTCGCGCGGCCGGCATGAGCACATCACCGTCTATCGCGTGACCCCCACCCAGCAGATCACGGAGCCGCCGCCGGAATGAGCGCCGAAGACCGCCGTTATTTCCACATCGCGCTCGCCATTATCGCCGCCATAACGGCTATCCGCGTGGCGGTGCTGGTCCTGTCGCCGCTCGACCTCTATCCGGACGAGGCGCAATACTGGTGGTGGTCCCAGAATCCGGACTGGGGCTATTTCTCCAAGCCGCCGATGATCGGCTGGGTCATCTGGCTGACGACCGCGATATTCGGCCAGGCCGAATGGGCCATCCGCATCGGATCGCCTTTGCTCCATGCGATGACCGCGCTGTTGCTGTTCGGGATCGCGCGGCGCTGCTTCGACGCGCGCACCGCCATGTTCGCGGCGCTGGCCTATCTGACGACGCCGGGCGCGTCCTATTCTTCCGGTCTGATCTCGACCGATGTGCCGCTGCTGTTTTTTTGGGCAATCGCACTCTATGCCTTCCTCCGCGCGATGGACGACCCGCGTTGGCGCTGGCCGATCCTGGCCGGCATCGCCTTCGGCCTCGGCCTCGAAGCCAAATACGCGATGTTCTACGTCCTGCCGTGTGCGGGCTTCGCGGCGTTGTTTTCCCCCAAAGCCCGCAAGGTCGTCCTTGGCGGGCGCGGCGCCGCCATACTGGCGATAGGCCTGCTGCTGCTGCTGCCCAACGTGTTGTGGAACGCCGCGCATCACTTCCCCACCGTGGCGCATACCGAACACAATGCCGATTGGGCCGGCGCCCGTTACAGCCTCAGCGAGACCGCTTCGTTCATTGGCGGACAATTCGGCGTCTTCGGGCCGATCCTGATGGTGGGTCTGCTGCTGATGTTCTGGAAACTGGCGCGCGGTCCCGAGCGTTCACAGGGCAGCCTCGTTCTGGCGGCATTCTGCGCACCGCCCCTGATCCTCATCATCGTCCAGTCGTTCATCTCCGAAGCCAATGCCAACTGGGCCGCAACGGCCTATGTGGCCGCCACCCCGCTTGCCGTCGCGGCATTGATAGGCCTGTGGGATTCCCGCCTTCTGTGGGCCTCCTTTGTGCTCGACGGCCTGGTGATGGCGGTGCTGTGGCTCATCCTTCTGTCGCCGTCTTTCGCCAATGGCATCGGCCTGGGCAATGCGTTCAAGCGCATGGAGGGCTGGCGCGAACTGGGGACCGCTGTGGCCGATGAAGCACAGCAGGGCCACTACGCGCTCATCTCCGCCGCCAACCGGAGCATCATGGCCGAGTTGCTCTACTACGCGGCGCCGCGCACTGCCTTTGTGCGCATGTGGGATAAGGATCTGCACGACGACGATCATTTCCAGATGACGCTGCGGCTGACGGTGCCCGCGCACCGGGTGTTGATGGTGGTATCGCCGCAGGAAGCGCCGGCCGTGCTTGGCACCTTCGATTCGAATACGCTTGCGGACACGGTCACGGTCCCGATCGGCGGGCGGCATATCCGCGTCACACAGCTCTACGATGCGCGCGACTATCGTGGTCCACAGACTTCGCAATGATGCGTGCGAGTCAGTCCTGAATCACTTTTCGGAAATGGCAAAAGCGAATCATCGCGCATGAGTCGCCCGCATGCGCAAAGTTTCGCGAGTTATCGCGAAGCGGTTCGTTGTTTCGTCTTGCGGCGCGCAACATTCGCGGAAATTTAGAATGCACCACAGGTGCGCATATCGCGCCGCCTTTACTTGAATAAACTTCAATGGCGCATCCGTTTTACTTGCACGTTTTACTGGACGAATGGGCTGCGAATTCCAGTATTCGCAGACCTTCACTTGACAAGAGGATTAACGCGTTAAATATCGCTCTGTATAGCTTCACCGGTTGAGATCGCTGGGATCTTCGAGGTGTTCGCAGGAGCGTTACGAGACCTCAATGAGTCTCCAACTGTTGCGGGGGCAAACCGCCAAGTCCCCGTTGCGAGCCGGCCAAGAGAAGCCAGCCGCCAGTACCGTCCTCCAGAGCCAGAATGCGAAGCAGTTGACCCGGATCGGCAAGGCGAAAGCCAAGCCGCGCCTGAGTTTCCCCGTGGGCGAAGAGACCCGCGACTTCTATCGCCGCATCTATCCGGGGACGACCACGGCCGAATGGAATGACTGGCACTGGCAGTTCCAGGCCCGCATCCGTAGCGCCGCTGACCTGGAGAAGGTCTTTATATTGTCGGAGGAGGAGCGCGCCGCCGCGACCCGCCACAAGGGGCCGCTGCCGGTCGGCATCACCCCTTATTACGCGAGCCTGATGGGCCGCGACGACCCGAACGAACCGCTGCGCCGCACCCATGTCATCTCCACCAAGGAAGACATCGTGCTTCCGGGCGAGTCGATCGACCCGCTGGCCGAGGACCACGACACCGCCGCGCCCGGCATCGTGCATCGCTACCCGGATCGCGTCCTGTTCCTGACCACCGGCACCTGCTCGACCTATTGCCGCTACTGCACCCGCGCCCGCGCGGTGGGCAATCCGGGCGGCGAGTACCAGTTCTCCCCCAAGCAGTGGGAGCAGGCGCTGGCCTATCTGGAGGAGCACACCGAGGTCCGCGATGTGCTGATGTCCGGCGGCGATCCGTTCTCCATCGCCGACGAGAAGCTCGATTACCTGCTCACCCGCCTGCGCAAGATGAAGCACATCGAGTTCCTGCGCTTCGGCACCAAGATCCCGATGGTGCTGCCCCAGCGCATCACCAAGGACTTCGTGAAGATGCTCAAGAAGCATCATCCGCTGTTCCTCTCCATCCATGTCACCCACCCGCGCGAATTCACGCCGGAGACGACCGAATCCCTGAATCGCCTGGCCGATGCGGGCATCCCGCTGGGCTCGCAGACGGTGCTGATGAAGGGGATCAACGACGACATCTCCATCATGAAGCCGCTGATGCACGGCCTGCTGAAGCGCCGGGTGAAGCCTTATTACCTCTACCAGCCCGATCCGGTGAAAGGCTCCGGCCATTTCCGCACCAATGTGGAGAAGGGCCTGGAGATCATCGAAGGCCTGCGCGGCTTCACCACCGGTTATGCCACGCCGATCTTCGCCGTGGATGCGCCCGGCGGCGGCGGCAAGATCCAGCTTGCGCCCGACTGCATCGTCGGCCGCGACGGAGACAATCTTCTGCTGCGCAATTTCGAGGGTGTGGTTTACGCCTATCCCGATCCTGGCGGCACCTTGGGCGCCGACAAGCGCAAGCCGAAGCACAAACTCGCGGCCGAATGATGCGTATCGGCATCTGCTACGATCTGAAGTCCGATTACCTCGCGCAAGGCTATAGCGAAGAGGACGCGGCCGAGTTCGATGCGGAAGTCACCATTGACGCGATCTTTGATGCGCTGGCCTCTCTCGGCTGGGAGCCGGTGAAGATCGGCGGCATCAAGAAGCTGGCGGCGGCGCTGGTCGCGGGCGAGCGCTGGGACGCGGTGTTCAATTTCTGCGAAGGCATGTACGGGCTGGCGCGCGAGGCGCAGGTGCCCACGCTGCTGGACGCCTACCGGATTCCTTATGTCTTCTCCGACGCGCTCACCATGGCGCTGACGCTCGACAAGGCGATGACCAAGCATGTCGTGCGCAGCCAGGGCGTGCCGACCGCCGGGTTCGCGCTGATCGAGAAGCCTTCGGATATCGCCAGGATCGATCTGCCGTTCCCCCTGTTCCTGAAACCGGTGGCGGAAGGCTCCGGCAAGGGTGTGAATGCGAAGTCCAAGGTGAGCGATAAAAAAGCGCTCGCGGCCACCGCGAAAGAATTGCTGCGCAAATTCCATCAGCCGGTCTTGGTGGAGACGTTCCTGTCCGGCCGCGAATTCACCGTCGGCATCACCGGCACGGGCGAAGACGCCCGGGTGCTGGGTGTAACCGAGATCGTTCCGCTCGCCGGATGGGTTGGCGACGGTTATGGCCTGGAGAACAAAAGCGAAGGCTGGGAAGAGCGCGTCACCATCAAAAGCGTGACGAATCTCCCCGAGGCCAAGCGCGCCGCCGCCGTCGCGCTGGCGGCATGGCGCGCGTTGCGCTGCCGCGATGGCGGGCGCATCGACATTCGTTGCGACGGCAATGGCAAGCCGCACTTCATCGAAGTGAATCCGATCGCGGGCATGCGGCCGGATCATTCGGATCTGTGTTTGATCGCGAACTACGAAGGCCTGACGTATTCGGAGCTGATAAACCGAATCATGTCGTCGTTTCTGAAACGTCATCCGGCTCTTGCGCCGGGACGGCGAGTCGCGGCTTAATAAATTCATGCGTGTTCTTGTGCTGCATCTCGACGCCGATTCGCAGGCGCCGCCGGAGATTGAAGATTCGATTCTCACGGCGAAGCAAATCGGCGAGACGCTCACCAAGCGGGGCCACTTCGTTCAGTTGGCGCCGTTCGAAGCGAATTATGAAAAATTCGCCAAGGAAGTGTCGGAGGCAAAGCCCGACATTGTCTTCAACATGGTCGAGCATGCGCTGGGCCAGGACCAGCTTTCCGCTGTCGCGCCGGCTTATCTGGAACAGATGGGGCTGCGTTATACCGGCGGCGGCCCTGCCGCGATCGTCGCCACCTGCGACAAGCCCTTCGCCAAGGAGATTATGCGCGCCGCGGGATTGCCGACGCCCGATTGGGCCGTCGGCCCGCATTGGCATGGTCTGAAGGCGGGCCAGAAATACATCGTGAAATCTTCCACGGAGGACGCATCGCTCGGTCTTGACGACGGCGCGGTGGTGATGGGCGCGGAAGTCCGCGCGCGGGCGGAGAAATGCTTCAAGGAATATGGCGGCCGCTGGTTCGCGGAAGCCTATGTCGAGGGCCGGGAGTTCAACATCTCGGTCATTGAAGAGGGAAAGAACCTGCGCGTTCTGCCGCTGGCGGAAATCCAGTTCATCGACTGGAATCCGGCCAAGCCGCGCATCGTCGGCTATGCCTGCAAATGGGACGACAGCAGCGAAGAGAGCAAGCAGTCGGCCCGTGTGTTCGGTTTTGAGGATGAAGACCCCAGGCTTGCCGCCGAACTGGCGCGCCTGACGCGCGAGGCCTTCACGCTGTTCGGCAATCGCGGCTTCGCGCGCATCGACTTTCGCGTGGACGAGCAGGGCAATCCGTTGATCCTCGAGGTCAATCCCAACCCGTCGCTGGATGTGGACGCGGGCTTCGCGGCGGCCTGCGCGGAAGCCGGTTACGACTACGGCAACGCGCTCGAGAAAATCATCGCCGCAGCTCTGCAGTGATCGCGCTTTCACGGGAATATGCATCCGTCTTCGGCAGGCCCGTCATCCGCGCCGTCGATCCTGCGATCTTCAACTATCGCTATTTCACCCATTGCATGGCCTGCGGTTTCTGCAAGGACCAGTGCTGCTCCTATGGCGTCGATATCGACGTGGAGAATATTGCGCGCATCGAAGCGCTGGGCCCGGATTTCGATGCCCATGTCGGCGTGCCGCGCGCCAGATGGTTTACGCGGCAAACCTGGAAGGACGAAGAGTTTCCCGGCGGTGCGCAAGCACGCACGCGGGTGAAGGACGGCGCGTGCGTGTTCCTCGACAGGAAACAACGCGGCTGCAAAATCCACAGCTACTGCATCGGGAAGGGCATCGACTATCACCAGCTCAAGCCGCTGGTGAGCATCCTGTTTCCGCTGACCTTCGAAGGCGGCGTCCTCGTCGCGTCCGGTGAACTGGAAGACAAATCGCTCGTCTGCGCCGATCAGGGGCCGAACGCCTATGACGGCCTGCGCGCCGAGCTGGCCTATTATTTCGGCGAGGATTTTGTGGCGGAGCTGGACGCCATCCGGGCTGAAGGCCTGAAGACGGGCATTGCCGTAAGCGTTTGATGTCAAAAAGGATTATGTGAATTTCCGCCCAAATCTGGAGTGAGATAGATTTTTCCTCATAATTTCACTTGACATGTTCCTATTATGTTCTAGTTTGGGGATGTCTCACCCATGAGGGGGCGGTCCGGACCGTCCTGATCGCCGGGTGGGATCGGCGTCCGCCGAGAAAGCTCGTAACGAGGGCTTTGAGAAGCGGAGGCCGCGATCCGATACCGCTGCCGCCACGCGCCCGACAGGGAACGCCCGGAAGGCAGCCGCAGGAGAATGTCCTGCAGCGCGAAATCCTCGCCAAGACCACGGGCCCGGCGAAAGCCGGATAATCCGCGATGGCAAGCGGACCTGTCGAGCGATGTGAGAGTAACGAAGTGGCCATCGGACCCGCGGACAGAAAACGCCGGGTGCGGGATGCCGAACAAGGCTTCCCAACAATCCATCGCTCTTCGAAAGAAGAGCATCTCTCTCGTGCACACGCCTTTCCGGCGTCCCGCACCGCCCTCAGTATTTCAGAGCAGGCGTATGAATTTTCCAAGAAGTGCCAAACGGCAAAGTGCGGAGCTTTGTCTTTCCTCCACCAATTTGCAGACCGGCTCCGCTCTGGCGCTGGCGCGTTGCTTGTGGCGAAGTGCCCTCATGTCCATTCGCCTCCCCGAATTCTCCGATATCGAAGACGCCGCCAAGCGGATCGCGCCCTGGGCTGTGGTAACGCCTCTGCTGGAAAGCCCGGCGCTCAACGCCCGCATGGGCACGCGGGTCCTGTTGAAGGCAGAACCGTTTCAACGCACCGGCTCCTTCAAATTCCGCGGCGCCTGCAATCGCATCCTGCTGATCCCGGCAGCCGAACGGAAACGCGGCGTGATCGCGTTCTCCTCCGGCAATCATGCGCAGGGTGTGGCCGCCGCTGCCGGCCTGTTCGATCTTCCGGCGACCATCGTCATGCCTGCGGATGCACCGCGCACGAAGATCGAGAATACACGCGGCTATGGTGCGAAGGTCGTCACCTACGATCGCAAACGTGAGGATCGCGAAGCCATCGCGCGCAAGATTCAGGAAGAGACGGGCGCGACCCTCATCAAACCTTTCGACGACCCCTTCATTGTGGCGGGGCAGGGCACGGCGGGTTTGGAAATGGCGGCCCAGGCGCGCGCCGCCGGCGCAGACATTGGCCGGGTCTTCATTCCGGCGAGCGGCGGCGGACTGGCCTCCGGAACGGCGCTCGCATTTGGTCACATCAGCCCGGCCACGAAGGTGATCTCCGTCGAGCCGGAAGCTTATGAGAGCATGGCGCTCTCTCTCGCAAAGGGCGCGCGCACGATGGCACCCGCTGACAAGCCGTCAATGGCCGACGCGCTCCAGTCGCCCTTCTCGGGAGAAGTGCCCTTCGCAGTTGCGAAACAGTATTTGTCCGGCGGCGTAACGGTGACGGACGACGCGCTGGCGCGGGCGGTCAGCTATGCCGTCCGTGTGCTGAAAATCGTTGTGGAACCGGGCGGCGCCGCGGGATTGGCGGCGCTTTTGTCATCGAACCGTCGCGATAAGGCCGAGACGATGGGCGTTGTTTTGTCGGGTGGCAATGCGGATCCGGAGACACTTGCCGATTGCTGCGCCCGCTTTCCGCAACCCTGAGCGCTTCCGCGCTTACCATGCCGATATCCTGCCTTTGCAAACTGTGCCATTTTGGCTAGCATCCAAACAAATAATAAGCGTTTTTGGGCGTTGGGGGTTTCATGGGGTCGGCGAACCGGGGCGGCACGCGCCGTTATGCGCGCATTTTTGCCAGTCTCGCAGTGGCTTTGGTGCTTGTGGGGTGTGGCGGGCTAGGCCTGCTGCCCTATCGGACGGACGTCCAGAACACGAAGTTCCGGTCCTACAAGCAAGTCTCTATCGCCTACGATCACATTATGCCGGGCTTCACGCGGGTCTCCGACCTGAACGATATCGGCTTCGACACCACGTCCTCCCCGAATGTGGAGGCGCTTTCCTATCTCGGCATTGTCGAGCGCTTCATGCCGCGCGACTCTGTGAAGTTCGACAAGCTCGATCCGTCGGTGCGTTCGTGCATTGATGCGCGCGATCATTGCACCGCGCTCGTTTTCCGTCCTGAACGCCTGCATCGGGAGCACGCCGGAAACTGGTTCCTCGACGTGCTCGGCTTTAAGCGCACGGCAGTGAACTACGGCTGGTCGGCGGAAGTCGTGCTTCTCATTCAGGATGGCCGGGTCGCCTATAAGGCGATGTCGGGCCGCCCGAACATTCAGGACGACAGGGTCTCGCCGATGGTTTCGTTCGAGGACATGGGCGCCAAGGCCATGCGCACCGTGGCGCGCGCCGCCAGCCTCTGACCGTCAAAAAAGAAAACGGCCCTCTCGCGAAGGCCGTTTTTGTCAGTTTGTTGCGCTGGGATCAGCGCGGCGCCAGAACCATCATCATCTGGCGGCCTTCCATCTTCGGATATTGCTCCATCTTCGCGTAGGTCTCGGTGTCCTTCGTGATGCGGGTCAGCAATTCCATGCCCAGATGCTGGTGCGCCATTTCGCGTCCGCGGAAGCGCAGGGTGACTTTCACCTTGTCGCCTTCGCCGAAGAAGCGCTGCATGGCCTTCATCTTGGTTTCGTAATCGTGGTCGTCGATGGTCGGGCGCATCTTGATCTCCTTGATCTCGATGACCTTCTGCTTCTTGCGCGCCTCGGCGGCCTTTTTTTGCTGCTCGTATTTGTATTTGCCGTAGTCCATCAGCTTGACCACGGGTGGTTTCGCGTCCGGCGAAACCTCAACGAGATCGTATCCGCGCTCTTCCGCGATGGCGCGGGCTTCGTCGATACCGATCTCTCCGAATTTTTCGCCCTCGTCACCGATCAGAAGGATGGTGCGGGAATGGATGTCTTCGTTGACGCGCGGGCCATCTTTGGGGGCGGGCGCTTGCTGTGAACTAAAACGTCTGGCGACTATGACTCTCTCCTGTTGTAAGCCGTGCGCAATCACGCCTCGCAAGGTCTCCACCGGGGCCTCGCGAAACATGTTTCGGTCAGTGGCGCAGCGGATTAGCCTTTCGTGATGGCGCACCGGCGCGGGTTTAACCCAAGCCGGCACTTGCCGTTCCGGCGGGATTCCGCCGGAGTCGGCAAGAGAATAGGTAGCGCCGCTCGTTTCGCAAGGCCTATTCGGCCACATCCACGCGGGATTCCGCCTCACCCTTGATGCGGGAAATGAAGGATTCCAGCGGCATAGCCCCCAGATCCTTGCCCGAGCGCAGGCGCACCGCGACCTTGCCTTCGGCGGCCTCGCGCTCGCCGACCACCAGCATGTAGGGGATCTTCTGCAACTGGGCGTCGCGGATCTTCTTCTGCATGCGCTCGGACGAGGTGTCGATGTCCACCCGCAGGCCCGCAGTGCCGTTTACGACCGGGGTCTGGAACAGGGTGTCCACCACCTTCTGTCCGTAGCCGCTCACCTTGTCGGAGATAGGGATCACGCGCGCCTGTATAGGTGCAAGCCATGTGGGAAACGCCCCGGCATAGTGCTCGATCAGGAAGGCCGTGAAGCGTTCGTGACTGCCAAGCGGCGCACGGTGGATGACATAGAGTGGATGCTCCGCGCCGTCTTCGCCGATGTATTTGAGGTTGAAGGTCTGCGTTGCCAGGAAGTCGAGCTGGTTGGTCGAGATCGCGTATTCGGTGCCGATGACGCTCTTGACCATGAAGTCGACCTTCGGGCCATAGAACGCGGCTTCGCCTGTCGCCTCGATATAACGATAGCCGGATTCGTCCATCGCCTGCTTGATGATCTTCATCGCGTCGAGCCATTTCTGGGGCTCGTCGACATATTTATCGAGCTTGTCCAGATCGGGCAGCGAGAACCGCATGTAGTAGTCTCTGATGTTGAAGAGATCGTAATATCGCGCGTGCAGGTGCATCACGCGAATGAACTCCTCTTTCGCCTGATCGTAGCGGCAATAGATGTGAGCATCGTTCTGGCAGAAGCCGCGCACGCGCATCAGGCCGGAAAGGCCGCCTGATGCCTCATAGCGATAGTCCTGCGCGTATTCGGCGATGCGGATCGGCAGCTCGCGATAGGAATGCCGTGTCGCACCATAGATCAGATGGTGATGCGGGCAATTCATCGGGCGCAGGTAGAAGTTCTCGCCTTCGATTTCGAGCGGCGAGTACATGTCATCCTTGTAGTAGGGCAGGTGCCGCGAACGGTAATAGAGAGCTTCCTTGGTGATGTGGGGCGTCGCCACACGGCGATATCCATCTTTCCGTTCTTCCTGCAGCGCGAGGAATTCCAGCTCTTGCCGGATGACCATGCCGTTCGGCATCCACAGCGGCAACCCCGCGCCCACATCCGGAGAGAAGGTGAAAAGTTCCAGCTCGCGGCCGATCTTGCGGTGATCGCGCTTCTCCTGCTCTTCGATCTTGAGCAGGTAAGCGTCTAATTCCTTCTGATCGCGCCACGCGGTGCCATAGATGCGCTGAAGCTGCGCGTTCTTGGCATCGCCGCGCCAATAAGCGCCCGCGATCTTGGTCAGCTTGAACGCATCGGGAATCTGCGCGGTGGTTGCGAAATGTGGGCCGCGGCAGAGGTCATGCCAGTCGCCATGCCAGTAGATCGAAACGTCTTCGCCGGCCGGAATGCTTTCGATCAGCTCGGCCTTGTAACTTTCTCCGATGCCCTTGAAGTGCGCGACGGCTTTGTCGCGCGGCCATACTTCGCGGCGGGTCGGCAGACCGGCTTTTATGATCTTGCGCATCTGCTCTTCGATCTTCGGCAGATCGTCGGGCGTGAACGGGGTGTCGCGCGCGAAGTCGTAATAGAAGCCGTCTTCGATCGCCGGGCCGATGGTCACCTGGGTACCCGGGTAAAGCGCTTGCACCGCCATGGCGAGGACATGCGCCATGTCGTGCCGGATCAGCTCCAGCGACTCCGGATCCTTCTTGGTGATGATGCGAAGCTTGGCGTCTTCCTCGATGGGGCGAAACAGGTCCCACTCCTTGCCATTCACTTCGGCAATGAGGGCTGCTTTCGCAAGGCCGGGGCCGATCGATGCCGCGATCTCGCCCGGGGTGGTCCCGCGCGTCACCGTCAGCGCCTTACCATCCGGTAAGGTGACGGTCACATTAGACGCGGAAGCGGGCGCAGACACGGCATTCTCCTCAAAAATCGGTTGGGCGCGGAACATCGGGAAGGGGCGGCGGGAAGTCAAGCAAAGGTGGGGCGGGGCCTCTTTGCGGCCACCGCAAAGCGCGCGAATATGGCTGTGCAGACCGGCTTTATCGGAGTCGTTGATGACGCGTTTGGCTATTCTGGGTTCGGTCTGTCTGGTGTCGCTGGCCTGCGTGACCTTGCCCGCCTGCGGCCAGCAGAACGAGACGCAGCGCATTCTCGCCCAATGCAGCAACCCTCCGCCGGACCAGATCGATGCCTGCATCGAGCAGGCGCGCGTGCAGCAGGAAGCCGATCCGTCTCCCGAGTTGAAAGACCTCATTGCGAGCTTGCTCAGACGCGAAGCCGATGCAAGCAACCAGCCGCAAAGCCTTCAGCCTTCGCTGCCGCCCGCCGATGACACGGGCGCTTACGATACCCCGCCGACGCCACCGCCTTCGCCCGATCTGGATAGCAGCAGCGCTTATGACCCGCCACCGGATATGCCGCCGCCGCAGGACGTGGCGCCGCCCGCCGGGCAGGGCAATCCTGCCGCCGCTGATCAGGGCGATGATGATGATTCACCGCCACCACCACCGGGCTCCGGCGAGCAAAACCCCGCACCGCATGATAGCGGTGGGCCCGGACGGGCTTGATGCAAAATGGAAATTCAAAAAAGGAGAAATCAGTGAAACCACTTCTTCTCGCAACCGCGATGATCTTTGGCATGGTGTCAGCCGCGCAGGCGCTAGATGCACCGAAGCCTGCGCCCAAATGCCTGCGAACGATGAATATCCGCGATACCAAGACGCCGGATGACAAGACGATCATCTTCCACATGAACAACGGCGATGTGTGGCGCAACGATCTGCACGGAACTTGCTCCGGCCTGACCTTCAACGGTTTCCGATACGACGTTACGCCACCGGATGAAATTTGCGGCAACCAGCAGATCATCCATGTCCTGCGCACGCATGCCGTTTGTTCGCTGGGTGCGTTCAGCGCGGCCGCCAAGCCTGTACCCGCCGGCCACATGTAGAAACGTGATGGCCGAGGCAGTCTGCACGATTGCGCGCCGGAGCGCTCCGGCGCGATAATGTCGCGCGTGAGGGCGTTTCATTCATTGGAGGTATCCGATGAGATTATCAATCGTTGCGGCTGTTGCTGCCGCTCTTATGGCCGGGTCGGCACAGGCAGGCACGGAAATGGCGTCGATAGCGTCCGGACCGGCCTGCATTCAGTCCGAACTTATCGATCATACCCATACCGTGAATCCGAAGACCGTCCTTTTCTACATGCGGGGCGGAAAGGTCTGGCAGAACGATCTGCAGGCATCCTGCAGCGGTCTGGCCTTTCATGGGTTCACTGTGATCGGGCACAACAGCGAAATCTGCAGTGGCACAGGCATTAGCGTCATCGAGACCCATCAGGTCTGCCAACTGGGGAAATTCACAGCCTATGTCGTGCCGATGAAAGGCGCGCCAGCGCCATAAGTTGAACTGTTTCTTGCCTTTAAGGGCCGGGCAATGTCCCGGTCCTTTCTTGCCTGTTCGGTGGCCGCACGGAAGTTCCCTTTTTGAAACAAGCTTCCAGCTTTGGGACGATTGGAGCCGGATTAATACCTCAAAATCTGGCAGCGCTCTTGCAACAACAGGGGCATGAACGCGCCATTTCCGCACGACCGCCTGATCTCGCTTGCCGCTGGAATGCCCCGCCAGCCGCGCAACATCCTTTTGCTCGCCCAGTCCTTCCAGGCGCCCTATCGCGTCATGCGGTGCGCCGCCGCGACAGGCGCGAAGGTCTTTCTGTTCTGCAATGACGAAGCGCGTTCGCTGGCCGTCTCGCGCTTTTGCGCTGGGTATCGGGATTTCACCTTCGAACCGGAGCCCGTGCCCGAAGCCGCAGCCGCCAAGATCGAAGCGTTTTGCCGCAAGCACAAGATCGATATGATCCTTCCGGCCGACGCCATCGCCACGCGCCTGCTGGCACGCACGCGCCATCTGCTGACCACGCCGGTTTTTCCAATTCCGGATCTGGCGACTTTCGATCAGCTCGTCACCAAAGACCGCTTCATGGAATTTTGCCGCGCCAACGATATTCGCCATCCCGAAGGCCATATCCTAGCGAACCGCCAAGCGCTGATCGCGGCGATCAAGAATGGTTGCATCAAGCTTCCTGCGATCCTCAAGCCGATCAATCGCTGGGGCAGCGTCGGCGTTGTGAAGATCGACCGGGACAACGCGCTCGAAATCGCATCCACGATCGACTACGCGCCGGTTCTGGTGCAGGACTTCATTGTAGGCGTCGATCGTTCGATCAGCATCTTCGCGCACAAGGGCGTGGTGCAAAAGCAGGTGACATACTGTTATCCCAACAACGATTTCACCTTCCAGCGCGAGCCGGAACTGGCACGCATCGTCGGCGATATTTCGGCCAAGCTGAAGCTGGAAGGCGTGTTCAATTTCGATGCCCGCATCGAGGCGGACGGAACCGTCTGGCTGCTCGAATGCAATCCGCGTTTTTTCTTCACGATGGATGCCGCGATGGTCGCGGGTGCGAACTTCGCTAAGATAGAAGCCGCGAGCGGGGCGCAGTCGCATTTTGCCAAATTGCAGGCCGGTCCCGACGGGCCGATCATCACGGTGGCGGATGGCGAATTGCGCCAGCCCGGCGCACTGCTGAAGCACATGCTGCGTGGCCGTGCGCCGAATGCCATGGATTGGAAGATGCTCGCCCACTGGCTGCGCGATCCGCTCTATTTCAGCCTCGCCGTCGCCGGTTACAAACGCCGCTGGAATTCAAGCGCCCTCGAAAACCTGCTCGTTGCCCGGAAGTGCGCGGCTTAAGTTTGTGCCTCAAACAAAAGGGCCCGGAGGAAGCTCCGGGCCTTTCGTTCTGCGCCAAACGATCTATTTTCTGGTGAAGATCTGAATCGTCACGCGGCGCGCGTCCGTGGCGCGGCACCGCAGGTTCAGGCTGGTCAGATTGCGCCGGTCGCCGGGCAGGTCGATCTTGTAATACTGGCCCTGGCGCATGAAGTCGCCATTGTTGACGTTAAGATCGCGCATTCTGCCGTTATGGAACATGGCTGTCACGCGCGAGCAGCGCGCGCTGGCATCGAGCGGCTTTAGCGCGATGGCGTTTGTGTTGCGTCCGCGCCAGCCGGTGAACGCGCTTTCGCTGTCATGGCGCCCTTCGAAACTTTCCTGACCGATGTACTGCCAGTTGTTAACGGCATTGCTGCCCCAGTTGAACATATGCGCCCACATGCGGCCGAAGTTCGGATTGCGCCGCCATTCATCGCGATGCGAACCGATATCTGCGGCGATGCGAATCGTGGCGTCGTGCCAGCGTCCGGCACTGCAGTTGAAGGCAAGGCGCTTGATGTTGCGGTTGTTTCCCGGCAGGTCGAGGCTCGTGGTGCGGTTTTCATAGAGACGCCCCGAAAACACTTGCCGTGTGTCGCCATTGCCGAAGGTGGCGGTTACAGAATGGCAATCGACGGTGTTGTCTTCCGCACGCAGGCTTATCGCGTCCACCGGGCCGCCAAGATCGAAATTGCGCACATCGCGATCGCGTCCGCCGCTCACATGGACCGAACCGATGCTGTCCCATTCGGCAAGAGCCGGCGTTGCCGCGCCCATGCAGAGAACGGCGGCAAGAACTGCCAAACGAGTTCCATTCATGAAAATCTCCCGAAAACGCGGCCCTCCCGCCCGGCCGCAAGACAATAGACCCCTCGCGCTCGCAACGCCGGGGCAGAGGGAAAGGTTCCGCTATTGGATCACTCGCGGAAAATCGACTATGAACGGCCCTCTGATTTTCCGAGAGATGAAATGCCCGACACGCTGCCCGATCGTCTGTCCGTGAACCCGAAAAACCCGCACTACGACGAGAAGCTTCTCGAAAAGGGTGTCGGCATCAAATTCAACGGTGCGGAGAAAACCAATGTCGAGGAATATTGTGTAAGCGAAGGCTGGATTCGGGTCGTCGCCGGCAAGAGTGTGGACCGCTTCGGCAATCCCATGACGATCAAACTCAAGGGCACAGTCGAGCCGTATATCAAAGGACCGGAAGCCTAAGCGTTTTTCGGGCCGTCTTTCAACATTTCTTGCTATCGCCCGCCGCCGCCGAACATTCGCGCAACGTTGTTTTTTGTGATCCGCGCAACGCCGCTGTAGGCTTTTCGCATGGACTGGCAAAATTGGCATGGCGACTACGATAGGCCCAACTCGCTACTGGCGCGGCGGCTGCAGATCGTTCAGGCGCAAATCCGGACGGCATTGGACAATAGCCCGCCAGGCCCGCTCCGCATCGTGAGTTTGTGCGCCGGGCAGGGGCGCGACCTGCTGGAGGTGTTGGCCGATCATCCGCGGCGGGACGATGTTCACGCGCGGCTGGTCGAACTGGACGAGCGGAATACTGCGCGCGCCACCCAAGCTATTCTTGCCACCGGGCTGAAACAAGTGGAGGTGGTAACGGGCGATGCCTCTCTCACCGATCGCTATCGCGGCATGGTGCCGGCGGATTTGGTGCTGGCCTGCGGCCTTTTCGGCAACATCACCGATGACGACGTGCTGCGCACCATCGCGATCTGCCCGCAGTTATGCCGGAACGGTGCCAGAATTATTTGGACGCGCCACCGCCGTGCGCCGGATCGTGTGCCGAAAATCTGCGGATGGTTTGAGGCACAAAAGTTCGAGCAGATTTGGCTCACCGGGCCGGATTTGCGGTTCTGTGTCGGTGTGCACCGCTTTGCGGGCAAATCCGAGCCGCTCATCACGGGGACGCGCATGTTTAGCTTCGTCGGGTCTGACGTTCTGAGGCAGCGAGAAGCGCCAATCTTCTAATCTTTTAATGCGGCAGAGTCTTGTCCTTGCCGTTTTTGCGCCGTAAGGCCCGGCTAAAGATCGAGCTTTTTGGGCCAGGAGCGGACGTGATCGTCATCGAGTTCATCATCTTCGTCGTGTCGTCGGGGGTGTTTTATCGCCAGAGCTTTCATCACCGGAT
>JAFECP010000024.1:0-12449 GCA_018242105.1 Pseudomonadota bacterium
GGGCATGCTGGCGACCGTGATGAATGCGCTCGCCATGCAGGCGGCGATGGAGCGGATCGGCGTGGGTTGCCGGGTGCAATCCGCCATTCCAATGGCGAGCGTCTCTGAGCCCTATATCCGCCGCCGCGCCATCCGGCACATGGAAAAGGGCCGCGTGGTGATCTTCGCCGCCGGAACCGGCAATCCGTTCTTCACGACCGATACGGCGGCGGCATTGCGCGCGGCCGAGATGAACTGCCAGGCGATGCTGAAGGCCACGCAGGTGGACGGCGTATATTCCGCCGACCCGAAGAAAGACCCGAAAGCGGAGCGCTATGATTCTCTCAGCTATCACGAGGTCTTGGCGAAGAATCTTCAGGTGATGGATGCGGCGGCGGTGAGCCTTTCGCGGGAGAACAAAATCCCCATTATCGTGTTCTCGATTCACGACCGCGGCTCGCTGGCCGCGGTGCTTCGCGGCGAAGGCCGCTGCACCATCATCGAGGAACGGGCGTAAGCTCGGCTCCTCGCGGAGGAACTTTCATGAGCTACGATAAGAATGAACTGAACCGCCGCATGGACGGCGCCGTCGCAACCGTGAAGAGCGAACTGAACGGCCTGCGCACCGGCCGCGCCAGTGCCGCGCTGCTCGATCCGGTGAAGGTGGAAGCCTATGGAAACGTCACGCCGATCAATCAGGTTGGCACCGTCGGCACACCAGAGCCGCGCCTGATCACGGTGCAGGTGTGGGACAAGGGTTTGGTTAAGGCCGTGGACAAGGCGATCCGCGATGCCGGCCTTGGTCTCAATCCGCAGACGGACGGCCAGCTTATTCGTATTCCGCTGCCAGAGCTGAACGAGGAGCGCCGCAAGGAACTCGTAAAGCTCGCCCACAAATACGCGGAAGCCGCGCGCGTGGCTGTTCGCAACGTTCGCCGCGACGGTATGGACGCCCTGAAAAAGGCGGAAAAAGACGGCAAGATCGGCCAGGATGAACACCATAAACTCGGTGACGAATTGCAGAAGCTGACCGACGGGCATATCCGGGACATCGATCAGTCCTTGCAGGGCAAGGAGCAGGAGATCATGCAGGTCTGACCTGCTGTCGAGAGTTAGGACGAAACGCGCATGGCAAAAACAGCACCGCCGCCGGACAAGGCCAGCCTGCCGAACCATGTCGCGATCGTCATGGACGGCAATGGCCGTTGGGCGAGCAAACGGATGATGCCGCGTGCTGCCGGGCATGTTGCCGGTGTTTCGACCGTGCGTACCATCGTGCGAGCCGCCAACGATATTGGGCTGCCAAATCTCACGCTCTACGCGTTTTCCTCCGAGAACTGGAAGCGGCCGATCACCGAAGTCAGCCACCTGATGGGACTGTTCCGCGCCTATGTACGCGAGGACGTCAGCCAGCTTCTCGAAAATAACGTGCGCGTGCGTTTCATCGGCAACCGCTCGCGGGCGAGTGAAGACATCGTCGCGCTGATGAAGGAAAGCGAGCAACGCACCGCCGCCTGCACCGGGCTCAATTTGACCCTGGCGTTCGACTACGGTTCGCAGGAAGAAATCGCGGCCGCGGCGCGTGATATGGCGCGCGAGGCCGCGAAAGGCGAACTCGATCCTGAAAAGATCACCACCGACTTCTTTGCGTCGCGCCTCTCCACGGCGGGAACACCCGATCCCGATCTGGTCATCCGTACCAGCGGCGAATATCGCTTGAGCAATTTTCTGCTGTGGCAATCGGCCTATTCGGAATTTGTTTTCGTGGATAAAGCGTGGCCGGACTTCACGCGTGAGGACTTCTTCGAAGCACTCGATACCTTTGCGCAGCGCGAGCGCCGGTTCGGTGCTGTGACGCCGGAAGCAGTCGCTTGAGCGGCGTGTCCAACACGGTGACCGCACAAAATCGCTCCGATATGGCGGCGAGATCGCCGCGAAAGTTCCTCGGTTTCGACGTGACTCTCGATTGGCTGATGCGTCCGCTCTTCGGATTTGCGCTCGCCGCCATCGCAATTGCCGCGACCTATTATGGCGGCTTCTGGTTTGCTGCCTTTATCGCCGTTGGCGCTTCGGCGGCGGCGCGCGAGTGGCATCGCATGTGGTCGGGCGCGGGCTATTTCTGGTTCGCGGCAGTGTCGATTGCTGCCATTGTAATCTCAACGGCTGGCGAGGTTCTGGTCGCGAAGTCCGGCAATCCGCAGCTTTTCGGTATTCCCTGGTTGATCCTCGTTGGCGCGATCCTTCTCAACTTTGCGCTGGCATTCACGCGCGGCAGAACGATGTTCTGGCACGCAGCTTCGATGGTTTACATCGGTGTGCCCGCGCTCTGCCTTGTTGCGATCCGCGAAGTGCCGGCCAACGGCGTGTGGGAATTGTTCGCGCTGTTTTTCGCCGTCTGGCTTACGGACACCGGTGCGCTCGTCACAGGAAATCTTCTGAAGGGCCCCAAACTCTGGCCTGCTCTATCGCCCAACAAAACGTGGTCGGGATCCATCGGCGGCGCGATTGCCGGTGCGCTCGGCGGAGCCGGCGTATTTCTGTCTTTGCAATCGAGCCCATGGCATGGCGCCGCGCTGGGTTTGGCCGCATCGGCGATCGGTCAACTGGGCGATCTTTTTGAATCCTTCCTGAAGCGCAAAGTGGGCCGCAAGAACAGCGGTAGCCTTATCCCCGGTCACGGCGGCGTTTTGGATCGCATTGACTCGATGTTGTTCGTCGCGCCCGTCGCCGCACTGATGTTTCTGATATTCAACGTCGATCCGTTCGCTCTGGGGCTACCATGAGCGGCGGCCTCTCCTCGGTCATGGCGCGCCGTGTAACGGTTCTTGGCAGCACAGGCTCCATCGGTATCAGTACGCTCGATGTTATTGCGCACGCGCGGGAAACCCATGGCCCGGATGCATTTCCCGTCGAGGCTTTAACAGCGCAGTCCAACGTCGAGGCGCTGGCGGAGCAGGCGCACCGCTTCAGGCCCAGGCTTGCGGTGATCGGCGATGCGTCTCTTGGTGAACGGCTGAGATCTCTTCTGTCTGGAACCGGCATTCAAACCGCAAGCGGCTACGAAGCGGTCGTGGAAGCTGCTGCGCGCCCGTCTGAGGTCGTCATGGTTGCCATCGTGGGTGCAGCAAGTCTGGCGCCAGCGTTCGCCGCAGTGAAGCGTGGCGCCACCATCGCGTTGGCGAACAAGGAATGTATCGTCGCTGCCGGCGACATATTTTGCAGGGCGGTCGCGGAATACGGTGCAACGCTGATCCCGGTCGATTCCGAGCACAATGCGGCGTTCCAGCTTCTGAATTTCGATGAAGCGCATGCCATCGAGCGCGTGACGCTCACCGCATCCGGAGGACCGTTCCGCGAATGGTCGAGCGACCGCATGGCGGCGGCGACACCGGAACAGGCGGTGGCGCATCCAAACTGGTCGATGGGCGCGAAAATCTCGGTCGATAGCGCCACTTTGATGAACAAGGGCCTCGAACTGATAGAAGCGCATTTTCTGTTTTCGCTTCCGCCGGAGAAGCTCGCCGTCCTTGTTCATCCGCAATCCATCGTGCACTGCATGGTGTCCTACGCAGACGGTTCCACGCTTGCGCATCTTTCCGCGCCGGACATGCGCACACCGATCGCGCATGCTCTGGCATGGCCGCGGCGCATGTCATCGCCGTCTCACCGTCTTGATCTGGCGATGTTGAACAGATTGACGTTCGAGGCGCCGGATCCGCAACGGTTCCCATGCCTTGGACTCGCTCAGGATTGCTTGCGATCCGGGGGGCTCGCGCCTACCATCCTCAATGCCGCGAATGAGGTCGCCGTGCAGGCTTTTCTGGGCCGCAGGATTGGATTTCTCGATATCGCGCGTGTTGTCGAAAACACTTTGACGGCTCGCGTGCCCAATAATGCGAGCGTGCCGAACGACGTCGAAGGCATCCTCGATGCGGACCGCCAGGCCCGTGATCTTGCGGGCACGATCTGCCGCCGCATGGCCGCGTAAACGGAGTAGCGCCGATGTTGGATGCTTTGCACGGATTGGTAGGCTGGATTCCTCTCGGTCTGCCGGCATTTCTTTTTGTCGTGACAGTCGTGGTGTTTTTCCACGAATTGGGACACTTCTCCGTTGCGCGCGCCTTCAACGTTACGGCGGAAACCTTTTCTATCGGTTTCGGCCGTCCGATCGTGCGATGGAAGGACAAGAAGGGCACCGATTGGAAGATTGGCTGGATTCCGCTTGGCGGCTATGTGAAGTTTCTTGGCGACGAGAACGTGGCGAGCGTTCCGGATCGTGAAAAACTCGAACAGCTCACGCCAGAACAGCGTGAGAACGTTTTTCAATCCAAACCGCTCTATCAGCGCGCGCTTGTCGTTGCCGCCGGGCCGGTCGCCAACTTCATTCTCGCCATCGTGATTTTTGCTGCGGTTCTAATGATGTTGGGGCAGCCCACGGTGCTGACGGCCGTCGGCAAGGTAACGCCGGGCGCGCCGGCCGCCGTGGCAGGCATTCGAACCGGCGATGTCATCCATGCGGTGAACGGTAAAAAGGTCCAGACATTTGACGAATTGGTGAAAGCCGTTCGCGCAGACAAATCGGCCGATCTCGCGATCGAGTTTACGCGCAAGAACCTGCCGATGACAGTTCACCTCAAACCGCGCCTCATCAAAGCCGCTAATCTTTATGGCGATTCCGTCAAGTTCGTCGGCATCGGCATTCAGCCAGCCTTCGCGGATTCGAACGCGCGCTTTAAGCCTGTGGGCCTGGTCCCGGCGCTCAAGGGGGCTGTCCAGCAGACTTGGTTCGTGGCGGATACGTCGCTCACCTATCTGTGGCGCATCGTCACCGGCCACTCCCGCAGTAGCCAACTCACGGGGCCGTTGGGGATGGCAAATGTTTCCCAACAGGCAGCCGCGGCGGGGTTTATGAACCTGCTCCAACTGGCAGCTCTACTTTCTGTAAGCATCGGGCTTATAAACCTTTTTCCCGTTCCGATCCTCGACGGGGGCCACCTTCTGTATTATGGATGCGAAGCGGTTCTGGGTCGGCCATTGGGAGAGCGGGCTCAGGACGTGGGATTTAGGCTGGGGTTGGCGGCGGTTCTTGGGTTATTCGTTTTGGCGACCTGGAACGACCTTGTCCGGCTGAATCTATTCTGAAACACACAGCGCTGGCCGTTAACCAATGGCCGCGCCTTTTGAGACGAGCGGATGAGCCTGATCGCCTTCCTTTTCGCCCGTTGTAAGCGCGCGGCCCTTGTTGCGGCCTGCATTGCTGCGGCGTCCCCGGCTTTCGGCCAGGCCCTCAATCCTGCGCCGTCCAGCATGGCGCCGGCCCCAGTGCAGGCCCCCGGCCCGATCATCAAGGCCATCGTCGTGCACGGCACCCAGCGTATCGAAGCCGGCACCGTCATCTCCTATCTGACAATCCACCAGGGCGACAACTACGATGAGCAACAGGTCGACGCCTCGCTCAAGACCTTGTTTGCGACCGGCCTCTTTGCCGACGTGAAATTCGGCTGGGATGGCCAAACGCTAACCGTCGATGTCGTCGAAAATCCGATCATCAATCGCATCGTCTTCGAAGGCGAGGATAAGGTCTCTGAAAAGGATCTCACCAAGGAGGTGCAACTTAAGCCGCGCACGGTCTTCACGCGCGCGAAAGTGCAAGCTGACGTTGCGCGCATTATCGAGCTCTATCGCCGCAACGGAAAGTTCGCAGCGACCGTCGATCCGCAAGTCATCCAGCGGCCACAGAATCGTATCGATCTTATCTTCTCGATCAACGAAGGCCCGACCACGGGCGTGGCGCGCATCTCCTTCATCGGTAACAAGGTGTTCGATGACGACACGCTGAAGGCGCAGATCGCCACCGAAGAGACGGAATGGTGGAAGTTCCTCTCGTCAAACGACAACTACGACCCGGATCGTCTAACTTTCGACCGCGAACAGTTGAGGCGCTTCTACATCAAGCGCGGCTACGCGGACTTCAAGGTTGTATCCGCCGTTGCAGAACTTTCACCAGACCGCCAGAATTTTTATATCACCTTCACCGTCGATGAAGGTCCGATCTACCATTTCAGCAAGGTCGTAATTCAATCCAACATCAAGGAATTGACGCCAGCCGCGCTGCGTCCGCTAGTTCCGATCGAGGACGGCAGCGTTTACGATGCCGAGAAGATCGACAAGTCGATCGACGCGCTCACCAACGCGGCCGGCACCAAAGGTTATGCCTTCGCCGAAATCCATCCGCGCTTGAAGCGCAACCGCGACACGCACACCATCGACGTGATCTTCAATATCGAGCAAGGCCCTCGCGTTTACGTCGAAAAAATCAACATTCAGGGCAATACTCGCACGCTGGACAAAGTCATTCGCCGCGAATTCCGTCTGGTGGAAGGCGATGCATTCAATCGCGTGCTGGTGGATCGTTCGCGCACGCGCATCAAGGGGCTCGGATTCTTCAAGACAGTCGATATCAAGCAATCGCCCGGCAGCCAGCCAGATCGAACGGTTCTGGATGTAAATGTTCAGGAGCAAGCCACCGGATCGTTGTCGCTAGGCGCCGGTTATTCGTCGACCAGTTCGTTCGTCGGTCAGTTCAGCTATGTACAGACCAACCTGTTCGGCCGCGGCCAAAGCCTGCAAGCCACCGTTCAGCTTTCTTACATCAGCAAGCAGTTCCAGTTGAGCTTCACCGAACCCTATTTCCTGGATCATCAGTTGAATGCGGGCTTCGATCTTTACGAAGTGCTGACCGACTTCCAGCAGGCCGACTACGAATCCGATTCGACGGGCGGCACGCTGCGCCTTGGCTTCCCGACGTCGGAATATGCCAGCGTCGGCCTTCGTTACACCTATCGCGTCGACCACATACGGCCATTCGCCGGTGCGCCGACCGCTATCCAACTTGCGTCGGGAACGGCGGACACGTCATCGATCGGGTATACCTATGCGTACAACACGCTCGACGACCTGTTGAAGCCGCGCCACGGCGTGACGTTCGCTTTCAGCCAGGATCTCGCAGGCTTGGGCGGTTCGCTGAAATATATAAAGACAGCGGCGAACGCGAGTTATTATCACCCGATCATCAATGACGATTTCATCGCCAAGCTCCAGCTCCAGGGCGGCTACATCCAGGGGTATGCCGGTCAGCATGTGCGCCTCAACGAGCGCTTCTTCATGGGCGGCGATTCCTTCCGCGGCTTCAATATCGCCGGTATCGGCCCGCGCGAATTGAACGTTCACGGGCAAGGTGGGCAGAACGCCATCGGCGGCGAGGCGTACCTGATCGGTACGGCGGAGGTTCGCCTGCCGGACTTCCTTCCGACTGACTATGGCATCTCGTTCTCGCTTTTCAGCGATTTTGGCACCCTGGGGCATATCTCGGGGAACGCCGGTATCCCGAATTGCGGCAACAACAACGGGGGCGGGGCTCCTTGTATTAAGGACAATTTAGCCCTGCGCGCCTCGGGCGGGGTTGCCATCGGCTGGAAATCGCCCTTTGGTCCCGTCCAAATTGATATTGGTGTGCCGTTTATCAAGGAAAGTTATGATAAGTCACAGATCATTCGCTTCAGCGCAGGAACAGGACTCTAACTCCATGACGACTTCGACTAACGCCGCTCGTGCGGCGCGCTCCGTGGCGGCTTTTGCAATCGCGGGTGCAATTATTTCTATTCTCGTGCCGGGCGCGGCGTCCGCGCAGCAACCGCCGGCCAAGCCGGCCCCGGCTGCGGGTACACCGGCACCGGTGATTCTCGTGATCGATCGCAACGCCATCCTTCGCGCGTCGAAGGTTGGGCAGAGCATCGTCCAGCAGGTCAACGCCTATTCCCAAGCCGCGGAGAAGGAATTCAAAGGCCAGGCGGACTCGCTCCGTTCGCAGGAACAGCAGCTCCAGCAACAGATCGCGATCCTTGCGCCGGATGTGAAGGCGAAGAAGGTCAAAGCATTCCAGGCGCAGCAACAGGCCTTCCAGCAGAAGGTGCAGACGCGCCAGGCGCAGATTCAGGGTGGCGTACTTCAGGCACGCCAGCAGGTTGAAAAGGCGTTAGGCCCGATCCTCCAGGGTATCTTGCGTGAACGTCACGCCAATCTTCTGTTTGACCGCAACGCTATCGTTCTCGGTACCGTGAATATCGATATCACGGGCGCGGCGATCCAGCGGCTGGATCAGAAGATGCCGACGATAAAAGTGCAGCTTGTCACGCCGTCGCCAGCGGAAATGCAGGCGATGCAGCAACAACAGGGCCGGTAATATCGGTGCGCGTCACCTTCGGGTGGCGCGCCTCCGCCTGCGCCATGGCTGATCCTCGCTTCTATGATAACCACGGGCCCTTCACGCTCGCGGATGTGTGCACGCATGCCAAGGTGGAACTCCCGGATGGCATAGATGGGGCCGCGCAGGTCTCCGACCTCGCCACGCTCGAAGGCGCCGGGGCCCGGCATCTCGCCTTTTGTGCCAACAGGGCGGCATCCGCCGCGCTGGCGCAGACGAAAGCAGGTTTCTGTTTCATCGATAAGAATGCAGGTTCGATAAAGGCGCCGGCTGGCACGATCGGCTTGCTATGCAATTCCGCGCAACACGCTTTCGCCGCTGCCCTCAATCTTTTCTATCCCGAAAACATGCTGACGCGGTGGTCTCAGAACGCCGCCATCGATGCCACCGCGAAGATCAGCAGCAGCACGACACTTGCGCCGGGTGTTATCATCGGACCGAATGTGGAAATCGGCGAGGGTACGCGTATCGGCCCGAATGCCGTGATCGGCCGGGGCGTTTCCATCGGCCGGGATTGTGAGATCGGTAGCAACGTCAGTATCTCCCATGCCTATATCGGCGATGGCGTAGCGATTTTCCCCGGCACGCAGATCGGACAGCCAGGGTTTGGCTTCGCATCGAGTGCGACGGGGCACGTCAAGATTCCACAGATCGGCCGCGTCATCGTGCAGGACAAGGTGGAAATAGGCGCGTGCTGTGCCATCGACCGCGGCGCCATCGGCGATACGGTGATCGGTGAAGGAACCAAGATCGATAATCTCGTGCAGGTCGGTCACAACACCCATATCGGCCGTCACTGCATCATCGTTTCCCAGGTCGGAATCTCCGGGAGTTGCGTGATCGGCGATTTTGTGGTGATGGGCGGGCAAGCTGGCATTGCCGATCACGCGATCATCGGTGATGGAACACGTCTGGCGGCACGAACGGGCGTCATACCGGGAGTGTTGCCGCCGGGCCGGGACTATGGCGGCACGCCTGCGCGTCCCGTAAAAGACTGGCTGCGTGAATCTATTGTCTTGGCAAGGCTCGCCAAGGCAAAAAAGCGGGACGACGATGGTTGAGGCCGGCAAGCTTGTACTGAATATCGAGCAGATCAAAGAGCTGCTGCCCCATCGTGCGCCCTTTCTCTTCATTGAGCGGTTGACCGATATAGTCCCGAATGAGAGCGCGACGGCGTATAAAGCCGTTTCCTATAATGAGCCGCATTTCCAAGGGCATTTTCCGAATTTTTCGGTGATGCCAGGGGTTCTGATCGTAGAGGCAATGGCGCAAGCGGCGGGCGCACTGGTGATGCACTCGCTCGGGTGGACCGCCAGCAACCGGCGCGTCTATTTCATGACAATAGACAGCGCGCGGTTCCGTAAACCGGTTACGCCGGGCGATATGTTGCGCATGCCGGTGAAGGCTATCCGGCGCCGCGGGCCGGTGTGGAAATTCAGCGGACAGGCTTTTGTGGACGACGCACTTTGTGCGGAAGCCGAGTTCAGCGCGATGATCGCGGAAGGCAATCAGGGTTCCAATGGCGGTTCATCCGACAGCGATCGTTGAAGACGGTGCCCATCTGGGCGCCGGGGTAGAGATTGGGCCGTTCTGCATCGTCGGCCGGGAGGTGAGCCTGGGTGATGGCGTGCGCCTGCTGTCCCACGCTATTGTCACTGGAAAGACCCACATCGGAGCGGAGACGGTCGTTCACCCGCATGCCGTCATCGGAGGCGAGGCGCAAATCCACAACAACAATGCACCGGATGCTCGCCTTGAGATCGGCGCTCGCAACGTGTTTCGCGAAGGCGTCACGATCAGCCAGGGTAGCGCCAAGGGGCATAATCTCACGAAGATTGGCGATAACAATTTCCTCATGGCCGGTTCGCATATCGGTCACGATTGCACTGTCGGCAATAATGTCATTCTCGCCAATGGTGTGGTGATCGGCGGTCATTTTGAAATCGGCGATGGCGTCATCATGGGTGGGCTTGCCGCTGCGCAGCAATTCGGCCGTGTGGGACGCTATGCCTTCATCAGCGGCCTGTCGGGCATCAGCACCGATGTCATTCCATACGGCATTGCGATCGGCCTGCATGTCCGGCTAGGCGGGCTCAATCTTGTCGGCTTGCGCCGCCGCAAGGTTCCCCGCCCGGTGATCCATGCTCTGCGCGCTGCCTATCGCGCGATCTTCCTCGAAGGCAAAGGCTCGATCCAGGACAGTGCTCGCGAAGCCGAAGCCTCCCAGAAATGGAAAGGCGTTGCGGAGGTAGAGGAAGTGATTTCCTTTATCCTCGCCGACGCGATACGGCCGATTACGCCTGCCCGCCATCGCGGCGGTGCGGGAGACGATGAAAGCTGACATGGCCATGCTCGGCATCATTGCGGGCGGCGGCGAGCTTCCTCTGGCGATCGCGGAAAGCGCGCACGAGGCGGGCAAAACAGTATTTGTGCTTGCCTTGCCGGGCGCCGACGAAGGCCTTTCGCAATTTCCGCATGAGAGCTCCGGCATCGGAGAATTGGGGAAAAGCCTTTCATTGCTCAAAAAGCATGGATGCGAGGAAGTCACCTTTGCAGGCCGTGTCATGCGTCCTGAGTGGAGCGAACTGAAGTTGGACGCGCGCGGCGCGCTGGCTTTACCCAAAGTCGCTGCCGCAGCATTGCGCGGCGACGATGCGCTCATGCGTGCGATGCTGGGAATTTTCGAAAAAGAAGGCTTTCGGGTTGTGGGAACCGCGGAAGCTGCGCCCGATCTGGTCGCCCCAGCGGGTATCTATGGAAGGCACCGGCCCAGCGCGCAGGCGCAGGCGGATATCGCACTGGCGCGTGAAACCGTGCGGGCGCTGGGCGCCCTCGACATCGGGCAAGCGACTGCGGTGGCGGATGGGCTTGTCCTGGCGGTGGAAGCTGCCGAAGGCACAGATGCAATGCTGGAGCGGTTGACGAACCTGCCCACGAATTTGCGGGGCACGCCTCAGAAGCGGCGTGGCGTTTTGGTCAAGGCGCCAAAGCCGGCGCAGGAAAGGCGCATCGATTTGCCGGTGATCGGCCTAAAAACAATCGAGCTTGCATCGGCAGGCGGGCTTGCCGGCGTTGCCGTTGAAGCGGGTGGGGCGCTCTTAATGCGCAAAATGAAGCTGGTCGAGGCCGCTGACCGGCTGGGTCTCTTCGTCACGGCGTTTGAACCAGCGGCGCCGCAAGCATGAGCGCGGCTGGCGCGATAACGGCACCGCTCACGCTGATGCTGATTTGCGGAGAGCCTTCCGGCGATCAGCTCGGTGCGGAACTAATGCAGGGCATTCGCGCCTTGGGTGGAGAAAATATCCGTATTGTAGGCGTCGGCGGCGATGCTATGGCTGCGCAGGGGCTGAAGAGTCTGTTCCCTCTCGATGCAACGGCTGTGATGGGATTGCGGGAAGTCGTTCCGCGCATTCCGGAAATTCTTGGCCGCGTGCGCCTGGCATCCGACTATGCATTGGCGTTGAAGCCGGACGCGCTCGTCTGCATCGACAGCCCGGACTTCACCCATCGCATTGCGCGGCGGGTGAAGCGCGCCAACCCCGCGATCCCGACAGTGAATTACGTTGCGCCACAGGTATGGGCTTCGCGCCAATACCGCGCGCGCGCGATGGCGCGATATTTCGATCTGGTGCTGGCGCTTTTCCCATTCGAGGTGTCCTTCTTCGAAGGGCA
Source organism: Pseudomonadota bacterium (assembly GCA_018242105.1). Lineage (GTDB taxonomy): Bacteria > Pseudomonadota > Alphaproteobacteria > Micropepsales > Micropepsaceae > Rhizomicrobium. Next base: position 11,915 of record JAFECP010000024.1, read on the forward strand.
CGGCATTCACGCCGCTTTCGTCGGCCATCCCGTCATCGAGCGGGCAGCGCGCATGACGGGCGGCGATGATCTGCGCGCGCGGCTTGGCGTCGGTTTCGACGCGCCCTTGCTCGCGGTGCTGCCGGGCAGCCGCATGAGCGAGGTGACGCTGCTGCTGCCGATTTTCCGGGAAGCCGTCGCGAAGCTTGCGCGAGCATTACCGGGTCTGGTCTGCGTCTTGCCTACCGTGCCTAACGTGGCCGCAAAGACGCGCGCTCTTACGGAATCATGGCCCGCACCGCTCCATCTTCTTGACGATGCGGCGGACAAATTCGCATCTTTCGATGCTGCCGATGTGGCGCTCGCTGCAACGGGCACCGTGACGACGGAAATGGCGTTATCGGGAACGCCGATGGTCGCTGCCTACAAGCTAGGCTGGCTCACCTATGCGCTGGCGCGCCCGTTCATTTCCGTCAAATACGCGACTTTGGTGAACATCCTGCTGGATCGCGAGGCTGTGCCGGAGTTCATCCAGAAACGCTGCACGCCGGACGCC
>JAFECP010000024.1:12522-21112 GCA_018242105.1 Pseudomonadota bacterium
AGGCGCCGTCGCAGCGCGCCGCGCGCACGCTTCTCGCCTTTGCGTGGGAGAAGCGTGGCGCGTTCGCAGGTCAGCGTTTGGTGAGCGGAACGTAATCGCGCTGCGCCGCGCCGGTGTAGAGCTGGCGCGGGCGTCCGATCTTCTGATGCGGATCCTCGATCATCTCTTTCCACTGCGCGATCCAGCCGACGGTGCGGGCCAGCGCGAACAGTGCCGTGAACATGCTGGTCGGAAAGCCCAGTGCTTTCAGCGTGATGCCGGAATAGAAATCGATGTTCGGGTAGAGTTTCTTCTCGATGAAGTATTCGTCGCTAAGGGCGATACGCTCCAGCTCCATGGCGACCTTGAGGATCGGATCGTCGCCGTGGCCGACTTCGTTCAGGACGGCGTGGGTCTGCTGCTGCATCGCTTTCGCGCGTGGATCGTAGTTCTTGTAGACGCGGTGACCGAAACCGGAAAGGCGGAAGTTGTCGTTCTTGTCTTTTGCCTTCTTGATGTATTCGGGAATGCGATCGACGGTGCCGATCTCTTCCAGCATTTTCAGTGCCGCTTCGTTGGCACCGCCATGCGCGGGGCCCCAAAGGCACGCGATGCCGGCGGCGATACAGGCGAACGGATTGGCGCCCGATGAGCCGGCCAGGCGCACGGTCGATGTAGACGCGTTCTGTTCATGATCGGCATGCAGGATGAAGATCGTGTCCAGCGCTTTTGCCAGCACCGGATTGACTTTGTATTCCTCCGCCGGCACCGAGAACGTCATGCGCATGAAGTTCTCGGTGTAGCCGAGATTGTTGAGCGGATAGACGAAGGGCTGGCCTACGGCATATTTGTAAGCCATAGCCGCGATGGTGGGCATCTTCGCGATCAAACGGTGGCTGGCGATCTCGCGCTGGCGCGGATCGTTGATGTCGGTCGAGTCATGGTAGAATGCCGATAGCGCCCCCACGACACCGCACATGATCGCCATCGGATGCGCGTCACGGCGGAAGCCGCGGTAAAAGGTCGACATTTGGTCGTGCACCATGGTGTGCATGGTGATGGAGCGGTTGAATGTTTCCATCTCTTTTTTGTTCGGCAATTCGCCATGCAGCAGCAGGTAACAAACCTCGAGGAAGTTCGAGTGTGCTGCGAGCTGGTCGATCGAATAACCGCGATAAAGCAGAATGCCCTTGTCGCCGTCGATAAAGGTGATGTCGCTCTCGCAACTTGCCGTGGAGGTGAAGCCGGGGTCGTAGGTGAAGATGTCCGCGTCGCCGTAAAGCTTGCGGATGTCCATCACGTTCGGCCCTTCGGTGCCGGAGAAGATGGGCAATTCGTAGTTTTTGTTCTTGTAGCTGAGCGTCGCGGAACCGGACGGCTTGGCCTTGCTCTCTCTCATGGGGGATCCTTCTCAGGCGGCGAAACCGCCTATCTTGCACTGCAGCAATTATAGACCTTGAAGGTTAACCACGTCACCACTTTCCACCCCGTCAGGGTCAGGTTTGCGTGAATTTCACGCGGCCCAAGCCCCCATTCGTAACAGGGCTTCTTCGCGGCCCAATACGGCGAGGACATCGAAAATCGGAGGAGAACTCGCTTTGCCCGTGAGCGCCGCGCGCAAAGGCTGCGCGACCTGGCCGAGCTTCAACCCGTGCTGTTCGGCGAAGGCGCGAGCTTTTGCCTCGAGCGCGGGCCCGGACCATTCCGGCGCGGCCTTGAAAATGGATTTAAGCTCGGCGAGCGTCTTGCGCGCTTCGGGTGTGAGCAGCTTTGCCGCCGCTTCATCGGGCGTGCGCGGGCCGTCTGTATAAAGAAATTCCGCAGACTGAGAGAGTTCGACCAGCGTTTTCGCGCGCTCTTTCAAGCCCGGCATCGCCTCCATCAATCGCGCCCATGCCTCGCCGTCCAAGATCACGGGCGGTTCGCGGCGCGAGAGCAGATTGGTGACTTCGGTCGCCAGATATTGGTCGTCTGAGGCGCGGATGTAGTGCCCGTTCAGATTGTCGAGCTTCTTGTAATCCATCCGCGAGGGGCTGCGGCCGATGCTCTCCAGATTGAACCATGCGATGGCCTGCTCGGTGGAGATGATCTCGTCGTCGCCATGGCTCCAGCCGAGGCGGAGCAGGTAATTGCGCATCGTCTCCGGCAGATAACCCATGTCACGATAGGCTTCGACCGCCAGCGCGCCGTGGCGCTTGGAGAGTTTCGCGCCATCTGGCCCATGGATCAGCGGCAGATGACCATACACAGGCTCGGGCCAACCCATCGCCTGGATGATCTGGAGCTGCCGCGCAGCATTGTTGAGATGATCGTCGCCGCGGATGACATGTGTCACGCCCATATCCTGATCGTCCACGACGACGGCCAGCATGTAGGTTGGCGTGCCGTCGGACCGCAGCAGGATCATGTCGTCGAGGTTCTCGTTCGCGAAAACCACGTCGCCTTGAATGAGATCATGTACGACGGTTTCGCCGGTCTGCGCCGCGCGAAGGCGGACGACGAAAGGCTTGCCATCCTGTTCGGGGCCGGGCTCGCGATCGCGCCAGCGCCCGTCATAGCGGATCGGCTTTCCGGCAGCGCGCTGCGCGTCGCGCATCTCGGTGAGCTCTTCTGCGGTCGCGTAGCAGCGATAGGCTTTGCCTTCCGCGAGCAGTTGTTCCGCCACTTCGCGATGCCGCCCCGCGCGCGCAAACTGATAGACGGTCTGGCCGTCCCAGTTCAGCCCCATCCATTCCAAGCCGTTCAAGATGGCGGCAACGGCTTCTGGCGTGGAGCGTTCGCGGTCGGTGTCCTCGATACGCAGGAGGAACGTGCCGCCCGTGTGGCGGGCGAACAGCCAGTTGAACAGGGCCGTGCGGGCGCCGCCGATATGCAGAAATCCGGTGGGCGAGGGTGCAAAGCGAAGGACGGGTTTCTTGTTTTCGGTCATACTGGGAAGGCTTTCGGGGGCCGGCCGGCGTTTTCGGCTGTTGTAACGCGAGGCTTCTAGCAAACAAGGTTCCGTGGGGGTAGCTCCGTTTCCGGTCTGGAAGGCGCGTGCGGCGCTGGCTTTTGTGCGGCTTGCGGCGTGGCCGCGCGCGTTTGACGCGCTGGAGAACACGCTGCAGCAGGAAGCCGAGCGTTGGGTGCTCTGGCTGCCGGTCGCGCTGGGCGCAGGCATCGCGCTCTATTTCGCATTGCCTTTCGAACCTTCCAGCCGCCTTGCGCTGCCATTTCTCCTTTCCGGATTGCTCGTAGCCGTCGTGGCCTTTGCGGGTGAAAGTGTTCCGGCGCGTCTTGGCCTAGGGTTGGTTGCAGCGTTCGCGATTGGATTTGCGACGGCGAAACTGAGAGCCGATCGCGTCGCGGCCCCCGTCCTCTTTCATCGCACCGGTCCGGTGATGATCGAGGGCGTCGTGGACAGCACGCAGCTTCATGGCAAAGGCGTGCGTTTGGTGCTGACCACGCGCCAGATCGGTCATATGCGGACAGAACGCATGCCGGCGCGAGTCCGTGTGTCGGTGCGCAGCGGCGCGGAAAATCTCAAGCCCGGCGACGTGATATCCGTCCGCGCAGTTCTCATGCCACCGCCATCGCCCGCATCGCCTGGCGATTACGATTTCGGCCGTGCGGCGTATTTTCTGCGCATTGGCGCGGTGGGCTTTTCTTTCGGCAAGCCCGCCGTGATCGCGCATCACGCACCCGATTGGAGCGGCCGCGCCGTCACGCATATCGAATTTCTTCGCTGGCGTATGACGCGGCACATTCACAATGTCCTCCCAGGAAGTACCGGCGGCATTGCGGCTGCACTCATCACGGGCGATCGCGGGGCGATCTCGACGGATGATGAATCCGCGTTGCGCGACGCGGGGCTGGCGCATGTCCTTGCCATCGCAGGTTTGCATATGGCGCTGGTGGGATTGGGCTTGTTCTGGGCCGTGCGCGCGGTGCTGGCGCTGTTCCCGTTTATCGCGCTTGTCTGGCCCATCAAGAAATGGGCGGCGGTTGCGGCGCTTTGCGGGGCGACATTCTATCTGATCATCAGCGGTGCAGCGGTGCCGGCTACGCGCGCCTATGTGATGCTGATGACGATGCTGCTTGCCATTCTTTTCGACCGGCCCGCGCTGTCGATGCGTTCCGTCGCGATGGCGGCTGCGATTGTTCTGCTGCTGCGGCCGGAGAGCATCATCGAGCCGGGCTTCCAGATGTCCTTTGCCGCCGTGGTTTCGCTTGTGGCGGTGGCGGAGTGGGAACGGTCGCGTCCATACCGGGAAGGCCAGTTCTGGCCGCTGCCGGGTGTGCGCCGTTATATGCGCGGCATCGCGATCACCAGTTTCGTGGGCTCCGTCGCCACCGCGCCCTTTGCGGCGTTCCACTTTGATCGCGCGACCCACTATGCCGTTCTGGGAAATCTTCTCGCCATGCCGATCATGGGCTTCCTCACCATGCCCGCAGCGGCGGTCGCGGTCCTCACAATGCCCTTCGGTCTCGACCGCATACCGTTGATCGTCATGGGCGCCGGCATTGAAGCGATGCTGATGGTGGGGCGTTGGGTGTCGGGGCTGCCGGGCGCGGTGTCGATCACGGCGGCATGGCCTGTCGGCGCCATCGTTTTGATGTCGCTGGGCGGATTATGGATCGCGATCTGGCGCGCGCGCTGGCGTTGGCTCGGGGTTCTTCCCTTGGCGGCGGGCGTGGCGGCGATCTTCATGGCGCAGCAACCGGACCTGCTCATCGCGCGCGACGGGATGACGGTGGCCATTCGCGGCACGGACGGAGCGTTGCGCCTGTTGCGCAAACCTGCTGACAAATTCTCCGCCGCCGAATGGCTGAAGCGCGACGGCGACGACCGCGATTACATCACCGCCATCGCAACGCCGCGCGACGGCGTGCGCTGCGATTCCTATGGCTGTATTGCCCGGGCCGGCAACGGAATGCTCATCGCAGCATCGACACGCGCGATGGCGCTGGCGGAAGACTGCGCCAACGCGGATATTGTCGTCAGTGCATCGCCGGTGCGCGGGCTTTGCGCCGCACCGAAGCTGGTCGTTGACCGTTTCGATGTCGCACGCAACGGCGCTTATGCTGTGTGGTTCGGCAAGCCGTTGCGCATCCGGAATGTCCGCGAGGCACGCGGCGGCAGGCCGTGGAATGTCTGGCCACGCAGACGATCCGGTGCTCAATAGCGCCGGATCAGCCCAACAAGCTTGCCCTGAACCCGCACACGATCCGCGCCATACAAACGCGTCTCATAGGCCGGGTTTGCGGCTTCCAAGGCGATGGAATCGCCGCGGCGGCGCAAGCGCTTCAGCGTGGCTTCCTGATTGTCCACCAGCGCCACGACAATCTCGCCCGTGTTGGCGCTGTCGGATTCCTGGATGATCACCGTGTCGCCATCGAGGATACCGGCGTTGATCATGGAATCGCCCGTGACTTCCAGCGCGTAGTGGTCACCCCGGCCAATCATGCCGCCGGGGACAGGCACTTCCGCCACCTTGTTCTGGATGGCTTCGATCGGTGTGCCGGCCGCGATCCGGCCCAGCACGGGAATGGATACGGCGTTCTCGCCATCGCCGGTCGCGCGCCTTGGTGCGCCGGCGCTACGGGCATCGCCCGACGTCCGGTTGTCGGCGCCGCGCCGGGCAGGGTGAACCAGCCGCTGCGCCTGGCTGCGCGTCGTCGCCGGCCGCTGCGTCTCAGAGACGTTGTCTGGCAGCTTCAGGACTTCCAGCGCACGGGCGCGCTTTTCCATGCGGCGCAGGAACCCCCGCTCCTCAAGCGCCGTAATCAGGCGGTGGATGCCGGACTTCGACTTCAGGTCCAGGGCATCCTTCATCTCGTCGAAGGAAGGGGGAATGCCGGTCTCGCGCACCCGCTCGTGGATGAACATCAGCAATTCGTATTGTTTGCGCGTAAGCATGATCTCGTTTTCTCCCGGTTCTCGACGCCGCCCCGAATCAGAGACGAACAAATCCGAAACACGGAGAATCGTTCTACTTTAGTTCCCGAGAGGGGTCAATGCCTATGTTTCGCAAGGTTTCTCGCGGAACGGGGCTGACGGGGTGTCCGTTCTAACCCGGTCAAGAGGGGCTTCTTGGAGTAAGAAGCATGAAGAAACTTGGAAAGACTTTGACCGCAGCGCTTATAGGCGCGGGCGCCCTGGCGATCTCCACCAGCGCGGCGTCGGCCTATGTGGTCTGCAACAGAGCGGGCGAATGCTGGCATACCCATGACCGCTATGCCTATCCCATGGGCTTCGGCATTGTCGTTCATGGCGACAATTGGCGTTGGGATCACCGTCACCACTATCGCTGGCATGAGCATGATGGGCGCGGTTATTGGCGCAATGGCATTTGGGTCACATTCTGACGCGATCCGCATGGCGAATTGGCGAGCGGGAGGAAACTCCCGCTCCTATTTCATTCAAGCATGAGGATATCGACGCAATCGCCCGTTCGTGCCGCCGCAGCTTGAGGCGCGCGGAGAACAAGAACATCCGCCTGCGCCAAAATGCTCAGCATCGATGAATCCTGAACGATGAACGGTTCCACATAGAGTTCGCCGCCGCGAATTTCCGAACGTGCGCGCAGATAATCCTGCCGCTGATCGTTGGCGGGTAATTCGCGCAGCAATTTCGCTGTCATGGGTTTGGTATTTGCGCTCGTGCCCAACATGGCTGCGATGGCGGGTTTCAGGAACAGCATTGCGCAGACGAGCGATGACACCGGATTGCCGGGCAGGCCGAGAAGAGGCGTGTCGCAGAGCTTGCCGAAGATCAGCGGCTTGCCAGGGCGCATTGCGACCTTCCAGAAATCCAGCACAAAACCCTTCGGTCCAAGCGCTTTCCGCACCAGATCATGATCGCCGACGGACGCGCCGCCCAAGGTCACGATCAGATCGGCATCTGCATCCGCAATGCGCGCGATCGCTTCCGCCGTGTCCGGGAAAATCCCAAGATCGCGCGCCGTTCCGCCCCAGCGCGCAATCATCTCCGCCAATCCATAACCCGACGACGCAACAATGCCGCCTTGTTTGCGCGCTTCGCCGGGGCGCGAAAGCTCATCGCCGGTCGCAGCGAACGCGATCACCGGTTTGCGCCGGACCGAAATGCTGGCCACATCGCCCGCCGCAAGCAACGCGACATCGCGTGCCGTAAGGCGCTTGCCCGCCGGGGCCAGCACGGAACCCTTCGCAAAATCGAGCGCTGCCTTGCGGATATGCCGGCCGGGTTTGGCGGAGCTTTTTATGACAACGCTATGGGCACCGGCGTCAGCGTCTTCCTGGATGGCAATCGCGTCCGCGCCGTCCGGCACCACGCCGCCGGTGAAAATACGCACCGCTTCGCCTTCGCCCACTTTGCCGGTGAAAGGGTGTCCGGCAGGAGAGGTTCCGATCACGCGTAGGGTCGCCGGCACATTTGCCACGTCCTCAGCGCGCACAGCGTAGCCATCCATGGCGGAAACGGGCGCCGGCGGCTGATCGAATTTCGCGATGGCAGCCGCAACAAGCACCCGCCCTGCAGCTTCGGCAATCGAGACTGTTTCCGGTCCGGTCGGGCGCAGCGCCGCAACAACGCGCGCTTCGGCTTCGGCGACCGAAATCATCGGAACATATCTTCTTCGCGCACCCCTGCTGCGCGGGCAAGGCGCTTCGCGGTTTCCGGCGCCAGCACACGTGCTTTGCCGGTGAGATAGGCATAGATCTGCGCCACCGGAATATCGGCCTGCTTGGCCCATTCCGTTGCGCGCAGCCGCTGCGCGGTCATGAAAGCGCGGAAAGCGTCGCGCTGGCCGTTGGTGTCGCGATGGCGCGGCGCCGCCACTTCGTTCATCAGCGTCTCGGATTTGCGTATATTGAGCTTCGGTGCCGTCTTGCGCGTGGAGGCGAAATAGGCGCCGCTCTTGCCGCCGGATTTGGAGACAAGACGCACGGCTTCGATCACGGCGCCCCGATCCACCGCTTTCACCATGTCATAGACCGTAAGCGCCGCGATGCTCGCCGCCGTCAGTGCTTCCATTTCCACGCCGGTCTGCCCGAGCGTTTTCACCGTCGCCAGAATGCGCAGTGCGTGGCGCCCGGCCAGCGGTTCGAAATCGACGCCGGCTTTGGTGATCGCAATCGGATGGCAGAGCGGAATGAGATCGGACGTCTTTTTCGCCGCCATGATGCCGGCGATGCGCGCGGCAGCCAGCACGTCGCCCTTCGGTCCACTGCCGCTGATAGCGGCTTCATACGCTTCTTTGGACAGCACGATGATCGCTTCGGCGGCGGCCTGACGCTCGGTCGCGTCCTTGGCGGAGACATCGACCATGCGCGCCGCGCCGGTTTCATCCAGATGGGTCAGCTTGTTCATGCGTGCATTTTAGCGGCCAGCAGCGCGCGTGTCGCGGCTGCCACATCCGCCTGGCGCATCAGGCTTTCTCCGATCAGGAAAGTCGTGACGCCCACTTTGTCCAGCCGCTGCAGATCCTCGACCTCCGTCAGGCCGCTTTCGGCAACGACAAGGATGTCGGCCGGAATCTTCGGTGCCAGCTCGATGGTGACGAGAATATCGGTGATGAAGGTGCGCAGGTCGCGGTTGTTGATGCCGATCATGTCCGCACCCAGCGCCAGCGCGCGATCCAGCTCCGGC
>JAFECP010000024.1:21205-40627 GCA_018242105.1 Pseudomonadota bacterium
AGGATGCAGTCCGCGCCCCAGGCGCGCGCTTCGGCCACCTGATAGGGATCGAACATGAAATCCTTGCGCAGGCAGGGCAGGCGCGATGCACGCCGCGCCTGCCGCAGGAAATCCAGCGCGCCTTGAAACGACGGCGCGTCGGTGAGCACGGAGAGGCATGTCGCGCCGCCCGCTTCATAATCGCGCGCCAGAAGCGGCGGATCGAAGTCCGCGCGGATCAGGCCTTTCGACGGACTGGCTTTCTTGATCTCCGCGATGAGGCCATAGCGGCCATCTTTCCTTGCCTTCAGCAACGCGTCGCGAAAACCGCGCGGTGCATCCACAGCCTTCGCGGTTTCTTCCAGCGCAAGCTGCGGCAGGCGGGCTTTCGCCTGCGCGATCTCCTCGCGCTTGTATTTGGCGATGTCGTCGAGAATCGTCATGCAGCTTCTTTCTGGGAGAGTGCGGTGACGCGGGAAAGCACGTTGCCCGCCGCGCCGGAATCGATGGCTTCCGCCGCCATCAACGCGCCAGCGTGAAGGTCGTTCACTTTGTCCGCCACGGCCAGGGCGGCGGCGGCGTTGAGCAACACGATGTCGCGGAACGCGCCCCGCTCGCCGTCCAGAAGGCGGAGCAGGGCGGCGGCGTTCTCTCTCGCTTCGCCGCCTTTCAGGGCAGCCAGCGTGACGCGCGCAACCTTGATCTCTTCCGGCGTAACCTCGCGGCGGGAAACGCTGCCATGAGAGAGAATAGCCGTATGCGTGGCGGCTGTTGTTGTCAGTTCGTCCAGCCCGTCGGCGCCATGCACCAGCCACGCTTTCTCGCTGCCCAGTTCTTTCAACACATGCGCAAGTGTTTCGATCCAGTCCGGTGAAAAGACGCCGATCAGTTGGCGTTTCACGTTGGCGGGGTTGGAGAGCGGGCCGAGCAGATTGAAGATCGTGCGAAAGCCAAGCTGCTTTCGCACCGGCGCGACATGTTTCATCGCTGTGTGGTAATGCGGCGCGAACAGGAAGCAGAAATTCGTTTCGGCGAGGCAGATCTCCGCCGCGCGCGGTTCCAGATCGATCTTCACGCCCAACTTTTCCAGAACATCCGCCGTGCCGGAGCGCGACGATGCGCTGCGATTGCCGTGTTTGGCCACGGGAACGCCACAGGCTGCAACGACAAAGCCGGTGGCTGTCGAAATATTGAAGGTGTTGTGGCCGTCGCCACCCGTGCCACAAAGATCGATGGCATTCGCTGGCGCCTGGATCGGGCGCATGGCGGCGCGCATTGCCTGCACGCCGCCTGCAATCTCCTCAACGGTCGCCGCGCGTTGTGCCAGTGCCGTCAGGAACGCGGCGATTTGATCGGAGCCGACGGCTCCCGACATGATCGCACCAAAAGCCTGCGCGGATTCATCGACGCTCAGCGTCGCTCCGTGGTTCAGGCGATGCAGGGCATGTTTGAACGGCTCTTCGCTGCTCATGCCGGAACGCGCGAGAATTCTTGCGCGATGGTGAGGAAGTTCTTGAGCAGCGCATGACCGTTCTCGGACGCGATGCTTTCGGGATGGAATTGCACGCCGTGGACCGGATGGCTCTTGTGCATCACGCCCTGGATCACGCCGTCGCTGCTTGTCGCTGTGACTTCCAGCGCGGCGGGCATGCTGTCCGGCGCAATGGTGAGGGAGTGATAGCGCGTCGCGTCGAAATCGTTGTTCAGACCGCGAAAGACGCTTTTGCCGGTGTGATGGATGCGGCTGACCTTGCCGTGCATGGGCTCCGGCGCGCGCACGATTTTGCCGCCATAGATCTGCCCAATAGCCTGATGGCCGAGGCAGACGCCCAGGATCGGCACCTTGCCATCCGCCGTCCTGATGAGATCGAGACAGATGCCTGCTTCATTGGGCGTGCAGGGGCCGGGCGACAGCACGATGCCTTCCGGCCTCAGCGCCAGCACCTCGTTGACCGTCATCTCGTCATTGCGTTTGACGATAACCTGCGCGCCCAACTCTCCCAGATAGTGGAAGAGATTGTAGGTAAAGCTGTCGTAATTATCGATCAGAAGGATCAAAACACACCGCCAAACAAGGGCTTCTCCGCGACTGCTCATAGTTTGCCCGAGCAAGCGGGGTGTGTGCAATCGGTCCCTCGGTTGACAGAGGTGGGCGCGCCTTACATTTCCCAATCAAAGATGAATGGCAACGCCAGATCGGTCGAACTCAAACGCCAGCCCTTCCAAGTGCTTGTGCCGCTACCTGCGCCACGTTCAAGCGGCGCCACAAAGTGATAGCCGATGCTAGGCATAGCGAAGAAGTTAGCGCGAATCGTGATGTCGATATTGGCTGTTATGCTAACATCCAAGTCGCCTTGCGAACTCGTTGCCGGTGCAGATGTACTATCGAGGCCGACATTACACGCGCTGAAGATGTCCGATCCGTTTCCTGAAAAAATCGTCGAATTAGCAGCGTGGAAGCTGTCCTCCGCTATCCCGCATACGAATGAAATCTCATTATTTGCGTTGCCGTTTTTGACGCGCCATGTTGCCGTCGAATAGTTCCAGGTAGTGGTCGTATCATAGTTCACAGAACTGACACGACGGCGATTGTACATATTCCAAAGATAGAGGTGATTTTGCGTGCCACCATTGGCTCCCGCCGGAGCAAACATCATATCAATCTGGTTTGAGGAATTGGTGCGGATAGTGCCGACATAAGTTCCGCGATTTGCTGCTGGCCCGTTTGTGATGTCCTGCGCGTTGACATAGACACCGTCGAGAAATTCCAGTTGCGTCGAGCCGCTGCCCGTTCCGCGCGTTGTGTCGGTCGTCCACGCTGGTCCCCGCGATACACGAGCCGTATCTACATCGATCCAAACAAACAGGTCGTAGTTGCTGTTTGCTACGGAGGCTGCTGGGCTCTTTGTAGTGTCAGATAACGCCTGCGATAGTTCTACGAACTCCGTGGCAGAAAATTGGATGCCCGGTCCATATCGGAATCAAATCGCCGACGGCAGGCGTGTAGTATATCGTCGTCGCACCGGTTACATCGGTTGTAAGAAACGGAACTGCGCTTGTTAAAGTCAAGCGGCCTTGAGGAATGAGTGTCATGGCTGATCCTCCCGATTAGAGTATCCGCCCCTTCTAACTATCGATCCTTACACACCTGATACATCTATGCCATGATCATTATTTGCGTATCGACCATGAGTGCGTTCAGCATTTTCTTAAATTGGTTTTTACAATTCTACAGCGACATTTTTATTAAAAAATACTGCGTGCCCATGAAGACCCGGACGAATTTTCTGCCTTCCGCCGAATTCAAGAACTCGTCCATTGCGATAAACGCGCCATATAGCCCGGGCGTCGAAGCTGGGTCCTCGCAGACCATTACGCCGCGTGGCTGCACGAGCGGCGCAGCCTTTGTGAGCACTGCAAGCGTCGCCTCATACATATCGACATCGACATTTACGAGCGCGAGTTTGCCGATCTCGGCAGGAATCGGTACGGCGCAGATATTGCCCTTTACGAGTCGGAAATCTTGGCCGCAATTTCGCATTCTTTGCGTAAGTAGCGCTTGCTGCTGCGCGGCTGCCATGAGGTGCGTACCGCTCCAAATTCCATCTGCGCTGTCCTCGGCTTCGGCATAGGTGAAGCCTTCGAATGTATCCATGAGAAAGCATTTGCGCCGCATGCCACGATTGCGCATGTGGGTCATTGCAACGACAGCGCTCGATCCTGTGAAGACGCCGACTTCGAGAAAATCGCCCTCGACATCTCGCGTCATATCGACGGCTTGGCAGATGTTCTCGTGCAACTGTCGCTCGCCGAAAAGGCCGCCGACAGCGCCATCGGATTCCACGAGCGTATCTTCGACAAATTGCGCCACGCGCGGGTAGGTTGTTTTTGAAAATTGCATGGGTGGAATGAATAATCCGCCGCACCGGACAATATGTTGAATCGGCGCGACGGCTTTTTCGTCCACGCTGAAATAGACGTAGAAGGCGCTTTGTCCGATCTTCGCGTCATCGAGTTCGTCAAGCGACTCCAGGACGCCGTCGGATTTCACCGCTAGCTCCAGATCCTGAAAGGGCCGTATGTCGGTCAGTATGTAGACGAATTTTCTCTGCTTCCGCAGTTCGTCGATCGTGAAGTTCCGTTCCCGGTGCCTGAAGCCGGTGGATGTGAAAGGTCTGGCTGGATTCAGCATGGGAATATCCTGCACATGGACTCATGGTGAACAGCATATTTACGGGAGCATTAACATTGTCTTAGCCTTGGGAAAACCAGTCCGGCTCAGGTCATAACTTGACGAGGCGCTGCTTTCGCTGGGGTTGGAGGAGCCGAGCATCTCATGCTTGCTCGACAACGCGCCAGCGAAACAAGGGCGGCGGCTCTATGGCACAAACCTCAGTGTTCACGCCGTCACAGCGTTGGCCACTGCGCGTAATCCTTTGGTGATTCTGAACGCAGGCGCACACAACGCGGAGATCGCTGCGGGCCTGCGCGCGCTGCGCCCCGACGTGCGCATCGCGGCGGCGAATTGAAACCATTACTTCAGTTGACAGACCGGCGGGTGCCTTTCCTATTGGCGCATGCCGCGTCGCCGTTCGATTCGCAAGCTTGATCTGCCGCTTCTGGGTGTAGAGGCAGCGTTCTGGTGCGTGCTGGTGCTGGCCATCGGGTTTGGCGGCATGCGCGCTTTGTCCGGGCTGCCATTGCTTTTGAATCAGATACTGCCGCCCGGATTGATGGCGGCGGAAGCCGGACCGCCGAACAATGCCAGCGTCACGTTTCCTGTCGCGGTGCGGGCCGATAGTGGCCTTTATGCGCCGCAGGTCCTCGCGGCCGGCCCCGGCTTTCCGCAATGGCTGCAGGCGCGCATCGCGTTTGCCGGGACAGGGAGCGCACAAGGTGCGGGCGCTGCGGCGCGGGCTGTTCCTGCTGTTGCCATCGTGATCGACGATCTGGGCGCCGACGGCGTGGATACGCGCCGCGCGATCGCCTTGCCGAAGGAAGTGAGCCTGTCGTTCCTTCCTTACCCTGACACCGCGCCGGAATATGCGCGCGAAGGTTTCCGCGCCGGACATCAGATCCTGGTGCATGTGCCGATGGAGCCGGACGGCAAAACCGATCCGGGGCCGAATGCGTTGCTCACATCGCTGGACAGCGCGACGAACATTTCGCGGCTGGATTGGGCACTGTCGCGCATTCCCGGGTTCTCCGGCGTGAACAATCACGAAGGCAGCCGCTTCACGGCCGACCGCGACGCATTGGTGCCGGTGGTGGAGCATCTCGCCGAGCGTCATGTGTTCTTTCTGGATTCGCGCACCGCACCCGGAACCCAGGTTGTGACACTGGCGCGCGCTTTCGGCGTTCGCAGCGCGGGCCGCGACGTGTTTCTGGACGACACCGTCACACCCGATGCCATCGCCACGCAGTTGGCGCGCGCCGAAACCATCGCGCGGGAGCAGGGCGTTGTCATCGCCATCGGCCATCCGCATCCCGAGACGATGGATGCGCTCGGGCGCTGGACGGCGCAAGCGGCTTCGCGCGGCTATGAACTGGTGACGGCGAGCGATGCGATCCGGCTCAAAACCGAACGTGATGTGCGTTCATTGTCCGCGGCGCGCTGAAGCGGCGTAGCGCACGGCTTCATCCGCCGCCGCCATGAGCGCCTTGGCCTTGTTCACGGTTTCCTGGAATTCGGCTTCCGGATCGCTGTCCGCGACCACGCCGCCGCCTGCCTGCACATACATGGTGCCGTCCTTGACGACGGCGGTGCGCAGCACGATGCAGGTGTCCATCGACCCATTTGCCGCGAAATATCCCACCGCGCCCGCATAGACCGCGCCGCGTTTCTCTTTCTCGAACTCGTCGATCAATTCCATGGCGCGGATTTTCGGCGCGCCGGACAGCGTGCCTGCCGGCAATCCGGCGGCAAGCGCATCGATGGCATCGAGGCCGTCGCGGATTTTGCCTTCCACATTCGACACCAGATGCATCACATGGCTGTAGCGTTCGATGAAGAAGCTGCCGGTGACTTTCACTTCGCCGGTCTGCGCCACGCGGCCCACATCGTTGCGGCCCAGATCGACCAGCATGAGATGTTCGGCGCGTTCTTTGGGATCGCCCATCAATTCGGCGGCGAGCGCATTGTCCGCTTCTGGCGTGGCGCCGCGTTTGCGTGTGCCCGCGATGGGGCGGATGGTGACGACGCCATCGCGCAGCCGCACCAGAATCTCCGGCGACGAGCCGACAATGGTGAAACCGGGAAACGCGAGGTGATAGAGGAAGGGCGAAGGGTTCAGGCGGCGTAGCGCGCGGTACAATGCAAACGGCGGCAGCTTGAAGTCGCGGCGGAAGCGCTGGCTCGGCACGACCTGAAACACATCGCCGGCACGGATGTAGTCCTTCGCGCGCTCCACGATCTTGAGGTAGTCGTCATGCGTGGTGTTGGAATGGATTGGCGACACCACCGGTAAATTCTCCGGCGGCTGCGGAGATGACGGGGCAGGGCGCTCGATATCGCCAATGGCATCGTTCAACCGCTCTGACGCGCGTGCATAAGCGGCGCGCGCATCGACGCCGGCTTCCGGCCACACAGGAGACACCAGCACGATCTCGTCTCGCACATTGTCGAAGATCGCCACGATCGTGGGCCGCAGCAGGATCGCATCGGGCAGGTTCAACGGATCGGGGTGCGGAGCGCCAAGCTTGGTCTCGATCAGCCGCACCATGTCGTAGCCAAGATAGCCGAACAGCCCCACCGCCATGGGCGGCAGCGACGGATGCAGTTCCATCTGCGTCGCCTTCACCAGCTTGCGCAACGACTCCAGCGGCCTGTCCGCAAGCTCCGCCGGTTCGAAGGCGTCCGCGTCAGCCCGCGCGCTGCGATTGATCTCGGCTTTGCCATTCCGGCAGCGCCAGATGAGATCGGGCTTGAGACCGATGATGGAATAGCGCCCGCGCGCTTCGCCCCCCTGCACGCTCTCCAGGAGGAACGCGTTGTCGCGGCCTTCGCCGAGCTTGAGGAACGCGCTGACCGGCGTTTCGAGATCGGCGATCAGCCGCGCGTGCAGCGCCTGCGGGCGTCCGGCATCATAGTTGCGCGCGAACGCGGGAAAGTCCGGTTCAATCGCCATCGGCCGCTCACGAGCCTTCGCCCGTCACGCGATCCGCGTTCTGCTGGTTGATCTTCACGGTCTGGCTCTTGCGCGCGGCATTTGCCATCAACGTATCGAAATCCTGCGCGGACTGTATGCTGAGTTGCTGGGCGCCTTGCTGGAATTGCAGCGAGTCGACCGGCAGATCGCGGTGCAAAACGCCCGTGACGCGGGCGACGATATATCCGCCGTTCGGCCCGGGGCCTGTCACGGCCGATCCCGGCGGGGCTTCAAAAATCGCGCCGACGATGGGTAGCGGCAGGGACTGATCCGGCTGCGGCGTGCCGGACGGGCGATAGAGGCGCCCGGTCTTCAGTATGGGGGTGCCGGCCACCGCCGCCGCAGCGTCCAGATTGTGCTGTTTGTTCGCTTCGGCGACGAGTGCATTGGCTTTCTCGACGAGCTTCTTCTGGCGTTGCTCCGCGGTCCACTGCGCGGCGGCTTCGACGCGCACCTTGTCGAGCGGCTTCAGTTTCGGCGGCGTCACGCCATTGACCTTGAGGACATAGAGCTTGCCGCTCTTCACAGGGAAAGGATCGCCATCTTCGCCGACTTCCGCTGCGAAAACCTGTTTGAGGAAATCCGGATCGTCCGCGGCCGGCGTCTTGCTGCCGTCGGGCGCAAGACCATGAATATCCACCGCCGCGAGGTGCCCGGTCTTCATGCCGACTTTTTTGCCAGCTTCGATCACGCTCAATCCACCGCTGTTGGCGTCGGTATAGGCATTGGCGATGTCGCCGAGCTTGGCCTGCGCGAGCTGCGTGGCGACGCTCTTGCGAATGTCCCCTTTCACGTCGTCGAAAGTCTTGTGAATGCCCGGCGTAATTTTGGTGACATGCAGCAACACCCAGCCAGCGAGGTTCTTTTGCGGATCGGTGACGCCGTTCTCAGCCAGCGCGAACACCGCGGCGCCGCGCGCCCCCAGATCGTCTTTGGAGACGTCTCCAAGCTGGTCCACGGTCTTGTTCAGCGATTTGGCCAGATCGCCGAATTTCGTGCCGCTGTCGGCTTTGGCCTTTGCCGCTTTCGCATCGGCCTCCGTCGAGAAGGTGATCTGCTCGACAGTGCGCTTTTCGGGAATATCGTAGCCGGAGCGTGGATCGCTCTTCAGCAATTCATATTGCTCCTTGAGCTGCGCGTCCGTCGGCTGGATGTTCAGGTCGTCCGGCCCGATTTCGGCATAGTCGATTTCACGATATTCCGGCGTGCTGAACTTCGCAGCATGGCTTTTCACGAAGGCGCTAAGCTCTGCGTCGGTGGGCGGCGTGACCTCGCCGCCGGCGTTCGGGGGCAGGATGACGTACTCCGCGGCGCGCACTTCATTCAGATAGGAAAACAGTGTCGCGACGTAACCGGAGGGCAGGGCGAAGCCGGTGCGCGCGCCGGATAGCAACTGGGTGCGCGTGATGTCGTCCCGCACCAGATCGAGGAAGCCCTGCTCGGTATAGCCGCGATCGTTGATGACGCGCAGGAACGTGTTGTGATCGAAGCTGCCCAAAGGTCCGGCGAAACCGCGTATCGAGCGGATTTCGCTGACCACCGCGGCGTCGTCCGTCGTAAGTCCCATTTTACGCGCGATATTGTCGAGCGCGGTGCGGCTCACCATGCCATTGAGAACCTGCGCCGGAATGCCAAGCTTGCGCGCGGTATCGGACTGCATCTGCCGCCCGTCCGGCCCCACCTGTTGCTTCAGCGTGTTGGAGTAGTCGCGCTGATATTCCGGCGACGAGATGATCGTGCCGCCGACGGTTGCGACGTTGGTGTCTGTCGAGCCGGTGAAAATGTCGGCGATGCCCCAGACGCCGAAGCTGAGCGCGAGCAGGCCCAGGAAGATCGAGGAGACCCACGACTTGGCGTATTTGCGCATCTGCTGAAGCATGGAAAACCTTGGCGAAGTGGCGGTGAAAGGCGGCGGATGATAGGGAGGGGGTGTAGCAGGGGCAAGGCACGGCGCAAATGGGGAGTTGGGCCGATTTTTTCACCGCCGAACTGGGGGCCGCCGCCGCGCTGACCGGCCTCATCATCGTCGGTATTTCGATCAACGTGACGCGCATTTTAACCGACCCCGCTCTGCCCGGCCGGGCGGCGGAAACGCTGGTGCTGCCGACCGGGGTACTGGTCGCCTCCACCTACGCGTTGGTGCCGCATCAGCCAGATTGGCTGTTCGGTGTGGAGTTGGCCTCCACCGGCTTTGTCATGTGGCTGATCCCGACGCTGATCCATATCCGCGCGTTCCGCATGCCATCCGCTGCACCGCTGCGCCTGATTCCACGCATGTCGCTGACATTTTTCTCCAGTTGGCCCTTTGTGGCCAGCGGCATCCTGTTGCTGCTCCATGTCAACGGCGCGCTCTACTGGTGCGTCTCCGGCGTCGTTGTGGCGCTCATCGCTACGGTGATAAACGCCTGGGTGTTGCTGGTCGAAATCCTGCGTTGAGGAATCCATGCGTCAGTTGATTGCCGGAAACTGGAAGATGAACGGAACGAGCGCCTCGCTCGCCGAAATCGAAGCCGTCTGCGAGATGGTGGCCGGCGATCCGCCGAATTGCGATGTGCTCATCTGCCCGCCGGCCACGCTGATTGCGCAAGCAGCCTGGAAGGCCAAAGGCCGCATCGCCATCGGCGGCCAGAATTGCCGCGCGGAAATATCCGGCGCGTTCACCGGCGACATCAGCGCCGAGATGCTGAAGGACGCAGGCGCCTCCGCCGTCATCGTCGGCCATTCCGAGCGCCGCCAATATCACGGCGAGACCGATGCCATCGTTGGCCAGAAGGCGAAGGCCGCCTGGCGCGCCGGGCTGACGGCGATCGTCTGCATCGGCGAAAGCGAGCAACAGCGCCTGAACGGCCACGCGCTGCACACCTGCGGAAACCAGATCAACGAAAGCGTGCCCGATGGCATGACCGCGGCGGCGACGGTGATCGCCTACGAACCCATCTGGGCCATCGGAACCGGCCGCACACCCACGAATGGCGAGATCGCGGAGGTACACGATCACATCCGCGCATGCCTAACAAAACGCTTCGGAAGTGAAGGACAGAAGGCTCGCATTCTCTATGGCGGTTCCTTGAAGCCGTCCAACGCCGCGGAAATCCTGAGATTGAGCAATGTGGGCGGGGGGCTTATCGGAGGGGCGAGCCTCAAGGCATCGGATTTCGGTGCAATTTTAAAAGCTTCTTCACGGAACCCTTAACCAGTTCGGGCCACCGTTCCTTAACCCGCAATGGTCATCCTCGCGACAATTAGGGGATAAAAAGAGCGGGAATCCGCATGTCGCGGTTATCATACGAGACAGCAGAAACGCTGGTGTACGATCCCGTTGCCGCGAACCGCACGGCGACGCGCTCGCTGCTTTACACCATCGGTTTTCGCCGAATCGAAACGGTTTCCACGCTGAGCGATCTGCATGAATGCATGAAGCGCCGGCCGCCGGATCTGGTGTTGTGCGAAGCGCAGGGCGTCGAAGCCGATCTGTGCAAGATGATCCAGGATCTGCGCCAGGGCGCCACCGGCTATAATCCATTCGTCGTCATCATCGTGACGGCATGGGAGAATTCGGGGGCGCTGGTGACCAGCGTCATCAATTCCGGCGCGGACGATCTGTTGCTGCGCCCATTCTCGACCACGGTTCTGGGCGCGCGCATTCTCAGCCATGTCGAGCGCCGCAAGAGCTTTGTCATCACGACAGATTATGTGGGGCCTGACCGCAACAAGGAGCCCGGCAAGCGCTCCAACGTGCAGCTCTTCCAGCCGCCCAATTCGCTGAAGCTCAAGGTCAAGGAGCCGATGACCTCGGAAGAGGCAACGCAGAAACTGGGCGTCATGCTGAAATCCGCGCGCGAGATGTTGAACACCGAGAAGTTGCGCCGCGATGCGTTCCAGGTCTGCATCCTGTGGCGGCTATTGCAGGACAATCCGCCGGGAACCCAAAGGTTCGATGTCGATCTCGGTAAACTGCGCGAGCTGACGCGCAGCGTGATGCAGCGCAGCGCCGATACGGAATATCAACCCGCGGTCGAACACTGCGAAGCGGTGATGGGCGCGGTGGAGGGGCTAGAACTGAATGTTGATCGTAACGCATCCATGCATCTTCTGGGACACGCTGCGCTGAGCCTCAACCAGTTGTTCACGCCGGAGAAATCCTCGACCGATCATCTGGCCGAGATCGACTCCACCGTCGCCGCCATTCGCGCCCGGGACGAGCAGGCTCTGGCCTGCTGACGGGTTTTCGGGCCGTTTTCAGGGCCTCTTTCCCCGTCTGCCGCTTTCGTCTAAGACCCGGCCCGAACCCGGCAGGCCCAAATCCATGCAGACCGTTCTTGTTGTTATTCAGCTTCTCGTCTCGATCGCGCTGGTGGTCGTGGTGCTTCTTCAAAAGTCGGAAGGCGGTGCGCTGGGCATGGGCGGCAGCGGCGGCGGTCTTGGCGGTTTGTTCAGCCCGCGCGGCGCGGGCGATGCGCTCACCCGCACGACGGCCATTCTGGCCGTGGTCTTTTTCGCCACCAGCCTCGCGCTGACGATTCTGGCGCTGCACGGCCGGCCGCAACAGGCATCGATTCTCGATTCGCCGATCGGCGCCACGAAGCCGGTGCAACAGCCCGCGCATGCGCCTGCAAAGCCCGCAGGACCGAAAGCACCGGCCGTTCCGGCGCCGCACTAAGAATCTTTTTTATTCAAACTCTTCCGCGACATTTCTCACGTCGTGAGAGAAATGCGTCGCGGTCATGACAATAGTGCTTGTGGAGTCGGCATCGACTCGTCATGTTGGCCTCCCATGGCGCGGTTGATCTTTATCACCGGCGGCGTGGTCTCCTCTTTGGGAAAAGGGCTCGCGTCCGCCGCACTCGGAGCTTTGCTTCAAGCTCGCGGGTACAAAGTCCGTTTGCGGAAACTGGACCCCTATCTCAACGTCGATCCCGGCACGATGTCGCCGTTCCAGCACGGCGAGGTCTATGTCACCGATGACGGCGCGGAGACCGATCTGGATCTCGGCCACTACGAGCGCTTCACCGGCGTGTCGGCGCTGAAGTCCGACAACGTCACCTCCGGACGCATCTATCAGCGCGTGATCGAGAAGGAGCGCCGTGGCGGCTATCTCGGACGCACCGTCCAGGTGATCCCGCATGTCACCGACATGATCAAAGAATTCGTCATGGACGGGATCGACGATCTGGATTTCCTCCTCGTCGAAATCGGCGGCACGGTGGGCGATATCGAAGGCCTGCCGTTTTTTGAAGCCATCCGCCAGCTCGGCAACGAATTGGGCCGCGAACGCGCGGCTTTCGTGCATTTGACGCTGGTACCTTACATCGACGCTGCGGGCGAACTGAAAACCAAACCAACACAGCATTCCGTGAAGGAATTGCGCGCCATCGGTATTCAGCCGGACATCCTGCTCTGCCGCGCCTCGCATCCGATCCCCGAAGATGAGCGCCGCAAGATCGGGCTGTTCTGTAACGTCACGGCCGAGAACGTCATCCCGGCGCTCGACCTGGACACCATCTATCGCGTGCCGGTCGCCTATCATCAGGTCGGCCTCGACACCCAGTTGCTCAAGCACTTCCACATCACCGACGCGCCGGAGCCGGATCTGTCGCGCTGGAATCAGGTGATCGAGCGGGTGAAGAACCCGGAAGGCGAAGTGCGTATTGCCGTCGTCGGCAAGTACATGCAGGTGAAAGACTCCTACAAATCCCTTTCCGAAGCGCTGACGCATGGCGGTATCGCCAACAACGTGAAGGTCCACATGGACTGGATCGACAGCGAAATCTTCGAGCGCGACGACGCGGCGAGTTTCCTCGAAAACGTCCACGGCATTCTGGTGCCCGGCGGTTTCGGCGAGCGCGGCACCGAAGGCAAGATCGAAGCGGTGAAATTCGCGCGCGAGCGCAAGGTGCCGTTCTTCGGCATCTGCTACGGCTTGCACATGGCGGTGATCGAAGCCGCGCGCGATCTTGCCGGTCTTGAAGGTGCGGGCACCACGGAAATCGGCAAGCCCAGATATCCCGTCATCGGATTGATGACCGAATGGGTGAAGGGCAACCAGATCGAGAAGCGCGCCGCCGATGGCGATATGGGCGGCACGATGCGCCTGGGCGCCTACGACACCGTTCTGACGCCGGGCAGCCGCGTGGCGGAAGTCTATGGCGCCACCAATATCAGCGAGCGCCATCGCCACCGCTATGAGGTGAACACCGAATATACGCCGTTGCTGGAGAAGCAGGGCTTCAAGGTCTCCGGCTGGTCACCCGACCAGCGCCTGCCGGAGATCATGGAGATCCCCGATCACCCCTGGTTCATCGGCGTGCAGTTCCACCCCGAGCTGAAATCCCGCCCGCTGGAGCCGCATCCGCTGTTCTCGTCCTTTATTGCGGCGGCGGTTCAGCAGAGCCGTCTGGTCTGACGCAAAGATCATTTCTCTCAGCGCGCTGGAACCGCCGCCGCGCGCATCCATTCCCTTGGCAAGAGATCGAGCCGGTGGGTGCAACGCCCGGCGGTTTCGAGAGCCTCGAACACGCACAAGCTGAAGGAGCATTGCTATGAAAGTCGGTGAAGCAATGAACCGTGGCGCGCATATCGTGAGCGCGAATGACACACTCAAAAAGGCGGCCGAGATCATGGCCGAGGAGGACGTCGGATTCCTGCCGGTGGAGGAAAGCGACCGTCTTATCGGCATGATCACCGACCGCGATATTGTCACGCGCTGCGTGGCGCAGGGCAAGAACGGCGATGCCCGCGTCCGCGATGCGATGACCCGCGACGTGAAATATTGCTACGACCACGACGATCTCGACGCCGTGATGGAGAATATGGCCGAGATTCAGGTGCGTCGCATGCCGGTGATGAGCGAGGACAAGCGGCTCGTCGGCATCCTGTCGCTAGCCGATGCCGCGCGCTGCTATTCGCCGGATACGGTGGGCATCGCGTTCTCCGGCGTCGTGTCGCCCGGCGGCGAGCATGCGGGACAGATCGGCCGCGCCTGAGCGTTCAGGCCAGCCGCAGCATCTGCCGCTTCTCGCGTTCTTCCTTGATGGCGCGGGTGCGCACACGCAGCAGGTCACGGCGCGCCACGAGGCCGATCACCCGGTCCGTGCCGCGCTCCAGGATCGGCACGCGCCCGAAATCGGATACCGCCATGCGGTCGGCCAGATGCCCAACAAGTTCGTCCGAATAGCAGGTGAACATCTCGTCGCGGATTTGCGTGTCTGCAAGCGTTTTGGCATTGCCCCAGCCTTCGCGCGACCAGCGCAGCACGTCCGCCCGCGACGCCATGCCGGTCAGCTTGCCGTTCTCATCGACCACCGGGTAGCTCTTGTGCCGCTTGGGCCCCTCCGCCGCCATGAAGAAGGCGATGGCTTCCTCCACAGGGATGGACCCGGCCAGCGTGTGCACCGGCTTGGCCATGATCTGGTCCACGCGCGTCTGCAGGAACGGATCGATGGTGTACTCGCGCATGATGTGATGGCCGCGCCGCGCAATACGCTCGGTCAGGATGGACCGGCGCATGAGCAGCACCGTGGTCGCGAAAGCGGCGACAGAGGAAATGAGCAGCGGCGCCAGAAGATAATGATTGCCGGTAAGTTCGACCGCGAACAGCGTGCTCGTCAGCGGCGCACGCATCGTGCCGCCGAGGATCGCCGCCATGCCCAGGATCGCCCAGAAGCCCGCGTCGCCGAAGGGCAGGAAATGCGCTTCCAGCGAGCCCAGCGCGCCGCCCATGATGAGCAGCGGGGCCAGCACGCCACCGGACGTTCCCGACGATAGCGCGACGATCCACACCACGCATTTGCCGATCAGTAGCGCGAAGGCATCGTGCATGTTCAACGAACCGTTCACGAGCGCCCGGATGTTGTCATAGCCCACGCCCAGCACAGCGGGGTCGAGCCAGCCGCCGATGCCGACGACAACGCCACCCAGCGCCGGCCACCACATCCAATGGATCGGAAGCTCATGGAACAGATCTTCCACCTTGTAGAGGACGATCGTCATCAGTCCCGATTGCAGACCGGCGACAATGCCGAGGATGGCGCACAGCCCGAGACCCCACCAAGGGATCATCGGGGCGATCCCATAGGCAAAGAGTGGTCCCGGGCCGAGCATCCACGGCCGCCACACAGCGGCAATCATCGCGGCCGTAACGACCGGGACGAAGCTGCGTGGCTTCCATTCGAATAAAAGAAGTTCGACGGCGAGCAGAACCGACGCGATCGGCGTGCCGAACACGCCGGTCATGCCGGCGGCGGCGCCCGCGACGAGGAGCGTTTTGCGCTCGGCGGAGCTCATATGGAAAAGCTGCGCGAATAGCGAACCCAGCGCGCCACCCGTCATGATGATCGGGCCTTCCGCGCCGAACGGACCGCCGGTGCCGATGGAGATCGCGGACGAAATCGGTTTCAGCAGGGCGACTTTTGGCTCGATTCGGCTCTGGCCGAGCAGGATGGCTTCGATGGCTTCCGGAATACCGTGGCCGCGGATTTTGTCCGAGCCAAAGCGCGCCATCAGGCCGACGACAAGGCTGCCAGCGACGGGAATCAGAATGGTCCAGAGCGGCAAATGCCGCCCCGCGAAGGACACGGTTTGCACCGATATCTGCTGGAAATAGATGAGATTGGTGATCAGCCCGATGAGCCGCAGCAGAATCCAGGCGGAAAACGCGCCGCCCGTTCCAACCACCACCGCCATCGCGGTCAGTTTGAGGAGGCTGCGATCCGCAGTGAAATCACGCAAGGTGTCCCGGAAGATGGCCGGGGATTCTGGGAGTTTGGACATGCCGGGGACATACACGCGCTGGATTTCGGAAGCGGGCTAATATATCGCGTTGCGATATAAAGCAATGCAGCGAAGTGCAGGACCGGTATGACCGCCAAATCCCGAGGAAAACTTGCCCCAACGGACTACAGGGTCCTGGCCGAATTCCGCTTTCTGATGCGCCGATTCATGATGTTCAGCGAAGATGCGGCCCGCGAATCCGGGCTGGCCCCGCAGCAGCACCAGGCGCTTCTGGCGATCAAAGGATTCGAAAAAGACGAGCCGCCAGCCGTCGGCGACCTCGCCGAGCGGCTGGCCATCAAGCATCACAGTGCGGTGGGGCTGGTGGACCGGCTGGTGAAGGCCGGCCATCTCAAGCGCCGCCACGACGACGCGGATCGCAGACGCGTCATGCTTTCCCTCACCGCATCCGGCGAAAAACTTCTCGCGGATTTATCGGCCGCACATCGCCACGAATTGCGGATGCTGACGCCTTCGTTGAAGGCGCTGTTCGCCAAGCTGGAACGGTAGGATTTCGGCCATCCTCAACGCGGCAATGGCGGCCTCTCGCTGCGGCTGTGAAATTCTCCTATAGGATGCGCCGTCCCGGCTGGCGGCCGGTTCTTGCGAAACGACTGGATGATCCGATGACGCGCCTGCATCTCGACAACTGGAATATCCCGATCGGCGACGGCCAGAAGCTTGTTGTCATGGCCGGGATGAACGTTCTGGAAGACGCCGGAATGGCGATGGATGTCGCGCGACATCTAAAGGCGGTCTGCGCGAAGCTGGATCTGCCGTTCATCTTCAAGGCGAGCTTCGACAAGGCCAATCGCTCATCGATCGCTTCCTATCGCGGTCCGGGCATGGAAAATGGGCTGCGTATCCTGGCCGATGTGAAGCAGGCGCTGAACGTGCCGGTCGTCACCGATATCCATACGGAAGAGCAGGCGGCTCCGGTCGCTGCCGTTGCCGACGTCGTGCAGATTCCGGCGTTCCTTTGCCGTCAAACCGACCTTGTCGTTGCTGCGGCCCGCGCCGTGGATGCTTCAGGTGGATGGCTGCAGATCAAGAAGGGTCAGTTCCTTGCTCCGTGGGACTGCAACAATATCCTGTCCAAAATTCGCGAAGTCTCCAAACGCCCGATGACGATCCTGTGCGAGCGTGGTGTTTCGTTCGGTTACAACAATCTCGTCGTGGACATGCTTGGGTTGGGTGAGATGCGCAAGCTTGGCGCACCCGTGACAATGGACGCGACACACGCGGTTCAGTTGCCCGGCGCCGATCCGCGAACCAACGCGGCCTCAACGGGCGGACGCAGGGCAGGTGTGCCGGTGCTGGCGCGCGCTGCCGTTGCGGCGGGCGTGGACGGAATCTTCCTCGAATTTCATCCCGACCCGGACAAGGCGCTTTGCGATGGCCCGAGCTGTCTTGCTTTGGATACCGCAGAAGCGCTGCTTGGCGATCTCGTCGCCATCGACGCGATCGTCAAGCGCAAGAAGTCCTAGGCGGCGGTCACGGCCAGCAGCGCCATCACAACGCCGATCACCGACAGCACCAGCAAGCCGGCGCTGGCCAATATCGTAATGGTGAAGCCCGTGCTGCGCTTGGCCGGATCGGCCAGGTAGGCCTGCATGTAGATGAAGCGGCCCACGATCCACACCAGGCCGAGCGCGGGCACAAGCCAGCCGATCAGCGTGAAATACATCGTGGCGACCCAGAGCAGCGGAATGAAGATTGCGAACTGCTCCAGCGTGTTCATGTGAACGCGCACCGCGCGCTCCAGATCTTCATGGCCCGTCATCGCCGGCGCCTTGATCCCGTGCTTGCCGCGCGCGCGGCCAACCGGAACGCTGGTATAAAAGAGCATCAGCACGGCAAGCACCGTGATGATGGCGGACAGGATCGTGGTCGGCACGGCGTTCATATGTTCCCCCGTCAGATGGCGCTTGCCGCGCTCCACACCACAAAGACGCCGATCAGCGCGCAGATGAGAAGCGCCAGCACGGCAAGCGAGGAAATGACAAAACCCACTTCGCGCTTTTCCGGCGCGGTCATATAGCCGGTTTTGTAGATCACCCGGCCAACGATCCAGACGATGCCCAGCACGGGTGGCAGCCATGATAGATAAACGATGCTCATCGCGGGTGAAAAATAGACCGTTGCCAGCCACAACGCGGGCACGAAGATCACCAGCCATTCCAGGGTGTTCGCCTGCACCCGCACTGCGCATTCGAATTCCAGCGGGCCCGTCATCGTTGGCGCTTTGACATTGTGCTTGCTGCGCGCGCCGGCAACGGAAAGGCCCGTCCAGATATAAAAGATCAAGGCCAGAACCGTAATGAGCGCCGTTAACAGCGTCACCGGCATGACTGTCGTATGCATGTCGTCCTCCCCGATATCCGCGAATGGCGGTGAGGCCAGCTATAGCCGGATTCGGGGAAGCCGCGCAGACCGCCGCGGGCGCTCCCCCGCGGCGTCTCACGCATAGCTTATTGCTGGTGTTCGCCGCCGTGATCGTGGCGGGCATTTGCGGCAGCGTCAAAGCGAAGGTTGAAGCGCCGGGGCCCATCGCCTAGAAGTCGCCCGGCCCGGCCAGCCCCGTCTTACGGAGATTTCATTCATGACCGCCATTATCGACATCACCGCCCGTGAAGTTCTGGACAGCCGCGGCAACCCGACCGTCGAGGTGGACGTGGCTCTGGAAGACGGCTCGCTCGGCCGCGCGATCGTTCCCTCCGGCGCCTCGACCGGCGCACATGAGGCGGTGGAGCTGCGCGACGGCGGCAAGCGCTATGGCGGCAAGGGTGTCGAGAAAGCCGTCGCCGCCGTGAACACCGAAATCTTCGATGCGATCTCCGGCATGGATGCCGAAGACCAAACGCGCATCGACCGCATCATGATCAAGCTCGACGGCACGCCGAACAAATCCCGTCTCGGCGCGAACGCCATTCTGGGCGTTTCGCTGGCACTGGCGAAGGCGGCGGCGATCTCGTTGGGCCAGCCGCTCTACCGCTATGTCGGCGGGCCGATGGCGCATGTCCTGCCTGTGCCGATGATGAACATCATCAATGGCGGCGTGCATGCCGACAATCCGATCGACTTCCAGGAATTCATGATCATGCCCGCCGGCGCGCCGAGCTTTAAGGAAGCCCTGCGCATGGGCGCCGAAGTCTTCCACACGCTGAAGAAGGGCCTGCACGACGCCGGGCACAACACCAATGTCGGCGACGAGGGCGGCTTCGCCCCCAATCTGAAGAGCGCGGACGAAGCGCTCGGCTTCATCATGAAGTCCATCGAGAAGGCGGGTTACAAACCCGGTGAAGACGTTTATCTGGCGCTCGATCCGGCTTCGACCGAATTCTTCAAAGACGGCAAGTATGTCCTTGAAGGCGAGGGCAAAACGCTGTCGCCGGACCAGATGGCGAAAGTCTATGAGGATCTCTGCAAGCGCTATCCGATCATCTCCATCGAAGACGGCATGGCGGAAGATGATTGGGCCGGTTGGAAGGCGCTCACGGATGCCATCGGCAAGAAGGTGCAACTC
>JAFECP010000024.1:40676-64102 GCA_018242105.1 Pseudomonadota bacterium
CACCGCCAACGCCATTCTGATAAAGGTCAATCAGATCGGCAGCTTGACCGAGACTCTTGAGGCGATAGATATGGCCAATCGCGCCTCCTACCGTTCGGTGATGAGCCATCGTTCGGGTGAAACCGAAGACAACACCATCGCCGACCTCGCGGTGGCCACCAATTGCGGGCAGATCAAGGCGGGTTCTTTGTCCCGCTCCGACCGTCTGGCGAAATACAACCAGCTTCTGCGGATTGAGGAGATGCTCGGCGATCAGGCCGTTTATGCGGGACGAAGCGTGCTTCGCGGGTAAGGCCGGTTCTGCTACAATGCGGCCGAAGTCCGGCCCGGTGTTGCGATGACGAAAGAAGAGATTGCCGCAGTATTCGAGCGGGCAAAAAACTGGCCTCGGGAAAAGCAGGAAGAAGCTGTGGGCGTTCTTCTCGCCATCGAGAGCGACGAATACGACGATTGCAGCGACATGACGGAAGAGGATTGGGCTGCTCTTGACGAAGCCTCGGCGGCGATTGATCGCGGCGAATTCCTGACCGAGGAAGAGATGAAGGACTTCTTCGCGAAACTCCATGCATGAGGCTGATATTTTCTCCTCAGGCTCGCGCGGATATGCAGGGCATTTACGGATACATTGCGCGTGACAATGAAAACGCCGCCGAGAATCTCCGCGCGCGAATAGAATCGCTCGCAGAGAAGCTGCGCGATCAGCCCTACATGGGCCAGAAGCTTCCCGGCAGCACGCGGCGGCGGTTTCCCGTCGCACCTTATCCCTATCTCATCTATTACGACGTGGTCGGCAATACCGTTCGTATTCTCCGTATCCGCCATGCCGCGCGTTACCGGGCGGCGTTTCAGGAGCCGGCGCGGGCTTTCGCGGGCTGAGTGGCTGCGGGACTGGACGCAGGGCGCTTCGATAGCCTATGAGCCCCGGCACCACAGCCGCGGCGCTTAGCGAGGCGAAGCCATGAGTACGAAGAAGAAAAACAAGTTCAAGCCGGAAGCCTTCGCGGCCGAAACCAAGGACACGCGCTTTGAAGGGACCTTCGAAGTGCTGATCCCGATCCCGGATCGGGTGAAGCCCTTGCGCGCCGCGCAGCAATTCCCGACGAAGAAGGCGGCGGAGGACTGGATTCATTCGCCGGAAGGCGTCGAGCGGATCGAGGAACTTTTCGCCAAAGGCGCAAACTGAAATTCGTAAACGCAACAGGGGCTTGATTTACTTTTGTGAACTGTCGCCTGCGCATCGCTTTTAACTTGACCGCCCGAATCGGTGTGTGATTCGTTGGCCGGATGCGAATCAGGCGTAGCGTCTCCAGGCTTTTCGGTGCGTCGATACTTCCGGCGATTTGCGCCGCGGTGATCGCCTATTTCGGCTATTACGCGATCAGCGGCACGCGCGGCTACCACGCCTATGCTGCGGTCAGTTCCGAGCTGACGGCCCAGAAACAGAAACTTGCGTCCATCCGGGGCGAACGGATGCGTTTGGAACACCGCATCGACCTTCTGGAGTCCGGTCATGTCGATCGTGACATGGTCGAGGAAGTCGAACGCGAGCAGCTTTTGGGCAGCATGCCCGGCCAGGTCGCGGTGCCGCGCGAAAGGCATTAGAATTCCGCGGGAATCCCGGAATTTTCTGACAAACGCTCACAGCTTGCTAAACTGACGGACCCTTGCCAAAAACCGGGCTCTGCCCGGCTGGGCATGACAGGAGTTTTTGCATGGCCAGTGCCAAGCCGGCGCCCCAATCCGAGCAATCCCCCGGCGCCGATCTGCAGAAGAAATTCTATCACGACATGCTGCTCATCCGGCGCTTCGAAGAGAAGGCGGGTCAGCTTTACGGGATGGGTCTCATCGGCGGCTTCTGCCACCTCTATATCGGGCAGGAAGCGGTCGTCGTCGGCATGCAGGCGGCGCTCAAGAAGGGCGACCAGATCATCACCGCCTATCGCGACCACGGCCACATGCTGGCCACCGGAATGGATCCGAAGGGCGTGATGGCCGAACTCACGGGCCGCTCGACGGGTTACTCGAAAGGCAAGGGCGGCTCGATGCACATGTTCAGCGTCGAGCAGAACTTCTATGGCGGCCACGGCATCGTCGGCGCCCAGGTGCCGATCGGAACCGGCCTCGCATTCTCCAACAAGTACAAAAAGAACGGCGCGGTCTGCGTCACCTATTTCGGCGACGGCGCGGCCAATCAGGGCCAGGTCTATGAGAGCTTCAACATGGCGGAGTTGTGGAAGCTTCCCGTGATCTATGTGATCGAGAACAACCAGTACGCGATGGGCACCAGCGTGGAGCGCTCCAGCGCGGAGACCGATTTCTCCAAGCGCGGCGCCTCGTTCAACATTCCGGGCGAGCAGGTGGACGGCATGGACGTCGAAGCCGTCTATGCCGCCGGCCAGAAAGCCGCGCAATATTGTCGCGAAGGCAAAGGCCCGATCATTCTCGAAATGAAGACCTATCGCTATCGCGGCCACTCGATGTCCGATCCGGCGAAATACCGCACGCGCGAGGAAGTGCAAGAAGTTCGCGAGAAGCGCGATCCTATCGAGCACTACGGCGCGCGCATGACTGAGCATGGCACGGTGAAGGAAGAAGACCTCAAGGCGATGGACAAGGACATCCGCTCCATCGTGAACACCGCCGCCGAATTCGCACAGGAGAGCCCGGAGCCCGCCGCCGAAGAACTCTACACGGACGTGCTGGCATGACCCAGATTCTGATGCCCGCGCTTTCGCCCACGATGGAAGAAGGCAAGCTCGCCAAGTGGCTCGTCAAGGAAGGCGACACGGTGAAGTCCGGCGACATTCTCGCCGAGATCGAGACCGACAAGGCGACGATGGAGTTCGAAGCCGTCGATGAAGGCAAGATCGGCAAGCTTCTCGTCCCCGAAGGCACCGAAGGTGTGAAGGTCAATCAGCCGATTGCGGAGATGGCTGGGGATGGCGAGAGCGCGTCTAAGCCTGCTCCGTCCAATCGCTCCCCCCTTGTGGGGGAGCCAAAATCGCAACGCGATTTTGGTGGGGGGGATGCCGCGCCCGCACCGAGCCCCCGCCCCGAAGCGCCAAGAGGCGCTTCGACGGTCGATCGCGGTCGCGATCTCCACCCACGAGGGGAGGGTGATAAAGAACTCAACGAACCCGACGTGCCCGCCGGCACCGAACTCGTCGTCACCACGGTGCGCGAAGCGTTGCGCGACGCGATGGCCGAGGAGATGCGCCGCGACAAGACCGTGTTCCTGATGGGCGAGGAAGTCGCGCAATATCAGGGCGCGTACAAGATCTCGCAGAACCTGCTGGAAGAGTTCGGTGATATGCGTGTGATCGACACCCCGATCACCGAGCATGGCTTCGCAGGGCTTGGCGTGGGCGCCGCGTTCGGCGGGCTTCGTCCCATCGTCGAGTTCATGACGTTCAACTTCGCGATGCAGGCGATCGACCAGATCATCAATTCCGCCGCCAAGACGCGATACATGTCCGGCGGCCAGATGGGCTGCCCCATCGTGTTCCGCGGCCCCAACGGCCCCGCCGCGCGCGTCGCCGCGCAGC
The DNA here is from genome assembly GCA_018242105.1 of Pseudomonadota bacterium. Classification (GTDB taxonomy): domain Bacteria; phylum Pseudomonadota; class Alphaproteobacteria; order Micropepsales; family Micropepsaceae; genus Rhizomicrobium. Next base: position 44,222 of record JAFECP010000024.1, read on the forward strand.
ACAGCCAGGATTATTCGAGCTGGTACGCGCATATTCCCGGCCTGAAAGTGGTCGCGCCCTATTTCGCGGCGGACGCGAAAGGCTTGCTGAAGGCGGCGATCCGCGATCCGAACCCGGTGATCTTCCTCGAAAACGAAATCGTCTATGGCCGCTCCTTTCCGGTGCCAAAAGTCGAGGATTATCTCGTCCCTATCGGCAAGGCGCGCGTGGTGAAGAAAGGCGCGCATGTCACGCTCGTCGCGCATTCCATTTGCGTGGGCATGATCATCGAAGCGGCGGAGAAGCTTGCGGAAGAGGGCATCGACGCGGAGTTGATCGATCTGCGCACGCTGCGCCCGCTCGACACCGGGACGGTCATTGAAAGCGTGAAGAAGACGAACCGTCTCGTCACTGTGGAGCAAGGCTGGCCGGTCGGCTCGATTGGTTCGGAAATTTGTTCAGTCGTGACAAGCGAAGCGTTCGATTATCTCGACGCGCCGCCCACAAAGGTCACGGGCAAGGACGTGCCGATGCCCTATGCTGCGAATCTCGAAAAACTCGCGCTGCCGCATGTCGAAGACGTGATCGCCGCCGCGAAAGCGGTGTGTTACCGATGAGCTTGCACGTCATCATCACCTCCCCCTTGTGGGGAGGTCGAAAAAGCGAAGCTTTTTCGGGCGGGGGGATTTCGCCTGCTACCCCCCACCCGAAAAATTCTTCGCTGCGCTACGAATTTTGTCGGCCTCCCCACAAGGGGGAGGCGATGCGCGCTGGAGCAGGAGCGGTTGTGTGATGGCACCTGCTCAGAAAAAGAAGAAAGCCGAAAAACACTGGCACCGCGGCGGCTGCCACTGCGGCGCGGTGGCGTTCGAAGTGCGCACGGCGGATGAAATCGAGCTGGTGGATTGCAACTGCTCGATCTGCCGCAAGACCGGCTATCTGCATCTCATTGCCGGCGACAGGGATTTCAAGCTGGTGCGCGGGCAGGATGCGCTCGCCGCCTACACCTTCAACACCGGTGCGGCGAAGCACCTGTTCTGCAAGGTGTGCGGGATAAAGTCGTTCTACATTCCGCGCTCGCATCCGGATGGATACAGCATCAACTTCCGCTGCCTCGATGCGGCGGAGTTCAAATCCGTCGTGACCACGGAGTTCGACGGTTCGCATTGGGAACAGAATGCGGGGGACCTCGCCGCGCTGGAGAGCAACTAGTGGCCACCAACATCCTCATGCCCGCGCTGTCGCCCACGATGGAAGAGGGCAAGCTCGCCAAATGGCTGGTGAAGGAAGGCGACACGGTGAAGTCCGGCGACATCCTCGCCGAGATCGAGACCGACAAGGCCACGATGGAGTTCGAGGCCGTCGATGAAGGCAAGATCGGCAAGCTTCTCGTTCCCGAAGGCACCGAAGGCGTGAAGGTGAACGAGCCCATCGCGGTGTTGCTGGGCGAAGGCGAGGACGCGAGCGCCGCGCCGCCGCCATCCGACATCCATTCCGCGATGGCCTCGATCAAGGATGCGGTGTCGAAGGAAGCGGGCGCGGCGAAGCCTGCGCCGAAGCCGGAAGCGAAACCTCAGCCCAATCGCTCCCTCCTCGTGGGAGAGCCAAAATCGCAAAGCGATTTTGGTGGGGGGGAAGCCGCGCCCGCGCCGAGCCCCCGCCCCGAAGCGCCAAGAGGCGCTTCGACCCTCCCAGGGGAGGGTGATAAGGACCGCATTTTCGCATCCCCTCTCGCGCGCAAGCTCGCCGATCAGAAGAGCGTCGACCTTGCATCGCTGCACGGTTCAGGCCCGCGCGGCCGTATCGTCAAAGCGGATGTGGAATCCGCTCAGCCCGGCGCCACGAAAGCGCCCGCCGCGAAACAGTCCGCACAACCTGGCGGCGCGCAACCCGCAGGCATTCCCGGCATCGCGCCGCCGCCGGATGCGAAGCTTTTCTACAAGGAAGGCGAATACGACGAAGTCCCCCACGACTCCATGCGCAAGACCATCGCCAAGCGCCTCACTTCGGCGAAAACGCTGATCCCGCATTTCTACCTCACCATCGATTGCAACATCGACGAACTGATGGCGATGCGCGCCAAGCTCAATGCGCAATCGCCGAAAGAGAACGGCTACAAGCTCTCGGTGAACGATTTCGTGGTGAAGGCCAGCGCGCTGGCATTGGTCCGCGTGCCGGAAGTGAATGCGAGTTGGACGGAGACGTCGATCCTCCGCCACAAGCGTGCTGATATTGGCGTGGCGGTGGCGCTGGACTTCGGGCTTATCACGCCCATCGTGTTCGGCGCGGAAGGCAAGGGCCTCGCTGTCATTTCCAACGAGGTGAAGTCGCTGGCCGAGCGTGCCAAGACCAAGAAACTGAAGCCGCAGGAATATGAAGGCGGCAGCTTCTCCATCTCCAATCTGGGCATGTTCGGGATCAAGGACTTCACCGCCGTCATCAACCCGCCGCAGGCCGCGATCCTGGCCGTCGGCGCGGGCGAGATGCGCCCCATCGTGAAGGACGGCGTTCTCAAAACCGCCACGATCATGACGGTCACGCTGTCCTGCGATCATCGCGTGATCGACGGCGCCACCGGCGCCCGCTTCCTGCAGGCCTTCAAGGGATTCATCGAAGAACCGTCGTCGATGCTGTTATAAGGTTCGGCGGAGGGGCGCATGGGCCAATACATCACCACGCACGATCCGGCGGCGGTTGCCGCGGTCGAGCACGCGGCATCGGCGCTGGCGCGCGACGGCGTGGCGGTCGGCATATGTCCGAATTGCGGCGTGCCGTTGATCGGAGACTACTGCGCGGTCTGCGGGCAGGAGAAAGACATCCACCGCCGCTCCGTCACGGGCATCCTGCATGACTTCTTCGAAGACATGCTCAATTTCGACAGCCGCATCGTACGCACGGTTATTGCACTGTTGCTGGAGCCCGGCGAGATCGCCATCGCCTTCCGCGAAGGCCGCACGCGCCGCTATGTGCCGGCACTGCGTCTTTACTTCTTTGTCACGCTGATCTTCTTCCTGCTGCTTAGCGCGACAAACCTCGCCATCATCCAGCTCGAACTGACGGCCGCGCCCGCGAAGGTCGTCAAGACGCCGGACGGGCAAATTCACTATCTCAATCCTGTCTACGATTCCGCCGATCCGGACCTGAAGAAACTCGACAAATATCTTCCGCCGAAGAAGGACAAGAACGGCAAGCCCGAAACGCGCTACATGTTCGGGTCGCATGTCTATTTCTTCGCCCCCATCGGCAAATATCACACGGTACTGACCAAGGACGAACGCGCGCGGCTCAACGACATGAACGGTATATTCAACCTGAATGTCGAAAGTGGAAAAGCAAAAAACGCGGCGGAGAAAAAGAAGGAAGATGCGGAGAAGAAAAAGGTCGCGGGCTGGATAGAGCGCAACATCTTCGGCGGGATTCGGCGGATAGCCAATGACCCCGCGGCCCTGAACGGACCGATGACGGTCTGGGTGCCGCGCGCGCTGTTCCTGCTCATGCCGCTTTATGCGCTGCTATTGGCTGCCTTCTATTGGCGTCAGCGCAAGGCATATTACTTCGTCGATCACCTCATCTTCTCGCTGACCGTCCACACTTTTACCTTCGTGGCGTTGATCGGCGCGGCTGCGCTGGCGCAGGTGCTGGCCGGCGGAACCGTGGCGTGGCTGCTGTTCTTCGCCATCGGCATCTACATCTTCATCGGCATGAAACGATTCTACAAACAGGGCTGGGCGATCACGACCGCGAAGTTCGCGGGCGTTTCCTTCATCTACACCTGCTTCTTCCTGCTGCCCGCGCTGGGTGGCATCATGCTGCTTGGCTTCTTCGGAGATCCTTTTGGCTGACACATACGACGTCATCGTTCTGGGGTCCGGCCCCGCCGGATATGTCTGCGCCATCCGCTGCTCCCAGCTTGGCCTGAAGACGGCGATCGTGGAGCGCGACCGGCTGGGCGGCATCTGCCTCAACTGGGGTTGCATCCCCACCAAGGCGCTGCTGCGCTCGTCGGAGATCTGGCACCTGATGCACCGTCTGGACGAGTTCGGATTCAGCGCCGGCAATTTCAAATTCGACATCGGCAAGATCGTGACGCGCTCGCGCAAGGTGGCGGAGCAGCTTTCCAACGGCGTCGCCTTCCTGATGAAGAAGCACAAGATCGCGGTCATCAACGGTGAGGGAAAACTCTCCGGCAGGAACAGGATCACCGTCGCCAAGGACGGGAACAACACGGACTACGAAGCCAGGAACATCGTGCTCGCATCCGGCGCGCGGGCGCGCACGTTCCCGGGCATGGAGCCGGACGGCAAGCTGATCTGGACCTATCGCGAAGCGATGGTGCCGCCGTCTTTCCCGAAATCGCTGCTGGTCGTCGGCTCCGGCGCCATCGGCATCGAGTTCGCCAGCTTCTATCGCACGCTCGGCAGCGACGTGACGGTGGTGGAGGTTTTGGACCGTGTGCTGCCGGTGGAAGACGAGGAAGTCTCCGCCTTCGCGCACAAGGCGTTCCAGAAGCAGGGCATGAAGATCAAGATATCCACCACGGTCGAAAAACTCGCGAAAGGCGCAGATAACGTCACCGCCACGTTGAAAGCCAAAGACGGCAAGACCGAAACGCTCACGGTGGATCGCGTGATCCTTGCGGTCGGAATCGTCGGCAATGTCGAGAACAACGGCTACGAAGCCGCCGGCATCAAGATCGAGAAGACACATGTGGTCGTGGACAAATGGGGCGCCACCGGCGTTCCGGGCATCTGGGCCATCGGCGATCTCGCCGGCCCGCCCTGGCTCGCGCACAAGGGCATGCATGAGGGCGTGATCGTGGCGGAGAAAATCGCGGGCGTGAAAGGCGTGCATCCGCTCGATGTGTCCAACGTGCCGGGCTGCACCTATTGCTGGCCGCAGGTAGCGAGCGTCGGCATGACGGAAGCGAAAGCCAAAGCCTCGGGCCGCAAGATCAAGGTCGGCCGCTTCCCCTTCATCGGCAACGGCAAGGCCATCGCGCTGGGCGAGGCGGAAGGTTTCGTGAAAACCGTGTTCGACGCCGAAACTGGCGAGCTTCTGGGCGCACACATGATCGGCGCGGAAGTGACCGAACTCATTCAGGGCTACGTCGTGGCGAAAACCGGCGAACTCACCGACGCCGAGCTGGCGCACACCATCTTCCCGCATCCGACTTTGAGCGAAATGATGCACGAAGCTGTGCTGGCCGCGGACGGCAAGCCGCTGCACATTTAGCTCTGCTGCAACCATACACCCAACTGTCATGGCTCGCCGGAGTGCGGGCCATGACAAGTTATTTTGATGTGAGCAGAGAAGAGATATCTGCAGAAATCGCTTTCAAATGGCTCGTATCGGTCATCACTTCACGCGCTTTGCCGTCGCGGTCGAAGATGAACACCGAGCCGGAGTGCATCACTTCGACGCCTTTGTCCGTTTTCGTCACCGAATAGAGAACGCGGTAGCGCTGCGCCAGCTTGGCGATTTCGTTGTCGCTGCCGCGCAACCCGTCGATCTGCGGCGCGAAGGCGTTGGCATATTCTTTCAACGCCGCCAGATCGTCCCGCGCCGGATCGACACTCACGAACAGCACGCGCACATCGCCAGCGCGCGCGCCCAGATCCTTCAGCACATCGGCGAGATTGGACAGCGTCGCGGGGCACACATCCGGGCAATGCGTGTAGCCGAAATAGAGCAGGGCGATCTTGCCGCGATAGCTGTCCTGCGTGACCCACGCGCCGTCATTCGCCCGCTGCATGACGAATTTCAGGTCCGGCATCACGCCGGTGATATCCGTCGCCCCCGGCCGCATTTCGCCACGCCCGCAGGCGGCGAGGGCGAAGAGGAAAATCAGAATGACAAAGCGGCGCATCAAGTTTGGCTCAACTCTCTCAAACCCAAAACCGTCATGGCCGGGCTTGTCCCGGCCATCCATTAACGCAGCCATTGGCCTCTGGAAAATGGATGGCCGCCACGAGGGCGGCCATGACGGTCTTTTAAGTCAAAAGAAGATGTGACCAAACGCCTCTGGATGCGCCGCGTGGGCCTCGCCATCTTCCGCGCGATGACCGCGATCGCCGCCGCTTCCGACCGCCAACCGGCCACCGCATGGCTGGGCTATGGCGCGCTGCTTGTGCTGGGCGCGGTGCTCTATGTTCTCACCTCCCAATATCCCGCGGACATGCCGTTCTGGATGCCGTGGGAGTTCTCCTGGCCGGAATTCCTCGCCACCGCGCTCACGCTCGCCTGGTTCTTCCGCGGACTGTCCCGCGTGGACGAGAAACCACCTCTATGGCGCAGCGCGTCTTTCGTGATCGGCGTCCTATCGCTCTACATCGTGCTGCAAACCCATATCGATTATTACGCGCAGCACATGTTCTTCGTGCATCGCTGGGCCCATTTCGTGCTGCACCACGCGGGGCCGTTCCTGATCGCGATGGGGGCGGGCGGTCCGGTGCTTTATGCGGGCACGCCCGGTTTCTTCAAGCCGGTCATGGGCGTGCGGCCGGTCCGCGCGCTGATGAATTTTCTGCAACATCCCGCCATCGCGCCGGTGCTGTTCGTGGGGCTGCTCTATTTCTGGCTGATCCCGTCCATCCATACCGTCGTCATGCTGGATCGCCCGCTCTACGATCTCATGAACTGGACCATGGCGCTCAACGGCATCATGTTCTGGGCGTTGGTCCTCGATCCGCGCCCCAAGCCGCCCGCGCGGCTGTCGCCGCTCATGCGCGGCCTGATGATCCTGCTCATCGAGCTGCCGCAGATGGTTCTGGGCGCGATCCTGTCGCTGTCGATGACCGATTATTATCCCGTCTATAAGATCTGCGGCCGCGCGCTCGATTTCTCCGCCTTGTCGGACATGCATTATGGCGGCCTCATCATCTGGCTACCCGGAACGCTGACGAGTTTTGCCGCGATGATCGTGGTACTGGTGAACATGCGCCTCAATGAAGAGAAAGCCGAACATGAAAACGCATCTGCTTGAAATTGCCGCCGTTGCGCTGCTCGTCTCTGCGCCCGCGCAGGCGGCGACCGTCACGGTGAAGGATGCATGGTTCCGTTCGCTGCCCGCCAGGCTTCCCGCCGGCGGCTATTTCACCCTGCACAATGGCGGCGACAAGGCGATCACACTCACCGGCGCGGAATCCTCCGCCTGCGGCATGCTGATGCTGCACAAGACCGAGAGCGCGAACGGCGCTGGCATGATGGTGGACGTGTCCACCGTCGCTATCCCCGCGCGCAGCAATCTCAAATTCGCGCCCGGCGGCTATCATCTGATGTGCATGGACCCGGCGTCCGCGATGAAGCCAGGTAGAACCGTGTCCGTGACATTCAATTTCTCGGACGGCACAAAAACCCATGTGCCATTCCAGGTGAAGAACGCCAAGGGGGAATGAGGGCTACTCCGCCGCCGCGCCTATCGCGGCTTGCGTGCGCCGCTCCTGCATCAGATACCGCACGCCGGCAACCGTCGCGACGACGCCCGATGCGGCGGCAACGCCAAGCGACCAGCGCGGCCCCCAGGTATCCGCTACCCAGCCCACGATGGGCGCGCCGATCGGCGTTCCGCCCATCGCCACAGCCAGGCGGATCGCCATCACGCGCCCGCGCATGGTCGGCTCCGTCGCAAGCTGCATCAGCGCGTTGCTGGAATTGGCGAAGGTCAGCGCGGACACGCCGCAGATCACCAGCGCGCCCGCGAACAGCCAGTAGCTCGGCATGATCGCGGCCAGGAAGCTGCCGATGCCGAACACCGCTGCGCCTGCGCAGATGTGCTGGAAGTTCGGCCTTTCGCGGCCCGCGGCGAGCAATGCGCCGCACATCGTTCCCACCGCCATGGCGGAGGTGAGCAGGCCATAGCGCCCCGCGCCGGCGTGGAACACGCGCACCGCCATGACCGAGATGAAGATCGCGAAGTTGAACCCGAACGTGCTGATGAAGAACAGCATGATCATCGCGGCGCGCAGGTCCGCACGTTGCCACACATAGCGGAAGCCTTCCAGCAGGTTGCCGCGCCGCTTCACCGCGCGCTCATGCGTGTGCAACTCGTGCACGCGCAGGAACAGGAGCGAGATCAGCACCACGAAGAACGAAAGGCCGTTCAGGATGAACGCCCAGCCCGTGCCGAGCACCGCGATGGTGAGGCCCGCGGCGGCAGGGCCGATCATGCGGCCCGCGTTGAACGAGGTGGAGTTGAGGCCAACGGCGTTGGCGATGTGATCCTCGTCCACCATCTCCGACACGAACACCTGCCGCGCCGGAGCGTCCATCGCCGAAACGCATCCGAACAGAAAGGCGATCGTGTAAACTTCCCAGAGGGCGATGTGGCCGGTGACGGTCAATATGCCGAGGACGAGCGCCAGAATGCCCATGCCGACCTGCGTCGCCATCATCAGCCTGCGGCGGTCCATATGATCGGCGGCGAAACCCGCCCACGGCAGCAGCAGAAGCTGCGGCCCGAATTGCAGCGCCATCACGATGCCGACGGCGGTGGCGTTGTGATGCGTCAGCTCGGTCAGGACCAGCCAGTCCTGCGCCACGCGCTGCATCCATGTTCCCGTGTTGGAAACGACCGCGCCGGCGAACCAGACGCGGTAATTGTAGAACCGTAACGAACGGAATGTGCCTGCGATGAGACCGCTCAACCGTTCCTCTTCTCAAGCAAGGCGACGATCTTCGTGGCCGTTCCCGTTTGGCTGTGCCAATCACCTCCCCCTTGTGGGGGCGAGTAGCGGCAGCGTGCGAGCGAAAAAGCGAAGCTTTTTCGGGTGGGGGGAGGGTCGTCGCGTGTGGTCCCCCCACCCGAAAAATTCTTCGCTGCGCTTCGAATTTTATCGGCCTCCCCACAAGGGGGAGGCGATTGCGATGTCGCGAGGCCTTCTGGATTTCTGTCTTTCCCAATCATCGAGTGTTCTCCAGCAGCGCAACGATCTCCGCCGTCGTTCCGGTCTCGCCCAGGCGCGGGAAGATGCGTTTCACGCTGTTCTCGTGCGCGCCGGCGCTCATATCCGTCATCGCATCTGTGGCGAGCGTGATGTTGTAACCGGCCTCCTGCGCGAAGCGCGCGGTGGATTCCACGCCGATGGAGGTGGCGACGCCGCAGCAGACGATCTGCGTCACGCCGTTCTTCTTCAGCCAGTCGTTCAAGTCCGTATTGGTGAAAGCGCCCCAGGTGCGCTTCGTCACCGTGTGATCGGAAGGCTGCTGCTTCAGTTCTGGGATCAGCTCGGCGAACTCGGCAGGGAAACTCGCGGGCATCTTCGGGCCTTCGTTGCGCCCAGGCGCGCCGCCGGTCACGTTCACCAGCGCCACGGGCAGCTTGTGCTTGCGGAAAGCATCGAGCAGCGCGACGGAATTCTTCACCACGCCGGAGATGGGATACGGCGCCGTGTCACGCGCGACGATGCCTTTCTGCAAGTCTATGACGATAAGCGCAGTCTTGGGATCGAGTATCGTGACGGCCATGAGTTTTGCCTCTTATTCCACGATGCGTTCGAGCAGCATCAGCGCGCGCGCGATGTCATCCTGCTCTTGTTGCGAGTATTTTTTCTGGATGGCGGCAACGAGCCAGTCCTGCCGCGCCGCGCGCGTGGCGATGACCAGCTCGCGCGCTTTCGGAGTCACCGACCACAGCGTCTGCCGTCCGTCCTGCGGATCGGGCGTGCTGGTGACATGCCCGTCGGCTTCCAGTTCGCGAATGGTGGCGCCCATGGATTGCGGCCGCACGCCTTCGGCCTTGGCGAGGGCGGTGACGGTGGACGGTCCCAGCCGTTCCAGCCGCGCCAGCATGGAGAATTGCGACCAGGTCAGGTCACCGGCATGGGATTGCGCGCGCATCTGCCGTTTCCATTTGCCGATGAAGCCGCGAAGGGCTTCGGCAAGGGCGACGATCTTCTCAGGGGCGGCGGGCACGAAACGTATCTACTAGATATGAAGGAAACTGCAAAGGCTCCTTCATATCTAAAATTGTCGCAGGCGGGCTGAAATCCCGCTTGACATGTTCCTATTATGTTCTAGTTTGGGGATGTCTCACCCATGAGGGGGCGGTCCGGACCGTCCTGATCGCCGGGTGGGGTCGGCGTCCGCGGAGAAAGCTCGTAACGAGGGCTTTGAGAAGCGGAGGCCGCGATCCGATACCGCTGCCGCCACGCGCCCGACAGGGAACGCCCGGAAGGCAGCCGCAGGAGAATGTCCTGCAGCGCGAAATCCTCGCCAAGACCACAGGCCCGGTTCATGCCGGATAATCCGCGATGGCAAGCGGACCTGTCGAGCGATGTTGAGAGTAGCGAAGTGGCCATCGGACCCGCGGACACAAAACGCCGGGTGCGGGATGCCGAACAAGGCTTCCCATTCCAACCCGCTCTTCGAAAGAAGAGCATCTCTCTCGTGCACACGCCTTTCCGGCGTCCCGCACCGCCCTCAGTATTTCAGAGCAGGCGTATGAATTTTCCAAGAAGTGCCAAGCGGCAAAGTGCGAAGCGTTGTCTTCGCGAATTTGAAATAACGAATAGAGACGGTCGCGGGCGGCGTATGCGAAGCGCCGCCCGCGCCGGACCTTCAGTGGTGGAAAAGCCGCATCATGTTGCCGGTGACGGTGCTTGCGCTGATGAGCATGGACGAGCCAAGGACCAGAAGTCCGATCAAAGCGAACATGGCTTCACGGCCTGTCGTGGCGGTGCCGGTCGTGGTCAGCGCCAGAATGCCGAGCACGATGGCGGCGAGGCCGGCCAACACCTGAAGACCGGCGGCGGCAGAACCGGCTGTCTGCATAAGCCGCTGTCCGGGCGCCGCCAGCGAACTCGCTTCAAGCCGCACTTCGTTCATGCGCTGCACGCTCGGGGCGGAGATCAGCAGGAGGGCGCCGCTGGCCAGCACCGCAACCGGAACCAGCGTCGTGGCCGAAACGCCCAGAAGGCTGAGAACGCCCAGGACGAGGACACCGGCGCCGACAACGATCTCGCTCAGCATGCCGCCTCCCATCTCCACGCCGCTGAGCGTCGAGCCGTTCAGATTGAGCAGCTTCGAGAACTCGGTGGCGATCGATCCGCCTTCGGCCAGCATCGCGGCGCCGAGAATAATCACCGCGATGGAAGTTAGCGCGCCGGCGTCGATGCGCGTCAACCCAATGATGGAGAGCACAATGACGGCAATGCCGCCCGCGGCCTCCACGATAGAACCCGTGGTCTCAACTCGCGCGAGATCGCGGTCTGCATATGTTGTTGCCATGGCAAGCTCCTTTGCTTCTTTCCCTGTTGCGGTCGGAGCCACACCGCCAGCTCGCTTTCAGTTGACGAGCCCCCCTTCGGGGCCAAGCGCGGCCCAGCCGCACAGGCACAGAACCAACGAACGGTTCCGCAGGCAGTTCCTGCGACCGTTCGCCGGTTTCGCATATGGGAACTTGCGTTTCCTTAATATCCAACCACTTGGCCGTCTTTGCGCATCTCGCTGGCGCCCCAATAGACGCCGTTGGGCGCACGCATGATCGCCTGGTAGCCGCCGAAATTGCCGCTGCCGGGAACGACCTTGTAGCCGCGCTTCGCCAGTTCGGCTTTCACCGAAGGATCGAAGCCGCTTTCCATTTCCACGGTGCCGATGCCGGTGGAAGGCTCGCCTGTCGGCTCAGCGCCGCCATAATGGCGCCAGCGCGCGGCATCGCCGGCTTCCTGCACATTCATGCCGAAGTCGATGATGTCGGTCAGAACCTGCACATGGCCTTGCGGCTGCATATCGCCGCCCATCAGGCCGAACGACAGGAAGGGCTGGCCGTCCTTCATCACGAAGCCGGGGATGATCGTGTGGAAGGGACGCTTGCGCGGCGCATAAACATTCGCCGCTTCAGGATCGAGCGAATAAAGCTCGCCGCGATCCTGGAACATGAACCCCAGGCCGTCGGCAACGATGCCCGAACCCATGCCGCGATAGTTGGACTGGATCAGCGACACCATCATGCCGTCCTTGTCCGCCGCGGTGAGATAGATCGTGTCGCCGTCATGCAGACGCGGATCGCCGGGGCCGATGTCGGGGTTGGCGTGCTTCAGGTCGATGAGCTTGCGGCGCTCATTCGCATAGGCGTCGGAAAGCAGGCCTTTGATCGGGGCATGATAGAAGCGAGGATCGGCATACCATTTCGCCAGATCTTCATAGGCGAGGCGCTTGGCTTCCAGCATAGCCGTCAGCGTGTCCGCCGAGCCTACGCCCATCTTTTTCAGATCATAGCTCTTGAGGATGTTGAGCATCTGCAACGCCGCCATGCCCTGCCCATTCGGCGGCAACTCGTACACATCGTAGCCGCGATAGTTCACGGAAACCGGATTGACCCACTCGCCGTGGAATTCCGCGAAGTCGTCATAGCGAAGGTCGCCGCCGATGCGCTTCATATAGGCGTCGATCGTCCTGGCGATCGGGCCCTTGTAGTAAGCGTCGCGCCCGCCCTTCGCGAGCATCGTCAGCGTGTTCGCCAGATCGGGATTCTTGAAGATTTCGCCTTGCGCCGGCGTGTGGCCGCCATGCCCATCGGGGATAAGGTAGGTGCGCCTGGCGTTTTCGCTCTCTTCGATCAGGCCTTTGCTCTTCTCGAATGCGGCCATGTTGCCTTTCCAGTAGGCAGCGATCAGCTCGGTCACCGGAAAGCCGTTGTTGGCGAAGTTGATGGCAGGTGCGAGCACTTCGTTCATCGGAAGCTTGCCGAATTTGTCGTGCAGCGCGAACCACGCATCCACCGTGCCGGGCACCGTGATCGGCAGTGTGCCCACCGGCGGAATATGCGCCTTCGGCTCCATGCCGGCCTTCTTGTAGGCGGCTTCGACTTCGGCGGTCATGCGCGCCAGATCGCGCCCCTTCGGCGACCAGCCCGAACCGTTATAGCCGTAAAGCTTGTGCGTCTTGGGATCGTAAACGATGGCGAAGAGGTCGCCGCCGATGCCATTCAGCACCGGTTGCATCAAACCGATCATCGCGTTCGCAGCGATGGCGGCGTCCACGGCGCTGCCGCCTTTCTTCAGGATTTCGACGGCGGCTTCGGATGCCAGCGGCTGTTCGCTCGCCACCATGCCGTGCTGCGCCAGCACGGGCGAACGGGTCGCCCATGGCGCTCCTGTGTAGCGATCGCCGCGGCTGATTTGCCCGAATGCTGCATTCGCAGTGAAACCCATCGCCATGATGACAACCGCTCCCGCCAATCCCCTGGACAATTTCATGCGCCCGCGATCCTCCCAAGATCGTTTTTCTCGCGAGAGCCCCTCGCGGCGCGCCGACTATAGAAAGCAGGGCAGAGGGGGCAACCCGCATATTGTCGGATTTTGTCCCAGCCGCCGCCCATTGGCCTTGAAGCCGGGAATCACGGCAAAATCGCCGCGGGCGTGGCGCTGCGTTTCGCGCGAAATCGAATTCAGCTTGGGGGCAAGCGATGGTCGTCGGGGACCACGTTACCGTTACAACAGACAATGTAAATCTGCGCGTGGGGCCGTCGCCGGCCGCAGCAATCGTCGCTGTGTTCATGACCGGCACCACCGCCGTTGTGACGGAATTGGATGGCGCGTGGGCGAAAGTTCTGATCGACGGGCCCGCGCAGATCAAAGGCTATTTCGCGACACAGTTCCTCGCTGCCACCGATTATCTGTCGAAGGTGCGCGACATCAATGTGTTTCCCATTTTTCCTGGAACGCCGCAGGGCAACATCACCGCCAATTTGCGGTTCGTGTGCGACGGTCTGCGCGCCTGCAATCTGGACGATCGTCCCATGCTGCTGATGGCGCTGGGCACGATCCGCGCGGAGACGGCAAGTTTCCGGCCCATCTCCGAAGGCGTCAGCCAATACAACACATCGCCTGGCGGCCAGCCGTTCGATCTCTACGATCCGCCGACACAGATCGCGCGCACGCTTGGCAACACCCACACCGGCGACGGCGCGAAATTCAAGGGCCGTGGCTTCGTGCAGCTTACGGGGCGCGCCAACTATGGGCGCATCGGCACGCAGATCGGCAAAGACCTGATCGGCAATCCCGAACTGGGCAACGATCCGGCGACGGCGGGGCGCGTTCTCGCGCAGTTTCTGAAGAACAACGAAAGCGCGATCCGCACCGCGCTTCGCAACAACGATCTCGCCAAGGCGCGCAAGCTGGTGAACGGCGGATCGCACGGACTGGACGCGTTCGAGGACGCCTACAATAAAGGCAAAATCTCCCTGCCGGCATAGGGTTTGACGCGCCGGGGAGCGGATCGTTACATCCCGTCATGCTCGGCGCGCCGCTCAGGAAATGGATCGATCCGCTTTACACGCAGGCTGCGGACGCGCTGGCATGGCGCAATGTGCGGCCCAGCCGTGTCGTTCTCGCCGGCTTCCTGCTCAGCATCGCCGCATTTCCGGCCATCGTGTGGGGTCACTACATTCTCGCGCTGGTGCTGATCGCTTTTGGCCGCTCGGTGGATGGGTTGGGGGGCGCGGTGCGGCGCCAGACCCGCGCCACCGATCTGGGCGACTTCCTCGATATCGCACTGGAATACATCTACTGCGCCGCCATCCCGTTTGCCTTCGCGCTTGCCGACCCGTCGCGGGCCCTGGCCGCCGGCTTCTTCATCTTCAGCTTCACCGTGTCGGCGGCAACATTTCTCACCTATTCGAAGTTCGCCGCCAAGCGCGGCATCGATGTGAAAGTCGGGGGTGTCAAGGGCGTCTCGCATGTCGCCGGGCTTACCGATGGCGCGGAGGCCTTCATCGCCTTCACTATCATCTGCATTCATCCCGAATGGTTCGGGATCGTCGCTTATGTCTTCGGCATCGTCTGCTTCGTATCCGCCGGCTTGCGGTTCGCCGCCGCTTTTTCGGATTTTCCCGAGTCATGAAAACCATCATCGTCGGGGCGGGCGTTGCGGGCCTCGCCATCGGCTGGAAACTCGCGCAGGCCGGCGTGGATGTGCTCATCCTCGAACGCGCCCAACCGGCGCGCGCCGCGACATGGGCCGCCGCAGGCATGATCGCGCCGACCGCCGAAAGCGCCCACGCCAATGCCGACGAAACACAATTCGCGCGCTGGTCCGCGGCGCTGTGGCCGGATTTCGCGGCACAGATCGAAACCCAATCGGGCCGCCGCGTCGGCTACAAGCGCGATGGCGCGTTGATCGTGGCGCCCACTGATGAAGCCGC
The DNA here is from genome assembly GCA_018242105.1 of Pseudomonadota bacterium. GTDB lineage: Bacteria > Pseudomonadota > Alphaproteobacteria > Micropepsales > Micropepsaceae > Rhizomicrobium. The sequence goes on from JAFECP010000024.1 coordinate 59,340, forward strand.
ACAGGAGTTGCGCGCGCGCAGTAACAAAGCGCTTCTGACCGCCTCTGAGGCGAGGGCGCGCGAGCCGCTACTGAGCGCCAGCATTGCAGGTGCGTTGTGGGACAGCGACGAAGCGCAGGTGGACAATCGCGCCTTGGGTGTCGCGCTGGCCAATGCATTCCTTCGCGCCGGCGGAAAACTTTCACCCAACGAGGCGGCCGTTCGTATTGAGACCGAAGGTAGCCATCACGCCGTGCGGACGCCGTTTGGGCTTTACGCCGGCGACAATATTCTGATCGCGGCGGGTGCCTGGTCCGCCGAGATCGAAACCGGCACGCCCGTGCTGCCGCCCGCGCGGCCGGTGAAAGGCGAAATGCTGGCGCTTACGCCACCAGCCAATACGCTTCTTCCAAGACAGGTCGTATGGGGCAACGGTGTCTATCTCGTCCCGCGCGAAAGCCGCCTTCTGATCGGCGCCACGATGCGCGAAACCGGCTTCGACATCTCCGTCACAAAGCAAGCCGAAAACTGGCTGCTCGATCGCGCCATCGCGCTCATGCCCGCACTCGCATCCTGGACGCTGGATGAGCATTGGGCGGGTTTGCGGCCGGGCTCTCCCGACGGCCTTCCCATTCTGGGCGAGACGCGTTTGAAAAACCTTTTTGTTGCAACCGGGCAGTTCCGGAACGGCATCCTCTTTGCACCGGCAGTTGCAGAAACCGTAAGCCGTCTCATTCTGGGGTCTGCTGCGCCGGAAATCCGCAGCTTCACCCCGCAAAGGTTTGCCGAAGTCTCTTAACGGGACAGCTACGGCATGCTTTGGTGATGAGACCGGCAAGGGGTGTTGGGGTGGCGTTCGTTTCATGGCGTATGGGTTTGTCGGGATTGGCCTGTTGCTCCTGTTTGCGGGCAGCGAAGCGTTGCTGCGCGCTGGCATAGGTTTTTCACGCAATATTGGCCTTTCACCCACGATCGTCGGACTGTTCATCGTTTCCATTGCTGCGTCCGCACCGGAATTTTCCGCAGCGCTGCAGGCGATGAACCGTCATGCGCCGGAACTCGCCGTCGCGAACGTCATCGGCACCAATCTTGTGAATCTGCTTCTTATCCTGGGCTTGGGCGCATTGCTCACACCGCTGCCGAGTCCGCCGAAGAATGTGTTTCGCGACGGACTGGCTATGGTGCTCGCCAGCGCGGCGCTGACGTTCGCGAGCCTGGATGGACAGTTGTCGCGCATCGAAGGCATCGGTCTGCTCGCGGGTCTGCTCGTTTACGTTCTTGCCTGCATCGTCATCGATTGGCGCAAGCCAGCACAAGATTCCGAAGCGCGCGCGCAATGCCGCGGTGCACCGCAATCCTTCGGGATGAGCGCCTTTCTTTTCGCTGCGGGATTGGTGGTTCTTTATTTCGGCGGGCGTTGCCTGATCGACGGCGCATTGGTCGTGGCGCAGCAAGAGCATCTCTCCAGCACCGTGGTTGCGTTGATCCTCGTCGCACTGGCGACGGCGTTGCCGGAATTCGTCTTCATGATTTCGATGACCGCGCGGGGCTGGAGCGACGTGACGCTGGGCTACCTGTTCTCATCCAGCATCTTCAACATTCTGGGTGTTCTCGGCTTCGCGGCCGTGTTTTACGCGCGTGGAATTCCCATTACGGCCGGTCCTGACATCTTCATCATGCTGGGCGTGTCGGTGCTTTTGATCCCGCTCATGATCTCATCATGGCGGCTGTCGCGCTTCAACGGCGTCTTGTTGCTGACGGGGTATGCCGCTTATGTGGCGTTCCTGGCGTGGCGGCTGGGCTATCTGCCCATCGCCATGCTGCACGGATAATCAGTCCGGCATTTTCCAAACCCCGAAGGGCGATTTGCGCACGCCGGCCAGCGTGTTGCGCATGATGCGTGCGATGCCCGGTGTTTTCGCCATGGGCCCGAAGAAGATGTCGCGCAGCCAGCCCTGCATGCGGCCATTCGACTGGAACATCGGTGTGATACGGCGCGACGCCCATTGATAGTAGCGAAGATGCGGCCGGCGCATTTTCTCGTAGGCCATCAGCGCGCTTTCGGCGTCGCGATGCCGCCGCAGCGCGCTCGCCAAAGTGATGGCGTCGATCAGCGCGAGGTTCGCGCCCTGTCCGAGTTGCGGGCTCGTCCCATGCGCAGCATCGCCGATGACAATCACCCGCCCATCGCGCCACGTCTTCATTCGCACATCGCGGTAGGTGGCGAGTGTGAATTGGTTGATATCGTGAAGCCGTTCGATGATCGGTTTGGCTTCTGGCCAGTAATGCAGGATACGCGACCGCAGCGCATCGATACCCATGTTGCGCTGCGCGCCATATTGCTTGTGCAACAAGCTCCAGAATAGCGCGACATGATTGCCGTCGAACGTAGCGCCGGGTACGCGGCCCACGGGCAGGATGCCGATCATGATCTGCGTGCTTTCGCAGACTTGCCGCAATTCTTCCTGGAACGCGCCGGTGGGGTCGGGAAGGATCGTCCACAAGCATCCCCAGGGATAGATCGGGTCGTCCATCCGCACATTGAGCGCTTTGCGCAGGGTGTCATGTGTGCCGGCGCAATTTACGGCGAGATCGAATGGCCCTTCGGCGCGCCCGTCGCGCGCGATCAGGCGTGGTGCATTCACATCCTTGATCTTGGCGACGTCGAATCCGAGCACGAGTTTGGCGCCTGACGCAGCTAGGCCTTCCTGCAGCGCCTGAAACAGCACTGTTCTGTGCAGCCCGAGGCCCTGCGCCTGCTTGTCGAATTTCGCATAGCGCAGATCCATGATGGTGCGGCCGCCGGTGGTCCGGCCACAGAGGCGCTTGACCGGCGCACCCCATTGCTTCACCTGGTCGAGAATGCCGAGCCGCTCCATCGCGAGTTGCCCGGACGGCTGGATCAGGAGTCCCGCACCCACTGGCTTGGCTTCTGCGAATCGCTCGAACACGGTTACGTCGTGGCCGTCGCGAGCAAGCGCAATGGCCGCCGCCTGCCCGGCGATGCCGCAACCAATGATGCCGATGCGCAAACGAATCCCCCACAGCGCGCGCTGGCGTTAATATGCCGGCAACAAGGAATATGGCGATGGATTCTTTTCGATTGCATGAGCGTCTTGCCGCAGACACCTTCCCGGTCGCGGATTGGGCGCTGTCGCGCGTGTTGCTCATGAACGACGCGCGCTATCCGTGGATCGTCTTGGTGCCGCGCCGGCCAGCCTTGAGTGAAGTTCACGATCTCAAGCACGCCGAGCGGATGGTTCTGATTGAAGAGATCAACCGGGCGAGCCTGGGCCTCAAAACGATCGCCAATGCGGTGAAGATCAATGTCGGTGCGCTCGGCAATATGGTGCCGCAACTTCATGTCCATGTGGTCGCGCGCAAACCCGGCGATGCGGCGTGGCCCGGCCCGGTCTGGGGAAACGGGCAGGCCGTGGCGTATGAACGGGGCGTTAAAGAGGCGCTGCTGAAGCAACTCCGCGATAAGCTTTGAGTTGGCACGGCTGTTGCGAAGTCACGGGCAGGAGAACCCGTGACCATGCTGGCAGAAGCCACCAACGCCACTTCTACTCACGCCGCCGTTCTTGCCGCGCTCAAGCAGGCAAGCGCCGCGACGGGGACCGATTTCAATTACCTGCTGGACACCGCGACCCGCGAGTCCGGCCTGAAATGTGCTGCAAAAGCAGGCACTTCCAGCGCCTCTGGCCTGTTCCAGTTTGTCGAACAGACCTGGCTCGGCCTGGTCAAACAGCATGGTGCCCAGTACGGCCTTGGCTCATATGCCGATCAGATCAGCCAGGGTTCGGATGGCCGCTACCATGTGGCAGATCGCGCTGACCGCTCGGCAATTCTTTCCCTTCGGAACAACCCGCAGGTCGCCTCACTCATGGAAGGTGAGTTCGCCAACCAATGCCGCTCGACCCTTCAGAGCGCGCTCGGCCGCAATGTGTGCAATGGCGAGCTGTATGCCGCCCACTTTCTCGGCACCTCCGCCGCCACGAAGCTGATCCGCATGAGCCAGTCCCAGCCGAACGCGAACGCCGCCCAGGCGTTCCCGGCAGAAGCAGACGCCAACCAGAATGTCTTCTACCATGCCGATGGTTCGGCCAAGACGGTTCGTGAAGTTTATAACTGGGCGATGAAGCAACCCTCCGGCGCGAAAGCGGTCGAAGCCAAGGATGCAAAACCGGCCCCCAGCGCCAAGAACTATGTCCAATATGGCGCGCTCAGCACGGGCCTGTCCGATCAGTGGACGGCGTTTCAGATGCTCAACTCCATGAGCAGCAGCAATGCATTCTCGACGGATGCTCCCAAGGCGCCATTTGCGCTGACCAGCAGTGTCATCGACATGCTGGCGCAGATGATGCCCGTTGGCGACGCCAGACACGCCAATTAATCACCCGGTTGCTTCATACGCCCGCTCTGCGTAAGCAGCGAAGGGGCTAGCACAGGTTTTCCATGCGCGTCGCGCTGCGTTCTGTTTGGGCGATTATTCTGACAGGCGGTTTGGTGCAGCTCGGCAACGGGCTGCAGACCGATCTGCTTGGCGTGCGCGCGGGCATCGAGAAATTCCCTGCGCTGGCAATCGGCTTCATCATGGCCGGCTATTACGTCGGCTATTCTGCGGGGCCGCTGGTCAGCCCGTTCGTCATTCGCGCCCTTGGTCACGTCCGCACGATCTGGATCGCCATGATCGTTGCTGCGGCGGCCATCGCGCTGCACGGCATCTTCGTTTCACCGCCGGCGTGGACGTTATTGCGGGTGATTTCCGGGCTCGCGATCTC
>JAFECP010000024.1:64141-83816 GCA_018242105.1 Pseudomonadota bacterium
GTCTTCGCCGTCTACATGGTCTGGCAGATGACGGCGATGACGATCGCCCAGTTTCTGCTCACGCTCGGCGACCCACAGACCATGTCGCTGTTTCTGCTGTCGGCGGCGTTCTTCATCGTCTCGGCCGTTCCCATTCTCTCGCTGTCCAGAGGAGTGGCTGCGCACGCGCCGCCCGAGCCTTTCGGCTTGCTGTCGCTGTTTCGCATCGCACCGTTGGGTGTGCTCGCGACGATTCTGTCCGGCGTGTCGTGGGCAGTCGTTTTCACCTTCGGACCGGTCTATGCGCAGCGGGAGGGGTTCACGCTTTCACAGATCGGATTCTTCATGGGTGTGGCAATGATTGCCGGCGCGCTGGTGCAGTTTCCTCTGGGGTGGGTGTCCGATCATATCGGCAGACGACTCACAATCGGCTTGATGTGTGGCGCCGGTGCGCTCGCATCCCTCTTCGGCATCTGGGCGCAGAGCCAGGGGATCATCATGCTCGACATCTCGTCGGCGCTGATCGGCGCGCTGGTGTTTCCGCTCTACGGAATATCTGTTGCGCATGCGAACGATGCGGCCGGACCGTCTCAACGTGTTGCCGCAGCGGCAGGCTTGGTTCTGGTATTTGGATTGGGTTCGATTGCGGGGCCGTTGCTCACCGGTTGGGCGGTCAGCACATTCGGATCGGTTGCTTATTTCTGGGTGCTCGCGGCGATCATGAGCGCGAGCGTGACGGCAGCGGCAATCGCCCGTTAGACTGACTAAAAGTGAGGCCCCATGTCCGAGTCTGCAAAGCCGATTGCCACGCCTATTCCGGCAGCCACGATCCTGATCGTTCGCGATGGCCCGACTGGCCTCGAAGTTTTCATGGTCAAGCGGCACCATCAGATAGATTTCGTCGCGGGTGCGCTGGTGTTTCCTGGCGGCAAAGCCAGCAAGGGCGATTTCGATGCGGGGCTGGGCGAATGCAGCGACGGCGGTGAAGGGTTAAACGCGGAAATGCGCGCGCTGGGCGCCGCGGCGATTCGCGAGGCGTTCGAGGAATCCGGAATCCTGTTCGCGCGCGAAGCCGGTTGCCCGGTGTTCATCACCGGCGAGCGGCTGGCGGGGCTGGAACACTATCGGCATCCGTTGGAGAAGGGTGAGATCACCCTGCTGGACATGCTGAAGAAAGAGCGCTTGCGCATTGCCTATGATGCGCTCGCGCATTTCGCGCATTGGATCACGCCCGACAACATGCCCAAGCGGTTCGACACGCACTTCTATGTCGCGGCCGCGCCAAGCGGGCATGCCGGGCGTCACGACGGTCGCGAATCCGTGGACTCAATCTGGATTTCACCGGCGGATGCCATTGCCGACCGCAAGAAATGGAACGTGATCTTTCCGACCAAACTCAATCTGATGAAGCTGGCGAAATCCAAGACGGTCGCAGACGCGTTGGCGGCTGCCGACGCCGGGACGCCGCTGACAGTGACGCCGTGGATAGAGCAGGGTCCGAACGGGCCCGTTCTGAAAATCCGTGATGACGCAGGTTACGAGCAGACGACCGCCTTGCTCCGCGAAGAGGGGCCTTAGGCCGCCTGGATCTCGCGGACCTGCGCCTCCAGTTCCGCCGCGACGGCGTTGGTGGTCGGATCGGAAACGTCCCGCACGTTCTGGCGAGCGAGGATACGGATGGCATTGACATGCGCATCGACCAGCAGCAGCGGCGTGTTGATCGCGCCGTCCAGCAATTTGCACAGCGATGCCGCCATGCGGGCCACCACGGGATGCTCGAAGGTCAGCGCCTGGCCTTTGAGATCGTGGCTGGCGCGATAGAGCCGTCCATGCGTATCGGCGCAGGGGTCTTTGGCAAAGGCGTTACGGCCTTCGACAAGCTTCTCAACATCGGCGTTCATCCACTCCGCGAATTCTGTTTTCAATTCTTCCATCGCCGCTTCCGCGCGTTTCAGCGCGGCGGCGTCGAGGCCCAGGCCGGTGCCGCCGGCTTTGGCTTTCAGCATGTTGGGCGGCGTGAAAATCTCGATCGGCTTTGACTTGCCCATATCCCTGTCCCCCGGCTTCAGGATGCTACTCGGTCAACGATTTCGAATTCGGACCGTCGCTCCAGCCCCTTGTAATCATCGCGATGCCTGCGGCGGCGGCACGGACCGAAATAAACCTTCGTGCGTACGAACGGCCGCGGATATTCGATGACTGCCGTCAGCCGCGCCAACATCGCCTTCACCGAAACCGGCTTGGCCAGGAACTCGTTGATGCCTGCATCGCGCGCCTGCTGCACGCATTCCGCGCTGGTGTGGCCTGTCAGCATGATGATCGGCACATATGGATTGGGGCTGGCCGGGGAGGTGCGCACTTCCCTAGTGAACTCGATGCCGTTCATTTCGTCCATCATCCAGTCGAGGATGACCACATCCGGTGCTTCACGCATGAGGGCGAGGGCACGCGTGCCGTTTGACGCTTCGTAGATTTGCGTTGTACCGAAGGCCTGCAGGATCGCCACCACAAGCTTGCGCATGTGTTGGTTGTCATCGACGACAAGTATTTTCAGTCGGTCGAACCGATACCCGCTCATAATCCGTCCGGCGCCAGAAACTGGAAGATTCAAATTTGAAGAAAACTTAGCGTCCAGGCCTTAATGCGCCGTGAATTCGAATGACGGAAAAATGACATTTCGCCCTGGATTCCGGGGGAAACTGGGGCTTCTTTTGCGTTTACAGACATTCGAGGCGTTAACGCCCGAACGGTCAGTCCACGAACTGCTCGGCCAGAATGCGCTCGTCGAGGCTGTGGCCGGCGTCGAATAGCATGGTCATGGAAATCGACCGGTCTTCGGCCACATCCACGCGCGCAACATTCCGCACTTCGAGATTATCGGCTACGGCGCTGACGGGACGTTTCACCGGATCGAGAATCTCGAACCGCGTCCGCGCACGATGGGAAAGAAGCGCTCCATGCCAGCGCCGGGGGCGAAAAGCGCTGATCGGCGTCAAGGCCAGCAGCGCCGCATCGATCGGCAAGATCGGGCCGTGCGCCGAAAGATTGTATGCGGTGCTTCCGGCGGGGGTGGAGATCAGCACGCCGTCGCAGATCAGCTCGGTGATACGCACCTTGTCGTCCACGCTGATGCGGATTTTCGCCGCTTGCCTCGTTTCGCGCAGCAGCGACACCTCATTGAAGGCCAAGGCGTCATGCGTCTGCCCGGAGATCGTCACCGCTTTCATGCGCAGCGGGTGCACATGTGCCGGTTCGGCGGCGGCCAGGCGTGCATCCAGGCCTTCATCGCGATACTCGTTCATGAGGAACCCGACAGAGCCGAGATTCATGCCATAGATCGGTTTTTTCGATCCTAGGAACTGATGAAGCGTCTGCAGCATGAAGCCGTCGCCGCCGAGCGCGACGATCACGTCCGCGATGTCCTCGCCGGAATCTTCGTGGCGCGCGCGCAACGCCGCAAGGGCTGCTTGCGCGTCCGTTGCGTCGGAAGCGACGAAGTGGAGTCGGCTCATGGATCAGCCGCCCGTCAACGACATGTTGCGCATAATAGCGGGGGCGCCATGGCGGCGATCGATGATGAAATCATGGCCTTTGGGTTTGCGCCCGATCGCATCGTCAATCGCGGCATCTAACAATCCGTCGCCGGCCGATGCGCGCAGGGGCGTGCGCAGATCCGCATCGTCATTTTGTCCCAGGCACATATAGAGCATCCCGGTGCAGGTCAGGCGCACACGGTTGCAGCTTTCGCAAAAATTGTGCGTCAGCGGCGTTATGAACCCCAGCTGCCCGCCTGTCTGCGCAACATGCACATAGCGCGCGGGGCCGCCCGTGCGATGGGAGCTGTCCGTTAGCGTATATTTTTGTTCGAGTTTTCCGCGCAGCAGGGAAAGCGGCATGTATTGGGCGACGCGATTGGCGTCGATATCGCCCATCGGCATGGTTTCAATCAGCGTCAGATCCATGCCTTCGCCATGCGCCCATTCCAGCATGTCCGGAATCTCTTCATCGTTGATCCCGCGCAAGGCGACGGTGTTGATCTTGACCTTGAGGCCCGCCATCCGCGCCGCATCGATCCCGGCGAGAATTTTGTTCAAATCGCCCCAGCGTGTGATGGCGCGGAATTTGTCGGGATCGCGCGTATCCAGCGAAACATTCACGCGCTCGATGCCGGCCGCCTTGAGTTGCCCGGCATACCGGGAAAGCTGGCTGCCGTTCGTGGTTAGTGTCAGCTCTTTTAATCCGCCCGCGCCGATTCGCTTGCCGAGGTTTTTAATCAACGACATCACATTGCGCCGAACCAGCGGTTCGCCGCCCGTGAGCCGGAGGCGATCGATCCCTTTGCGGATGAACGCCACACAGACGCGCTCCAGCTCTTCGAGGGTCAGAAGCTCGGCCTTTGGCAGAAAGGTCATGTGTTCCGGCATGCAATAGACGCAGCGGAAATCGCAGCGGTCTGTCACGGAAACACGCAGATAGGAGATGTGCCGGCCGAAGGGATCGATCATGACCCCATCTTATCAGGGGGAGAGGCGCTTCATCCAGCCGTGACGGGCGCGTGGAGGATGGCGATGGCATCGGTCTTGGAAAAGACCTTGAATACGTTCTCAACCTCGGCACGCTGCTCCGGCGTGATCGTGGGTGGAATGGACCGGGACTGGCGGGAGAGATTGAACACCGTGGCGAACACGGCGCGGTCGATGCCGACAGCGCGGCAGGCGAGGGCTACCGCGCGCGGGCCTTGCTGATAAAAGGCGCGCCGGAACGCATTCAGTTCCATATCCACAAGGCGGGCGAAGGCAAGATCGAAGAGATCGGTTTGCCCCTGATGCAAAACCCGCAAAAGAAATCCGGCTTTGAGCTGTCCGGCGATGTAGAGTTTGTCCACCAGCCTGTTTGTAGGATCGCCTGAATATGTCTGCGGGGTCGCAGGCGCCGATTGAACGGCCTGGCGCGCTTCGCGCACGGTCGCGGCGGTCTTCTGCGCGTTCACATCGAAATTGGCGACGATATGCGTCTTCAGCGCTTCGGAGACCCATTCGGTCATCTTTGTCGCGAGCACCGGCGGCAGATCCTTGCGGGTCGCGAGCGGGCCGTGCAGGCTTTCCAAGGCTCGGGATTTCTCCACCAGTGTTTCGAACGCGAAGGTGCCGATGCGTGCGGTTACGTTGCGCACGAGATTGACGAGGACGGTTTCCGCTTCACTGCGGGCAAGGATGTCGGTGACGGCTTCGCCGATATTGGGACGCGCCGCGACGCTCGCCTGATGATCGACGGAAGCTTCGCGGATGAATTTCAGGATTTCCGCATCGGTCAGCTTGCGGCTGCGCAGGATGACAGGGCGCGCGACTTCGATGCGGTCGTCGCAGAGCATGAGAACCAGATCGGCCGGCGCGTCTTCGTCGTCGGCCAGGCGCTCGGCGAGCGCGATGCGCACCGCCATCTCGACGTCGTGCGAAAGCTTCAGCAGGATTTCCCGCATCAGCAGGCGTTCGCGCTCGGAAAGGTGCGGGCCCTGGGCACGGAAGAGCGATGCGATGGCCACATAGATTTCGTCCCGGCCAACGCCCTGCGGGTTTGCCGCAAGTTGTGCCAAACGGCCCATGCTGCTCATGTCCTGTGCCGTCAACGCCATGAAACGCCCCCGCGCGGCCAATAGCGGCCCCTGTGAAGGCCGGAACTTAGCCAAAACGGCGTTAACAGCGTGTTAAGCTAAATGGGGTCGCAACCTTAACGAGTCGTTTCATGAGCTTCGAGCCGCCCTTTATTCTCGCTATCGATCAGGGCACCACCTCCAGCCGCGCAATCCTGTTCGACGCTGCGGCACGACCTGTAGCGCAGCACGCCATCGAGATACGCCAGATATATCCCGCCAACGGTTGGGTGGAGCACGACGCTGAGGAAATCTGGCAAACGACGCTCGCCTGCTGCCGTGTGGCGGCGAAGGGAATCGATCCGAAGGACATTCTCGCCATCGGCATCACCAACCAGCGCGAAACCGCCGTGCTGTGGGATCGCAAGACCGGCATGCCGCTGCACAACGCGATTGTCTGGCAGGACCGGCGCACCGCGGATCGCTGCCGCGCGCTGAAAGAGGCGGGGCATGAAGCGCAAGTCTCCGCGACGACCGGGCTTCTGCTCGATCCATATTTCTCCGGCACCAAAGTCGAATGGCTGCTCGATCATGTTCCCGGCGCGCGGGCTCGTGCGGAGCGTGGCGAGCTAGCCTTCGGCACGATCGACTCTTGGCTGGTTTACAAGCTCACCGGCGGCGCGCGTCACGCCACGGATGTCACCAATGCCTCGCGCACGCTGTTTCTGAATCTGAAGACGCTGGCATGGGATGACGAAATGTTGCGGCTGCTGAATGTGCCGCGCGCGGTTCTGCCGGAAGTGCGCGACAGCGCCGGCGACTATGGCGAGACGATGCCCGATCTTCTCGGCCGCGCCATTCCCATCCGCGGCATCGCGGGCGATCAGCAGGCAGCGGCGTTCGGGCAGGCTTGTTTTAAGCCCGGCGACGTAAAATCCACCTATGGCACGGGGTGCTTCGCGCTGGTGAACACGGGCAGCACCGCGCCATCCTCGAAGAACCGTCTGCTCGCGACCAGCGCGTATCGCGCGAAAGGGCAGACGGCCTATGCCATCGAGGGCAGCATTTTCATCGCCGGCGCCGTGGTGCAGTGGCTGCGCGATGCGCTGGGCGTGATCCGCAACGCAGCGGAGATCGAAGCGCTCGCGAAAACCGCCAAACCCGCCGATGGACTCTATTTCGTGCCGGCTTTCACCGGTCTGGGCGCGCCATACTGGGACCCCGATGCGCGCGGCGCGATTGTCGGGCTGACGCGCGACATGGGGGCTGCGGAGATCGCGCGCGCGGCACTCGATTCCGTTTGTTTCCAGACGCGCGATCTTCTGGAAGCCATGGCGCGCGACATGCGCGATGCAGGGCTGGATGCTCCCAAGGCGCTGAAGGTGGATGGCGGCATGGTGCGCAATGACTGGTTCTGCCAGAGGCTCGCCGACCTCACCGGGCTGCCGGTCGACCGCCCGCAAGTCACCGAAACAACAGCGCTCGGTGCGGCCTACCTGGCGGGGCTTTCGGCTGGCCTTTTCAGTGACTTTTCCGACATCGCAAAAGGCTGGGCGTTGGATCGTCGATACACGCCGGAAACGGGCCGCGCGGTGCGCGATGCGCTTTATGACGGCTGGATAAAAGCGGTGGGGCGGGTGCGCTAAAGCCGCGTTTGACAGGGCGCGGGCGGCAGGACCACTCTTGCCGCAGGATATCAGGGAGATCGCCATGCAAACGCAGGCCCAGCTTCGCGAAAAGTTCGAAATGAAGGTGCCGCCGGCCCACAACATCCAGTCGCTGGAAGGCAAGGTCAGCGAGGAAGAGTGGAAGCTGCGTGTCGATTTGGCTGCAACCTACCGGCTGATCGCGCTGCACGGGTGGGACGACATGATTTTCACCCATATCTCCGCGCGCGTGCCGGGGCCGGAGCATCACTTCCTCATCAACCCCTATGGCCTGCTGTTCGAAGAGATCACGGCGTCCAGCCTGGTGAAGATCAATGTGGACGGCCACAAGGTTCAGGAGAGCCCCTATCCGGTGAATCCGGCGGGCTTCACGATCCACAGCGCGCTGCATATGAACCGCGACGACGCACATTGCATCATCCACGTCCACACCGATGACGGTGTCGCCGTGTCAGCGCAGGCCGATGGCCTTCTGCCGCTCGACCAGCATGCCATGATGATCGCAGGCGATCTGGCCTATCACGATTATGAAGGCGTGGCGCTCGATCTGGATGAGCGCGAACGCCTTGTGCATGACATCGGCAACAAGAACGCGATGATCCTGCGCAACCACGGTACGCTGACCATCGGCAAGAACTGCCCGGACGCCTTCCTGCGCATGTATTATCTCGAGCGCGCCTGCACGATGCAGGTGCGGGCGCTGGCAGGTGGCGTGAAATCCAACCTGCCCAACCAGGGCGTGCCGGAGAAAACCGCCAATCAGGGCGCGATGGCGTTCGATGGATTGGTGGGCGCACTGGCGTGGCCGGCGCTGCTGCGCAAACTCGATCGGATCGATCCGAGCTACAGGCACTAATCGGCTTTCCGCGTTGGGGGACGTGGAATGGCGCAGATCGATCATAGTCTCGTAGCGTTGCTGCCGTTGGCGACAGGCCTGCGTGACAACCCTTGGCTATCGGCGGGCGCGGCGGCGCTCTACGCGCTCCTCTATGGCATTAGAAAGTTCTTCGCGGCAATTGATTCTGTTCAGAAGGGCATTCCTGTCGCGCGCCGCGCTGGTGTATCTGACGTGATGTTAAAGCGTATGCTGACGGCGCTGATTTTTTACATGGTGTTTTTGTTTTATCAGCTTATCCAGTCACCCTACACGCTATATGGCGGCGCCGTAGCAACCTGGACAGATGTTGTCGTCCAGTCTGTTCTAGCGGCGCTCATCATCGGCAACATCCTGCTCGCGGAGGCCAATCTGTTCCGCCGATGGCATGGCGATGAGAGCTACTGGCACAAGCGTCGAAAGGTCCAAGAAATATTTGATGGCCGGAATATGCGATATCTTGATATCGTCGCGATCATACCGCTTGCGTTGGTCGTGAATTTTGGGCCTGCTTTGTACATCTGGTATGTTCTCAACTATGTGCGTCATTAGAATTGGAATTGATCGATGAAATTCGGCACAGGCCAATCCGTCCGCCGGACGGAAGATATCCGCTTTGTCACCGGTCACGGTCAGTACACGGACGATCTGCATTTCCCGAACGAAACGCAGGTCGTGTTCGCACGCAGCCCGCATGCCCATGCGAAGATCAAATCCATCGACACGTCGGCGGCGAAATCCGCGCCGGGTGTTGTAGCCGTGTTGACGATCGCCGAACTGGAAGCCGCTGGCGCGAAGCCGATGGCCACCAAGACGCCGGTGAAAGCGCGCGATGGCTCGTTTCCGAAGGGTGTTGCCAAGAATTTTCTCGCTAGGGATCAGGTGACGTTCGTCGGTGAAGCGGTCGCGATGGTTGTCGCCGAGACGCTGGCGCAGGCGCGCGATGCCGCCGAAATGATCGAGGTCGATTACAATACGCTCGATGCGGTCGGCACATTGGAAGCCGCGCCGAAGGGCGCGCAAATCTGGTCCGAAGTCCCGAACAACGAATGCCTCGACTGGGCGGATGGCAAGGAAGACGAGACTGCCGCGGCTTTCGCGAAAGCCGCATATACCGCCAGTGTTGACATGGTGCAGAACCGCATCGTCGTGAACTCGATGGAAACGCGCAACGCCATCGGCATGTACGACAAGGCGGGTGACAACTTCACGCTCTATTCTGGCAATCAGGGCTCCGGCGGATTGCGCGCCAACATCGCGGGGTGTCTGGGCATCGCGCACGAAAAGCTGCGCGTCGTGTCGTCCGACGTCGGCGGCGGCTTTGGCATGAAGGCCGGATTCTATCCCGAGCAGGGCGCGGTGCTGATCGCATCGAAGATCACGGGCCGGCCGGCGCGCTGGTCTGCGGATCGCACCGAAGCATTTCTCGCCGATCACCATGGCCGCGACATGCTTACGCGCGCGGAAGGCGCGTTCGACAAGGACGGGAAAATCCTTGCGCTGCGCTTTACCGGCAGCGCCAACCTCGGGGGCTATTTGTCCGGCTTCGCGCCGTTCATCCCCACGCTGGCAGGTTCACGCATTTTCGGCGGCGTCTATCGCGTGCCGGCGTTCTTCACGCATATCCGGTGCTATTTCTCGAACACTGCGCCGGTCAACGCTTATCGCGGCGCAGGCCGTCCCGAGGCCGCATATTATATGGAGCGGTTGATGGATGTGGCCGCGAAGAAGGTTGGCATCGATCGCGTCGAGATCCGCAGGCGCAATCTCATCAAGCCGGATGAGTTGCCATACAAGAACTGGTGGGGCGTTTCCTTCGACTCCGGCGACTACCCGCGCCTCCTTGAAGAAGGCTTGAAGCGGGCCGATCGGGCAGGCTTCGCGGCGCGCTGCAAGCAATCCGAAGCGCGCGGCAAGAAACGCGGTTTCGGCATCGCATATTATGTCGAGATCACCGCAGCCGCCGGCAGCGAACCGGCGCGCGTGCAGTTCACCGATAATGGCGGCGTCGAACTTCTCGTTGGCACCCAATCAAATGGGCAGGGCCATGAAACGGCGTTTGCACAGGTCGTTGCGGAAAAGCTTGGCGTGCCGTTCGAGGCGATCGCCGTGAAGCAGGGCGACAGCAACTGGGTGAACGGTGGCGGCACGGGTGGCTCGCGCTCGCTCAACATGTCGGGCGGCGCTTTGATCGGCGCCTCCGATGAAGTGATTAAAAAGGGCAAGGCCGCGGCAGGTCAGGTGATGCAGGCAGGCGGCAAGGATGTGAGCTTCGATGTCGTCGAAGGCATTGGCCGTTTCAAGGTTACAGGCGAAGAGCGTTCGATGACGGTGCAGGAACTCGCCGTCACGCTGAAGCGCGAAAAACTTCCCGGCTTCGAAATGGGCCTCGACAGCGAGGCCTCATTCCAGGGTGCGGCTTCAACCTTTCCAAACGGTTGTCATATCTGCGAAGTGGAAGTCGATAAGGACACAGGCAAGGTCGATATCGTCTCCTATCGCGTGCTCGACGATTTCGGCCGCGTCATCAATCCGATGCTCGTCGCCGGGCAGGTGCATGGCGGCGTGGTGCAAGGATTGGGTCAGGCCGTGATGGAGAATTGCATCTACGATCCGGAAACCGGTCAGGCGCTGACGGCCAGCTTCACCGATTATGCGATGCCGCGCGCCAGCGACATGCCCGATATCGCTTTCGCTTACGAAGAGATCCCGTGCAAGACGCATGCGATAGGCGCGAAAGGCTGCGGCGAAGCCGGAACCGTTGGCGCGCTTCCGGCGCTGATGAGCGCGGTGTGCGACGCCATCGGCGTCGATCACATGGATATGCCGGCGACGCCCGAACGTGTTTGGCGCGCGATGCGGGCGGTTGCCTGAAGCATCATTGCTGCGTTGCCGTTTGCGTGGCGGCGGCATGCGCCGCCGCGTGATAGTCGGCGATCGCTTTTGTCAGCACGTCCTTCTCTTCGCAGCCGTCGGGACAGAGCCGGGTCAACTCCGCGAGTTGTCCGTCGGCCGATGCGGAGTCGTGCATCATCAGATAAAGCTCGCCCAGATATTCATGCGCGCCCTTGTGATCGGGATTGATGGCAAGCGCTTTCTGATAAAAGTCGAGCGAGGCCGGATAGTCGCCGAGCATGCGGTGCGCGTAGCCGAGATAGTTCAGGATGTTCGCGTTGTGCGGATTGTTTTTGAGCGCGCGATCGAGATAAACCGTCGCTCGGTCGTATTTCGCCTGGCGAATGAGACTCACCGCCACCGAATAATCGTCGATGCCGCCGCCGCCCATCGTCATGCCGCCGCCGCCACCGCCGTAACCGCCCATGGCGAAACCCGGTGCGATAAAGGACAAGGCGAAGACAGAACACGCAGCCATTAAAACGCTTTTGTTCATCATGTCTCTCCCCGTAAAGGTCGGATATTGTACGCGCAGCCATGAAGCGCCGCATTGACTTGACGGCGTACATCAGCAGAAAGTCCCGCCATGAGTTCGATTTCTAACGTAAAGTCGATCGGCGAGCGGCCCCCGCGGCGCAAACCCGAGAGCTTGGCGAAGATCAAGAAGGCCGCGCGCAAGCTGTTCGTGGAGCGCGGCTATCACGCGACACGTCCGCAAGACATCGCGCGCGAAGCCGGATTGGGCCACGGCACGTTCTATCTTCACTATCCCGACAAGCGCGCCTGCTTCCTCGCATTCGTGGACGATGCGCGCGAAGAGCTGGATGAATATCTCACCGCGCGCCGCCTGCCCGGACAGACGCTGGAGGAGATGATTGCCACAGCGCTCTACGCGATCTTCGAATATTCGGAGGCCCATCCGGGCGTATTGAACGCGGCGATGACGGATGAAGCGATCATCGACGCGGAAGGCGTCGCCGCCAAACCGCTTCTGGACCGGTGGGGCTTGGATTGGGGCGTGACGCTCGGTGCGCTCATCGAGGATGGCCGGGCGGCCGACGGCTATGACACGGAAATTGTCGGCCAGGCGATTTTGGGCGCAATCCATCAGACCGCCAGCGAAGGTTCGCGCTCGGGCCGCGACCGCGAAGCGGTCGTGAAAAATCTCACGCGTTTTCTGGTTCGCGCGCTGGCGCCGTAACTTTCGACGATGCCCCCGCCGAGGGACTCGCTCCCCGAGTCCCTCGGTCGAAGCGTCATTCTCCCATGTGATAGGTCAGTCCCGCGAGGATGCCGTGATCGGCGAAGTGCTGATGTGCGCTCGCGCTGCCCAGCGACAGATTCGCCGCTTCGCTTTGCGAGAAGCGATATTCGCCGAACACCGAAACCTTGTCGGAGATGTTCGTGCGCAATCCCGCTTCCGCCTGATAGGCCGGCTTCCAGTCCGCATCGTGCGCACCGGCGATGCTGGCGCCCACATTCTGTGCGCCCACGCCCACGCCGACATAAGGCGTGAACTGCGTGCCGTGCGTCAGGTCATACTGGCCGTTGACCATCAAGCTGGTCGATTGCAGGTGACCACCCGCCGGAACACCGCCGACGCTGGAAAGACTCGACATCTGATGCAGCGCGTCGAGTTCCACGCGTGTGCCGTTGCCCATGTCGTAGCCGGCAGCGCCGCCATAGGCATAACCGGTGTCGAAGTGCTCATGCGCGGCCGTGCCGCCGCTTTTCAACTGCAGGTTCGGTAACAGCGATACGCCGCCTTCACCGCTCACATAATAGCCCGCTTGGCTTGAGCCCGGCTCGCTTTGTGCCGATGCCGCGCCGGCGAGGCCCAAGGCTGCGATGGAAACCGTGGCGGCAGACAATAGCCGTCGATGGATGAGGTTCATTCGATACTCCTTACGCTGGCTCGCCGCCCAGTGCGGCCGAGTCATGCGCAAGTTACGCCGGGGTGCGCGCATATGTTCCGTCAAATAGCTGTAACTAATTGAAAATATGTATGATTTTGTCCCGATGTCATGGACTGGTCATGAACGCGTCATGGCCCGGATTGACAGGTTCGGGAAGCTGACAAACTATCAGTTCACGGTTACGCGCGGCAAAAGCAGCGAACCGGGAGGAAACAGATCATGGCCAAGCTCACCTATTCCACCGACGAAATTCTCGCCGATCATTCTTATGCGAAACCGCATGTCGAAGCTGGTTACACGCTGCATGGCGGCTTCGATGCCGGGGGAAAATATATCTCGCCGCGCACATTGAACCGCTGGCCTGCGATCAACGCATGGAGTGAAGCGCTGAAAGCGCGGGGCCATGCTCTCATCGACTCCTCGCAGCAACTGATGGCGCATGGCAGTTTTCCGAACGTGGCGCAGCAAAGCCTGTTGCTCGATCTTGGGCTCGGGCAAACGCTGTGGGATTCGCTCAGCGTGACTGGCGTCGTTGAAGCGCGCGGCAAGATGCTGGCGACCGCCGAAGCGCCGGACTTCCAGCCGGTCGTTGTCGAAGACATTTCGCAGACCGCAACCGGGCATTTGAACAAGGGCCTGCTGCGCGCGCATGGATTGGATGAAGGCGGCGATGGCGTGCTTGGCGGCCACGATGCGATGTGGTTCGCGGTGCGCGATATGCTGTTCGGCAAGCAGGCTTACCCTCACGCGGAAGTGCCGGAATCCTTGTCGAAGCCCGACGCCGGCCGGTTGATCCCGCAGCTTCCGCCCGATCACGAGCGGTGGATTCTCCTGTTGATGAACGTGCTGATGATCGAAGTGCGCGCCGAGAACTTCTTCAATTTCTGCACAACGGTGATGCGCGATCCGCGCAATTTCCGCGACCGCCGCGATGTGGCGATGCACGCCGCCGATCTGGTCGATCGCATCCGCCAGGATGAAGCGCCGCATGTCGGCTACCTGGCGGTTGTGATCTCCGAACTGCGCAGCTTCACCTTCAAGACGGTGGATGGAAAGCAGATCAAAGGCGCGGCGTTCATCGATCCGGTATGGCGCGGCATGGTGCAATGGCATTCGGTGACGAATGTCGAATGGGATCGCACGGAACGCCGCAAGGAATTCCAGCAGATGTTCGACAAGCGCGGCAATGGCGCCGAACTGATGCGTCAGTTTGAAAACCTGGGCCAGAAGGAAGCCGCGTAATGAAGGATTTCAGGGGCAAGACCGCGTTCATCACCGGCGGCGCCAGCGGCATCGGCCTCGGCATGGCGCGCGCCTTCGGTCACGCGGGCATGAATGTCGTTCTGGCGGATATTGACGGCAAGCTCGCGCAAGGCGTCGCCGAAAAGCTCGCCTCGGAACAGATCAAAGCCGTCGGTGTGCGCTGCGATGTGTCCGAGCGCGCCAGCGTGCGCGAAGCGGCGCTCGAAGCGGTCGCCGCGTTCGGCAAGGTGCATGTCGTCTGCAACAATGCCGGCGTCGCCGTCGGCGGGCCGATCGGAACGGTGAAGGAGAAGGACTGGGACTGGATCATCGACGTCAATCTGAAGGGCGTCGTTTACGGCACCGAAACCTTCGTGCCTCTCATCAAGAGCCATGGCGAAGGCGGACATATCGTCAGCACCGCATCGATGGCTGGCATGATCGCGCCGCCGGGCATGGAGCCTTACACCGCCACCAAATTCGCCGTCGTCGCCATGAGCGAAGGCTGGGCGCAGCAGCTTGCGCCGCTGAACATCGGCGTCTCGGTTCTTTGTCCCGGCTTCGTGAAAACGCGCATCCACGAAAGCGGCCGCGCGCGGCAGGACAAATATGGCGGGCAGGGCGACGTCGATGCGCTGGGCAACGGGCCCAGCGAAGCGGCGCAGATGGTTCTCTCCGGCATCGACCCGGATATCGTGGGCCGGCGTGTGCTGGAAGCGGTGCGCGACAACGACCTTTATATTTTCACCCACCCGATGTTCAAAGACTTCGTGCAGGCACGCTTTGCCGGGATCATGGCGGGCTTCGACAAGGCCGCGAACAGCGAAGCGTTGAAGGCGGTGAAGGAGTGGGCGCCGGTCGGGCCGCCGCGCGTGGAGTAATCGCTCTCTGCACGCACCGAACCTGGAGACGGATGGCCGGCACCCCCGGTATTCCGCTCCAGTTTTCGAATCATTTCCTTGGCATGAAGGTAAACTTAAAGTATAGATATGTTTAAGGCGGTGTCTCGCACCGCGTGCGTGTGCGTTCCAGAGAATAGATTCAATCCAGAGAAAAGAACCGGAAGATTCCGGCGTCTTTGGCTGCCTTTTTATTGCCGGTTGGGGGTGAGGCATGGGAAACGCAGGCCAGAGGGCGGCGGAGAGCTGCCCTGTATTTAGCCGTGATTTCGTAACGGAAGGGTTGGAATCTGCAGGCCCTGATGCGTGCCTTTCGCATCTATTTTTGCCGGTCGGCGCAAACGTCCTCATTACAGGAGATCCAGGCCCTGCCAATGCCGGCTGGCTGCGGGCGCATTATGGCTCCGGCGTTCACATCATTCGCTGCGCGCCGCATGTCGTGCTCGCCGCGATCGAACGCAGATTTCGCGATGCCTTCAGGGAGCGCGCGATAACCGGTCTCGCCCGGAGCGAGCCGCAATTCTCGGCATCCACAGTGATAACGCGCGGCCAGATCGTGGTGTTTGGAGCGGCCGCTGCGCTTGCTCTTCTTCTGCTGGCTCTTTGGCCGCAAGCATCCGGAATTCTGCTGACTGTGCTTTTCGGCGTGCTGTTCGTTGCCAATGCCGGGTTCCGCGCGGTCCTGCTTTGGATAGGTGCTGAAGAGCGGCGCCCGCCACACGAACTTGCCGCCGAAACGCTCGATCTCCCGGTCTATTCCATCCTCGTGCCGCTCTATCGCGAAGCCAATGTCATGCCCGCGCTGGTGCGTGCGTTGCGCGCGCTCGATTATCCCGGCATTAGGTAGCAACCACACCTGTTTCTAACTGCCTTACTTCGGGGGTCCCGGGGTATTTTCGGCCTATGGCTGAAATCCGAACCGTGACCACGCTCACGAAGAAGCGCGATGAAATCTCCGCCGCGATAGCAAACTACGAGAAGCGCCTAGCCCAAGCGCGGGCCGATCTGGCGCACGTCACCGCTACTCTGACCATTTTCGAGGGTGGCGGAGAACCCGGCTCACATCGCGTCTATGTCGATTTGTTGCGGGTTTTTCGATACGGCGAGATAGGAGCGCTTTGCGTCGCAGAACTCGCTAACGGCGAGCGCACAACCCGTCAGCTTGCCGACATGCTGTTACGGCACAAAGGCTTGGACCCGAAAGATCGCGTACTAGCTAAGACCTTGTGTCTCAGCGTCGTTCATTCCATGCGTGGAATGACTCAGCGACGAAAGGCGATACTGGTCACAAAGCGGGCTGGCGTGTGCGTATGGGCGCTTCCTCAAGCGGCCTTGCGCTGCCAGTAGCCTTTCCACTGGCGGCTAATCGGAGTGCGCGAAACCGCGCCCACCAGCGCCACATACTGCTCGCCATTGCTCACGCGGCGGTGATCCTCGCGCCATGCCATTTCGTCGGCATAGGCGGAGAGATAGGGGCCAGCGATATGATGGTGCGTTCCGATTTCAGCGCGCCGCATACGCGAGAAAAATGATTCGGCGTTATTCGTGCAAGCCTCGCCATCCGAGTAGCACTGATCGTGGTTGATGCGTTTCGTGAGAAACTTGTCGTGCAGGACATCATAAGCCTTGGCATCATCGGCATAAATCGTGCTGCCCGGCGCGGCTATCGCTTCGATAGTCGGGATGGCGTCATGCTCGGATGAAATGAACGGCAACGTGCGCCCATTGCGTTCACGCATAACGACAACGCATTCGCGCTTTCCGTTCTGATTTACTGCAAGGCGGCGGTCACGGCGGTTCGCTTTGTAATTGGCCGGTTTGACGTAGCCGCCGAAATAGCCACCATCCACTTCAATCTCGCCCTTCAAATGGCGAACCTTGTCCTGTTCCTTGCCAAGCACTTCGCGCAGCTTGTGGGCCAGCACGAAGGCCGTTTTGTATTGCACGTCCAGATCGCGGCTAAGCTGCAATGCGCTGTAGCCCTTCGCGCCGTTCACGAAGATCGCGATAGCAGCAAGAATGTCCCGGATATGCAACTTGCGGCTTGCGAAGATCGTTCCCGATGTGATCGAGAACTGAGACTGACAGCCCTTGCACTTGAAAATCTTGCGCGCCTTGAACTCATAGACAGCGACACAACCGCATTTCGGGCAGAACGGCTCACCCTTGTTCTCAGTGAAACGGACGGTCTTAAGGGCGCTATAAGCTTCCTCATCTGACATACGCAGCACCTTCGCCAGACTGATGGTCCGGGCTTGGGCGCTGAGGAGGAAGTGCTGCGGCAAGTTCTTGTTCCCGATTTCTTGTTCTCATATTTGAGAACTTTCGGGAGGTTTTCAAGAGGAAAATTACCGGATATGATAACTTTTTCTCGAATTCGGGAGCAAGAATATGTCGCCAAAGGCAAAAAAACCATCATGGGAAGATCGGGCAGCCCGCTACCTCAAAGCAGAACTGAAACGCGCCGGAGTCACTTATGAGGAACTGGCCGAGCGCCTGAAAAAGCATGGCATCAAGGGCGAAACCAAAGCCTCTGTGGCGAACAAGATTTCGCGCGGCACTTTCCCCGCTTCGTTTTTCTTGGCGTCTATGGCCGCGATAGAAGCCGACGCGGTGAAGCTGGAGGACGTGTTGAGGGGCGGAAACTTTGAAGAGGCCTAGGCCGCTTTTTTCGTCACGACTTGCGGATCACGGCGATAAACCCGCCCTGTAAGATAATACAGACCTAAGCAAGTCACGACGACAAGATGCGATGCGGCGAGAGCATAAATGGCAATAAGAACGCCGCGCGGATAAGCAATATAGCTATCCGTAAATATGACGCCGATACGCGGGATCGAGCGCAGTGCGGAATCGATGGTTTCACTCAGTGAAACAGAAACCACCGAGACAACAGAAATCATAAGCGCAGAGAACGCGAGATAGCCAAAGATCGCACATGAAAACTCGCGACGTGTGAGATGCTCCTCATCCGGCTTACCGTCAGCACCCTTTACCTTGCGCGTGATCGCGCCAACGGTGATGACCTTGTCCATATCCGCATTCGGGAACGTGGCGACTGCCACGAGTGCCGCGACGTAAAAGCCGGTGAGTGCAGACGTGAGCAGCAGCAGCTTGTCCAGAAAACCGCCGTCATGGAAAAAGTTGCTGTGCGAGATCAGGATAAATGGAAGCGCGATCACAAGCGCGAACGCGAGTGTCGGCCATAAATCAATGTGCCGCTTCTCGCTATTCGTAAGCGAGAGATATGTAAGGGGATAGAAAAGCCGCCACATGATCTATCTTACCAGCCTTTGGCGTCCGCGAAGATATTTTTCGCATGGGCGACTAACTCGGCATTAATAATGTCAGTGCACTGGGCCAGCGGTTTCTTGGTCATTACCAGTTCAGAACGCACGAAAAGGACGTCCGCTGCGTCCGCTTCTCGCGCAATTTCCACAACTTTGCTGCGGGAATCCTCGGTTTTCACAAGGACGCGCATGCGCTGCCAGTTCTTTTCTTTCCCAATCCATGCGCGCACTTTGTCTAGCTGTGCGAGCGCACCCTTTTTCGTATCTGACTTCACCGTCAGCCGCATCCGCTCCGGATTGGGCACCAGTCCCGCCGTATCCAGTCCTTTCAGATCAGGTGCGCGCACCAACTCGATATATTCGAGACCGCCACCGGCGAGTGCCTTACCCAATGTTTCGGACGAAACCCCCTCAAATTTCGGAATCGTGTAAGTCTCCTTCTGCTCGCCGCGCGCGTCGGTGTATGCGTACTTATTTTCGGCCAGAAGGTCGTGCAGAAGTGCTTGCACATAAGAACGCCCAAGTCCCGGCACCTCTTCTATGATCGCGCGATGTGCGGGATGCGGTTTGGCTGCAGCATCAAGATGGATGAACAGATGAGCCGAGATAGCCTCGGCATCGTCAGGCCCTTTGTTTGCTGCCCATAATTTTCTGGTTTTGAGATTCTCGAATACCGGCGCGCTCGCGTCGGGGTCGCTACGCCGGAAGAGGACGATAGCGATGTTCTCCCTCTCCCTCACTTCAATCGTGGTGATCTTGATGGCGTCATTTTTCTTGAGCGTCAGCGTCGCTGTGTTGTCCCTGATCGCTCGCTGGATGAGGCTGACTACGTCCAGCTCATCGCCGTCCACCATCAAAGCCAGCGGCGCGCCCTTGTCGCGGGCTGAACGCAAAACAAGTTCATGCCGCACGAAAAATCGCGAGTTTGTTTCAATAAGCAAAGACTCACCCTCCCGGCCCCAGTAATCGAAGCCGGAACTTGAGGATAGCGCAACGGATGGTGCCGCCGCTGGACTGTGAACAACTTGGAGACTCATGACTCTCTAATCTAAGAACGGATTGAGAACTTTTGAAGGCTCGACGATCACACTGCTGACAAACTAGACCTTTGATTTATCAGCATTTTCGCCTTGGCAGGTGCATTTGCTACCTAATGCCGGATTATCCGCAAGATCTTCTCGATATAAAGCTCATCGTCGAAACCGACGATCGCGACACCGCCGTCGTCGCGGACGCCGTAGCCGCGCGCGATGCCCGCTTCAGCGTCATCCGCGTGCCGCCCGGAATGCCGCGCACCAAGCCACGCGCCTGCAATTATGCGAT
>JAFECP010000025.1:0-23040 GCA_018242105.1 Pseudomonadota bacterium
TTCATCACGGTCGCCAGCATGCCCATGTAGTCGGCGGTGGCGCGGTCGATGCCTTTGGCGGCACCCGCAAGGCCGCGGAAGATGTTGCCGCCGCCGATCACCATGCATACTTCGGTGCCGGCTTTCGTGGCGTCCTTCACATCCGCGGCGATGCGATCAACGGTTGCGGTGTCGATGCCGTAAGCCTCGCTGCCCATCAGGGCTTCGCCCGAGACCTTCAGCAGAACCCGGCGGTACTTCGGCGTCGAACCCATAGCCCCTCCGGAAACGGTCAACTCACTGACCTGACATGGCCTTCACTTCGTCGGCAAAGTCGGTGGTCACCTTCTCAATGCCCTCGCCCACCTGATAGCGCACGAAGCCTTCGACTTCGATGGGCGCGCCGATGTCCTTGGCAGCTTTTTCTACCACCTTGCTCACCGGCGTCTCGCCGTCGATTACGAAGACCTGGTTCATTAGAACCGATTCTTCGTAGAATTTCCGCATGCGCCCTTCGAGCATCTTCTCGATCACGTTTTCCGGCTTGCCGGACTGACGCGCGATGTCGGCCTGAATGCTGCGCTCATGCTCGATCACCTCCTTGGAGAGGTGAGCCGGGGTGAGCGCCAGCGGGTTCGCCGCGGCAATGTGCATCGCGATCTGCTTGCCCAGCGCCATCAGCTTGTCGGCGTTGCCACTCGACTTCAGCGCGACGAGCACGCCAATCTTGCCCAGCTCCGGACCCGAAGCGTTGTGGACGTAAGAGGCCACGACTCCGGGATTGACGGCCAGCGCGGTGGCGCGGCGAACGCTCATGTTCTCGCCGATCTTGGCGACGAGTTCCTTTAGTGTGGCATCGACCGTGTCGTTGCCCATCTTCTTGTTGAGCAGCTTCCCGACGTCGCCATCGGCTTCGAGGCCGAGTTGCGCTGCGGACTTCACGAAGTCCTTGAACTGGTCGTTGCGGGCGACGAAGTCCGTCTCCGCATTCACTTCGACCAGCGCGCCGGTGCCCGAACCGAGCGCCACGCCGACAAGACCTTCGGCAGCGACACGGCCAGCCTTCTTCGCGGCCTTCGACAAGCCCTTCTTGCGCAGCCAGTCGATCGCCTGGTCCATGTCGCCATTGGTTTCAGCCAAGGCAGACTTGCAGTCCATCATGCCCGCGCCGGTTTTGTCGCGCAGGTCTTTCACCATCGTGGCGGTGATGTTCGCCATCGTTCTTCTCCGTAAGCAGGTTTGTTAGGCGGACGCGTGCTGCGCGGCGACTTCTTCGGCCGAGCGCAGATCGGGCAGCGCCTCGGACTCGCCAACGTCCACACCGGCAGCGACTTGGCCCTGCGAGAGGCCATCGATGATCGCACGAGCGGCGAGATCGCAATACATCGCGAGCGCGCGGGCTGCATCGTCATTGCCCGGGATCGGATAGGCGATGCCATCCGGATTGGAGTTGGAATCGAGAACCGCGACCACCGGGATACCGAGCTTCTGGGCTTCGGCAACGGCGATCTGCTCCTTGTTCGTGTCGATCACAAACAGCATGTTCGGCAGACCGCCCATTTCCTTGATGCCGCCCAGCGACAGATCGAGCTTGTCGCGTTCGCGCAGCAGGCCGAGAAGTTCTTTCTTCTTCAGACCTGAGCTTTGCGCGGACGAAAGCGTCTCTTCGATCGAGCGCATGCGCTTGATGGAGCCGGAGATCGTCTGCCAGTTGGTCAGCGTGCCGCCGAGCCAGCGGTGGTTCACATAATACTGGGCACAGCGCTTCGCGGCAGCGGCAACCGGCTCAGAGGCTTGGCGTTTGGTGCCGACGAACAGGATGCGGCCGCCGGCGGCAGCGGTATCGCGCAAGGCGACGAGCGCCTGGTGCAGCAACGGAACCGTCTGCGTCAGGTCGATGATGTGGATGTCGTTGCGCGAGCCGTAGATGTACTGCTGCATCTTCGGGTTCCAACGCTGCTTGCGATGGCCGAAATGCGCTCCCGATTCGAGGAGCTGACGCATGGAAAAATCTGGCAGAGCCATTGGGACACTTCTCCTTTACCGGTTGGCCAGACGCGTGGGCTATCCCCGCAAAAGCGGAGACACCGGACGGGGGCGGAAGAATACCTGCCGCAAACCCACCCGCGCGTGCGAGATGGCGGGCTTATAGGGATTTAAGCCGGGCAGCGCAAGAACCGATTACGGTGGCGAAAATCACAGTCCTTGCAGCCATTTGGCCGCAGAGCCGCTATGCGAAACGCCATGGTCCGGCGCGCGAAACGGCGCATAGACTGGGAACCATGACCACGCAACGCCCCTCGCCTATTCGTCCCGCCATCCGCCATATCCGCCCCAACGGCATCGGCGCCGTCAGTTCCACGGCCCTGGGTCAGCCGGACCTGATCCCACTATGGTTCGGAGAAACCGACCTGGTCACGCCGGCCTTCATCAGTAACGCGGCCAAAAAGGCGCTGGACGAAGGCAAGACCTTCTATACCCATGCCGATGGCATCTTGCCGTTGCGTGAGGCCATCCGCGATTTTCACAAACGCACCGTGGGCGCGAATATTGCGCTGGATCGCATCACTGTTCCGGGCGCCGCCATGATGGCGGTGGTCTGCGCCCTGCAATGTGTTGTGGAAGCCGGCGACAATGTCGTCTGTGTATCGCCAGTATGGCCAAACGTCTTTCAGGCAGGCGAGATTTGCGGCGCTCAAATTCGCTTCGCCAAGCTCGAAGAAAACTGGCGCAGCGCCACGCCGCATTGGCATCTGGATCTCGACAAGCTGTTCGCACTTTGCGATGCGCACACCAAGGCGATTTTCGTCGCTTCGCCCGGCAACCCGACGGGCTGGATCATGCAGCCTTCGGAGCAGCGCGCGGTTCTGGAGTTCGCCCGCAAGCGCGGCACCGCGATCATCAGCGACGAAGTTTACGGCACGCTCGTTTACGACGGCACGCCACATGCACCATCCTTCCTTCAGATCGCGGAACCGGATGACAATGTGTTCGTCATCAACAGCTTCTCCAAGCCTTGGGCGATGACGGGTTGGCGCGTGGGCTGGCTTGTTCACCCCGCCGCGATCAAGGATTCGGTGAACGTGCTGTCGATGGCCAACAACACCGGCGCGACCGTGTTCGCGCAATACGGGGCGCTCGCGGCGCTTTCACCGGAAGGCGACGCGTTCCGCGACAAGATCCGCGCGCGTTGCCATCATGGCCGTGAAGTCACGCAGACATTCATCGGCACCCAGAATCGCATCCGCTGGATGAAACCGGAAGGCGCGTTCTATGGCTTCCTCAATGTCGAAGGCATGAAGAACAGCCATGACTTCGCGATCGATTTGATCAAGACGGCGCGCGTCGGCGTTGCGCCAGGAACGGCCTTTGGCGATACCGGCGATAGCAGCCTTGAGTCTTATGTACGCATCTGCTTCGCACAAGACCCAAAGCTATTGGAAACCGGATTGGAACGCCTCGGAAAAGCCGTCGCAGCGCTTTAAACCGTCTCGACGGCGGCAACGCCCGGCATCGACTTGATCGCATTTTTTAGTGCGACATTCACCTGCAGACGCTGTGGCAGCTTGATCTCAACCTCGCGGCCTTCGCTGCCCGGCACCACCAGCGTGATCATACCTTTTCCGGGCTGACGCAACTGCGCAGCGATGGGCCCGAGCGAGCGCGTATCTTCCAGAAATATCCTCATGCCCTCGCCCGCATCGGCCGCGGCCTTGTCCAGATCGCTGGCTGAAATCGCGCGCAGCTTGAGTTCATCGCCTTCCCAGCCCGCATTCAGCTTCAACAGGATAGATTTTCCCGCCTCCAGGAGCGGACGCGATGCAGCGAGCACCTCGGGGAAAAACATCACTTCGAACATGCCGGTGGGATCGGAAAATGAGACGAAGGCATAGTTCTGATCGTTGCGGCCGCGGCGTTCGGATTTTCGGATGAGCGTCCCGGCGACGGACGCGACGAAATTCGAACGGCGATCTTCCTGGATCTGCGCATAGGTCAGCGCCTGAAGCCGCGTGAGCGAGGTGCGATAATTGTCGAGCGGATGCCCCGACAGATAAAAGCCAATAGCCGAAAACTCCTCACCCAAACGCTCATGGGCCAGCCAGTCATCGACCGGCACAAGACGCAATTCTTCGGTTGAAGCCGCAGCTTCGCCGAACAGCGACACCTGGCCGGTCTCCCGCTCGCGCGCCGTGCGAGCGGCATCGCTCAATACGGCGTCGGACGACTCGACAAGCTGCTTGCGGTTCGATGACAGCGCATCGAACGCGCCAGCGCGGACGAGGCTTTCAAAGGCGCGCTTATTGACCAACTTGGGGTCAATGCGGCGCGCAAAATCGCTGATGGACTTGAAGGGCCCACCCTCTTCGCGAACTTCAACAACATGCTCCATCGCCTGCCTGCCAACCCCTTTCACGGCGGCGAGTGCGTAAAAGACGACATTCTCCGCCGCATCACAGGCGAAATAGGATTGCGAGCGGTTGATGTCTGGCGCCAGCACACGCACGCCCAGGCGCTGTGCCTCTTGCCGGAAGATGTTGAGGCGATCGGTGTTGCCGATATCCAACGTCATCGACGCGGCGAGAAACTCGACGGGGTAATTGGCTTTCAGGAATGCGGTTTGATAGGCGACCTGCGCGTAAGCCGCAGCATGGCCCTTGTTGAAGCCATAACCCGCGAATTTTGCGGCCTGTTCGAATATCTGCTGCGCAATGCCCTTCTGAACGCCGCGTTCCTGCGCGCCTTTGACGAACTTCTCTTCGTGGACCGCCATTTCAGAGGCGATCTTCTTGCCCATGGCGCGGCGCAGAAGATCGGCCTCGCCCAGCGAGTAACCCGCCAATTCCCGCGCGATGTTCATGACGTCTTCCTGATACGTCATGACACCGTAGGTTTCTTTGAGAATCGGCTCGAGCGTCGGATCGAGATATTCCGGATTCTCCTTGCCGTTCTTCACGGCGATGTATTTGGGGATCGAGTCCATCGGACCTGGGCGATAGAGCGCGACAAGAGCGACCAGATCGTTGATGTGATCCGGCTTCATCTTGCGCAGCAGGTCGCGCATGCCCGCGCCTTCAAGCTGAAACACGCCCACGCTTTCGCCCCGCGCCAACATCTCGAAAGTTTTCGGATCGTTAAAGTCGATGCTCTGCGTATGCAGCGCGATGCCGCGCTGCTTGAGAAGTTCCTCCGCCTTGGCGATGACGGTGAGGGTTTTCAAACCGAGAAAGTCGAACTTCACCAGGCCCGACTTTTCCGCGTCCTCATAGTCGAATTGCGTGACCGGCATTTCGGAGCGCGGGTCGCGGTAGAGCGGAACGATCTCATCCAGCGGCCTGTCGCCGATCACGACACCGGCGGGATGGGTTGAAGCGTGGCGGTAGAGGCCCTCGATCTTGCCGACGATGGAAAACAGTTGCTGCGCAATCGGCTCGGATTCGGCGATCTGCTGCAGGCGCGGTTCGGTTTCGAGGGCGTCTTTCAGCGAAACAGGTTTGCCCGGCGGATTGGGAATGAGCTTGGCGATGCGGTCCACGAGGCCGAGCGGCATCTGAAGCACCCGGCCCGCATCGCGCACCGCTGCGCGCGCCTGCAGCGAACCCAGCGCGATGATGTGCGCAACGCGGTCTTCGCCGTATTTGTGCTGGACGTAGCGCACAACTTCGTCGCGACGTTCCTGACAGAAATCGATATCGAAGTCCGGCATGGAGATACGTTCGGGATTGAGGAAACGCTCGAACAGCAGGCCGAAGCGGATGGGATCGAGGTTGGTAATGTCGAGCGACCAGGCCACCAGCGATGTGGCGCCGGAACCGCGCACGCCGACGGGAATGCCGTTGGCGCGCGTCCATTTCATAAAGTCCGAAACGATCAGGAAGTAGCCCGGAAAGTCCATGCGGATGATGACGCTAAGCTCGAATTCGAGCCGGTCGCGATAAACCTTCTCGTCCGCGAAGGTGCCGTGCTCGGCGAAACGGCGTTTCAGGCCTGCTTCGGCCTGTGCACGCAGTTCGTCTGCCGGCGACAGACCGGACTCCGGCACGAATTGTGGCAGGATCGGATTGCGTTTTTTCGGACGAAAGGCGCAGCGCCTGGCGATCTCGACAGTGTTCTCGATCGCTTCGGGAAGATCGGCGAACTGCACCGCCATCTCTTCCGCCGATTTGAAACGGTGCTCGCGCGTCAGCTTGCGCCGGTCCTGTTGCGAGACATAGGTGCTATCCGCGATGCAGAGCAAAGCATCGTGGGCTTCGTACATCGCGGCGCTGCCGAAGTGCACATCGTTGGTGGCGACGAGCGGTAAGCTCATCGCATAAGCGCGATCGATCAGTCCGTCTTCCGCAGCGCGCTCTTCGGGCAAGCCATGCCGCTGCAACTCGACATAGAGGCGATTGGGAAAAATCGCGGCGAGCTTTTTCAGGAGCTCGTCGGCCGCTTCGGGCTGGCCGTTCGCGACCAGGCTGTTCACCGGGCCGCCCGGGCCACCGGTCAAAGCGATCAGGCCTTCGGAATAGGCCGACAGATCCGCCGTCTTCACGCAAGGCCAGTCGCCAGGCGCCGCTTTCAGATAGGCACCGCTGATCAGCTTGGAGAGATTGAGATAGCCCTGCTCGTTCTGGACCAGCACCGGAAGCTGTGCCGGCTTCTGGCGGCTGACCATCCCAAGTGCCGCGATCTTCTCGTCGAGATCGACCGAAAGCAGGCAACCGACGATGGGCTGGACGCCCCGCTTGGCCAGCGTCTCGCTGATTTCAAAGACGCCGAAAAGATTGTTCGTATCGGTAACCGCGACGGCCGGCATGGCGTGATCGCGCGCCAATTCGGCAAGTTCGCCCGGCCGGATGGCGCCTTCGAGGAGCGAATAGGCACTCTTTACCCGCAGATGCACGAAATTCGCTGGTTTTCGGGCCATCGCCAGACTGATTCTCCATCGCTAGAACCTCGATCATTGCCGCGCGCCGCCCAAAGCGCGACGTGGGGAAACGTCCATCCACAGATGGTTGGAGATCAGATCGCTGTCATCGCCTGCGCGATGGTCGCCAGCGCGAACGAGCACGCCACGAATGCGAGAAGCCCTGCTCCCGCTGCAATATCCTTCGCCCACATCGTCACTTCCTCCCTCGTCATTGGAGAGGAATGTTCTACTCTTGTTCTCATTAAGTCAAGAACAAAACGTGACCAGCAACAATATTCCGCTATCACTCTGAAGAGATTGAGAAATCCGCTCTCATTTCTCCGTGGGGATAAGCGCCCCGGGGAGTGGCAGGCCGCGCACAGCTTCGGCATAGGCGCCGTAGCTCCACTCCGCGATGCGATCCAGATCGGCGCCCAGAAACTGCCGCACCGCCTGCTGCTCCACCCGGCGCTGCTGCGCGCTGAAAGGGGCCTGAGGAAGCTTGGCGTGGCGCGAAAGGACCGGGCCTCCCACGATTTTGCGAATGGTTTCAGGACCAAATCCATAACCGAAAAACGCGTCGAGCTTTTCGAGCGCCGTTCGCGGATCGGCGAGAAAAGCATCACAATCGAGCGACGCCACGCGCCCCTCGCCCAACTCCGCCCAGGAGCGCCGGAACTCCGCGATCTGCATGTGCCAGGCAATCGCTGCGACTTCGAGATCGGACATCTGAAACAGGTCCGCTGCCGGCCAGCGCAGAGGCTTGCCGTCATCCTGCACGATGCCGAAGAAAAGCCGGCGCGCGTATTTGCTAAGCTGAAGCCCGCTTTTGGCGACGGAAAGAAGAAAGCTTGGCAGATCCGAATAGAGGAAGAGAGATTTTCCCGTTGTGTGGCGCGCGGCATCGCGGATCAAAATGTTCGCAAAATTGCTGGGCTTGACCGTGATAGCCGTGTGCGGCTCGGGCCGCCGTGCGAGAAGACGCAGCGCGATCTCGGGTGTACGCGGCGATGCTTTGCCATCCTGATACGCGCCGGCACGCTTCAGATCGGCGGCCGTCACCATCAGAACTGGTTCGCTCAAGGACAGATTGCGATGGGCCACGTTCAGCGCCGCGGCGATAAGCGTGGAGCAGCAAAAGGAGGTGTGCCAGATGAAATTCAGTTGCGGCAAAGGCGCGTCCGGCGCGAGTTCGCCGGCGATGCTGTCGAGTGTCAACGAGGTTTGCGCATAGCCGCGCCGGTTCCAGCGATGATCGAGAAAGGGTTGCCGCGCCAAGGTGACCGGATCGGTGCGCACGAAGGACATGGTTCTGGAAAGGGGGACGTAGTCCTGGGGAAACCAGCAGAAGTCGCCGAGCACATCTCTGATGTCCAACCGCGCTTCTTCCAGGTCTGGCATAAAACGCATGTCCCCTCGCGCGACGGGCACGCACTGGCAGCGCCGCCGTTCCTCCATCCAAATTGCAGGGCGAAGTCCGGACTTTCCGTTTCGGAAAGATTTCGAAGCAGGCCGCGCAATTAAAACAATCTGGGGTGCGGATTGCTTTCGACAACCGCTCGCGGATCAACCCTTCGCGAGCGAAATTGCATCGGCAAAAACTAGTGGCGATATGGGCTTTTTGCAGGCATTTCATGCGGCCCAATATGGCGCCGGACGGCCTTCACCCGGATTTGCTCGCCGCGCCACCATCGATCAAGCGCCCCTCATGCAAAATGAGAGCGCGATCCATCTTGGCCGCAAGCTCCATATTGTGCGTAGCGATCAGGGCCGCAAGCCCCTCCGAGCGCACCAGGTTCACCAACGCATCAAACACGCCGCCGGACGTGCGCGGGTCAAGATTGCCGGTGGGCTCGTCAGCCAGAAGGATTCGCGGATTGTTGGCGAGCGCGCGGGCCACCGCGACACGCTGCTGCTCGCCGCCTGAGAGTTGCGAGGGACGATGTATCAAGCGGTCGCCCAGTCCCAATTGAATAAGAAGCCGCCTCGCATTCGCTTCGGATTCCGTGCGCGACCTTCCCGCGATGCGTTGCGGCAGGATCACGTTCTCCAGCGCTGTAAATTCCGGCAGCAGATGATGCGCCTGATAGACGAAGCCGATCATGTCGCGGCGGATGCGTGTGCGCTGACCGTCATCGAGACGGGAGGCGGCGGAGCCGGAGATATAGATCTCGCCGGATGTCGGCGCTTCAAGCAACCCGGCCATGTGCAGCAATGACGATTTGCCGGCGCCGGACGGGCCGACAAGCGCAACCACTTCGCCAGGACGAAGCGTCAATTCGAGATTGCGGAAGACATCAAGCGTTCCCTCGCCTTGCGGATAAGACCGGGCGACGCTTTCGAGGCGTAATGCAGCTGCGGCGAAATTACTCATAACGCAGCGCCTCCACCGGATCGAGGCGCGCCGCGCGCCAGGCGGGATAGACCGTGGCGAGGAAGCTGAGCGTCAACGCCATAACCACGACGGCGATCACCTCTTGCGGATCCATCTCCGCCGGCATCTTGCTGAGGAAATAGATTTCCGGATTGAACAGCGTGGTTCCCGTCAGCGATTGCAGGAACAGACGGATGGAATCGATGTTGGCACAGAACAGTGCGCCGACCGCAAAGCCAATGACCGTACCCGTAACGCCGATGCTGGCGCCAGCAATGAAGAAGATGCGCATGATCGCGCCGCGCGAAGCCCCCATGGTGCGCAGGATCGCGATGTCACCGGACTTGTCCTTCACCAGCATAATGAGGCCAGAGATAATGTTGAGCGCCGCCACCAGGATGATGAGGGTGAGGATAAGGAACATGACGTTCTTCTCCACCTCCACCGCGCCGAAGAGGCTGGAGTTCGTGTCCTGCCAGGTCAGGATGCGCGAATAGGGACCGGCCGCCTGCCCAATCGGCGCGACCATGGCTTTCACATCGTCCGGATTACGGATCATGATTTCCAATCCGCTGACCGATTTGTCCTGATTGAAGAAGAGCTGCGCCTGATCCAGCGGCATGAAGACGAAGGTGGAGTCGTACTCGCTCATGCCGACATTGAAGGTGCCTGCGATGCGATAAGTCTTGATGCGCGGCGTGGTGCCAAAGGGCGTCACATCGCCATGTGGCGCAATCAGGGTGATCATTGCGCCAGGAACCAGACGCATCTTGTCGGCAAGACGCTGGCCGATAATCACTTCGTCGCCGCCCGTGAAATGCGCCAACGCGCCGGGCGATAGCGAACTCGACACCATGGTCAGGGATTTGAGATCGGCCTGCCGCATCCCGCGCACCAGCACACCGGAGTTCATGCCGTTGGCGGACGCCATCACTTGCCCGTCGATGATCGGTGCAACACGCACGACACCCGGAACGGCCCGCACGCGCGCGGCAATCTTGTCGAAATTCGGAAGGTCGCCAGCATAACTCTGGACAATCACATGACCATTCAGACCGAGAATCCGCGACAGCAATTCGTGGCGGAAGCCGTTCATCACCGCCATCACAATGATCAGCGCCGCCACGCCCAGCGCAATGCCGATCAACGACAGGATGGAGATAATGGAGATATAGCCATCCGCACGCTTGGGGCGCAGATAGCGCGCCGCAATCATCCACTCGAAGGCCGCAAAGGGCCGGGTGCCGGGGTTGGCCTTGGCCGACGGACTGGGCGGTGAAGCAGCCTCTGCCCGTCTTGGCTGGCCATCGGCGAATGGCGGCGGTTCGACACCGCCGATTTTCGCGACCCTGCTTTCCAGCTTGCTGCGTTGTTCGGCCATGCCGCTCTTATATTAGGATTTCGCCGCGAAACGGTTAAGCACCGCTTCCAGCGACAACTCTTCCTTGGCGCCGGTCGCCCGGTTCTTGACCTCGATCATGCCTTTTTCAAGGCCGCGCGGACCGACGACCACCTGCCAAGGAATGCCGATCAGATCCATCGTCGCGAATTTCGCGCCGGGGCGATCGTCGCGATCGTCATACAGGACGTCCCGGCCGGCTTTGGTCAACTTCGCATAAATCTCTTCGCAGGCGGCATCGGTTTTTGCATCACCTGACTTCAAATTAATAACCGCGACATCGAACGGCGCGACCGGTTCGGGCCAGATGATGCCGTTATCATCATGCGACGCCTCAACGATCGCACCCACGAGACGCGACACGCCCACGCCATAAGAGCCGCCATGGATCGGCACATCCTTGCCGTCCGGCCCGGTGACGACGGCCTTCATCGGCACGGAGTATTTGGTGCCGAAATAGAAGACTTGCCCCACTTCGATGCCGCGCGCCGCCATGCGCTTGCCGGCCGGAACCTCTGCTTCGAAGCGCGCCTGATCGTGAACATCTTCGGTCGCGGCATAGAGCGCGGTGCGCTGGCGCACGATGGGTTCCAGATCGCCGTCGAAATCCACGTCCTCGCCGGGGACCGGCATGTCGAGCAGATCCTTGTGGCAGAACACGCCGCTTTCGCCGGTGTCGGCAAGCACGATGAATTCGTGGGAGAGATCGCCACCGATGGGACCCGTTTCGGCGCGCATCGGAATCGTCTTCAGGCCCATGCGCGAGAAGGTGCGCAGATAGGCGACATACATCTTGTTGTAGCTCTTGCGCGCGCCAGCTTCGTCGACGTCGAACGAATAGGCATCCTTCATCAGGAACTCGCGCCCGCGCATTACGCCGAAGCGGGGCCGCACTTCGTCGCGGAATTTCCATTGCGTGTGATAAAGGTTCAGCGGCAGCGCCTTGTAGGACTTCACATAGGCCCGGAAGATGTCCGTGATCATGTCCTCGTTGGTCGGGCCATATAGCATCTCGCGATCGTGGCGGTCGGTGATGCGCAACATCTCCGGACCATAGGCATCGTAACGGCCGGTTTCCTTCCACAATTCGGAGGGCTGCAAGGTCGGCATCAGCATTTCGATCGCACCGGCGCGGTTCATTTCCTCGCGAACGATCTGTTCGATCTTCTGAAGCACCCGAAAGCCCAACGGGAGCCAGGCATAGATGCCCGCCGCTTCCTGCCGGATCATGCCGGCGCGCAGCATCAGGCGGTGCGAAACGATCTGCGCCTCGGACGGCGTCTCTTTAAGCACGGGCAGGAAATAACGGCTAAGGCGCATGGCGGAGGCAATTCCGGCTGATTTGCTGCGGTGCATCTTCTTACGGAAAGCCCTCCGGAAGGGCAAATCCACAGCTTTTGGGCCGGACCAAGCGATATTTGCGCACCTGGCCCATCCAACCGATAGCACCGTCGCATCGGATGGGTAGAGCATGGGTCCGCCAACCGGCATCGAGGAAGCTTGATGGAAACCGCGCAATCGCCCCAACGCCGCATCGTTATCGTCATCGGCCTGCTAATCGCACTCGGCTTGCCCTTCTGCCATCTGGGCGATGTGGGCAAGGCAGTCAGCGGGTTGGGTCCGTTATTCGGCGGCGAGGTTCTATGGTGGGCGCTGTTCATCCTTATCCTCGCCTATACGCTCGCCATCGAACGCAAGCCGCTTTCGTCCATTGGTTTCCGCAAGCCACGCTTAACAGACATTGTTTTCGCCGTGGCGTTCGCGGTCGCCGGTGTCGCCGGGATTGGCCTCATCTTCGGCCTTGTTCTGCCCGCGCTTCATTTGACCTTAACCCAAAAATTGAGCGCGATTTATCAGGCGCCGTTCTGGTTCCGCGTGCTTCTGGTGACGCGCGCGGCTTTTGTCGAAGAGACGGCATTCCGCGGCTACGGCTTCGAGCGCATTGCTGAACTATCGGGAAGCAAATTGCTCGCGGCGTTGGTGACGTTCGCGCTGTTCACCTTGGGGCATTACTCTGGCGGTGGATGGGCTCAAGTCATCATCGCCGCGTGGGGCGGCGTGATGCTGACCGTTCTTTATGTCTGGCGCCGCAATGTCTGGGCAAGCATCGTGTGCCACTGGCTGATCGATGGCGCCGGTTTTCTGCTGATGCCCATGACGCCGGGACATCACTAACGCCCAACGGCAGCCATTCCCTGAAACGGCACCCGGTCGCCCATATTATCGATCAGCGACTTCACATCGACAGGCGGCGGGTTATCGATGCCCGTCCATTTTCCGCCTGCATCAAGCTCCCCGATGTTAAAGCCCATTTGCGCGTCGTAGGTCCGGTCGGACTGGTTGCGCAGACGCTGTTCGGCGTCATACCAGCGGCGCTTTTCACGGCTGTCCGGGCAACCGGAAAGCTCATCGCCCTGCGCGCCCCAACGCAATTCGATGCAATGATAAGGATCGAACGACATGCGGTAAAGCCGATGCATCATGTCGTCATAGGTCATCGTCACGGGGCGCTTGTCGCTGGTAAGATAGGTGATCTTGCAGGCGTTGGATTGCTCATTATAGGCCGCCAGAAGATCCTGCTTAAGGAAGCTTCCATCATAGACGATGCGCGGATCGCGGTTGATCCAGAGCCCGATCATCTCTTTCATGTCGCGATAGAATTGCTCTGCGGCCGCACGCAGACGCGCATCGCGCGACGGCGTGGAATACGTTTCCCACTCCACATTGCCGGAACCGTAGATGTTGTCAGGCAGGCGCGCCGGGTGCGGCTTGGCCGAGATGCCATCGGAAATCGCCTGGTTGACGAATTGGGCGCGGTCGCCCAGATCGTTGCACATGGTCTGCATCGTCTCGCGCAGTTCATAGATGGGGTTATAATCCATCTTGCCGCCGGAGATCGCGACCCGCGCATATTCGTAGAATCCGAGCTTGATGCCGTTGTAAGTGTAACGGGCCTTCTTCACATCGCCGCTTGGGTTCGGTTCCGTGCCGGCATACTGGACCAGCGAATAATCCGGAATCTGGTCGTTTTCGGCATAGACCATGTGGCCACCGAGCAGATGGCCGGCGCCGTCGCGATGCGCGCCGGCCAGTTTGAACGGACGCCAGTTCTTGAAGCCGCCGCCCAGACGCGCAGGGCTACGGCCGAACTGTGCGCCATAGACGCTGCGGCTGATCGTATAGTCCGGGTGAGCATCCATGTAATAGACGCGGCCATCGGCATCGACGTTATAGACGATGCCGACATGGCCGTTCACATCATAGACGATGGTGCCGGGATGGATCGAACCGGGAGCCAGCGCAGGCGAATAGAAGTCCGAAAGAACACCGCGCTTCTCCGCCGCGTCGGTGCGATAGGTGCCGGAGAAGACTGTTTCCAGTGTCTCGCGGACCGCTTCCGGCCCGTTGATGCCGCTGCCGCTATCGATGAAATCGTGACGCGAAACCGCGCGGTTCGCCGTCCTGGTGAAGCGCAGATCGCCGCCCTCGCCCGACAGCGCATTCACGAAGCTGAATGGCAGCCCATTCTTCCATGCGTAGTAAGCACGCAGAAGGTAGGGCAGCTTGGCGCAATCCACATCGATATCGACGAAGGCTTGGTCGGTGTGGCGATAGGGGTTGGCGGCGTTGCGCAGGCAGCTCTCGGAAGAGGAGCAGTTGCTCTCGCCGATGGCCTGGACGAACCGGCCAAAGCCGTCTTCGTCCGCCTGGCTCCAGTGGTCCTTGGTGATGCGCCAGCCGCCATGCGCCCATGCGGGTGCGGCCAGGCAAGCCAGCAGAACGGCGAGGAGCAATCTACGCATTACCCAACCACCTTTTGCGCCAGCGTCCGTTCCGGAAGGGCGGCAAGTCAAGGCAAACCGGCCTTTACCCTGAACGCGGTCCCGATAGATTATGTCCCATGCTGCACTGCAACATTGGCGAAAGTTGCATGACAGCACGGAAAAATCTTTGTAGCTTTCCGGAATAGAAAAGCCGGACGGCCGGAACGGCCAAGTTCGGGGAGGAATGCGAAGGCCGGGTCACTCCGGCCTTTCGTGTTTTTGGCCCACGCTTCGGCCAGAGGTTGTTTGCCGATTTTCGTCTTATCGGGATTGTTTGGAATCCAAATCTCGTAGCCGGGTGAAAAACAACTACCTCTATTTGTTTTGCAGAATTGAGAGCATGCCCCCTCCTGCCTCTTTCGAATTGCCGGCCTCTCTTCGAATTGAATGTCGATTTTTTCGATTCCGGATTTGCTGAAAACCTACATCTTGTATCTGTCGTACGCGCGAAGCAGTCGTTTTCACGTTTTGCGCTACCCCCTCCCCCCTCTCCTTGATAATTGCCATCCAGGTCGAGAGGCTCTGAGAGATAGTATGGCCATTTCTGAATAGAAGTGGGCGTCGCGACGAAGTCCGCGCCTGTGTCATCGAGACAACACAGGCGATGGCAAGATCGCCCTGGGCCTAGAGGTCGAGGATCTTCAGCGCGATCAATGCATAGAAGGCCGCCGACAGCACGCAAGCGATGCCAAAAGCGATCAGCGCCTTCTTGACGAGCTGCGGACTTTTCGGCGCGCCGGTTTGGTGATCGACTTCGCCCAGCCCCACCGGGATCAGGCAAAAGAGCGTGAGAAAGAAGAAGCCCAGAAAGGCGCTGAGAAGAACCGCGTCGTGGATTATGCCGTTGATCACGCCTGTTCCAGTTCGACCAGGGTGCCGACGAAATCCTTCGGGTGCAGGAAGATCACCGGCTTGCCATGCGCGCCGATGCGCGGCTCTCCCGTGCCGGTGATGGTCGCGCCCATCTTCTTCATCTGGTCACGCGCGGCATAGATGTCATCCACCTCGTAGCAGACGTGATGCATGCCGCCATTCGGATTCTTTTCGAGGAATTTCGCGATCGGCGAATTGTCGCCCAACGGTTCCAGAAGCTCGATCTTGGTATTGCCCAGATCGACGAACACGGTGGTCACGCCATGATCGGGCTGCGGCACCTCGCCGGAAACCTTGCCGCCCAGCGTGTCGCGATAGACCGCGGCAGCCTTCTTGATGTCTTTCGTCGCGATGGCGACATGATTGAGGCGGCCGATCATTCCGAAACTCCCGAACCAATAATGTCATGGCCGCAAATGCGGGCCACCCAGGCGATACCGCTCGATTTTGCGAAGTTGTGCCCGGCAATATTCCGCACCCGCGCTTCAGATTGCAACTGGGCGGCTCGCACTCCGGCGGGCCATGACATCGGAGTCACACCCACAAAATCTCCACTCGCGTGACTGGCTTTTTGCCCCAGGCATCGTTGGCGGCGCGGCGCCCGGCCCGGCGGACCTGCTCTTTCAGATCTTCTTCGCCGGCGCGTTTTGGGTTGTGCCGCTTCACGGTTTCCGCGACGGCATCGCGCACCGGTTCCTGAACCTCTTCCGGCACGCCTTCGAAAAAATATGAGGGCTCGCCCGCAAGACGCCCCTTGGCGTCCAGCGCGAGTGTTACGCCGATGAAACCTGCAAACGCCATGGCGCGGCGATGGCGCGTGAGGCCCTCATCCGCCTCCGTCATCACGCGGCCGTCCATATAGATACGGCCGGCCGGCGCTTCGTCGATCACCATGGCGCGCCCCGGTGCGAGACGCAGCATGTCGCCGTTCTGAACGACAACGGCCTGCGGAACCTGCAACGAACGCGCAAGGCGCGCATGTTCGGACATATGGCGCAATTCGCCATGCACCGGCACGGCGATCTGCGGGCGGATCAGACGATACATTTGCGATAGCTCTTCCCGGCAGGGATGGCCGGAAACGTGCACGAAGTGGTCCTCGACGGTGAGCACTTCCACGCCAAGCGCGGAAAGCTGGTTGTGCAGCTCATGGATCGCGATGTCGTTGCCGGGAATGATCCGCGAGGAGAAGATCACCGCATCGCCCTGCCCCAACTTCACCGCGGGATGATCGCCGCGCGCAATCCGCGCCAATGCCGCGCGGGGCTCGCCTTGACTGCCCGTGCAAAGATAAAGAACGCGATCGGCCGGCAGATCGGCAGCTTCAAATTCGTCGATAACGCGCGGGAAGCCCTTCATGTAACCGGTTTCGCGCGCGGCGGCCGTGATCCGGTGCATGGAGCGGCCAACGAGCGCCACTTCGCGGCCGTGCGCCTGCGCCGCCTCGGCAATGCTTTGCAGGCGCGCCAGATTCGATGCGAACCCCGTGACGGCCACCGCACCCTTCAACGTGCCGATGAGTTCGATGAGGCCCCTCTTGACATCGCCTTCCGAGCCCGAATGGCCCTGCACCAGCGCGTTGGTGGAATCGCACACCATCGCCAGCACGCCCTCGTCGCCGATGCGGCGGAATTCGGCTTCGTCCGTGGCTTCACCGATCAGCGGATCGGGATCGAGCTTCCAGTCCCCCGTGTGCATCACCGTGCCCAGCGGCGTGCGAATGACAAGCGCATTGGGCTCCGGAATGGAATGGGTGATGGAATGAAACTCGATGTCGAACGGGCCGAGCTTGATCTTGCCGCCCAGCTTTACAACCTTTGGGCGCACATGGTCCTGCAAACCCGCTTCGGCCAGCTTGTCTTCGATGAGGCGCGCGGTGAAAGGCGTGGCATAAAGCGGACACATAAGCTTCGGCCAGAGAT
The DNA here is from genome assembly GCA_018242105.1 of Pseudomonadota bacterium. Classification (GTDB taxonomy): domain Bacteria; phylum Pseudomonadota; class Alphaproteobacteria; order Micropepsales; family Micropepsaceae; genus Rhizomicrobium. Next base: position 17,264 of record JAFECP010000025.1, read on the forward strand.
GCCCGATAGCGCCAATGTGATCTTCGTGCGCATGGGTGAGAACAATGCCGAGGATGTCCTGCCGCCGCTCTTCAAGATAGCGAACGTCCGGCAGGATCACGTCCACGCCCGGCGTGTCGGTCTCACGGCCGAACAGCACGCCGCAATCGACAACGATCCATTTGCGCTCGTCCGGCGGTCCGAAGCCATAGGCGTTGAAGTTCATGCCAATCTCGCCCGCGCCGCCGAGCGGAAGCAGGACAAGTTCATTGTCGTGCATGGATGATCCCATCAGGCCTTCAACGCGCGCGGCGTTTTGGCGTTGCGCGCGTGGATCTGAATCAGCCCGCGGATGGTGAGATCGTGATCGAGATGATCGATCATCTGGGTCTGGCGGTGGAAGGGCGTAGCAAGGCCGCCGGTGCCGATAACCGTCATGGGTTTGCCGTACTCTTCCTTGATGCGCGTGATAAGGCCTTCGATCAGGCCCACATAACCCCAGAACAAGCCGGACTGCATCGCCGGCACCGTATCCTTGCCGATGACATTCTGCGTGCGGCCGACAGCGACGCGCGGCAGCATCGCGGCCGCCTGATGCAGCGCCTCGGCTGAGACATTCACGCCGGGGGCGATGACGCCGCCTTCGTAATTGCCATTCTCGTCCACGATGTCGAAGGTCGTGGCCGTGCCGAAATCGACGACGATCAGCGCGCCCTTGTAACGCTCATGCGCCGCGACGGCATTGACGAGACGGTCCGCGCCCACCGCGGATGGGCGATCGGTATGGATCTCGATGCCGAGATCGACATCGGCATCGCCGACCACGAGCGCTTCACAATTGAGGTAGCGGCGGGAGAACAGGCGCAGGTCGAACAACGCCTGCGGCACAACGGTCGCGATGATCGCGGCGTCGAGATCGGAGAACGCCAGCCCCTGCAGTTGCAGCAACGGGTTGAGGAGCACGGCATATTCGTCCGCCGTGCGTGTGGTTTCCGTCACCGCGCGCCATTCCGCGCGCATCTCATTGCCGTCGAACACGGCGAAGACGATGTTGGTGTTGCCGGCGTCAATGGCGAGAAGCATCAGAAGAAGACCTCTCCTGCGGCAATGGTGCGCATGCGGCCATGGGCTTCGCGCAAGATCAGCGCGCCGGTGTTATCTATGCCTTCGAATACGCCGGACGTTTCTTCATGCGTGAGGCGCGCGCGAATATGGCTGCCCAATCCCGCGGCGCGGGCGAGCCATGCGTCCTGAATGGGCAGAAAGCCGCCAGTCATCCACGCATCGTACCATTTCGCGAAGTGGGCAGCGAGTTGCGCAAGCGCCGCGGACGCTGACGGTGCGGAAGCGCCCAGCGCAGCCAGTGACGTTGCCGGAAATTCCGTATCGGGCGGGAAGTTCGCGAGATTCATGCCGATGCCGATGGCGAGAAAGGCGAGCGCGCCATCCCCGCCGCTGGCGGACTCCAGCAGAATGCCCGCCAGCTTGCGGCCGTTCGCCAGCACATCGTTCGGCCATTTCACCTTGATCTCTGCGTTGGGCGCGAAGCCGGAGGCCGTATCGGCGGCGGCGATGGCCGTCACAAACGAGAGTTGCGCACAGGCAGAGGCAGGCTTGTCCGGCGCGATCAGCAATGTGGCGGCGAGGTTACCCGTAGGGGATTCCCATACCCGGCCCCGCCTGCCCCGGCCTGCGGTCTGGCGGTCCGCGCGCAGCCAGACAGGCCCGCGCTCGCCGCTCCCGGCGAGGCGGCGCGCTTCTTCATTGGTGGAGTCGATTTCTTTCCATTCCCGCAGCGCATAGCCTTGCGGCCAGATGCTCACGGCAGAAGCGCGTGCGCTGCGCTGGTGGCGGCGGCAACCAGCGGCGCGGCGCCGACCACGAAAAACACCGAGAAGAGCCCTGAACCGACCAGGACCGTTCCCAGCTTCGCGCCGAGATCGAGATCGAAGGCCGGAGCGGGCTCATCAAAATAGATAAGCTTCACAATGCGCAGATAATAGTAAGCGCCGACCACGCTGGCGAGAACGCCCAAGACCGCTGCAATGTAAAGATGCGCTTCAATGGCCGCCATGAAGACATAGAACTTCGCGAAAAAACCGGCCAGTGGCGGAATGCCCGCAAGGCTGAACATCAGGGCGGAGAACACGAAGGCCAGCCTGGGTTGCGTGCGTGCAAGGCCGGCGAGATCGGCAATCGTCTCCACCTGCTCGCCCTTGCGCCGCATCGCCAGAATGCAAGCGAACGCGCCGCCATTGGTGACGAGATAGATCGTCATGTAGAGCAACACAGCCTGCACGCCTTGCGCCGTGCCCGCAGCCAGACCCAGCAGCGCGTATCCCATATGACCGATGGAGCTATAGGCCATCATGCGCTTGATGTTGGCCTGCCCGATAGCGGCGAACGCGCCCAGCCCCATCGAGAGCACGGAGATCACGACAACAATCTGCTGCCACTGATGAAAAGCGCCCGAAAACGGCTCAATCATGGTTCGCACAAAAAGCATCATCGCCGCGACCTTCGGCGACATGAAGAAGAATGCCGTGATCGGCGTCGGCGCGCCTTCATAAACGTCGGGCGACCACATGTGGAACGGCACGGCGGCGATCTTGAACGCCAGGCCGGTTATCAGGAACACGATTCCGAACACCACGCCGACACCGACGCTGGAGGCAGTGACCAGCCGCGCAATCGACGCGAAATCGGTGGTGCCCGTAAAGCCATAGATCAGCGAGATGCCATACAGCATCATCCCGGACGCCAGCGCGCCAAGGACGAAATATTTCAAACCTGCTTCCGTCGACCGCAACGAGTCCCTGTGAAATGCGGCAAGGACGTAGAGGGCCAGGCTCTGCAGCTCGAAGCCCATGTAAAGCGCGATGAAGTTGGACGCCGACACCATCAGCATCATGCCGATGGTGGCCAGAAGCACCAGAACCGGAAACTCGAACTTGTCGATGCGGGCGAACTTGAAGAAGTCCTGCGCCATCAGCAGCGTCGTGGCGGAGCCAAGCAGGATCAGCAGCTTCGCAAAACGCGCAAACGTATCGATCGTGAACGCGCCGCCGAAGGCGTGTATTTGCGGCGACAGCGGCATGGCCACAAACCAGGCCGCAACGGCCATCACAGCCGCCGCCAGCACCGATACGAGACCGATGCCCTTTTCACCGCGGACCGCGCCGAACAGCAGCAGCGCCATCGCGCCGATAGCGACGATCAGCTCAGGAGCGAGAACCGTGAGGTTGGCGGAGATACTCACGGCGTCACCTTCGCGATAGAGGCCAGTCGGGGGGCACGGTCGATTGCGAGAGCCTGCCTGTTCCGATCGAGCAGATGCTGGACTGATGCGCTCGTCACCTTGAACACAAAATTCGGATATACGCCCATGACGATGGTGGCGATCACCAGCGGCGCCAGAATGGCGATCTCACGCGCGGAGAGATCCTGCAGGGTTTGAAGCGCCGGTTTCACCAGCTTGCCGAAGATGACCCGCCAGTACAGGTAGAGCATATAGGAGGCGGACAGGATAATTCCGGTCGTCGCCAGGATCGCGACCCAGGTGTTCACGCGGAACGCGCTCAGCATTGTGAGAAACTCGCCCACGAATCCGCTGGTTCCCGGCAACCCGACATTGGCAAGCATGAAGACCATGAAGCACGCCGCATAAATGGGCATGCGCGCGACGACGCCGCCATAGGCCGCGATCTCGCGGGTGTGCATGCGATCGTACATCACCCCGATGCAGAGAAAGAGCGCGCCCGACACGATGCCGTGGGACAGCATCTGGTAGATTCCGCCGTCCAGCCCCGTATGGGTGAAAGTGAATATCCCCATCGTGACAAAGCCCATGTGAGCGACCGACGAATAGGCGATGAGCTTTTTCCAATCCTCCTGCGCGAGCGCGACATAGGACGTGTAGACGATCGCCACAACCGAGAGCACGAAGATAAACGGCGCGAAAGTGGCAGAGGCGCTGGCGAACATCGGCAGCGAGAAGCGCAGAAAGCCGTAACCGCCCATCTTCAGCAGGATACCCGCGAGGATCACCGAACCGGCGGTGGGCGCTTCGACGTGTGCGTCCGGCAACCATGTGTGCACCGGCCACATCGGCATCTTCACCGCGAAGCTGGCGAAGAACGCGAACCACAGGAAGGCCTGCATGCCCACCGGGAAGTGCGCCGTGTTCAGCAGCGTCTCGATGTCGGTGGTGCCGCTGTAGAGGTACATCCACAGGATCGCCAGCAGCATCAGCACCGAGCCGAGCAGCGTATAGAGGAAGAACTTGAAGCTGGCATAGACGCGCCGCTTGCCGCCCCACACACCGATGATGAGGAACATCGGGATCAGGCCGCCTTCGAAGAACACATAGAAAAGCACCAGATCGAGCGCGCAGAACACGCCGATCATCAGCGTCTGCAGCGCCAGGAACGCCACCATGTATTCCGGCACTCGGGTCTCGATCGATTTCCAGCTCGCCAGAATGCAGAATGGCATCAGGAGCGCTGTGAGCACGACGAACAGCACCGAAATGCCGTCCACACCCATGTGGTAGGTGATGTTGCCTCCCAACCACTGCGCACGCTCGGAAAACTGGAAGGCCGCGGATGAACCGTCGAACTGGGTCCAGATGTAGATCGCCAGAGCAAGATCCACGATGGTCGCGATCAGCGCGACCCAGCGCGCCGTGTTGGCGCGGGTCTGCGTGTCGCCGCCGGCAAGCAGAATGAACAAGCCCGCCACCATCGGCAGAAAGGTGACGATGGAGAGGATGGGAAGATGGCTCACAGCGCGCCTCCCGCCACCATGAACCAGGTGATCAGCACCAACGCCCCTGCCAGCATCGCCAGCGCGTAGTGATAGACATAGCCGGACTGGATGCGCACCGTTTCGCGCGTCACATCCAGAACGCGGGCGGATATGCCATCCGGCCCCAAACCGTCGATGATCTTGCCGTCGCCAACCTTCCAGAGCGTGCGGCCGATCCACATGCCCGGACGCACGAAAAGGACATCGTACAGCTCGTCGAAGTACCACTTGTTGTAGAAGAACGTATAGAGCAGGCCCTTCTTCGCGGCCATCTTCGGCGGCAGATCGGGGTGCAGCACATAATAGTAGAAGGCGATACCGAAGCCGATGATCGTGAGCACGATCGGCGCAAGCTCAACCCACATTGGAACTTCCGCTTCCAGGCCATGATGGCCGGTGATCGCACTCAGCGACGTGCGCCAGAAACCGCCTGCATCGATGCCGACGAACGTATGATCGAACGCCGCACCGGCGAACAGAGCGCCGGCAGCGAGAACCGCCAGCGGGATTAGCATCACCATCGGCGATTCATGGACTTCCGATAGCTTCACTGGGCCATGATGGCCGTGGTCGCTTCCATCGATCGGTTCGTCATGCGCATGCGCATCGTGACCGGCGTGCGAAAGATGCTGATGCTGGTGCAGATCGGGGCGGTAGGGCCCGTGGAATGTCATCAGGAACTGACGCCAGGAATAGAACGCCGTCATGCCGGCGCCGATCAGCGTCAGCCAGAAAGCGTACTGGCCCATGTTACCGCTGGAGAGGAAGGCGGCGTTGATGATGCCGTCCTTGGAATAGAAGCCCGCCGTGCCGATGCCGAGCACCGGAATGCCAACGCCCGTCAGTGCGAGGTTGCCAATCAGCATCATCGCCCAGGTGAACGGAATATATTTGGCGAGACCGCCCATCTTCCGCATGTCCTGCTCGTGATGCAGCGAATGGATCACCGCGCCGGCGCTGAGGAACAGCAGCGCCTTGAAGAAGGCGTGCGT
>JAFECP010000025.1:23046-28638 GCA_018242105.1 Pseudomonadota bacterium
CGAACAGGTCGAATAGGCGATCACGCGCTTGATGTCGTTCTGGAACAGGCCGACGGTCGCGGCGAAGAACGCGGTCGTGGCACCGATGAAGGTCACGAATTCCAGCGCCGCCGGGGCATACTCGAACAGCGGCGAGCACCGGCAAACGAGGAACACGCCGGCCGTGACCATGGTCGCGGCATGGATCAGCGCGGAGACCGGCGTGGGGCCTTCCATCGCGTCCGGCAACCAGGTGTGCAGACCGATCTGCGCGGACTTGCCCATCGCGCCGACGAACAGCAGCAGGCAGAGCGTGGTCAATGTATCCACCTGCCAGCTTCCGAATTGGAAGGTGTGGCCCACCATCGCGGGCGCGGCGCGGAACACGGTATCGAAATCGAGGCTGTGGAAGATGAAGAACACGCCGAAGATGCCCAGCGCGAAACCGAAATCGCCCACGCGGTTGACCACAAAGGCCTTCATCGCGGCAGCATTCGCTGTGGGGCGCTCATACCAGAAGCCGATCAGCAGATAGGACGCGAGGCCCACGCCTTCCCAGCCGAAGAACATCTGCAGGAAGTTGTTGCTGGTCACCAGCATCAGCATCGCGAAGGTGAAGAGCGACAGATAGGAGAAGAACCGTTGGCGGCTCGGATCTTCGTGCATGTAGCCGATCGAATACAGATGCACGAGCGAGGAGACGACCGTGACCACCACCAGCATCACGGCGGTGAGCGTATCGACGCGGATCGTCCAGTCGGCCTCAAAATCGCCCGAGGTGATCCACGGCATGATCCTCAGGATCGCGCCATGGCCCATCAGCGCCACATCGTAGAACGCGTAGCAGGACAGCGCGGCGGAGACGAACAGAAGCACCGTGGTGATGATCTCGCTCGGGCGCGCGCCGATGACGCGGCCGAACAGCCCGGCGATGGCCGAACCCAGAAGCGGAAGGAAAACGATCGCTGCGTACACGTCTCAGCCTTTCATGACGTTGACGTCTTCCACGGCGATGGAGCCGCGGTTGCGGAAATAGACGACGAGGATGGCAAGGCCGATGGCCGCTTCGGCGGCGGCGACGGTGAGCACGAACAGCGCGAACACCTGCCCCACCAGATCGTGCAGGAATGAGGAGAACGCCACGAAGTTGATATTCACCGCGAGCAGGATCAGCTCGATCGACATCAGAATGATGATGACGTTCTTGCGGTTCAGGAAGATTCCGAACACGCCGATCGTGAACAGGATCGCGGCAAGCGCCAGATAATGCCCCAGCCCGATGGTCATGGTTTTACGCCCCCTGCCCCGGTTTCACGTCGTGCATTTCCATTGCCATCGCTGGTGTGCGCGCGTTCTGCGCCGGGATCGACTGGCGGCGAACGCCGGGCCGCGCGCGCAGGGTGAGCACGATGGCGCCGATCATCGCGACCAGCAGAACCAGGCCCGCGATCTGGAAGTAATAGACATAGTCCGTATAGAGGATATGGCCGAGCGCTTCGGTGTTCGTCATGCCTGCGGGCGTTGCGCTGGCGAGCGCGGTGTGCGCGCCCGGCGCGAAGGCCCAGACGCTGCCGACCAGAACCAGCTCTGCCGCCATGCCAAGGCCGATCAGCGCGCCAATCGGCAGATATTGCAGCGCGCCTTTCTTCAGATCCTCGAAATCGACATCAAGCATCATGACGACAAAGAGGAAGAGCACGGCGACGGCGCCGACATAGACGACCACCAGGATCATCGCGAGGAATTCCGCACCCAGCAGCACGAACAGGCCTGCGGCATTGAAGAAGGCGAAGATCAGGAACAAAACCGAGTGCACCGGGTTGCGCGCGGACACCACCATCAGCGCCGACACCAGCAGCACGAAAGAGAAAACGTAGAAGGCAATAGCCTGCAGCATCAGTGCATTCGCAATTCTGCGGCCGTCTCTTCGTCGAGATAGCGGCCGCGTTCCAGAATTTCCAGGACATATTGTTTGTACGTGACGCCCAGCGCTTCCGCCTTGCGAGCACGGCGCACGCCGATTTCCTGCGCCGGCGGCGCCCAAGCCTTTTCGCACGCCAGCTTCCAGCAGTGCTCGATGAACAGTTCAGAGGCGAACCAGTCCGGCCCGTTGTTGTGGCCCAGCCATTCGGACAGCGGGATCACATAGCCTTCCGCCTTCAGGTTCGCGAGCTTCCGCGCGTTGTTGGCTGCATGGAAATATCTGGCCCGCGCCTTCGGATCGGCTCTGCCGGCCATGGAGCGCGCACGCGCCTGGATATCGGCGAGGGACATCAGCCGGCCTCCTTCGCGAAGCTGTTGGCGCAGCCGATCATCTGTAGGGCGCGTCCAGCTCGATGTTGCGCGCGATCTCGCGCTCCCAGCGGTCGCCATTCGCGAGCAACCGGTTCTTGTCGTAGTAAAGCTCTTCGCGCGTTTCCGTGGCGAATTCGAAGTTGGGGCCCTCCACGATGGCGTCCACCGGGCAGGCCTCCTGGCACAGGCCGCAATAAATGCACTTCACCATGTCGATGTCGTAGCGCGTGGTGCGGCGCGAACCATCCGCGCGCGGCTCGGCCTCGATGGTGATGGCCTGCGCCGGGCAAATCGCTTCGCACAGTTTGCAGGCGATGCAGCGCTCTTCGCCGTTCGGATAGCGGCGCAGCGCGTGCTCGCCGCGGAAGCGCGGGGACAGCGCGCCCTTTTCGAACGGATAGTTCAGAGTCACTTTCGGACGGAAGAAATAGCGCATCGTGAGAATAAAGCTCGTCACGAAGTCCCAGATGAAGATAGTGCGCGCGGCGCGATCCAGCGAAGCCATCAGAAGCCTCCCGAGCGGAAAAGCACCCAGCCCGCGGTGAGCACGACCCAGAGCAGCGAAACCGGCAGAAACACCTTCCATCCAAGACGCATCAACTGGTCGTAGCGATAGCGCGGCACGATCGCCTTCACCATCGCGTTCATGAAAAAGAGCGCAAAGAGCTTGAGCAGGAACCAGATCACACCCGGAACCGCATTGAGCGGCCACACGTCCCAGACCGGCAGCCAGCCGCCAAGGAACAGAACCGTCATCAAGCCGCACAGCATGATGACGTTCATATATTCGCCGAGGAAGAACAGCAGGAACGGCGTGGACGAATATTCCGTCATGAAGCCGGCAACAAGCTCGGATTCCGCTTCCAGAAGATCGAACGGCGGACGCTGCGTTTCCGCCAGCGACGAGATGAAGAAAATCACGAACATCGGGAACAGCATGGTGAAAGCGAACCAGCCATGCCGCTGCGCCTCCACGATGGCTGTCAGGTTCAGCGATCCGGCGAACAGCAGCACCGTGATGATTACGAAGCCGATGGAGACTTCATAAGACACCATCTGCGCAGCGCAGCGCAGCGCAGCAAGGAACGGGTATTTGGAATTGGACGACCAACCCGCCACGATCACGCCGTAAACGCTGAGCGATGAGATCGCGAAGAGATAGAGAATGCCCACATTGATATTGGAGATCACCCATCCCGCGTTCACCGGAATGACCGCCCAGGCAGAAAACGCCAGCGTGGCCGTGATGAGCGGGGCGAGCAGGAACAGGATCTTATTTGCGCCCGCCGGGATAATGACTTCCTTGAAGAAGAACTTGAACGCATCCGCGAAGGTCTGAAGCAGGCCGAAGGGACCGACGACATTTGGGCCACGGCGCAGATGCACCGCCGCCCAGATCTTGCGGTCGGCCAGAATGAAGAACGCCACCGACACCGCAAGGATCAGCTCGAAGATCACGGTGAAGATGCCGTAGCTCAACGTCCATGCCCAGCCATAGGGCACACCGTGCGACTGAAAGAAGGGGACCAGACCCATCGCCTACTCCGCCGCCATCTGTTGCGCGCCGCCCACGAAGACGCGGCTGCATTCGGCCATAGTCTCGCTCGCGCGCGCGATCGGGTTGGTCATGTAGAAATCGCGGATCGTGCATTCGAGCGGCGCTTTGCCGTCGATCGCCCCCGCCTTGCCGATGGCGCCCCACACCGCCGGATCGGCGCCAAGATGCGCGGGCGCTTCATGCATGTCCTTGAATGAGAGCGCGTCCTTGTAGATCGCCTGATGCAGCGCATCGCGATCGTCGTAGGGCAACGTCTTGCCGGCGACCTGCGAATAGGCGCGGATGATCGCCCAGTCTTCCTTCGCATCGCCCGGCGGGAAGACGGCGCGCTTCGTGCGCTGCACGCGGCCCTCGAAATTGACGTAGAGGCCTTCCTTTTCGGTGTAGGTCGCGCCGGGAAGAATGACATCGGCGCGATGCGCACCGGCATCGCCATGCGTGCCTTGATAAACGACGAAGGCATTGCCGAGTTTGGCCATGTCGAACTCGTCCGCGCCAAGCAGCCAGACGAACTCCATGCCGCCGCCGAGAATGCCGGCCATGTCCTGGCCTTTGATGAAGCCGAGATCGAGCGCCGCCACGCGCGAGGCCGCGGTGTGCAGCACATTGAAGCCGGCCCAGCCGCCTTCCGCCGGCGTGCCCGCCGGGCCGATGGCGCCGCTATCGCCCGCGATCTTCGCAGCGAGATGGAGGATTGACGCGCCATCCGCACGCGCCAGCGCGCCGGAACCGACGACGATCATCGGGCGTTTCGCGTCTTTCAGAACCTTCGCGAAAGCGTGGCTGCCATCGGCGATGCCGTTCAGCACATCCGCACCGCCGAGCTGCTCGACCGGATAGGTCAGATCGGCCGGCGTGCCGATATTGGCGATCTTCACCGGACCGTTCGTCCACGCCTTGCGAATACGCGCGTTCAGCACTGGCGCTTCCCAGCGCGGGTTGGCGCCGATGAGCAGGATCGCATCGGCGGATTCCACGCCAGCGATGGTCGTGTTGAACAGCCACGATTGACGCGGACCGCTGCCAACCTTCGCGCCATCCTGGCGGCATTCCAGATTCACGTCGCCATAGGATGTCATCAAATCCTTCAGCGCCTTGATCTCTTCCGCCGCCGCGAGATCGCCGGCGATGGCGGCCATCTTGTCGGGCTTCGCCGCGTTCATGCGCGCGGCGATGGTGGCAAACGCTTCGCCCCATGTCGCGGGGACAAGCTTGCCGTTCTTCTTCACATAGGGCTTGTCGAGACGCTGGCGGTTCAACCCGTCACAGGCATGGCGCGCCTTGTCGGATATCCACTCCTCGTTCACGTCGTCATTCAGGCGCGGCAGCACGCGCAGCACCTGCGGCCCGCGCGCATCGACGCGGATGTTGCAGCCCTGCGCGTCCATCACGTCGATGGACTCGGTCTTGCGCAACTCCCACGGACGCGCGTTGAACGCATAAGGTTTCGACGTCAGCGCGCCCACCGGGCAGAGATCGACCACATTGCCGGAGAGTTCGGAAGCGAACGCCTTCTCCAGATAGGTCGTGATCTCCATGTCCTCGCCACGGCCAGTGGCGCCGAGGTCCGGCACGCCCGCCACTTCGGTGGCGAAGCGCACGCAGCGCGTGCACTGGATGCAGCGGGTCATGATCGTCTTGATCAGCGGGCCCATATATTTGTCTTCGACCGCGCGCTTGTTCTCGTTGAAGCGGTTGAACGCGGCGCGGCCATAGCCCATCGCCTGGTCCTGCAGGTCGCATTCGCCGCCCTGATCGCA
>JAFECP010000026.1:0-20626 GCA_018242105.1 Pseudomonadota bacterium
GAATTCGGAATCGAAAAAATCGACATTCAATTCCGGCGGCTCAGTCCACCAGCGTCGCCCATCCGCCGGCGCCGAGAGCTTCGAGCGGACGATAGCGCGACTTATAGTCCATCTTCTCGCTGCCGTGGATCCAGTAGCCGAGATAGACGTAAGGCAGCCCCCTCGCGCGCGCCGCTTCGATGTGGTCCAGGATCATGTAGGAGCCGAGGCTGCGCGCGACTGCGCCCGGATGGAAGAACGAATAGACCATCGAAAGCCCGTCGCGCAGCACATCGGTGAGCGCGCAGGCCATCAACTGGCCCTGATCGCTGCCGTCGCCGCGCTGGCGGTATTCGACAATATGCGTGTTCACCGGCGTCTCTTCGACCATGGCGACATAGTCGAACAGGCCCATATCGGACATGCCGCCGCCGGAGTGGCGTGCGTCCAGATAGGTGCGCAGCAGCGCGAACTGTTCGCGCGTCGCTTCGGCGGGAACTTCGGTGCGCATCAGATCGCCGCTGCGCTTGAGGATGCGTTTTTGCCCGCGTGACGGTTGGAAGTCCTTCACAACCACACGGACGGAGACGCAGGCGGAACAACCGTCGCAGGCTGGCCGGTAAGCGATCATCTGGCTGCGGCGAAAGCCGGAATGGGTGAGGGCTTCGTTGAGCGGCTGGGCGAGGCCGCCGGACAGTCTTGCGAAGACTTTTCGCTCGATACGGCCCGGAAGGTATGGGCAGGGGCCGCCTGGCGTCAGGAAGAACTGCGGCAGCCTTGCAGTGCGTTGATCCGTCAACTCGTCACCCAACCGGCGTCGTCATCCCAAAGTATGACAATGATTTGCCGTTTTGCACCAGAGTGTTCGGCGAAAGTTTTGCGGCTAAGGCTTAACGCCCGCCGGGACCGGCGGCGCCTCTTTCATCAGCAGGATGGAGATGCGGCGGTTGGCCGAAGCATCCGGGTCCTCCGGCAGAAGCGGCTCGGAACCGGCCTTGCCCGCGATCTCATAAATGCGGTCGGATTTGACGCCGGCGGCGGTGAGGATCGCGCGCGCGGCATTCGCGCGGGCGGCGGACAGTTCCCAATTCGTGGTGCCGTCCGCGCCGGTGAACGGCTTGCCGTCGGTATGGCCGCTGATTGAGATGCGATTGGGGAGCCGGTCGATGATCTTCGCAACGGCTTCCAGCATCTTGCGCGTGTAGGGCATCGGCTGCGCGGTGCCCGGCGCGAACATCGGCCGCTGGTCCTGATCGACGAGCTGGATGCGCAAACCGTCCACGGTCTGCTCGACTATCACCTGGCGCGACAGCGCGGCGATGTCGGGCATGTCCTGCATCGCCTGATGGATCGCCTCGGCCGCCGTCGCGAAATCCGCGTCGCGCGCGGAGGGCAGCGCCTGTTCCAGATGTTCGTCGCTTTGCGTCTGCGATGCCGGGGCCGTGCCTTGCGCATCGGTGGAGCCGCCTTTGCGATTGGCTTGGTCTTTCGTGCTCGACTTCTGCGCGTTCATCGGCGGCGAATTTTTCGGCGTGATCGCGACCGATCCGCCGGCCTGCGCGCCAGCTTTGCCCATCACAGTGCCGCCGAGAACGCCGCCGGCGCCGCTGGAGGTCTGCGAGATGCTTTGTGCGGCGAAGTAATCGGCGATGCCCCGTTTCTGTTCGGGCGTTGTGGTGTTGATCAGCCACATGAGGAGGAAGAACGCCATCATGGCCGTCACGAAGTCGGCATACGCGACTTTCCATGCGCCACCGTGATGGCCGCCATGGCCACCCTTCTTGATCTTCTTGATGATTACGGCGCCATCACTCGCCATTTTACCCTCAGCCCATGTACCCGTAGCGTCAGCTTCATCCCCGAGGTTCTTCCCCCGGTGGCGTGCGTCGCCTAACTTCTGTTCGTGAGAATGCCCCAGCCCCCGTTAAGCAACCGTTAGGCCGCCCCTTATGAGCTTCGATACCCGCGCTTTTCGCCAGGCTTTGGGCTGTTTTCCGACCGGCGTGGCCGTGATCACGACGGCGGGTGACGGCGCGGATCACAAGGGGATAACGGTCAATTCCTTTACCTCGGTATCGCTGGATCCGCCGCTGGTGCTGTGGTGCATCGACCGCAAATCCGACCGCTTCACGGCTTTCATGAAAGCATCGGCCTACACGATCAGCCTGCTCGGCACCGTCCACGAAGACGTGTCGTCGCGATTGGCGAAGCAGGGTGCGCACAGTCTGGACGGGATCGATTTGATCCACACCAAACTCGGTCCGCCCGCGCTGGCCGATGCGCTTGCGATCTTCGAATGCGAGAGCGAGGCGGTGCATCAGGGCGGCGATCACGCCATCCTTGTGGGGCGCGTTGTCCGCTTTGCGAAACGCGAAGCCGGCGCACCGCTGGTGTTCTTCCAGGGGCGCTACGGCGCGCTCGCGTCCGGCGAGTAGCGGTCATCAAAAGAAAAACGCCGCCGGAGTTTTGCTCCAGCGGCGCAAGGTTTGAAGGAATGAACCTTCAGGGGGAAATCGCTACCAGCGGACCTGACCCCACAGGCCGATTTCATTGTAGGCGCCTTTGGAGCCGACGGCGTTCGTGAGGCCGCCGATGGTGCCGTTGGAATCGCCGATGAATCCGTTATCGGTGGCGTCATGCTTGTACACGAGCGCAAAGTTCACGACCTTCGCCGGCGTGTATTCGATGCCGAAATTGTAATAGTTGTTGCGCTTGGCCGAGAGCGTGTCCTTGTTCGGCTTCATCCAGTCGTAACGTCCGAACACAGCCCATTCCGGCGTGAACTGATAAGATGCGAAGGGCGAATAGCCTTCGGCCTTGTCGGAAGCGGCGGTGGTGACGTTGTTCCAGTTGCCGGCCGAGAAATATTCGATGCCGGCTTTCAGGTCTTCCCACCTGTAAGCCACTACAGCGTCGAAACGCATCGCGGTGTGGTGAGCCGGCGCCGCGCCTTCGACGTCCTTGCCCAGCTTGCCGGAGTAGCCGCCGGCGCCAAGCGTTAAGCCGTTCCAGTCGAGGTTCACGCGGGCTTCGATGTCGATGCCCTTGGAGCGGTTGGCCGTTCCGGTCGGCGATGCCTTATAGCCCGCGCCGTTGACGGCGGAGATCTGGTAGCCGATCAGGCCGTCTGCGAATTTGCCGAGCAAGTGAACGCCCCAATCGGCCGAACTGCCGAATTTGGTGCGATCGACCAGCGTGTTTTCAATGTAACGATAGCCATAAACGTCTTCCATGAACGGAATCCACGGCAGGTCCGCGGAACCGAGACGGAAGGTGAAGGCATCGCTCAGCTTGGCCTGCAGGTAGGCCTTCTTGATGTAGAGCTGCGAAGCTTTCGTCGTGCCGTCATAGGTGAAATCGGTGGTCAGGTTCGCAGAGAAGACATCATCGAACTGGTGATCGACACCCAGATAGAAGCGCTTGATGTCGAAGTTGAAGCCGTTCTGCGGGCTCTTCACGCCATCGGCTTTGTTGTCGATGTTCGTGATGTCGTAATACATGCGGCCGCTGATCTTCGTGTTCGACCACCAGCTACCCTTGGTCAGCGACAAATTCGATGCCTGCTGCTCATAGACCTGGTTCTGCAGGGCTTCGAACTGCGCCTGGCTGGCCTGCTGGTCCGACGGCGCCGGTGCTGCGGCGGAAGCCTGTGTCTGCGCGGCTTGATCGCGACGCAGTTCGCGGATCTGCGCTTCGAGTTCATCGATGCGCGCATCGACCGAGCCGGCGGCGGCGATCGCATGATGGTGATGATGTTTCTTGGGTGCGTCCTGAGCGGCGGCCGAAGCGGCCATCAGCGCAAGCGCAGCGGTACTCAACAGGATTGTCTTGAATTGCATGTTCTTTCCCCGCGTAACGCGATCGAAATTGCCGCACGGGATGCGGCTTCCAGCCCCCGGACACTCGAAAAGCTGGGGCCGTGGTACTGGCGGGGAACGTCAGCCACGCGAAGGTTTCATGACGGATTCGCGACGGCTGCTACCGGCGCATATCGCTGGCGTGCGGTCGCGCTCTTTCGCGTTAGGCTTGCCGAATGGTTCGACTGACGATTCGCGTGGATTTCGAACCCGGCCATGCACTGGGGCCGGGCAAGGTGCGCCTGCTGGAGCAGATCGAGGAAGCTGGATCGATTCGCGGCGCGGCTTCGGCGCTTAAGATGAGCTATCGGCGGGCATGGCTGCTGCTGCAGGCCTTGGAGAAAACCTTCGGGGCCCCCCTGATCGAGACTGCTACGGGCGGGGCAAAGGGCGGGGGCGCCGCGTTGACCGGATCGGGGAAGAAGGTGGTCCGCCTGTACCGGGAAATGGAACGGAGAGCCGCCACCGCGACCGCGACACAGGCCAAGGCGTTGGTGCATAGCCGGTATTCGAAAGTAAAAAAGCTGCGGAAAGCCTATAAAAAGCGGTGATCATAAGCATGCTTTAAGACCTTGCGGCTTATAATAACGCTGCTTATGTTCTTGGCATGTCGATGCCCCCCACACCGCAGAATTTGGACAGGGATTTCCTGATCCTGCTTCACGACGTTGCGCGCCTTTTGCGTACCCGCTTCGACCAGCACGCCCGCACGCATGGCATGACGCGCGCCCAATGGGTGATCCTTGCGCGCCTGTCGCGGCAGCCGGGTCTGTCGCAAAACGAGCTGGCCGGTATTTGCGAAGTGGAGCCGATCACGGTCGGCCGCCTGGTGGATCGGCTGGAAGGACGCGGATTGGTCGAGCGCCGGTCCGATCCCAAGGACAGGCGTATTCGCAGGTTGCACCTCCTCCCTGCGGCAGAGCCCTATCTGGAGAAAATCAACAAATATAAGGAAGCGATGACTCTGGAGATTTCAGAGGGCATCGACGAACACACGCAGGAAGTCCTGGTGGACACTCTGCTCAATATCAAATCGAAACTGACGGCCGAAGGGGCGCAGCTCCCGAAGCTTCAAATGGCCGGAGAGTAAAAGTTATGGCTGCCATCCAATCTGAAACCAGTGCCCGTTATCCGGGCAGCGCGCGCGGATCTTTTGCGCCGGTTCAGGGCTTCGTAGGACGCATGCGTGAAGACAAGGGACTGATGCGCCGCGTGCTGATGATTGGCGGCGTTGCTGTCGTTGCGATTGCGGCTCTGGCGTTCTGGCTCATGGGCGGCCGCTATGTATCCACGGACGACTCTTATGTGCAGACCGCCAAGCTCATGGTTTCGACGGATGTTTCCGGTCTTGTGAAGACCGTGAACGTGCATGAAGGCCAGCGCGTGAAAAAAGGGCAGGTGCTGTTCACGCTGGACCCGCGCCCCTTCCAGATCGCGCTCGACAACGCCAAGGCGCAGCTCGGTCAGGTCGTGCAGGCCGTCCAGTCCACGAAGTCCGATTATCAGAGCATGCTGAGCACCGCGGACGCGCAGCGTGCGCAGGTCGATCTCAACCAGCGCAACTATGATCGTTATGCTGCGCTTCTGAAGGCAAACGCCATCGCGCCGGCGACATACGATCAGGCGCGCCTGACCCTCGCCACGTCGCAACAGCAACTCGTTGCCGCCGAGCAGGCGGCGAAGACCCAGCTTGCGAAGCTCAATGGCAATCCGAACATCGCACCGGAGCAGACGCCGCAATATCAGGCGGCGAAGGCTGCCGTCGATGAAGCCCAGCGCCAGCTCAATCACGCAACCGTTCGCGCGCCGTTCGACGGCATCGTGGCGGAAGTGGATTCGCTGCAACCCGGCACATTGGTCATATCCGCGATGAGCGCTTTCTCGACAACCAGCGCGGTTGGGCTGATCGGCACCGGCAAGGTTTGGATCGAAGCGCACATGAAAGAGACCGATCTGACCCACGTTAAGAGCGGCGATCCGGTTTCCATTACGATCGACACTTATCCGGGCCGCACCTGGCACGGTCATGTCGACGCCGTTAGTGCGGCCAGCGGCGCCGCCTTCTCGGTTCTGCCTGCTGAAAACGCGAGCGGCAACTGGGTGAAAGTCACCCAACGCATTCCGACACGCATCGTCATCGACCGCAAGAAGGGCGATCCGGAGCTTCGTTCGGGCATGAGCGCGGTCGTAGATATCGATACAGGCAAGCGCACATGGCAACGCCTGTTCTCCGATCGCTGAGGGGCAGAAGGGTTTGCGTAGAGTAGAATGACCGCCCGCTCGCTCGGAACGTCGCACGAGGCTTACGGATCCAAGTTCGAACTTCGCATCATCATGCTCTGCTCCATGGCAGGCACGTTGATGCAGGCTTTGGATTCGACTATCGCCAATGTCGCGCTGCCTTATATGCAAGGCAGCCTGCAGGCCTCACGCGACCAGATCACCTGGGTCCTGACCTCCTATATCGTCGCCGCCGCTATCATGACGGCGCCCGTCGGTTGGCTCGCGGCGCGCTTCGGCCGCAAGAATCTCGCGCTGATCTGCATCACCGGCTTCACGATCACCTCGATGATGTGCGGCGCCGCGCAGAATCTGGACCAGATGGTGATTTTCCGTCTGGCGCAAGGCGCGTTCGGCGCGGCGCTGTCCCCGCTGTCGCAATCGATCATGCTGGATCTCTATCCGCCGGAGAAACGCGGTTCGCTGATGGCGATCTGGGGCATGGGCGTGATGGTGGGCCCGATCCTCGGCCCCACGCTCGGCGGTTATCTGACCGACGTTTACAACTGGCGCTGGGTTTTCTACATCAATGTGCCGTTCGGTATCGCGGCTGTCAGCGGCATCTGGCTGTTTTTGCGTGAAACCAATCGCGACTCTTCGCTGAAATTCGATTGGTTGGGCTTTGCGTTCCTAGGCCTCGCATTGGCGAGCCTGCAACTGATGTTGGATCGAGGCACCAGCAAGGCGTGGTTTGAATCCCCCGAGATCATCGCCGAAGCGGTGCTCGCAGGTTTGGGCGCCTATCTGTTTTTCGTGCAGATGTTTACGACGGACCGGCCGTTTATTCCGAGCGCTCTGTTCAGGGATCGAAATTTTGTCTCGGCCATGGTGCTGATGTTCGTCACCGGGCTTGTGATGGTTGCAAGTTCCGCGTTGCTGCCGCCCTATCTACAGCAACTGGGCGGATATTCCGTGACCGACACGGGCATTCTGATGGCGCCGCGCGGCGTCGGCACGATGATTGCCATGGTCATCGCCGGCCGCATCGCATCGCGGATCGACTCCCGCCATATAATCGCCTTCGGTGCGTCGCTGATCCTGTGGTCGATGTGGGAGATGTCCAAATGGACGCCCTCCGTCAACGCGTGGTCGCTGATCGACGTCACCTTCGTGCAAGGCCTGGGCATGGGGTTGGTCTTCGTGCCCATGAACCTCGTCGCCTTCGCGACCCTGTCGCCGGTTTATCGCACCGATGGCAGCGCCATGATCAACCTCATGCGCAATGTCGGCAGCGCGATTGGCGTATCGGTCACCACGACCATCCTGGCGAATGGCACCCAGACGGCGCATTCCGCGCTGGCCGAGAACGCTAGCGCCTTCAACCGCATGCTGAACATCGGCATGCAGGGGATGATGTGGAATCCCAAAATTCCGATGACCGCGC
Organism: Pseudomonadota bacterium; assembly: GCA_018242105.1. GTDB lineage: Bacteria > Pseudomonadota > Alphaproteobacteria > Micropepsales > Micropepsaceae > Rhizomicrobium. The sequence continues at coordinate 7,501 of JAFECP010000026.1, forward strand.
AGATGCTCAATCAGGTGGTGGATCACAATGCGCAGGTCATCGCCTATTCGAACGATTTCATCTTCATGCTTCTTGTCTCCATACCCTCACTCTTCGTGGTCTTTTTCATGAAGAAGCCGCCAACGCTGGCGGCTGGTGAAAAACTGGAAATTTCGGAGTAGACCTGCCTTCCATGAAACAGGAGCAGGATGATGAAAGTCGCTTTTCTCGGGCTTGGCGTGATGGGCTATCCCATGGCCGGGCATCTGGCCAGAGCCGGCCACGATGTCACCGTCTATAACCGCACCGCCGATAAAGCGGCACGGTGGGTTGGGGAATATGGCGGCAAATCCGCCACGACACCTGCCGAGGCGGCGGCGGATGCGGAACTCGTCATGGCTTGCGTCGGCCGCGACGCGGACGTCCGGGAAGTTACCCTTGGCCGTCACGGCGCTTTCGCGACCATGAAACGCGATGTCGTCTTCGTGGATCACACCACGGCATCTGCGGGAATCGCGCGCGAGTTGGCCGAGGAGGCGCACAAGCGCGGCTTTCACTTTGTCGATGCCCCTGTCTCCGGCGGTGAGGCGGGCGCGAAGAACGGGAAATTGACGATCATGTGCGGCGGCAGCGCTGCAGCTTATGCGAAGGCCGAGCCGGTCATCGCTGCTTATGCGCGGCAATGCAAACGATTGGGCGAAGCCGGATCGGGGCAACTCACCAAGATGGTCAACCAGATATGCATAGCTGGCGTCGTACAGGGACTTTCCGAAGGCTTGAGCTTTGCGCGTGCGGCAGGCCTCGATGCGGAAGCGGTGATTGAAGTTATCTCCAAAGGCGCGGCGCAAAGCTGGCAGATGGAGAACCGCTACAAAACCATGCTCGCAAATCATTTCGATCACGGCTTCGCGGTCGAATGGATGCGCAAGGATCTTGGCATCGTTCTGGACGAAGCGCGGAACAACGGCGCTTCACTTCCCGTGGCGGCCTTGGTGGATCAGTTCTATGCCGAGGTTGAGAATATGGGCGGCGCGCGGTGGGATACGTCCGGCCTGTTCGCCCGCATGGAGAAACTGCGCACGAAATGAGGAAAGCAAAGCGCAAAGCCGTAAAACCAAGAACGGCGAAGGCCCGCGCTTATCATCACGGCGATCTGCGCAAGGCGTTGCACAGCGCGGCTGCCTCTCTTTTGGAGGAAGAAGGCCTTGCCGCGCTCAGCTTGCGCGCCGTCGCCCGAAAGGCGGGCGTAAGTCACGCCGCGCCTTACAGGCACTATGCCAATCATGAAGCATTGCTGGTGGAACTCGCGGTGGAGGGCTTCGCAGAGTTGGGGGCTGCGATCTCCTCCGCTGCATCGGCTCCCGACAATCGCATGGATCGCATAACCGGCATCGGCGGCGCTTATATCCGCTTTGCGTCCAGTCATCCGGCGCTGACACAGCTTATGTTCGGTCCGCAGATTCCGAATCGCGATGTCATTCCGGCGTTAACAGAAGCCGCCGACGCGATTGGCGCGGAGATTGGTGCGGCGCTGAACGATCCGGCGCTCGGTTTGGGAGTGTGGGCTGCCGTGCACGGCATGGCCTTGCTGATTGTCGAGAACGTGATTGACCTAGGCCAGCGGCGCGCGGGGAATGCTGTGCTTCCCACGCGCGCCGAGATTCTGCTGCGAAGCCTGTTTGCCGATCAGGGCTAGCGCGGCCGGTCAGTGAGCGATCTGAAGGTCGCCGCGCATCTGCATATCGCGCAGGTATTGGCGGTTTTGGATTTTGATGAGATTCCATTGGCGATTCGTCATGCAGACCTGCTTCTTCATGATGTCGCCTTCGTGGATCATCGCCTTGCAGACGACCTGCGAACCGGTATCCGTAGCCACGGCCGGTGATGCCTGCATGGTTTGCGTTTCACCGGCCATCGCCGCGCCGCCGCATAACATTGCCGAGCCAAGCATGGCCGCCAAGATTGCTTTCTTCATTGCTGAAACCTCCCAAATTTCGCAATGAGCATGAGACTGATCCTGCCGGGATGGCAATATCGGAACGAACCCTCGGCTTCACATTCCCTTGAGAATGAGGGGGTTTTCACGGGGCTGTGAACGAAAGATCAGTGTTGCAGCAACCTCGCCGCGTCGAGCGCGAAATAGGTGAGAATGCCGCTCGCGCCTGCGCGTTTGAAAGACATCAGGCTTTCGAGAATGACTCGGTCGCGATCGAGCCAGCCGCGCTCGATGGCGCCCCTGAGCATCGCGTATTCGCCAGACACCTGATAGGCGAAAGTCGGAACGTGGAATGTGTCCTTCACGCGGCGCACAAGATCGAGATAGGGCATACCGGGCTTCACCATCACCATGTCCGCACCTTCCGCGAGATCGAGCGCGACTTCGCGGATCGCTTCGTCGCCGTTGGCCGGGTCCATCTGGTAGGTACGCTTGTCGCCGGTCAGCGATTTTGCCGATCCGACGGCATCGCGGAACGGACCGTAAAACGCGCTCGCATATTTGGCGGCGTATGCCATCAGCAGCGTGTCCTTGCGCCCCGCCTTTTCCAGCGCCGTGCGAATAGCGCCGATGCGGCCGTCCATCATGTCGGATGGTGCGATGATATCGCAGCCGGCCTCGACCTGGAGGAGTGCCTGCTTCACGAGAAGATCGACCGTCTCGTCATTGGTGATGTAGTCGCCGGCCTGGTTGAAGACACCGTCATGGCCATGATCCGTGTACGGATCGAGTGCCACGTCGCATAACACACCCATCTCCGGCACGGCCTTCTTGATGGTACGCACAGCACGGCAGACAAGATTCTTGGGGTTGAGTGCTTCCTTGCCGTCAGGCGTCTTCAACGACGGATCGGTGAACGGGAACAGTGCGATCACCGGAATGCCGAGCCTGGCCGCTTCCTCCGCCGCGCCCGCGACCAGATCGACGCTCAGCCGATCCACACCCGGCATGGAGGCCACCGGCGTTCGTTTGCGTTCGCCGTCGGAAATGAAAACCGGCCATATGAAATCGGACGCTGAAAGCGTGTTCTCGGCAACAAGCTTTCGCGTCCAGTCATGGCGGCGCAAGCGGCGCATGCGAAGGGCAGGGAACTGGCTCATGGGCGTCTCATGCCAAGTCTTGGCAATGCTTGCAAGAAATGCCCTGTCGCGGGCTTTGCGGGCGGGCCAAAACAGGGATAATCCTGCGCCATTTTCAGGGGGAGAACAGGATGAAGAGATTGGCGGTTGTCGCGGCATTCGGAGCGATATTGGCGTCGGCGGCGTTCGCAGACGCGCCCCCCTCACATTACGATATTACGCCCCTGACCAAGGCGGATGTCGATCTCTATCTGTCAGTGATGCGCCCGGCTTCCGCATATCTCGCCAACCTGAAAGGCGAAGACAAAGCCGCGGTCGACTACATGCACTCCAACCACGGAAATCCGAAAATGCCGGATCCGCCGAAAGTGCCAAACTTCGGCAATCGCGCACCGACGGCATCTGAAATGGCAGCCATGCAGAAAGCGATGGACGGCTACAGCAAGAATATCCAGAAGCCGCAGGCGTATATGGCGCGCGCGACCGCTCTGGCAAGCTATGACGAAGAAATCGCCCGTCAGCATCACATCGAAAGGCAGTACGATGCGGTGAAGGATCCGATAGAAAGCGCCATGGCCAGCATCGATGGTATTGGCGGAAGTTGTGGCGGAGACGATTGCGCGCCTTCGCATCCCACCGCGGCGCAACAGGCGCTTTGGAAAAAGGAAGATGCCGTTGGAAAAGCGAATGTCGCTTTTCTTCGGCCCTATGCACCGGAGATCGAGCGGCTGAAGAAGCCGTTTCACAATGTTATGTTTGGACACTGAGGACTTATGGATTTCGAACTGACTGAAGACCAGCGCGCCGTTGAAGATGCCGCGCGCAAATTCGCCAAGGACCGCCTTCTGCCCAATGCGGCGGAATGGGATGTGACGGAGCATTTTCCCGTCGATGTCATGCGCGCGGCGGCAGCACTTGGGTTCGCCAGCATCTATGTGAAGAGCGATGTCGGCGGCTCGGAGATGAGCCGGCTCGATGCCGCGATCATCATGGAAGAACTGTCCGCGGGCTGCACTTCCACTGCGGCCTTCATCTCCATCCACAACATGGCGTCGTGGATGATCGACCGGTTCGGGAGCGACGAGCAGCGCAAGCGCTTCCTCCCCAAGCTCGTCACGATGGAAAAGATCGCCAGTTATTGCCTGACGGAACCAGGCTCGGGATCGGACGCCGCATCGTTGAAGACGCGCGCCGTGAAAGACGGCGATCACTATGTGCTGAACGGCTCCAAGGCCTTCATCTCCGGCGCGGGTGTGTCCGACCTTTATGTCTGCATGGTCCGTACGGGTGAAGGCGGGCCGAAGGGCATTTCCTGTCTGGTCGTGGAAAAGGGAATGCCGGGCCTCAGCTTCGGCAAGAAGGAACGCAAGATGGGCTGGAATTCGCAGCCCACGGCGCAGGTGATCTTCGACAACTGCCGCGTGCCCATCGCCAATCGCATCGGCGCCGAAGGCGAGGGCTTCCGCATCGCCATGGCGGGCCTCGACGGCGGGCGCATCAATATCGGCGCCTGTTCCGTCGGCACGGCACGCGCGGCGCTCGACGAAGCCAAAGCCTATGTTTCGGATCGTAAGCAATTCGGAAGGCCTATCGCAGACTTCCAGGCCACACAATTCAAGCTCGCCGACATGGCGACGGAGCTGGAGGCTTCGCGATTGATGATCCGCAACGCTGCCGACGCGCTCGACAAGAAAACGCCGCGCGCCACGATGCTCTGCGCCATGGCAAAGCGCTTCGCCAGCGACATCGGCTTCAAGATCGCCAATGACGCGCTGCAGCTTCACGGCGGCTACGGTTATCTCAAGGATTTCCCGGCCGAGCGCCATGTGCGCGATCTGCGCGTGCACCAAATTCTCGAAGGCACCAACGAGATCATGCGCGTGATCGTGGCGCGCGAGATGTTCCGGCAATGACGCCAGATTCTTCCAGCAGCGCGGAAGTTCTGTTCGAGCGCCGCGGAGCGCTGGGGCTTATTACCTTGAACCGCCCCAAGGCGCTCAACGCGCTGACGCAAGGCATGTGTGTTGCGATGAAGGCGCAACTTGACGCATGGGAAAAGGATGATGCGGTGAAGTCCGTTGCCATTCGTGGCAATGGCGAGCGCGCATTCAGCGCGGGCGGCGATATTCGCGCGCTTTATGAATCGGGTCAGCAGAAGACGCCATACGCGCTTCAGTTTTATCGCGACGAGTACATTCTGAACGCCACGATCAAACGCTATCCCAAGCCCTATGTCGCGTTGATACATGGGATCGACATGGGCGGCGGCGTCGGTGTTTCGGTGAATGGCAGCCATCGCGTGGCCGGCGAGACCATGACCTTTGCTATGCCGGAGACGGGTATCGGCTTGTTCCCGGACGTCGGCGGGTCCTATTTTCTGCCGCGTTGCCCCGGCGAAATTGGAATGTTTCTCGGCCTCACTGGCGCCCGGCTGAAGACAACGGATTCCCTCTATGCAGGGATTGCAACGGATTTCGTCCCGATGGCTCGCTGGGACATGCTCCTTACGGCGCTCGCCGACGGCACGGGGCCGGATACGGCTATTGCCGGTTTGAGGGATGCGGTGCCGGACACATTTCTTGCCGAGCATCGCAATATGATCGACCGCACCTTCGCACATAGCTCGGTCGAAGATATTCTCGCCGCGCTCGATGCGGAACATACGGATTGGGGGCAGGACACCGCGAAGACCATTCGTGTCAAATCGCCGACAAGCCTGAAAATCGCGTTCCGTCAAATCCGTGAAGGCAAGACATTGGATTTCGACGATTGCATGCGGATGGAATACCGCATGGTGAACCGCATCGTCGCGGGCCATGATTTCTATGAAGGCGTGCGCGCCGTAATCATCGATAAGGACAACGCGCCCAAATGGTGTCCGGCGGAACTGGCCGGCGTTTCCGGCGCGGATGTGGATGCCTATTTCGCGCCGCTGGGAGAAAGGGAACTGAAGCTATGACGAACATTGCATTCATTGGCGTCGGCAACATGGGTGGCCCCATGGCCCGGAATCTTCTCAAGGCGGGGCATAAGGTCACCGCTTTCGATCTGAGCGATGCCGTGCTCGATCCGGTGCTGAACGCTGGCGCGCAGAAGGCAGCGAGTGCGAATGAAGCGGTGAAGGACGCCGATGCCGTCATCACGATGCTTCCTGCGGGCCACCATGTACGCACGGTGTATCTTGAAAATGGTGTGCTTGGCGCGGCGAAGAAAGGCGCGCTCTTGATCGATTCTTCTACGATAGACGTGGATTCTGCGCGGGCGGTTCACACCGCAGCGGAGAAGGCAGGATTTCTGTTCCTCGATGCGCCGGTCTCAGGTGGCACAGGCGGTGCCGAAGCAGGCACGCTGACCTTCATGTGCGGCGGTAGCGATACCGCGTTCGAGCGCGCAAAGCCGGTTCTGGAAAAGATGGGCAAGAAGATCGCGCATGCTGGCGGTCCTGGCGCCGGGCAGGCGGCGAAGATCTGCAACAACATGATGCTCGGCATTTCCATGATCGGTACATGCGAAGCCTTGGCGCTCGGCCAGAAGCTCGGTCTCGAAGCGCAGGCGCTATTCGACATCATGTCTACATCGTCCGGCCAATCCTGGTCTCTGACGACCTATTGTCCCGTGCCAGGGCCTGTCCCAACCGCGCCGTCCAACCGCGACTATACCGGCGGCTTCGCAACGGCGTTGATGTTGAAGGATCTCAAACTCGCGCAAACGGCTGCACAGTCTGTCGGCGCGAATACGCCGCTTGGTGCCGAAGCGGCACAACTCTATTCGCTGTTTGCATCGCAGGGACATGCCGGAATGGACTTTTCCGGGATAATTCGCATGTTGCAGGGCAACGCCTGATTTACTTGCCCTTAAGACCCACGCCTTATTCTTTAGTCAAATAGAACAGGTGGGCCTCGCAAAAACGCGAGGGTGTGGAAGATGACAGCGTTAGCGAAACCGCAGATCGCGGCCGCGCTCGAGAGCGCGTCTGCTGTGAGCAAACACTATATGGAGATGCTCAATCTCATCGAGAGATTGCATCGCCAGCTCCTTGACGTGATCAAAGACGAGCTTGATCGTCGCGACGAACGCGAGATCAACAGCGTGCAAGCGCTGCTGCTCTTCAACGTCGGCGACCAGGAACTGACGGCCGGCGAGCTGCGCACGCGGGGGCACTATCTTGGCTCGAATGTCTCCTACAACCTGAAGAAACTCGTGGAAGCCGGCTATGTGCACCACGAACGCTCGGAACTCGATCGCCGCTCGGTGCTCGTGCGCCTTACCCGCAAGGGTGAAGCCGTGCGCGACATGCTGCGCGAGTTGTTCGAGCGCCATCTGATTTCCCTCGAAGCGGTCGGCAATGTCGGCGCCACCGACCTCGACAGCATGAATGCGTGCCTGAAGCGCCTTGAGCGTTTTTGGATCGACCAGGTTCGTTTCCGCCTCTGACTGTTCTTCGGCCCGCCGGCGACTCGTGCCTAGAATGGGCAGAGTCGCCGGAGCCGGCCGAAATGCAGCGGATCAGGAATCATTTTGAACATCACTGGCATTTCTATGTGGCCGCCGTCATTGGCGGCCTTGTTTTTTTGCTTGTGCCGTCACTCACCGGCCCCGAGCGGACGCTCGCGGCGGGCAATAGCTTTTTCGCCGCCTATCTGGCCACGGTGATATGGGCAATTTATCAGGTCGATGTAGACGGGCTGCGGAGAAAAGCCGCCGCGGAAGACGAAGGCATTTTCCTTGTTATTCTGATCGCGCTCGTCGTTATCGGCATCTCGTCGCTTTCGATTGTCACGGTTTTGCGTGAGAAGCAATCGCCATCGGCGTTGGCTCTCGGGTTGGCGATCGCTGGCGCGCCACTGGGTTGGACGTCGCTGCATACGATTGCCGCTTTCCACTACGCTAATCTCTATTATGGCCATAAGGGTGATGCGAAGAACGCGCAAAGCGTTCGAGGGCTTGAATTTAAAGGCACCAAAGAGCCTGGCATCTGGGAATTTCTCTATTACGCCTTCACCATCGGCATGACGGCACAAACATCGGACACTGCGGTTGTCGATACCAAGATGCGCCGCGCGACGCTCGGCCATTCTGTGATTTCGTTCTTTTACAATACGGCGATCATCGCCATGGCTGTGAATGCGGTGGTCGCCGTTGCGTCCTAAAAGCGCGTGGATGGTGGGCGGCTTTTGCCGAAAAGGGGGCGTCGAAGCATGTGACAATTCGCATGGATTCGCCCCCGAACCTTGGGATATTCTAGGGCCAGCAAGCTCTTGGGCTCCAGCCCGATCCGGGGCGTATCAGTATGGCTTTTTCCTATGTTTCCCGTTTTCGCGAGGCGCTCGCCGGTCTGAGGCGCGAGGGCCGGTACCGGGTGTTCGCAGATATCGTCCGCCGCCGCGGCAGCTATCCGCAGGCGCTTTACCATTCCGACCAGAACGCGCGCCCGATCACAGTCTGGTGCAGCAACGACTATCTCTGCATGGGCCAGCACCCCAAGGTGCTTGCCGCGATGCACGAAGCTATCGACACGACGGGTGCGGGTTCCGGAGGCACACGCAACATCTCCGGCACCACGCACTATCACGTCGAGCTGGAGCGCGAATTGGCCGATCTGCATGGCAAGGAAGCCGCACTGATCTTCACGTCTGGGTTCGTCTCCAATGACACGACCTTGGCCACGCTGGCGAAACTGCTACCGGGGCTGATCGTATTTTCCGACGAACAGAACCATGCTTCGATGATCGAAGGCATTCGTCACGGCGGCGTTGAGAAGCGCATCTTCAAGCACAACGACACGGTGGACCTGGAAGCACAGCTTCGACTCGCCGATCCTAACCCACCCAAGCTGATCGCTTTTGAGTCCGTCTATTCGATGGACGGTGATTTTAGCCCCATCGCCAAGATATGCGATCTCGCCGACAAATATGGCGCCATGACCTATCTCGACGAAGTGCATAGCGTGGGCCTTTACGGTCCGCGTGGCGCCGGTGTGGCCGCGCGCGATGGCGTGATGGACCGCGTGGACATCATCGAAGGAACGCTTGCCAAGGCGTTCGGCGTTATGGGTGGTTACATCACCGCCAGCGCCGAGCTGGTGGATTGCATCCGGTCGTTTGCGCCAGGCTTCATCTTCACCACATCGATTGCGCCGGTTCTTGCGGCAGGCGTGCTCGCCAGCGTGCGTCACCTCAAAGAGAGCAATGTGGAGCGCGAGAAAATCCAGGAACGCGCCGAAAAGCTGAAGACTCTGCTGCGCGATGCCGGTTTGCCGCTGATGGAAACGACCAGCCATATCGTCCCCGTATTCGTAGGCGATGCAGCGACCTGCAAATCCGTATCCGACACGCTACTGCGCGATCACGCGATCTATGTGCAGCCAATCAATTTTCCGACCGTTCCACGTGGCACCGAGCGGCTGCGCTTCACGCCTTCGCCAATGCACACCGATGCCATGATGGAGCAGCTCGTCCACGCGCTCGATCAGGTTTGGGTGGCGCATCATCTCAAGCGCGCGGCTTGACCTGCGATGCCGCGCGGCGGCAGCGAAGTCTATGTTGAGTTCATCGTGCAGGGCGCGTTCATCAAAGCGACCGCGATTGACTCCAAAACAGGTATGGAGGCGAGCATCATCGGACCGGTGACGGCATCGCGCGCGGATTTGTCTGCGGCGGCACTCCGCAAACTCGAATACATTTTGAAAAAGCGCATGGGCGGTTAGATTTATCCGCGGCGGCGGCCTTTGTGCGCCGGCGCGTTCCTGCCCAGCCCGATCTTCTTGGCAAATTCCGAACGCTGTGCCGCATAATTCGGCGCAACCATCGGGTAATCGGCGGGCAAGCCCCACTTCGCGCGATATTCTTCCGGCGTGAGGCTGTAGTTGGAACGCAGATATCGCTTCAGCATCTTAAGCTTTTTGCCATCTTCCAGGCAGATGATGAATTCGTTCGTCACGGACTTCTTCACCGGAACAGCCGGTTTTTGTGACGTCAGTGTTTCCGAGGAGGGGACGCCGGAAAGCGCGCCGAGCGTCGCATGAATGCTTCGGATCATCGCCGGCAATTCGCTCACCGGAACCGGATTGTTGCTGACGTAAGCGGCGACAATATCGCTTACCAGCTTGAGCATTTCGTCTGTCCTGACGGAGTGACCTTCAAGGGGATGACTCATGGAACCGCTGTCCTTCGGCGCGCCGATTCAAATTATATCGTACACAGCTATCGCTCGAAGATTATAGGGAATCAAGCCGTCGGTCGCATTTCGCAAACTCAGTGGTAACCAAAGTTTGACTGTGGCCGTCCCGCAGCAAAGCCATACTCTTATTCTCTGGATGAATTGTCCAAAGTCGCAATTGCCACCCGCGAGTATTGGAAAGTTTCAGCTTCTGTTCTTTAGGATTGTTTCCTCACTTTGGAAGCAGCCTTTGATCGAAACCGACAAAAATGTGCATAACAGCCATGTCGCTGTTGCCAACGCGACAACTAGGCCGCACCGGTGCCATCCCCGGACTGGCGCAACATCTGGTAAAGAGATACGGGTAGCCACGCGATCACGCGATAGGTGCGAAGGCGCGCTAGGCGTGCCACATCGCGGCAGGCGGCTTTAGGCGAGGTCAAATGGTGGCGGTATCGAGCGCGGCAGAGCCGCAGAATTCGGGCCTTTTTTCGCGTAGTCTGGCGTCGACCGATCCGGAAATTGCGCTGGCGATCGAGGAAGAACTCGTCCGCCAGCGCGAAAAGATCGAGTTGATCGCGTCCGAGAACATCGTCAGCAAAGCTGTACTTGAGGCGCAGGGCTCGGTCCTTACCAACAAATACGCGGAAGGCTATCCAGGCCGCCGCTATTACGGCGGCTGCGAATATGTGGACGTGGCTGAAGAACTGGCGATTGATCGGGCCAAGCGCTTATTCAACTGCGAGTTCGCCAACGTGCAACCTCATTCCGGCGCACAGGCAAACCAGGCCGTTTTTTTTGCCCTCATGCAGCCTGGCGACACGTTCATGGGATTGGATCTTGCCGCTGGCGGACACCTCACGCATGGCTCGCCCGTCAACCAGTCCGGCAAATGGTTCAAGCCGGTGTCCTATACCGTGCGCCGCCAGGACCATCGCATCGACATGGATGAAGTGGCGTCGATCGCGAAAGAGCATAAGCCCAAAGTGATCATCGCGGGTGGGTCGGCTTATTCACGGATCATCGACTTCAAGCGCTTCCGCGAAATTGCGGACTCTGTCGGTGCGTTTTTCATGGTGGACATGGCGCATTTCGCCGGTCTTGTTGCGGGCGGCGTGCATCCCAATCCGCTTGAACACGCGCATGTTGTCACCACGACGACGCACAAGACCTTGCGCGGCCCGCGCGGCGGCATGATCCTTTCGCAAGATGCCGCTCTTGGAAAGAAGATCAATTCCGCCGTATTTCCCGGATTGCAGGGCGGCCCGCTCATGCATGTCATCGCGGCGAAAGGTGTAGCTTTCGGTGAAGCGCTGAAACCCGATTTCAAACTCTATGCCCGCGCAGTCGTGGACAATGCGAGGGCGCTGGCGGAGATGCTTCACGCGCAAGGCCTCGACATCGTCTCGGGCGGCACGGATACGCATCTCATGCTGGTCGACCTGCGTCCCAAAAATGCCAAGGGAAATCACACGGAGAAGGCGCTGGATCGCGCCTTCATCACAACGAACAAGAATGCCATTCCGTTCGACACCGAGAAGCCCGCCATCACGTCCGGCATCCGCCTCGGAACGCCGGCGGGAACGACGCGCGGTTTCGGCATTTCCGAGTTCAAGGAAATTGGCAAGCTCATCGTGGAAGTCGTTGATGCTGTTGCCAAGAAGGGTGAAAGCGGTGACCCTGAGGTGGAGGCCAGCGTGCGCTCGCGGGTCGCCGATTTGTGCCGGCGTTTTCCGATCTACTCATAAGCGGGATCATCTTTCATGCGTTGCCCTTTTTGCGGACATGACGACACACAGGTCAAAGACAGCCGCCCCAGCGAGGACAATTCGGCTATCCGCCGCCGCCGTCATTGCCCGGCTTGTGGTGGCCGCTTCACGACCTTTGAGCGCGTCCAGCTTCGTGAACTGATTGTCGTGAAGAAGAATGGCCGCCGCGAGCCCTTCGAGCGCGAGAAGCTCGAGCGTTCGCTGACACATGCGCTGCGCAAACGCCCGGTGGAAGCCGAACGGGTGGACCGCATGATCACCGGCATCGTGCGCCGTTTGGAGAGCATGGGTGAGAACGAAGTGCAGGCGACCACCATCGGCGAGTTGGTGATGCAGGCGCTCGCCAGCCTCGACAAGGTCGCCTATGTCCGTTTCGCTTCGGTCTATCGCAATTTCCGCGAGACCAAGGATTTTGAAGCCCTCATCGGTGAGATGGAAGGCGGAGATCGCGACTAGGCGTTTCAGATGAGTCACGAGCGTCATATGCGACATGCACTGACGCTGGCCGCGCGCGGGTTGGGCCGGACGGGCAGGGTACCTTCGGTCGGCTGCGTGATCGTTGCACCGGACGGCCGCATTGTTGGGCGCGGTCGTACCGCGGAAATCGGTCGTCCACATGCAGAGGCCATCGCGCTTGCGCAGGCTGGCGATGCCGCGCGCGGAGCCGCTGCTTATGTTTCCCTCGAACCTTGCGCGCATATCGGCAGCAAGGGGCCTCCTTGTGCCGAGGCTTTGGTGAATGCGGGTATCGCGCGTGTCGTGATCGCGATGACCGATCCCGATCCGCGCACGAACGGCGGCGGCGTTGCGAAGCTGCGCGCTGCGGGCGTTGAGGTCGTGACAGACGTGTTGCGGGCCGAAGCGCAGTCTCTCAATCGCGGCTTCGCACTGCGTATGACCGAAGGTCGTCCCTCGGTAACGTTGAAGCTGGCACAAAGCGCGGATGGATTCACCGCGCGGGCTTCCGGCGAAAGCCGGTGGATCACCGGCGAGGAGGCGCGACGGTTCGGTCAATTGCTGCGGGTGGAACACGACGCCATCCTTGTTGGCATAGAGACGGCCCTCGCGGACGATCCGGAACTGACTTGCCGCATTCCGGGCCTGGAAAAATACTCTCCCTTGCGGATTGTGCTCGATGGCAAGTT
>JAFECP010000026.1:20679-27217 GCA_018242105.1 Pseudomonadota bacterium
CCGGCGACGATCTGCGCGCGCTCGGTGTCGAGATCGTGCGCCTTGAAGCGGATGGCGGCGGCCATGTCTCAATTCCCGCAATACTCAGCGAACTCGCACAGCGTGGAATCAATCGTCTCCTTGTGGAAGGCGGCGCCACAGTTGCCAACGCATTCCTAAACGCCGGCTTCGCAGATCGGCTCGAAATCTTCACGGCGCCCATGACTTTGGGGAATGCCGGACGTCACGGCAGTGGCGCTCTGACGGTGCGTAACCTCGACGAAGCCCCAAATTTTATGCGGGTTAGCAGCCGGTCTTTCGGTATGGATCGTCTGGAAAGCTACGAAGCAAGGCCGTAAAAGAAACCTATGTTTACTGGCATTGTCACGGACGTCGGAAAACTTCGCCATATCGAGAAGCGCGGCGACACGCATATGGTCGTCGCGACGAATTACGATGTCTCGGCCATCGACATTGGCGCGTCCATTTCCTGCTCAGGCGCCTGTATGACCGTCGTTGACAAGGGCAGTGCAAGCGACCGCTGGTTCGCCTTCACCGCGTCGGGCGAAACGCTTTCCAAGACCACGCTTGGCGATTGGAATGCCGGTGACGCGATCAATCTTGAACGACCCATGCGGGTTGGCGACGAACTGGGTGGCCACATCGTCACGGGCCATGTCGATGGAATCGCCGAAATTGTCAGCGTGAAGCCGGACGGCGAATCCACGCGTGTATTCCTTCAAGCACCCATCGCGTTGTCGCGCTTTATCGCCTCGAAGGGCTCGATAGCGCTGGATGGTGTTTCGCTGACGGTGAACGAGGTCGATGGTTCGCGTTTCGGCGTAAACATCATTCCACACACCTCGAAGGTCACGACGTTCGGCCGCCAGAAGCCGGGTGCGAAGGTGAATCTGGAAGTCGATCTGATGGCGCGCTATGTGGCGCGGCTGGTGAAGGCATGAACGTCCCGGTTTATCACGACTATATTTCGGCGATCGAAGACGTCATCGAAGACGCCCGCAATGGCCGCATGTTCATCCTCATGGACGCGGACGATCGCGAGAACGAAGGTGATCTCGTCATTCCCGCCCAGATGTGCACGCCCGATGCGGTGAACTTCATGGCGAAGTTCGGCCGCGGCCTTATCTGCCTCGCTCTCACGCAAGATCGCGCCGCTACCTTGAATATTCCGATGATGACCCAAGTGAACGGCACGCCGAACCAGACGGCCTTCACTGTGTCGATCGAAGCGAAGGAAGGCATCTCGACGGGCATCTCCGCGCATGATCGCGCTCACACGATTTCGGTCGCTATCGATCCGACCAAAGGGCCGGCCGACATCACCTCGCCGGGACATGTTTTCCCGCTGGTTGCACGGCACGGCGGAGCGCTCGTTCGCGCCGGCCACACCGAAGCTGCGGTGGACATCGCGCGCCTCGCGGGCCTCAACCCCGCCGGTGTAATCTGCGAGATCATGAATGACGACGGCACCATGGCGCGGTTGCCGGACCTTGTGCCGTTCGCGCAGTTGCATGGACTGAAGATCGGCACCATTGCCGATCTCATCGCCTATCGCCGCAAATACGATCATTTCGTCAAGCGTACATTCGAAGGCCCGTTCCAGAGCCACAATGGCGGCGACTGGAAGATGATCGTTTATGTGAACGAGTTGGAATATGCCGAACATATCGCACTGGTGAAGGGCGACATCACGACGCCAGAGCCGGTTCTCGTTCGCATGCATGCGGTGAACATCTTCAGCGATATGCTGGCATGGAAACCTTATGAGCGAGATGTGCTGGGTGAATCCATGCGGATCATCGCGGAGGAGGGTAGAGGCGTTGTGGTTCTGCTCCGTTCCACGCGGCCGACCTTTGTCACCGACGTGGTCACCCGCAAGACCCAGGACGACGCGGATCGACGCCGTGTGAAGGAATATGGCGTCGGCGCGCAGATTTTGCTCGATCTGGGCATAGAAAACATGATCCTGCTGACCGATACGCCGGAAAAAAAGATTGTGGCGCTTGATGGATACGGCCTTAACATCGTAGGCACGCACCCCATCCGCAACCGGGACCCCTGATGCCCAAGCTGAATATCCTGATCGTTGAAGCGCGCTTTTATTCGCATATCGCGAACGCGCTGCTGGACGGCGCGACCGCCGTGCTCGATGCCGCCGGGGCGAATTTCGAGCGCGTCTCTGTTCCGGGCGCGCTGGAAATTCCGCCGGCCATCGCGATGGCCGCGCGCAGCGAGGGCGGCGGCTATGACGGCTTCGTCGCTTTGGGATGCGTGATCCGGGGTGAAACCTATCATTTCGAAATCGTCTCTAATGAATCCGCGCGCGGGTTGATGGATCTTGGCGTTCAACAGGGCCTCTGCATCGGTAATGGCGTTCTGACCGTCGAGAACGAAGGGCAGGCTCTTGTCCGCGCGGCGCGGACCGGATCGGACAAGGGTGGCGATGCCGCGCGCGCGTGCTTGGCGCTGATTGCGCACCGCGCAAAGCTCGAGTCTCGGGCATGAACACCGCATCGCAATCCGCGGCGCGGCGCGCGGCGCGGATTGCGGCCGTGCAGGCGATCTACCAGATGGAATTGACCGGCACTGACGCCGAGGAAGTAGCGTTGGAATTCGCTGATCATCGCTTCGGCAAGGAGGCGGAGATTTCGCCCGCCGGTATGCCGGATGAAGAATTCTTCGGCGCCATCGTGCGCGGCGTTCCACATCATCAGGTCGAGATCGACCGGTCGGTCGCAAAATGCCTTTCGGCGGACTGGAAGCTGAACCGCATCGACTCCATTTTGCGCGCCATCCTCCGCGCGGCGGCATTCGAATTTGTCGCTCGCAAGGATGTTCCCGCCAAGGTGATTATCGATGAATATGTCGATATCGCTCATGCTTTCTTTCAAGGCGACGAGCCTTCCTTTGTGAATGCCGCACTCGACAAGCTTGCGCACCGAAAGCGCGCGCCGGAATTCGGCGAGACGCCGCCCGATGACGAACTCCAGTTCTGAGCGGCCGGGAGAATTCGAACTTATCGCGAAGCTGTTCGCGCCACTGTCTGCGAAGTCGGCCGGTGCTTATGGCCTAACGGACGACGCTGCGACTTTTCAGCCTCCGGCGGGTGAAGATATTGTCGTTACGGCGGACCTCCTGACGGCGGGTATTCATTTCCGTGCCGAAGATCCGCCTGGGCTGATCGCGAAGAAAGCATTGCGTGTGAATCTGTCCGATCTTGCAGCGAAGGGTGCGGCGCCTGCCGGTTACTTGCTTTCCCTTGCGCTGCCGCGCCACTGGACCCTGCCATGGATGCGGTCCTTCGCGGATGGTTTGCATGAAGATCAGGACGCATTTTCCGTTGTCTTGTTTGGGGGCGATACGACGAGCACCACCGGTCCGCTCACGATTGCGGTCACCGCGCTCGGAACTTTGCCCTCCGGTACAATGATGCGCCGCAATGGTGCGAAGATTGGAGACAGCGTTTTTGTCTCCGGCACGATCGGCGATGCGGGCGCGGGACTGGCCGTCTTGAATGGCGAGCATGCGAGCATCGCCGCCGGCGATCGAAAAACACTGACATCCCGCTATCAACTCCCAACGCCGCGCCTCGCGCTAGGCAAAGCGCTGCGTGGAACGGCGACCGCATCGCTGGATGTTTCCGATGGCCTTCTGGCTGACCTTGGTCATATCGCCGAAACGTCGAAAGTTCGTATTGTGGTCGAGGCGGATCGCATTCCACTTTCCGGCGCGTGGAAGGAATTTGGAGCGCCGCTGTTGTCCGCAGTCACCGCCGGCGACGATTACGAGATCGCGTTTACGGTCCCCTCTGCCAAGCGCCATGAGGTCTTGCAACTCGCGCATCGCGCCGGGGCGGTGATCACCGAAATCGGGCGTGTGGAGACGGGCTCTGGTGTCGCGCTGCTGGATTCATCCGGCGGGGAAATTCCTGTATCGAGGAAGGGTTATCGGCATTTTTGATTCGTTCATGCTCCATTAGCTTGGCTCTGCGAGGGTTCGCTATGCGCGTCATCGCCCTGATAACCGGATTGCTGCTGTTCGCTTCCACCCAGACGAGCTTGGCTGAAGAGGCCGGGAAGCCGGACACCAAGCTCGGCACCAGTGTCGAAATGCCATATCTCATCGCCCCGCTTTCCTCAGGGGATTCGCTGCTGGCCTATGCGTATGTCTCCTGCAAAATCGTGGGCGCATCGCAGGCGGCGGCGATCGAAATTCAGGCCAAGGTGCCGTTTATCCAGGATGCGTTCGTACGGGACGTAAATGCCTCCACCATCGGCAAGCCCGGCGATCCGATGGCTGTGGATAAGGCCACACTGGAACCGAGGCTGCTGGCTTTGGCGAAAAAGGTGATGGGGCCGGGGAAGGTGGTGGACCTCAAATTGATGGAGGTCCAGATCCGTCCGATGCGGCCCATGGCGGCCCCGCCCGCTACCAGCCCATCCTGAGTTACGGGCAATCCTGCCGCTACTGGAAATATTGCGCTTCCCAGAGTGTTTTGGCATAGCTTCGGCGCCCTTGAAGCGGTGGGTCTGTTCCGGCCGGCCATGGGGACCGGCCAGCGTATTGGCGCCGGCCGGGGGTTCCAAAATTCGCAAGAGGGAAAACCATGGGTTTAGAGCTTGAACTCGTCTTGGGCTGCGGCGTGCTTGCACTGCTGTATGGCGCCTGGACGATTAGCTCCGTGCTGCGCCAGAGCGCCGGCACCGAGCGTATGCAGGAAATTGCCGCCGCCATCCAGGAAGGCGCGGCGGCCTATCTCAACCGCCAGTACACGACCATTGCTCTCGTCGGCATCGTGATCTTCGCGCTGGCCTTCTGGATTTTCGGCTGGCAGGTCGCCGTCGGTTATCTGATCGGCGCCGCATTCTCCGGCCTTGCCGGCTATATCGGCATGAACGTGTCGGTGCGCGCGAATGTGCGCACCGCCGAAGCGTCGCGCAGCGGTCTGGCTGCCGGTCTTTCGGTCGCGTTCCGCTCCGGCATTGTGACGGGCCTTCTTGTTGTCGGCCTCGGCCTTCTCGCGGTTGCGGGTTACTACACTTTCCTCCGCTACGGCCTGAACATGGACATCGCGGATGAAACGCAAGGCCGCGTCGTCACCAACGCGCTCGTCGCGCTTGGCTTCGGCGCTTCGCTGATCTCGATCTTCGCCCGTCTCGGCGGCGGCATCTTCACCAAAGGTGCGGACGTCGGCGGCGACATGGTCGGCAAGGTCGAAGCGGGCATTCCCGAAGATGACCCACGCAACCCGGCCACGATCGCCGACAACGTCGGCGACAACGTGGGCGATTGCGCCGGCATGGCCGCTGACCTGTTCGAAACCTATGCGGTGACGACCGTCGCCACGATGGTTCTGGCCTCGATCTATTTCGCCGGTCCGCTGAAGTCGGCACTGATGCTCTATCCGCTCACCATCGCGGGTATGTGCATCATCACCTCGATCATCGGTTCGATGTTCGTGCGCCTCGGCAAGAGCAACAACATCATGGGCGCGCTCTATAAGGGCGTGATCGCGACGGGCCTGCTTTCGCTGATCGGCCTGTGGCCGCTCACCGACTGGATCGTCGGCATCAACACCGTGATCGCGCAGGCGCCCGGCCATCTTGTGACGGGCCAGACGCTGTTCTACTGCGGCATCGTCGGCCTCGCTGTCACGGGCGCGATTGTTTGGATCACCGAATACTACACCGGCACGGGCTTCCGTCCGGTGAAGGTGATCGCGCAATCGTCGGTGACCGGCCACGGCACCAACGTGATCCAGGGCCTAGCGGTCTCGATGGAATCGACGGCGCTGCCGGCGCTGGTGATCTGCGTTGGCATCGTGGTCGCCAACTGGCTTGCCGGCCTCTTCGGAATCGCGATCGCGGTTTCGACGATGCTTTCCCTGGCCGGCATGGTTGTGGCGCTCGATGCGTTCGGTCCGGTGACCGACAATGCAGGCGGCATTGCCGAAATGTCCGGTCTCGAAGGCGACGTTCGCAAGACAACCGACGCGCTCGATGCGGTTGGCAACACCACAAAGGCTGTCACGAAAGGTTACGCGATCGGTTCCGCCGGTCTCGGCGCGCTTGTGCTGTTCGCGGCATACACATCCGATCTGCAATACTTCATTGCGCATTCTGACGTGTATCACTACTTCGCCGGCATCCAGATACCGACCTTCTCGCTCGCCAATCCGTGGGTGGTCGTCGGTCTCTTCATCGGCGGTCTTCTGCCTTACCTCTTCGGCGGTTGGGCGATGACGGCCGTGGGCCGCGCCGCCGGCGCGGTGGTGGAAGAAGTGCGCAAGCAGTTCCGCGAAATGCCCGGCATCATGCAGGGCACGCAGAAGCCGAACTACGCGCGTGCGGTTGACCTGCTGACCAAGGCCGCGATCCGGGAAATGATCGTCCCGTCCATGCTGCCGGTGCTTTCGCCGATCGTCCTGTTCTTCCTCGTCAACTGGGTTGCGGGCAAGGGCGAGGCGTTCAATGCGCTCGGCGCCATGCTGCTCGGCGTGATCGTCACGGGCCTGTTCGTCGCCATCTCGATGACCTCG
>JAFECP010000026.1:27286-29475 GCA_018242105.1 Pseudomonadota bacterium
CTACAAGGACACCGCCGGTCCGGCTGTGAACCCGATGATCAAGATCACCAACATCGTGGCGCTGCTTCTTCTGGCGACGCTGGCAAAGATGTTCTGAGCTGGCACCACTCCTGAAATGAAAAACGCGCGAGGCAACTCGCGCGTTTTTTTATTCGCTCTGCGATCTCAAAAATCAGGGGCCGCTGCCCGGGTTTTGCCCTGGGGTCACGCCGCCAAGCGGTATGCCGGGCGTGGCGCTGAACAACTGTTGCAGGAACGTCAGCTCACGGCCTTTGGCCGGTGTGGTGCGTGTTTCGAACGCCACGACGTGACCATCCTTCAAGCCGAAATGCCGGATCTCTGTCACCTTGCCGTCCTTGTCGAAATGAATGGCGAGGATTTTGCGGCTGGTGGTCGAAGGATCGAAAAATGCGACCTGCCGTTCGGTGCTCGAAATGTAATACCACACGTCGTCACCGAAGGTGGCGGAGGTTGAAGGATCGCCCAGCCGTTTCTGGACCGATGTTTTCGTGTCGGCACCGGCGCGAAGGGACGCCTCGGCCGCGGGGTCGGGCAGATAGCCGCGCTGGCTGATAACCGGCGTGCATGCCATCAGCGCCATAGCGGCCGCGGCCCAAACGGGAATTCTCATGCGCGACATCCTTGCAATCGGCGGTACCCCGGGGCGATGTGCTAACCTTGGAAGCCTCCGGTTTCAAGCCGGAGCTTGCGGAGACGGTTTATGCTGAAAACACTCCTGAAGTCGCGCAGCCGCAAATCGCGGGGCGCCGAGCTTTCGGCCGCTATTGGCGAGCAGGCGCGCGAGCCGGTTTTTTTCACCAAGCTCGCGGTGCCGGACACGATCGATGGCCGGTTCGACCTTGTCATTCTTCATGCATGGCTGGTTCTCGAACGGTTGCGGGAACTTGGAATGAAGGATGTTTCACAAGGCCTGATCGACTCCCTGTTTGCGAGCTTCGACGAAAGCCTGCGCGACCTCGGCGTCGGCGATATCGGAATCGGCCATCGGGTCAAAAAAATGGCGGATGCATTCTACGGCCGGTTGTCGGCTTATGGCGCAGCGGCCGATGAAACCGCTTTGAAGGATGCCATCCTGCGAAACATCTATCGCAGCAAACCCGGACACGAGGCCGAAGCCGGAGCTTTGGCGCGCTATGCCGATGCTGCGCGCAAACGGCTTCACGGCAGCGATCTTTCCTCCGGCGTTCCGGATTTCGGCACGGTTTCGCCCGCACCGCGTTGATTGTCATGACCATTGCGGCACCACTCGAGCGCATTTACGATCTCTCCGACCTTTCGGCGGCGGGCGCGGAAATCGCCATCGACGCCACGCCCGATCAATGCGGGCGGATCGCGGCGTGGCTCGACGTTCAAAGCGTCGAGAAATTCCTGGGCGTGGTCATGCTGAAGAAGCTGGCGATGAACCGCTACCGCTACGACGCGGTTCTGACTTGTGATCTCACACAGGCCTCGGTCGTCACGCTGGATCCTTTGCAGACGCGGATTGAGGAGCGTTTTTCGCGCGAGCTTCACGTCGCCTATCGCAGCCGCCACGCGCCCGAGCCGGACGAGGAACTTACCCTCGCGGCTGCGGACGACGACGCGCCGGAAGAGATCGAAAGCTCCCGCTACGATCTGGCCAGCCCCCTGCTGGAGGAGCTGTCGCTGGCGCTGAACCCCTACCCCAGGGCTCCGGAGGAAAGTTTCATTGCCCCGGAAGACCCGGACGCCCAGCCGGAAAGCCCCTTCGCCATCCTCAAGGGGTTGAAGGGCAAGGGGTGAAAACCACCAAATAAAGGGGATATTCTCCCTTGAATCCCCGGCGTCTTTCCCCTTTACTCCGCCGCTCATTTTGCCGACCCGGTCAAAATTGGCAGGCGCGCCAAGGGCGTGCCCCATGTTCCGATTCGGCATATCGGTTTTTGCAAGGAGCTTGTCCGCCATGGCGGTCCCAAAGAGAAAAACATCGCCGTCGCGCCGCAACATGCGCCGCTCGCATCACAAGCTGGCGGCGACCAGCCACAACGAATGCCCGAATTGCGGCGAGCAGCGCCGTCCTCATCACGTTTGCGGTTCGTGCGGTCACTACCGCGAGCGCGAGGTCGTGCAGGCCAAGAGCTGACCGGTTGCGCGTGAAGATTGCCTGCAACGGCAAATGTCCCACGCAGTGACAAGGTGATGGCGGCTCC
>JAFECP010000026.1:29506-42354 GCA_018242105.1 Pseudomonadota bacterium
GCGCGCGATCGTGCGCCATCCGTCCGTGAAATTTCTGCTGCATGGCGATGAAGCCGAACTGAATCCTCTTCTGGCGAAACGCAAGAAGCTCGCCGGGCGCGTGGAAGTCCGCCATGCGCCGGAACGCGTGCGCATGGAAGACAAGCCGAGCCAGATCGTCCGGCGCGGCCGCAATACCTCGATGTGGCGCGCCATCGAATCCGTTTCCAAGAAGGAAGCGGACGTCGCTCTTTCCGCCGGCAACACCGGCGCGCTTATGGCGATGGCGTTGCTGCAGCTTCGTCCGCTCGACAGCATCGACCGCCCGGCCATCGCGGCGCTATGGCCGACCATGCGCGGGCAAAGCGTCGTGCTCGATGTCGGCGCCAACATCTCCGCGGATGCCGAGCAGCTCGTCGACTTCGCCGTCATGGGCCAAGCCTTCGCGCGCGCCGTGCTTGGACTGGAGAAACCGACGCTCGGCATTCTCAACGTCGGGGAAGAGGACGTTAAGGGTAATGAATCGGTACGCGGCGCGGCGCAAATTCTGCGCACCGCAGGGCTGCCCATCGAATTCCAGGGCTTCGTCGAGGGCGACGACATTTCCGGCGGTACGGTGGATGTCGTGGTCACCGACGGCTTCACCGGGAACGTCGCGCTGAAAACGGCGGAAGGCGCGGCAAAACTCGTCATCGGATATCTGCGCGGCGCTTTGACCCGTTCGCTGTTGGGCAAGATCGGCGCGGTGTTTGCGTCCGGCGCGCTGGCGGCGTTGCGGCGCAAACTCGATCCTCGCGCGTCGAATGGCGGCGTCTTCTTGGGCCTCAACGGCATTGTCGTGAAAAGCCATGGCGGCACCGACGCATTGGGCTTTGCGAGCGCCGTGGATATGGCGATCGACATGGTGAAAGCCGACGTGATCTCGAAGATCGTGGCAGACCGGGCCAATCTGGCGTTGCGCGCCCCCGCTGTCGCGTCCGGAGTTGGCGGATCGTGAGCGTGGTCCGTTCCAAGGTCATCGGCTGCGGCGCGTTCCTCCCGGCCGGCATTCTCACCAATTCCGAACTCGCCAAGATGGTCGATACCAGCGATGAATGGATTCGCGCGCGCACGGGCATCGAACGCCGCCATATTGTCGAAAAAGGCGAGACCACGTCCGATCTTGCCTTCCATGCGGCGCAGGCCGCGCTCGCCAACGCGCAGATCGGCGTCGATGAGATCGACCTGATCGTTGTCGCGACAACCACACCCGACGAAACTTTCCCGTCGGTCGCCACCAATATCCAGGCGCGCTTGGGTATGACGCGTGGCGCTGCGTTCGACGTTCAAGCGGTTTGCTCCGGTTTCATTTATGGCCTTTCGGTTGCAGACAATTTCATCCGTTGCGGGCAGGCGAAGACCGTCCTTCTGATCGGCGCTGAAACGATGTCGCGCCTCATGGACTGGGCCGACCGCACGACCTGCGTGCTGTNNCGGCGACGGCGCCGGCGCGGTCGTTCTGCGCGCGGGCGAAGGCGAGGGCACGCCCGCCGACCGGGGCGTTCTGAACACCAAGCTTTATTCCGACGGCAGGCTCCACGATCTTCTCTATGTCGATGGCGGGCCGTCCACGACAGGCACCACCGGCCATCTGCGGATGCAGGGCAAGGAAGTTTTCAAGCACGCGGTCATCAACATCGCCGATTCGATCACGGCATCGGCTGCCGAGGCCGGAGTAGCCGTCGGCGATATCGACTGGTTCGTGCCCCACCAGGCCAACCAGCGCATTCTGGACGGCACCGCCCGCCGTCTGCACCTGCCGGGCGAGCGCTTCATTTCCACCATTGCTGAGCACGGCAACACCTCTGCCGCCTCGGTTCCCCTGGCCCTGGCCGTTGCCGTGGCCGATGGCCGGATCAAGCGAGGCGACCTGGTCCTCCTGGAGGCCATGGGCGGGGGGCTGACCTGGGGCGCGGCGCTCGTCCGCTGGTAGGATGGAACCTCAAAGAAGTCCCCTATCCCTTTGACGTTGACGGAAAATCCGGCTCCGCCTAGCGTGTGACCACGCAATGACAGAGTCGGGAACGTCATGACGACCAATACGCTCACCCGTGCAGATCTGACCGAGGCCGTATTCCAGGCCGTTGGATTGTCGCGTAACGAGTCCGCGCAGATGGTCGAGGATATGCTCGAGGAAGTCTGCGTCGCACTCGCCAAAGGCGAGACGGTGAAATTGTCCTCGTTTGGAACCTTCGCGGTGCGCCAGAAATCGCAGCGCATGGGCCGCAATCCCAAGACGGGCGATGAAGTCCCGATCGCGCCGCGCCGCGTTCTCGTCTTCCGCCCCAGCCACGTTCTGAAAGCGATCATCAACGGGCAAACGCCTGTCTTTGAGGCTGAAGAATGAGCGCCGTTCCCGCAGGTGTGCCTGCGACGAGCGTGAAATCCGCCGAAGCCTTCCGCACGATCAGCGAAGTGGCCTTCGATCTCGATGTGCCGCAACATGTTCTGCGCTTTTGGGAAACGCGCTTCACGCAGGTGAAGCCGGTAAAGCGCGCCGGTGGGCGCCGTTACTATCGTCCCGAAGACGTCGATCTTCTGCGCGGCATCCGTTCGCTGCTTTACGCCGAGGGTTTCACGATCAAAGGCGTGCAGAAGGTTCTGCGCGAACGCGGCCTTCGCCATGTCGCGGAGATCGGCCGTGGCGATGCCGTGTTCACCGGTCCTGTGGAGCGTAAGCCTGCGGAAGATGCCGCCGAAGTCTGGCAGGACGAAGCGATGCACGCCCGCGCGATGATGGCCGATCTGGCGCGCGCGCATGCCGAGCCGCAAATGGCGCCTGGCATCGACCGGCCGGTGCTCAGCGAAGAACAACGCACCAAGCTGGAAATCCTGCTGGCGGAATTGCTGCAGATGAAAGCGAAGCTTCGCGCCGCTGCCGGCCGCTGAATTTTCCAAGGATCGCAAAATTTGCGCGAAGGTGCGGGCATAATTCTCCCGCCGGCCGAATCCTCTTTTTGAAAAGCGGAATTGAATGTCGATTTTTTCGATTCCGTTTGCGCGCGCGAATCCGGACGTCGTGGTTGTTCGCTGGCGGTTTCGAGGCCGGTATTTGAATTGCAAATTGATGGGGCCTCCCTCCACCTTTTCCGCCCACGCCGGAATTGTGTCATCGGCGCTGTATGAGGGGCGTGACCTTGAATGTGGCGGTCGTGAGGGACCTTTCCCGGTTCGGCGTCATGGACCCACTTCCGTGCGATCTCGGCTTCTCCAGAAGAATCCCTCCCAACCGCCACGCCCGGTCAGGGCGAGGGCGAAGTTAGAGCTTGGGCATGGTGGTTTCCTTCAAAAAGATGATTCACGCAGAGGCGCGGAGACGCGGAGTTCTTCTCCGGGCCCGACACCGATGCGTGTTTCGGTTTGTTGGCGCGCAAGGCGCGCCGGTTATCCAATTCGTTATGCGAAGGGCCTCCCCAAGCTCACACTCTCTGCGTCTCTGCGTGAGTCCCTTCCTTTTCTCCTCCGCGGCTCCGCGCCTCCGCGTGACCATTTTCCATGGTCCAAACACAGAAAAACCGCCGCTTTTCAGCGACGGCTACCGTCCGGGCGCAGTTCGAAAGTTGGCAAAAGTGTACGGGGGTACCGTCACGGCGATTATATACTTGACTTAGCCACCCTCGGGGTCGTAGATTATGGGAAGATAAGGACTGACCCCATGACCGCCGCCCTGACAGACCCCATTTTCACCAATGAAACCAGTGCCATAGCCCATATGGAGGCTAGCCGCTGGGGAGCCGATCTTTCGGCCCTTTTCTGCCCGCTTTGCGGCTCTGACAAGCCCAAGAAGATGGGCGGCAAGACACAGGCGGGGATGTTTCTTTGCGGCGATTGTAGGGGCAAATTCACAGTGCGGACGGGCACGATTTTCGAGCGTTCGCATATCCCGCTCCACAAGTGGCTCTTGGCTACGCACCTCATGGCTGCGTCCAAGAAAGGCATTTCCGCCCATCAACTGCACCGGCTTCTGGGCATCACCTACAAGAGCGCATGGTTCATGGCGCATCGCATCCGTGAGGCTATGTCGCCTTCCAAGAAGGCCAAGCCGATGGGATCGGGCGGCAAAGTCGTGGAAGTCGATGAGACGTATTACGGGCGCAAGAAAGGCCACACGGCCCCCAAGGGCGGTGCAGGTCACAAGCACGCGGTCGTTTCTCTCGTAGAGCGCGGCGGCGAAGTCCGCTCCATCTACACACCGATGCTCCGCCAGATGGATATGCGCAAAATCCTCAAGGACAACCTGTCACCGGAAGCGCACCTGCGCACCGATGAAAGCACCCTGTACGGGACCCTGCGCCACACCTTCGCCAGCCATGAGAAAGTGAATCATGGCAAGGATGAGTATGTGCGTGGCGATGCTTACACGAACACCGCCGAAGGCGTGTTTTCCATTTTCAAGCGCGGCATGATCGGCACATATCAGCATTGTGGCGAACAGCATTTGCAGCGTTATCTGCACGAATTTGATTTCCGGTATTCCAATCGCGAAGCTGTAGGAGTGAACGACATGGGCCGCGCTGCCCGCATCCTCAAAGGTGCGGAAGGCAAGAGGCTCATGTATCGACAGAGAACTCACTAAGGACGGTGAATTCCGACAGGGCCGCGATAAGCTGCGCCTGATTCTCGAATTGCTAGAATCTACGCGGACTTTTTCTTCGACCGACGAGCCGGACGCGCCTTAGCCCCATGTTCATTAACTGGAACGTGGGGCTTATGCGGTGTACTCAACATATTTTTCAACGCCTCTTCGCGACGTTTTGTCGTTTCCTCATCCGAAAACGGCTCGTCTTTTGTATTGGTCTTCATGTTTTCAACCGTTTGCTATTAAGTCGGCAGTAGCTTCCAGCTTTATTCGATAACTTTGAAAGACCGTAGCTGCCGGATTCTCCCTTGGGTCGATGCTAGTTAGCATATCATAAATCGTTATACCCGGTTTAGGCTGCCCAAAAATTCGTATTGCAAGCCCTTCCAGTGCGAGTTGGGTCGTAGAAGAGATATGTGCGCAAGCATTACGCATTGCGCGAAGATCATCCAGATCACGAAATATGCCGCTTATGTGCGGCTCAAACGGATAGCCATTGTCAAAATAGAGGCGAACGATTTTCAAAACGTATTGATGATTTGCATAGTCAAAAAATCGCTGGCTGCCGACCACAATCTTTTTTGCCATATCTGCATTCGGAGGGGCAACATACCGCGTTGGTTGCGCGCCGCCTATCGTTGGCGCGCCAATCATAAAGTCCGCTAAGGACGCTTCAAGGAAGCTTTCCCATGCGATAAATTTGTTGAGGAACGCGGCTGCTGTTATTTGCCGCCTGTCCAATTCAGAAAGAATAAAGGTTCCGGCGGCATTGCGCTGATGAGCATTTGTTATCAGGTTCGCGCACTGTGCCACTTCGTTCTTAAATTTTGTCAAAATATCTGGAATCGCCATGACACTACTCCATCAGCGACAACAAATATTTTGTTCTCCTCTTTCTGACGCTTTCGTCTGTGGTTGCTAGACGAATATCCTTCCTAAAGGTGCGCTCATCCTCTTCGAGGGAAGAGAGGTCTTCCGTTTCTATCACCTCTCCTACGTGGTCTAGTCCATTCCTGGCCTTTTCAATGTTGGCTGCAAACTCTAGAGGGATGCGCGGAGCATCAAAGTTCGGAATTCCGAAGAGAGAATGTGCCACCGCTATAAAGAGCGAGTAGAATATGTTTACGCGATTGAAATAAGTCGCGCTCAGTCCATCGGGAAATATCTGCGATATTTTCGCGATCACGGCATCAAATCGCGCGATGATCTCATCCACGTTATCGTCAAATGTCTTCTCATAGGACGTATAAAACTTTCGTATCTGCTTCTTAGACTTCACGCCCTCCTTCATCGCGATCAGCAAATCTGCGACTAAGTTGACCTCCTCCATTCTCAGAATTTTGTTTTCCGAGATGATGTCCTGCGCTAACCAATAGTCATAATATTTTCTGCCCAATTCATCGGCCAATATTTTGAACGGGCCGAAAAACACCGCGTTGATTTTTTCTTGTTCGCTCAACACGACGGCATACGAGTTTAGCCGCCCGAAAATATCCAAAATCTCAGAATTGGGGAGATTGAGTAATAGATCGACCGATAATTCAAACGACAGGATTTGTGTTTGAACATCGGGATCAAGCCCGCTGAAAAGCACTCCGCCAAATTCCGGGTTATGCCTTTTGCTTATTACAAATCCATCTTTAATAAATGATAGGATGGTTCTGAGACGTTGCTGACCATCCACCACTTCTCGGATTGAAGACTTTGTTGTCGGGTTGAGTATCTGGCGAATGAAAATCTTCGGGATGGGCTTCCCGCGAATAATCGTATCCATGAGATAGCTCTTTGCCTTCTCACTCCATACAGCTCGACGTTGAAAGGCCGGATTTAGCGAGAGAGTTTTCTGGGCATCCCACTCAACAAAATCGCTAATCGCGAATACTCGCGAATCGAAATTCTTCATTTCGGCTCCCCGCAGAATCCATTCTGGCTTAACGGGGTCAACATACCCGATATTTCGTGCCGCCAAGGCACGGTCCTAAACACGGAGGGGTCGCTTGTTTCCGTAACGATAGCGATCACATAGCGGACCCCTCCGCTGTGACCTCGACTTGGGAATAACGGCCTGTCACCCACAAAAGATGACACACCGTCACGCTAAGTCAAGTATATAATCGCCACCGTCACGGTGTCAAGAGAATTGTCCTTCCAGGTAGGATAATAATTTTTGCCCATTTGCCGCGGAAAACCCATGGCCGGAAGGGCAGAAAAGCTGCGGGTTTGCGTTGCCGTGCCGGAACGCGGCCTCTATATATCGCCGCCCCGGCGAACGGTGGTTCGCCTCAATCGGTATCGGAGCGTGGCGCAGCCTGGTTAGCGCACCAGTCTGGGGGACTGGGGGTCGTGGGTTCAAATCCCGCCGCTCCGACCATTTCCACGGCCGGCATGGCCGAAGGCAGCGCCTGAAATCGGACAGGCGCCAAGGTTCAGATGCGATGGCTGAAGTAAAAGACGAGCCGCGCCCCAATGCGCTGCGCAGGCTTTATGCCTGGACGCTGGCGTTGTCGTCGGGGCCGCATGCGTGGACCGCGCTGGCCGCCATATCCTTCGCTGAGGCGTCGTTCTTCCCGATTCCGCCGGACATCATGCTGCTGCCGATGATGCTGGCCGACCGCAAGCGCGCCTTCTGGATCGCTGGCTGGTGCACGCTTTGGTCGGTGCTGGGCGGATTGCTGGGCTACGCGATCGGCGCATTTCTCTATGGCACGCTCGGTCACTGGCTGATTTCCGTGTACGGACTTTCCGGCGACATGAACCAGTTCCGCACGCTCTACCGCGAATATGGCGCGCTCATCATTCTCATCAAGGGTGCGACACCGATCCCCTTCAAGCTTGTAACCATCGCGAGCGGGTTCGCAGGCTACAATCTGGCCGCGTTCATCGGCCTGTCCGTGATCACGCGCGGCGTGCGCTTCGGGCTGATTGCCGTGCTGCTTTTCGTCTTCGGCGCGCAGGTGCGGGTGTTTGTCGAGAAATATCTGGAATGGGTGATGATCGGCGTCGCGGCCGTCATCGTTCTGGGTTTCGTCGCGATCCGCTATCTGTAGGCTCAAAGCGCGATGGCGCGTTTGAAGGCGGGCCGTTCCTGCAAGCGGCGATAATAGGCTTCGGTGTTCGGCTTGAAACCGCCGCGCAAGCCGAGGGTTTCGGCGAGACAGAGCGCGAAGCCGACGGCGATGTCCGCGATGGTGAAGCGGCCCGCGCAGAGATATTCGCGATCCGCCGTTGCCTGTTCCACGCTGCGCAGGCGCGCGAAAAACCATTGGGTGTAATCGTCCGCCGCCTGCTTGAGTCGGCGCTCTTCCGGTTCGAGGCGCGTGTAGCGAAGCACGATCGTTTGCGGGAATGTCAGCGTTGCATCGCTGCGGTGCAGCCAGTTCAGATAAAGACCGTAATCCTCGTCGGCAGGCGTGAGGCCGATTGGGGTTGGGCCGTAGCGATCGACGAGATATTGGCAGATGCCGGCGGACTCCGTCATGGTCAGATCGCCATCGGTGAAAGCCGGTACGGTGCCCAGGGGATTGATGGCGAGATAGCCATCGCGAAACGCGCGCGGCGGGAACCGCATCGCCTCCAGCTCGTACGGAATGCCCATTTCCTCCAACGTCCAGAGTGGGCGCAGCGAACGTGCGCCTTTGCAATGATAGAGTTTGAGTGTCATCGGCGGTTCTCAGCGATAAGGAAATTTCGGCGCGCGCTTTTCCATGAACGCGGCGCGGCCCTCCTTGAAATCGGCTTGCTCGACCGCGTCGAGGAATTTTCCGGAGGTCTCGCGCGTCTCGCTGGCGGCGCCGGACATGATGAGGCGCACCATTTCTTTCGTGCCGCGCACCGACCATTGCGAATTGCCGGCGATGGCGGCGCATTTCGCCGCGACGGCGTTCTCCAGCGTGTTGGGTGTGTGGATCTCGTCCACCAGCCCGATGGTGTGGGCTTCGGCGGCGTCCATGATGCTGCCGGTGAAGATAATGTCCTTGGCCTTCGACGGCCCCACCGCATCGACAAGCCGCTTGGTGTCGCCGAACGCATAAACGATGCCGAGCTTTGCGGGCGTGATGCCGCATTTGGCCGTGGCGGAGGCGATGCGCAGGTCGCAAGCCAGCGCAATGGCCATGCCGCCACCGACGCAGGCGCCTTCGATCATGGCGATAACAGGCTTGGCGGCGCCGGACACGGCGCTCACGCCGCCGGCGACGATGCGCGAATATTCCGCGCCGCGCTCGCGCGAGGCATAGACGGTCGCAAATTCGGAGATGTCCGCGCCCGCCGCGAAATGGCCGCCCGCGCCGCGGATCACGATGATCTTCGCTTCCGCCATCGCATCGGCGCGGCGCACCGCGTCGGCAAGGCCCGCCCACATCGCTTCGTTGAGCGCGTTGCGCTTATCCGGGCGATTCAAGGTGATTGTCGCCACGTCATCGGCGCAGGCGAACAGGATGGGCGAGGTCATGGCGATTCCTTGGGATGGCGCGTTGGCGCTATGCTAGGAGGCGGACACGACATTGAGCAACCGGTATGGAGAACGGCGTGAAACTCGAAGGCATCAAGGTCCTGGACCTATCGCAATTCCTGCCCGGGCCGCATCTGACCATGACGATGGCCGATCACGGCGCCGATGTGATCATGGTCGAGCCGAAGAATGGGGTGGGAGAGCCGGTGCGTGCGATGGGCGCGCGCATGCCGGACGGCGCCTCCGTCTGGTTTCGCAATATCGCGCGCGGCAAGCGCAGCCTGGCGCTCGATCTGAAGAATGCCGGCGACAAGGCGGAATTCCTCGCGCTCGCGGCGGAGGCCGATGTGATCGTGGAGGCGTTCCGCCCCGGTGTCGTGAAACGGCTAGGCATCGATTACGAAACCATCTCCATCGCCAACCCGCGCATCGTCTATTGTTCGATCAGCGCCTTCGGCCAGCAAGGCCCGTTGCGCGACAAGCCTTCGCACGATCTGGGCGTGCAGGCGCTGGCCGGAACGCTCGATCTGTCGCGCGGGTTTTCCGACGGCAAGCCGAACATGCCCAATCTGGTCGCCGCCGATCTGGCATCGTCATTGACGGCATTGTCCGCGATCCTGATGGCGCTGCTGCGGCGGGAGAAGACAGGGAAGGGCGATTACATCGACATCGCCATGTATGACAGCCTGCTGGCCTGGACGCCCAACATCACCGGCACGGTGTTCGCGGATGGCCGCGCGCCCGCGCCGCACGCGATGCGCAATTATGGCGGGCAGGCGATGAACCGGGTCTATGAGACAAATGACGGGCAATATGTCGTGCTTGCCGGATCGGAAGCAAAGTTTTGCGAGAACCTTTTGAGCGCGCTCGGCCGCCCCGATTTCGTCGAACTTGCGAAAGGCGAGCCCGGCCCGTCACAGGCGCCGCTCATCGCCTATTTCGCCGAGACGTTCGCATCGAAAAGCCGCGCCGAGTGGGAAGCGTTCCTGTCGCCGCTGGACATTTGCTGGGCGCCGGTGCGCACGTTGAAGGACGCCTTCGGCGATCCGCATACGCAAGCGCGCGAGATGCTGCTGAAAGACGATGCGGGCAACAGCCATATCGGCCCGGCGATCAAATTCCGCCGCGAACCGGCCAAACCCGATCTGGGCCTGCCGGCCTACGATGCGGCCAATACCCAAACCCGTTTCCGCCAGGGCCGGTATTGAATCGGGTTTCTGCGTGCTGGTGCGTTGTGGCTCAAATCCTCCAAAACAGTCTTATCAGGAGGGAGGATGATCCATCACCTTTCATTTTTTTTGTCTTTCCCGGAAAGCGCGTTCACGAATGTCTGGCAATACGACGAAGCCGTGAGGCGCAACACGTTCTCGAACAGGCGCATATGCCGCAGCCGGCGTTCCGCGAGCGGCATCAGCAACGCGGCGTGCATCGCTTCGGCGATTTCATCGGGGTCGTTTGGATTGACGATCAGTGCGTCCTGGAAATAGCTCGCCGCGCCGGCGAAGCGCGAAAGCACCAGCACGCCGGGATCATCGGCATTCTGCGCCGCGACATATTCGTGGGCGACGAGATTCATGCCGTCGCGCAATGGCGTGACGAGCCCCACGCGCGAGATGCGGTGAAAACCCGCCAGCGTTCCGCGCGAGACGCCCTGGCTCATATAGCGCAACGGAACCCAGTCGAATGTGCCGTGGCGGCCATTGATGTCGCCCGCCATGCGATTCAGCACGGGGCGCAGCGAGGCATATTCGCTGACGTCCTCGCGTGAGGGCACGGCCACCTGCAGATAGCTCACATGCTGGCTGTGTTCGGGAAACCGGGTCAGCAAACGGTTGAACGCCTCGAAGCGATTTGGCAGCCCTTTGGAATAATCCAGCCGGTCCACGCCGATCATCAGATGGCGGTTGTTGAGACTGTCTGTCAGCCGTTTGTTGTTCTTGCTGCCCGCGGCGCGGACAGCCTGCCGGTTGAAAGCGAGGCCATCGATGCCGACCGGCGCGACGATGGTTTGCACCGGGCGGCCCGGCACCTGGATGACGCCGGCATCCGAAATGTCATGGCCGAGCGACTGGCGCACGGTGTCCAGAAAATCGTTGCGATGCTCTTCGGTCTGAAACCCCACCACATCGTATTCGCATAGATCGCGGAGCAGCAGATCGCCTTGCGGAAGCCCGCTGAAAACGCTGTGCGGAACGAAAGGGATATGCAGATAAAAGCCGATGCGGCTGCGCACGCCCATGCGGCGCAGCATTCCGCCGAACGGGATCAGATGATAATCGTGCACCCAGACCAGATCGTCCGGCCGCAACAGCTTCAGCAGCGTGTCTGCATAGAGCTTATTGACCGAGCGGTAGCCTTCGAGATCCTCGCGGCGGAATTCCATCAGGCCAAGACGGAAGTGCAGCAGGGGCCACAGCGCGCTGTTCGCGTAGCCGACATAGAACTTCTGATAATCGTCTTCCGAAAGATCGATCGTCGCATACTCCACGCCGCGGTGGGTGACCGTCTGCGTCTCGCCGCCATTGGGCGAGGTGTTGCCGTTCCAGCCGAACCACAGCCCGACATGGTCCATGACGTCCTGCAGGACGATCGCAAGGCCGCCGGCGCGCTGGCTCTGCCCAGGCAGCGGCACGCGGTTGGAGACGATTACGAGGCGTGCCATAGTCCCTGTTCCCATGTGCGGCTGAGCCGGTAAGCGGACAGGATGAGGCCGACAAGTGAATAGGCCTGGGGGAAGTTGCCCCACAAATCGCCGGTTTGCGGATGAAGATCTTCCGATAGAAGGCCCGCCGCATTGCGGTGGGACAGCAGGTTTTCGTACAGCGCGCGCGCCTCGTCGATGCGCCCAACCGCGGCCAGCGAGTCGATGTACCAGAAGGTGCAGATGATGAAGGAGGTTTCGGGCAGGCCGAAATCGTCCGGTTCGTCATAGCGCAACAGAAAACCGTTGCGCAGGAGGCGCTTCTCCACCACGGCGAGCGTGCGCAGGAAGCGGTCGTCCTTCGCATCGATCAGTCCGAGTTGTGGCAACAGAAGCGACGAAGCGTCCACCATCTCCTCGCCGAACGCGCCGGAGATCCAGCCGTCCTTGGTGATCGCTTTTTCCAGAATGGTGTCGCGCAGTTTCGCGGCTTTGGCTTTCCAATCGGCGGCATCCTGGTCTTCGCCGACACGCTGGGCGATCAGGCCTATGCGATGCGCGGCGGCCCAGCACATGGCGACGGAATAGGTGTGGACACGGGTGCGGCCGCGGAATTCCCACACGCCGGAATCCGGCTCGAGGGCGACAGCGAGCGCCGCTTCGCCCACGGGCTTGAGCCGCTTGTAGAGATCTAGGCCGCCCGTGAGGTTGACGCGCTCATCCCAGAAGAGCTGCGCCGCCGAAAGGATGACGGAGCCGAAGACGTCGGTCTGCTTCTGTGTCGCGGCGGCGTTGCCCACGCGCACCGGGCCCATGCCCTGAAAGCCGGTCAGCGCGGTCGCCTCAACCTCGGTGAGATCGGTGCTGGTCACGATCGGGTAGAGCGGGTTGAGGTCGGCGGCCTTCTCGTTCAGCACCGTGTTCACGAGAAAGCGGACGAAATGCTCCATCGTGCGGGTCACGCCGAGCTGGTTGAGCGCGTTGACGGTGAAGTAGGCATCGCGGAGCCAGCAATAGCGATAATCCCAGTTGCGCGCGGTGTTCGGCGCTTCTGGAATGGAAGTGGTGAGGGCGGCGACGATGGCGCCAGTTTCCTCATAGCTGCAGAGCTTCAGCGTGATCGCGGCACGGATGACCGCCTTTTGCCATTCGAACGGGAT
>JAFECP010000026.1:42360-69553 GCA_018242105.1 Pseudomonadota bacterium
TTGGCAAGGCTGTCCGGGTTCTGCGCCAGGCTTTCATCCGTTCCAACGAACAGGTTCACCGGCTTGTCGAGAAGAAAGGCCGCTTCATCCTGGATGAAGGTCGGGCCGAGATCGGACGTCACGCGCAGGACGCGCTCGTCGCCGATGAAGCGCAGATGGTTGCTGCCGATGCTGACGCGCGGCTTGGTTTTCCCATAGTCGAACGTCGGGCGGATGCGCACCTTGATGCGAGGCTGCCCGGTTACCGGCTCGATGCGGCGCACGATCCCGGGCGGCCGGAAATTGCGTTCGAAGAGCTGGAATCGCGGCGCGAAGTCCAGGACGCGAAGCGTCTCGCCGGCCTTGGTTTCATAGACGGTTTCGAGGATCGCCGTATTGCGGATGTAGTCCTGATGGGTTGTGGCGAGATTCTCGACGAGAATATCCATGAATCCGGTTTCAGGATTGTCGCCATTGACCAGCGCGTTGAAAACCGGATCGCCGTCCAGCCGCGGGAAGCAAAACCATTTGTGGACGCCATGCGTATCGATCAGGCTCGACACGGCGCAATTTCCAATCGGGGAAAGATTGAGTTGCGGCATCGTCAATCCATCCCTTCGTTGCGGAAGTGCTCCAGCCAGCCGCGCACGGCGGCCGGGCGGCCATCGAATGCCACTGCGACATCCAGTGCAATGCCGCCCTTCTCCTCCGCGGCGCGAAAGCCGTCGTGATCGGTCACATCGTCGCCGACAAATACGGGAATGCGGCCCTTGAACGGCTTGTGCCGCATGAGGCTGCGCACGATGACGGCCTTGGTCAGCGTGCGGTGGCGGATCTCGCAAGCCATCCGCGCCGGAAGCGCTTCGAAGCTGTCCGGGTCACGCGCTGTGAGCTTCGTCACCAGATCTGTCACATCGTCCTTGCGTTCCGGCGCCGCGCGATAATGCACGGTGACGCCGTGCGGCTTCTCTTCCACGACGACTCCGGGCCATTGCTGCACCGCATTGCGCAGAAGGGTGCGCCACTCGCGGGGAACCGCATAGGTATCTCCGGCGGCCTCCGTTTTTCCATTGGGCAGACGCAGCGCCGCGCCATGACCCGCGCCTCCTGGCAGACGCAGTGGCGACAGCAGGCGATCGATTTGTGCGAAAGGACGTCCGCTCACCACGGCAAGCGCGCCGCCAAGCCACGCGCTTGCTTGCAGCAGTGTCTGCGTCAGGCTTTCGGGCACGTGCACCTCATCCGGCGTGGGCGCGATATCGAGCAGCGTGCCGTCGATATCGAGAAAAAGGGCCCAACCGGGGTTCGGCGCAGGCGCGTGCACCGCGGGATGCTCAGACTTCAAAAACGCCATGAACTGCATGACCACGCCAAGGGCGTGCGGTCAACCCTCGATACCTTCCAGACAATACGGCAACCGCCGCTTGATGTTCCCACATGGCGCATCTCTAACGGCACCATGAAATTCGCGCATGGTTCGGAACTTGCTGGCCTTCCATGCGTTTGGGCGCGTCAGTATGCGCGTGCGTTTCGCGCCGCGAGCGAAATCGCGATCAGCGAAGAACCGCCGAACAGCATATCCACGCCGACAATGATGCCGATGGCCCATGCCGCCGAAGCGGGCAGGCCGGCGAAGATGATCGCGGCGAGGACGAGATCGATCACGCCATTCAACATCAGCCAGAACCAGCGGCGGTGCAGCGCGCGGCGATATTGCAGCGACAGCATGATGGTGAGAATTCCGTCGGCGGCGAGAAAGCCTGTGAGGATCACGGTGAGCGACAGCGCGCCGCCCGCGGGCCAGCCGAACAGCAAGACGCCCGCGACGATCGCAACGAGCGACGAAAGGATCGACCACCAGAAACCCGGCGCCTGGCGGCCGACAAGCGTGCTGACCAGCCCGAACGCGCCGCCGAGGAGCAGAACCCAGCCAAACAATATGGCGACGGCGATGCTGGCGAGAGGCGGCAGGACGAGCGCCACGATACCCAGCACCACAAGCACAACACCTTCGAAGAAGAACATCCGCCAATGCGCTTCGAACCTATGCTCGGCTTTCATGGGCATTCCGGCATCGGTCATTGGATAGCTCCCGCAACCCGCTTGCGGCGCGATCATAGGCGCTATGCGGGCTCGCGGCGATGCAAAAAAAGGCGTCGCGAATCTGATAGAAGCGGGACAGGACATCGGGGAGCGGAGGGCGCGCGCAGGCGGCGCCCGGCCGGCTGGGTTTGGACGACATTTACGCGGATGCGGAAAGCGCGGAAGAGCGCGAACTGGCCTATGAAGGCTTTGTGTGGCGCAATCTGCGCCGCAATTATACCGGTCATTTCACGCATGGCACCCTGGGATTGACCGGATTTCGCCTCGTCAACGCGCCCACCTTCGTCCCCGCCTATCTTCACATGCTTTCCGGCTCGGACGTGATGACGGGCCTCGGCCTTGCGCTTCAGCAACTGGGCAGCACGATTTCCCCGATCGCCGGCGCCACTGCGATCGAGCACCGCAAATATGTTCTGCCCGTAACGATGGTGCTGGGCACGATGATGCGCGTGCAGATATTGGGGCTGGCGCTCGCCGGATGGTTCCTGCACGGCCAGTCGCTTCTGATTGCGTCGATCGTGTTTTTGTTTCTGCTGGGGCTCTTCTCCGGCTGGCAAGGCGTTGCGTTCCAGTATCTCCTGGCGAAGGT
Organism: Pseudomonadota bacterium; assembly: GCA_018242105.1. GTDB lineage: Bacteria > Pseudomonadota > Alphaproteobacteria > Micropepsales > Micropepsaceae > Rhizomicrobium. The sequence goes on from JAFECP010000026.1 coordinate 45,032, forward strand.
CATTCCGATTTCGCGCCGTGGCCGCCTGCAAGGCTGGCGCAACATGGCGGGCGGTTTGATCGCCGCGTTGCTGTCCTATTTTGCGGGGCGCTACTTCATCGGGCAGAACATCTGGGGCAACGGGTATGGTGTAACCTTCCTCACGGCGTTCGTGTTGACGAGCCTGGGGCTCACCGCCATCGGCGTGTTGCTGCGTGAGCCCGAACTGCCGACGTTGCGGCCGCGCATGCGGATGCTGGAACGGTTGCGCGAATTTCCTGCGCTGCTCCGTGCCGACAAGGATTTTCGCGAATTCATGATCGCACGGACCTTCGCGATCTCCGGGCGCATGGCGTCGCCCTTCTACATCATCTACGCAGCCCACACGGTGTCGATGAGCGGGCAGACCATCGGCCTTCTGTCTTTCGCCTATCTCATCGCCGATACCATGACCAATCTGGCCTGGGGCTATCTGGCAGATCGCTCCGGTTTTCGCTCGTCCTTCGTCGGCGCGTTGGCGGTATGGATCGCCGCCGTCGCTCTGCTGATGAGCGTGCATACGCTGCCATTGTTTTTCTTCGCATTCTTCGGGCTGGGGGCGGCCAATTCCGGCTATCAGATGAGCGCGCAGAACATCGTGTTCGAGTTCGGCCATCGCGATGACATGGCGATGCGGCTGGCGCTCTCCAATTCTGCGGAAAGCGGCATGGCGGCATTGGGGCCGCTGGTCGGCGGATTGATCGCCGCAGCCTTCGGCTATGAAGCGGTGTTCGGCACGGCGATGGTGTTCCTGGTGCTGGCGCTCATCCTGATGCTCACGCGCGTGGAGGAACCGCGCAAGCGCAAGGCCGCGGGCTAAACGACAAGAGCAGCGTTTTCGGGATGCCTGCGAAACCACGCCACCGCATAGGGGCAGGTGGGGCGGATTTTATAACTGTTCGCGCGCGCGATGGCGGCGATGCCTTCCATCAGACGGCCGGCCGTACCCTTGCCGCGCAACGCCATCGCGGCTTCGACATGGGGAATTGTGTAAACGCCGCCCTGCCTGCGATAAGCGGCGAAGGCCAGTTCGCCGTTCTCTTCCAGCTCGAAACGGCTTTTGGCCGCGTTATCGATGACGCTCACAGTTTCACCATCAGCTTGCCCTTGTTCTTGCCCGCGAACATGCCCGCGAGCGCGGATGGCATCTTCTCGAAACCTTCCACCACATCGACCGGCGCTTTCAGCTTTCCCTGCTCCAGCAAGCGCGCCAGCGCGGCCTCGGCTTGCGTTTTGCGATTGTAGAAATCCATCACCACAAAGCCTTCCATACGGATGCGCTTGGTGACGAGGAAGCCGGGCACGCCCGCGGGGCCGGGCGAAGGCGTGGCCGTGTTGTATTGCGAGACGGCGCCGCAACAGACGACGCGGCCAAACACGTTCATCCGGCGCAGCGCAGCGGTGAGAATATCGCCGCCGGTGTTGTCGAAATAGACGTCGATGCCGTTCGGGCATTGCGCCTTCAACGCCTTGTCAAGATTGCCGGTGGTGTAATCGATGCAGGCGTCGAAGCCGAGTTCATCCACCACCCATTTCACCTTGTCGCCGCGCGTGGCGCCGACGACGCGGCAACCGGCGATCTTCGCAAGCTGGCCGGCAATGGAGCCGACCGCGCCCGCCGCGCCGGACACCAGCACCGTTTCGCCGGAGCGCGGATGGCCCACGTCGAGCAATCCGAAATAGGCTGTGAGGCCTGTGATGCCAAGCACACCGAGAATGTGTTCAGGCTTGTGTGCCTTGTCGTGCCTGGTGAGCGCGCGCGCCGGGAAGGCGGAATATTCCTGCCAGCCGAATTCGCCGCTGACGAGATCGCCCGGCGCGAATTTGCCGGAATTGGATTTGACGACTTCGCCCAATCCCCAGCCGGCCATCACGTCGCCGGGATTGAGTTGCGAGCGATAGGTCGCGCCCTGCATCCAGGCGCGGCTGGCCGGATCGAGTGAAAGAAATGTGGAGCGCACCTGCACCTCGTCCGCGCCCAGCTCGGGCATGGGCGCATCGCGCAGATCGAAGTTTTCCGGGCCGACCTCGGCATTGGGTTTTCTGGCGTAAATCCATTGACGGTTGACCATGACAACTCCTCCATGCGCGAACCGCAGATTGACTTTATTTCGGGGGGATTTCTAATCCTGTTTCAGCCGGAGGGGGCGAAATATGAGTCTGGTTCAGCGCGCATTTGGCGCGGCACTTCTTCTTTTCCTGAGCGTTTTCGCATTTCCTGCGTTCGCAGCGGACCGCACGGTCGTGGTGGTGCTGTTCGACGGCTTCTCTCCTGCGATGATGGATGCAGCGAAACTCACGCCGCATTTCGACGAGATCAAACGTGAAGGCGTGTGGTCGCGCCATCTGGTGCCGGTGTTTCCGTCGCTGTCGCTCGCCAATCACACAAGTTTCGCCACCGGATGCTGGCCGGAACATCATGGCGTGATCTCCAACACCTTCTACGATCCGAAGCTTGGCCGGTTTGGCCACAATTCGACTCCGGATGAGAGCGATGCCGACTGGCACACCGGCTGTCAGTCCATGTGGGAAGCCGCCAAGCAGCAAGGCGTGAGCGCGGCCGTCTATAATTGGGCGGGGCGCTGGTCCGGCAAACGGGGCATGCTCGCGGCGTTCGCCAATCCGATCGTGCCTTATAAGATGCGCCCATCCGACGATTGGGTGATCGCGCAAGGCATCAGGGAATTGCGGGACACAAGCGCGAACCATCCGCATCTGATCGCACTCTATATGGAGGGGCCGGACGATGCCGCGCACTATCACGGCGTCACCTCACCGGAGACGATTAAGGCGGTGCGCAAGGCGGATGCCTATGTCGGCAAGCTGATGGATGCGATCCGCAAACTGCCGCCGGGCCGCGAGGCGACGCTCGTCATCGGCACCGATCACGGCATGATCGATGTTGGGCCGATGGTGAACATGACCCGGCTGATGAACATGTACGGCATCAAGGGCCGCGTCGCCGCGGATGGCGCGACAGCGTTCCTCTATCTCGACAAGAGCGAGAGCGCGGATCGCGTGGCGAAAGCGCTGGCGAAATACAAATACGCTTTCGATGTTTACAAGACTGGCCACTATCCTTCCTTCGCGCATCTGGGAACCGGGCCGCGCGTGGGCGATCTCATGATTCTGGCGCATCCGCCCTACTGGGTGGTGGACGATACGGTTTTTCCGAGTTGGGCGTTGGCGCTTGGCGTCAATCGCATATGGCCGCCCATATTTACGCCGTTCACCGGCGGGTTGAAGGCGACGCATGGCTACGATCCACGCATCGTTCAGATGCACGGCATTTTCTATGCCTGGGGCGCCGGTATCGCGAAGGGCCATGAAGTGAAGCGATTGGATATGGTGGATATTCACCCCACCGTTATGTCGCTGCTCGGGCTGAAGCCGGGGTATCCCATGGACGGCAAGATTGTCGCTGACGTGTTGTCAGAGAAATAATCGCGATAGCGCGGGTTTGCCTGTAACGAAATCCGCCTGCCGGCCGTACTAGCTGCGAACAGTGCTTTTGGGGGCGATTGCTCCCGGCGCGGTGCGGCCCCTCGCATTCGCGTAAAGCGCATCCTCGGAGGATTCCATGTCTCGTATTCTTATTGTCACGGCCGCTGCGGCGATGTTGATGGGCAGCCAGGCTCTTGCGCAGGGCAACGCGATGTCCAGCGGCAACACCATGTCGAGCGGTAACGCAATGAGCAGCCACAACGCCATGAGCGCCGATCACAACTGCACCAAGGCGGCGAACGCCATGTCAGGCGGCGCGATGGCATCTCACAACACCATGTCTTCCGGCAATGCAATGTCGTCGAATACGATGGCCGCGAAGCATAAGAACTGCGGCAAGCCGTCAACGAGCGGCATGAGCGGCCCGAACAACAGCATGGGCCACTAAGCCCGGCTGAACTCTTAGCGAATAGCTCCGGCGCGCGAAACCCGCCGGGGCTATTTTGCTTTTGTTGCTTCGCGGTTCATCCAGGGCAGCATCAGGCCGATGGGGATGATCCAGAGGGTCCCGGCGATGGCGTAGTAGAGGAATGTTACCAGCCCGTTCGCATGCGGCAAGACCTTGAGCGCAACGATCATCGCGATCACGGCGTAAACCGGAATCCAGACCAGCATGACGATCGCGCCGATGAATTTCTTGGTGCGGGGGCTCATTGTGCGGCGATCACCCTGTCGATCCAGCGCGACAGATCGGAAACGGCCTCCGCACGGTTGGTTTCGTTGAGCATTTCGTGCCGCCCGTCCTTGTAGAACTTCGTTTGGATGTCGCGGATACCCGCGGCGCGATAACGATCCGCAAGCGGTTTGAGCCACTCCAGATTGCCGTTCACCGGATCCTTGTCGCCGGAGAAAATATAAATGGGCAATTCGTTGCGGATGGCCTTCAATGCCTGTGGGTCGTTGGCACGAAGCAATGCGCCGAACATGCTCATTTGCGATGCTTCGGTCACCGAGAATCCGCAGAGCGGGTCGGCGATGTATTTGTCCACTTCGCCGGGATCGCGCGACAGCCAATCGAAATCCGTGCGCGGATTTTCGATGGCGGCGCTGAACGATTTCAGCCCGCCCTCGACGCTCATGCCGGCCGCGAGCAGATCGAGCGCCGCCGAACCGGACAGCACCACGCCGTCGATCTTGCCGCTGTGATCCAGCAGATAGAGCTGCGTCGCGAAGGAGCCCATGCTGTGCCCCAACAGGATCAGCGGCTTGCCCGGATTTTCCTTGTGAGCGATAGCCGTCAACATGGCCATGTCGGAGACTAGGGCCGCAAAGCCCGCCGTGCCGAAATCGCCAAGCGCGTCTTTGTTCTCGGCGGTACGGCCATGGCCGCGATGGTCATTGGCATAGACCGTGATGCCGCTCTTGATGATCGGGGTCAACGGCTCCAGATAGCGCAGCGCATGTTCGCCCATGCCATGTGCAATCTGGAGAACGCCACGCACCGGCGCGTCGCCGCTCCAGCGATAGGCGAATACGCCGGCGCCATCGTCCCCTGCAAAGGTGAATTCGTGTTGGTGAATGGCCATGCCTGCCGGTCCCCGATCAGCGCGGGAGAATGCGGGGGCGGGCCGGTCAAGACAAGGTGCGGAAGGGGGCCACGCCGCCGCATGGATTTTGCACGGCCGCCAGACTAAACGGGGCGGATGACCCTTGCTTCTTTTGAGAGCCGCCGCGCGGTCGGCATCTGGCTGCTGGCCGTAGCAGCAATCATCGCTGGCATGGTGGTGGTTGGCGGTCTGACGCGGCTGACCGGCTCCGGGCTCTCCATCACGCAATGGGATCCGATCATGGGCGCGATCCCGCCGCTCAATCATGCGCAGTGGATGGACGCTTTCCACAAATACCAGCAGATCCCGCAATACATTCAGGAACACGCGGGCATGACACTGGATGGTTTCAAGGGAATCTTCTGGTGGGAATGGTCGCACCGTTTGCTGGGGCGGCTGCTTGGTGTGATGTTCTTCCTGCCATTCGCCTGGTTCGCGTGGCGCGGCGCGGTCACGCGGAAGGAAATTCCGCGGATGATCGTTCTGTTCCTGCTCGGCGGATTGCAGGGCTTCATTGGCTGGTGGATGGTCGAAAGCGGGCTTGAGGTCCGCGTGTCGGTTTCGCAATACCGGCTGGCGATCCACCTGGGTACTGCGCTCATTCTGTTCGGCGCAATCCTGTGGACAGCGCTGGAATATCTGCGGCCGAAAACGAATAGTGGGCCCGCGCCGTATGCAAAATGGGGATTGGCGTTCGCGGGTCTGGTTTATTTTCAGATGCTGCTGGGTGCGATTGTCGCCGGATTGCATGCCGGATTGATCTACAACACCTGGCCGAGCATGGACGGGCAGTTCATCCCCGACAGCGCGTTCTTCTTCAGGCCATGGTGGATCAATTTCACCGAGAACGCCGGCCTGGCGCAATTCGATCACCGCATGGTGGCGTACCTTGTGGCGATCAGCGCCTTCGCGCTGTGGCTGCGCGGCAAGCGCGCCAAGCTTGCCGGCCTTGCGCGCACCAGCGGCGATCTCGTGCTCGGCGTCACCGGGCTCCAGATCATTCTGGGTATCCTGACACTCTTGCATCAGGTGCCTGAAGCGCTGGCGGCGACGCATCAACTCACCGCCGTTGCATTGCTCGCGTCGTCGCTATGGCACGCTTACGAACTGCGCAATCAGGCGGCGTTCATCGCCTGATCGAGATCCTTGATGATGTCTTCGGCATTCTCGATGCCGACGGACAGGCGGATCACTTCGTTGCCAGCACCGGCTTTGGCGCGATCTTCATCGTTCAACTGGCGATGGGTTGTCGATGCCGGATGAATGATGAGCGTGCGCGTGTCGCCGAGATTGGCGAGATGGCTGATGATGCGCACATTGTTCACGATGGACATGCCGGCATCGAAGCCGCCTTTCACGCCGAAGGTGAACACGCTGCCAGCGCCCTTGGGGCAATAGGTGCGGTGCAGATTATAGCACTCATTGTCTTCAAGCCCCGCGTAATTCACCCAGGCGACTTTCGGGTTCTGCTTCAGCCAGCGCGCAACGGCGAGGGCGTTGTCGCAATGGCGCTGCATGCGCAGCGGCAGGGTTTCGATTCCCGTCAGCACCATGAAGGCGTTGAACGGCGACAGCGACGGGCCGAGATCGCGCAGGCCCAGAACACGGCAAGCGACGCCATAGGCAAGATCGCCGAACGTCTCCCACAACCGCATGCCGTGATAGGACGGGCAGGGCTCGGAAAGCGTGGGGAATTTGCCGCTGCCCCAATCGAACTTGCCGCTGTCGACGATCAGCCCGCACATCGAGTTGCCATGGCCGCCGAGGAACTTGGTGCCGGAGTGCAAAACGATGTCCGCGCCCCATTCGATCGGGCGGATGAGGTAGGGCGAGGCCAGCGTGTTGTCGACGATCAGCGGCACGCCCGCGTCATGCGCGATGGCGGCGATAGCTTCGATATCGGTGATGACACCGCCGGGATTGGCGATGCTTTCGACGAAGATCGCTTTCGTCTTGTCCGCGATCGCGCGCTTGAAGGAATCCGGATCGCGCGCATCGGCGAAGCTGGTGTGCCAGTCGAATTTCGCGAAGCCCTGCGTGAGCTGGTTGACCGACCCGCCGTAAAGCTGGCGCGCGGCGACGATGTGATCGCCGGGGCCCATGAGCGTGTGGAAAGCGATCAGTTGCGCGGCGTGGCCCGAGGCTACGGCGAGGCCGCTGCGTCCATTCTCCAATGCGGCGATGCGCTCTTCCAGCACCGCGTTGGTGGGATTGTTGATGCGCGTATAGATGTTGCCGAAGACCTGCAGGTTGAACAGTGCCGCCGCGTGGTCCGCGTTCTCGAAGGCGAAGGCCGTGGTCTGATAGATCGGCGTGGCGCGCGCGCCGGTGGCGGGATCGGGCTGGGCACCTGCGTGAACGGCCAGCGTGTTGAAGCCATATTCTTCCATCGCGAACTCCCGGTGCTTCTTGTCAGCGGCGGGTAGTTCTAATGGCTTTCACGCCGCGATCAAATCGCGTGTTGCGGCTGGCCCTGATGCGCCTGCCACTGCTGCTGATCGTGCTGCCGCGCCTTTTCTTCCTGCTCTTTTTTCACAGCCATGTGGTGTCCAATCACGCAACCCGCGACGGCACCGAGAATGGCGTGATGGTGTGCGATATGTCCCGCCACCGCGCCGACGGCGGCGCCCTTGAGGCAACCTTTTGCCTCAGCGGCCGGAATGCTGGACAGCGCAAGACATGCGGCCAAGGCCGCGATGACAACGTGTTTCATGGTGGGCTCCCAATTCCATAAGGACAGTTGGGAAGACGGTGAACGGATTTCAACTGCGCTTCAGCGATCCGCCCTTGGAAAACAGCAGCGGCTTGCGGTTGTCGATGGTGCGGCGGTTGACGCCGAGCCAACTGATCTCGCCGGAGAGGCGTCCGTATTCGATCTTGGGGCAGCGATCCATGACGACGTTGAGCCCGGCTTCCTTCGCCAGCGCCGCGGCTTCCTCGCTGACGACGCCAAGCTGCATCCAGATTGTCTTGAAGCCGAGACGCTCCTTCTCCGCCAATGCCTCTTTCACGATGCCGGGCGCGGCGTCGGAGGCGCGGAAGATGTCCACGATATCGACCGGCGCGGGCACATCCTTGAGCGAGGCGTAAGCGGTTTGCCCAAGGATCGTCTTGCCGACCATCGCCGGATTGACCGGGATCACCTTGAAGCCCTTGTCGAGCAGATACTTCATGGCGAAGTAGCTGGGCCGCATCTCGTTGCCGCTTGCGCCGACCATGGCGATGACCCTGGACGCGCGCAGGATGGATTTGATGTAGTCGTCGGAATAGTGCGGCATCACTCAGGCCATTTCGGATCGCGTTTTTCGACGAAGGCGCCGATTCCTTCATTCGCTTCGGCGTGGAGCATATTCTCGGTCATCACTTTCGACGCGTAGTCGTAAGCGTGCGATAAGCCCATTTCGATCTGATTATAGAAGGCTTCCTTGCCGATTTTCACCGTCGTGCGCGGCTTGGCGGCGATCTGGTGGGCCAGCTTCAGAGTGTCGGCTTCCAGCATGTCGGGGCGGGAAACGCGATTGACGAGGCCGAAGCGGTGCGCGTCTTCAGCGGAGACCATGTCGCCGGTCAGCAGCATTTCCATCGCGTGCTTGCGCGAGACGTTGCGCGACAGCGCCACCATCGGCGTGGAGCAGAACAGGCCGATGTTCACGCCAGGCGTGGCGAATTTCGCGTCCGCGGAGGCGACCGCCAGATCGCAGCTCGCAACAAGCTGGCAGCCTGCCGCGGTCGCGATGCCTTGCACCTGTGCGATCACCGGCTTGGGATGGCGCACGATGGTTTGCATCAGCTTGGAGCATTGCGCGAAGACACCCGCGAAGGCGGCGCGGCCCTTGTCCGCCTGCGCCCGCTGCGCGGTCATTTCCTTGAGGTCGTGACCGGACGAGAACGCCGGGCCGTTCGCAGCCAGGATGATGACGCGCGAATCCTTTTCTTTGGCGGCTTCGTCGAGCGCGAATTGCAGCGCGCCCATCAAGCCGGTGCTCAGGGCGTTGCGCGCATTGGCGCGATTGAGCGTGAGTTTCAACACATGGTTGTCGCGCGTGGCGAGAACGAGCGGTTCGGAAGTCGGTGCGTTCATGTGACTCTGTATAATCTGTCTCGCGCTACTTCGCGAGTTCCTTGAGAAGCGCCTTCGCCGCCGCCGGATTGCGCTCTTTCGCGCCGGAAATGAAATAGACGAACACATCCGTCTTCGCGGGTTTGGCGGCTTTGCCCGCGGTGGGAAGGCCGGCGGGACTTTTGCCTTCGGCCCATTCGTTGGCGCGCGCGGCCCATTTCTTGATTTCGGCGGTGGTGTAGCCGGTCTCCACCTTTGCGGCGGTTTGCTGAAGCCGTGCATAGACGAAACCCGCCGTCACATCCGCCATCTCCGGATAGGTTTCGTGATGGGCATAGACGATGGCCGCGCCATGCTTGTGGGCGAGGGCGGCGAATTCCGGCACGGCGAAGCTTTCATGGCGCACTTCCAGCGCGTGGCGCAGCGTGATGCCGTCCAGCGTCTTGGGAAGCAGGTGAAGGAAGCCTTCGAAATCCGCCGCGTCGAACTTCTTGGTCGGCGCGAACTGCCAGAGGATCGGGCCGAGCTTGTGTTTTAGCTCGCTCAGGCCGCTCTTCAGGAACATGTCGATCGAGGGCTTGGCGTCAGCGAGGATCTTGCGATTGGTGGTGAAGCGGTTGGCCTTTACGGAGAAGACAAAATCCTCCGGCGTCTCGTCATGCCATTTGCGAAAGGTCGCGGGCTTCTGCGTGGAATAATAGGTGCCGTTGATCTCGATGGTCGTGACCTGGCGGCTCGCATATTCCAGCTCTCGGGTCTTGGGATGCTTGGCCGGGAAGAACATGCCCCCGCGCCACGGCTCGAAGGTCCAGCCTCCGATGCCCACCCGGATTTCGCCCGATTGTTTGCCTTTGGTCATGTTTTATACGGTATTATAATACCGCTACCCTGAAATGCGCTAAAAATGGCGCTTTCCGCTTGACCGGCCGGGGCCGTTCTCGTACATCGCGCGCCTTGTTCGGAGACATAATGCCATGAAAACCTACTCGGCGAAGCCGTCCGAGATCGAGAAGAAGTGGGTGCTGATCGACGCCGAAGGGCTTGTCGTCGGCCGCCTTGCCTCGGTCATCGCCATGCGCCTGCGCGGCAAGCACAAGCCGACGTTCACCCCGCACATGGATTGCGGCGACAACGTCATCGTCATCAACGCCGATAAGATCCTGCTCACGGGCGACAAGCTCAAGCAGAAGACCTACTACCACCACACCGGTTACATCGGCGGCATCAAGGAGCGCACCGCGGGTGCGATCATGGCCGGCAAGCATCCGGAACGTGTCGTGGAAAAGGCTGTGGAGCGCATGCTCCCGAAGGGCCCGCTCGGCAAGCGCCAGCTCTCGAACCTGCGCGTCTATGCGGGCACTGACCATAAGCACGAAGCGCAGCAGCCGGAGACGCTGGATGTTGCCGCGATGAACCCCAAGAATTCCAACTTCAAAAAGACGAAGGCGGCTTAATCCATGGCTGAGGAAGTCAAGAATTTCAGCGATCTGAAATCCACGCTGATCAAGGCGAAGCCGGTTGGCGGCGACGAAGCCGGTGAAGCCCCCAAGGCGAACCGCGATTCCAAAGGCCGCGCTTACGCGACCGGCCGCCGCAAGAACGCCATCGCGCGCGTCTGGATCAAACCGGGCCGCGGACAGATCATCGTCAACGGCAAGGAAGAAAAGATCTACTTCGCCCGTCCGGTGCTGCGCATGATCCTGCGCCAGCCGCTGATCGCGGCGGCGCGTGACGGCCAGTTCGACGTCATCGTGACGGTTGTGGGCGGCGGCTTGTCCGGCCAGGCTGGCGCCGTGCGCCACGGTATCTCCCGTGCGCTGGTGGCCTATGAGCCGAGCCTGCGCGCAGCGTTGAAGCCGGGCGGCTTCCTGACCCGCGATCCGCGCGTCGTCGAGCGCAAGAAGTACGGCCACCCGAAGGCGCGCCGCAGCTTCCAGTTCTCGAAGCGCTAATCGATGCATCGATTGCTCAAATAGGAAAAGGGCGCTGCGAGGCGCCCTTTTTCGTTGGTAAGGTCTGATATGGCGATTCAACCGAATGCAACCGCGCCGAAATCGGTGGTCATTGTCGGCGGCGGATTCAGCGGCGCGCTGTTCGGGATGAAATTGCATCGCGCGCGGCCCGATTGGCGCATCGTGATCGTGGAACCGAAGAAACGCATTGGCCGTGGCATCGCCTATGGCGCTTGCGATCCTGAGCATCTGCTGAACGTGCCTGTCAGCCGCATGGAGATCGGGCTTGTGCCCGGCTTTGCGGAATGGCTTGCGCCGCGCCAAAAGCGCATCGCGGACGCGCTGGTGGAAAGCGGTTCGGACCTTTCCGCCGCTTATGTCCCGCGCCAGATGTTCGGCGACTATATCGAGGAGCGCGTCGGCGAGGCCTTGTCAGCCAAGGCGCGCGTCGGCCTGACATCGGTTCGCGGCGAAGCGGTGCGGTTGCTCGATGGCGCACGCGGTGTGCTGCTGACCGATGGGCGTGAGATTCATGCGGATATTGTGGTGCTGGCGATGGGCAATCTGCCGCCGCGCCCGCCGGGCGGGCCTGATCGCTGGCTTTATGACACCGGGTATTTCATCCCCGATCCATGGGCGCGCGACGCGTTCGATGGTGTCGAACCGGATGAGTCGATCTTGCTGGTTGGCGCCGGCCTCACCACGGTCGATATCGTCTTGCGGCTGGCGCGCGGCGGCCATCGCGGGAAGCTGCTGGCCGTGTCCCGGCGCGGACTGAAGCCGCGGCAACATCAGGCCGGCGGCGCATGGGCCGAGTTTCTCCACGACAAGATTCCCGCGCCGCCTCTGACGCTGATGAAGCTCATTCGCGACGAGATCGCGAAAGCGGAGGCGCAAGGCGTTCCGTGGCAGCGCGTGTTCGACGCCGCGCGGCCAGCGGTCGCGAGCGTTTGGAATCTGTGGAGCGAACGCGAGCGCCGGCAATTCCTTCGGCATCTTCGCGTGCGTTGGGATATTCGCCGCCATCGCGTCGCGCCGCGCATCGGCGGAGCACTGGCCGCGTTGCAGGCGAAAGGCCAGCTTGAAATCGTGGCGGGGCGCATCGCAGGCTATCGCGAGGATGGCGACAATGCTGAGGTCGCCATTCATCTGCGCGGTGGCGGCACGCGCATGTTCAAGGCCGGTCATGTTGTGAATTGCACCGGCCCCGGCGGCGATTTCGACAGAATCGCCATTCCGCTGATCGCAGATCTGCGCGAGCGCAGGCTCGCCATGGCCGATCCGCTCGGTGTGGGGCTGGAAACGAACGACTGCGCGGTGCGCGACGCATCGGGCATGCCGTCTTCCTGGTTGTTCGCATTGGGCCCGCTCACCCGCCCCACCTGGTGGGAAATCACCGCGGTGCCGGAGATCAATCTCCAGGTGGACCGGCTCGTCGCGCAGTTGACCAGCGCTGCGCCCGCCCGCAGCCTGACGCCAGCGGATTTCCTGGGAATGGGCGAGGGCATTTGACCCGTTCTGTCAAATTTTAAGATTGGGGTTCACCGCCCGTGAAGCTGTGGCGGGGATGATTGGCCGTCATTTCGAGCGTGCGGCATGGCCCCGGCAACCCTTCTTCGCCCCGTCAATCCGGAAGACAGGCTTCCGGAGAAGAGTTCTGTTGTTCCTATCGCTTTCGAGGATATCGAAAGTGCGCGCGTGCGGGTGGTGTATGACGCCTGGTTGCGTTGGCGGGGCGCACGGCTCATGCCGACGCGCAACGAGATCGCCTTGCGCGACCTCGGCAACGCGGCGGCGAGCATCAGCCTTGTGCATGCCATGCCCCAGGAAGATGACTACGAATTCCGGATCATCGGCGACGCGCATATTCAGGCTTATGGTGTGAACTTCCAGGGCAGGCGCATGAGCGACGTCCTGGCTTATTCACCGCGCCATGGAAAAATACTAAAGGCGTCTTACGACATGGTCCGCGCCATGCGGCGCCCCTATGCCTTCCGCGGCATCATTGGACGGGACGCGCCCAAAGCGACGTTCATCCGGTTCGAGACCTGCTATCTGCCGCTGGGCTCTTCGCCGGATGACGTCGATTACGTCATGAACGCTGCATTCTATACGCCGCGCGGCGGACGGTGGGACTGACTACGCCGCCGCCGCGGCTATTCCGCCCTTCGGGTCTGGCCCATACTGGTTCGGCCCAATCGTGCCCGGCTGTGCCCAGAGGTAGATCAGCACGATGGCGATCACCAGTTCGGCAAGATTGATGAGCCAGCCGATCGTGAAGAAGAAATAGAGGAAGCCCAGCGCGCCCATTGGCCCGCTGATGGCGAGGATCAGCGCCATGATCCAGTTGATGGCGGCGAGAACTACATAGATCCAGACGAGTTGGCCGTTGCGCCCGGTGTCCTGCAGGCGGCGCGCGCCAAGGCCCGCCATCGGCAGAAGCAAACCCAGGCCGACGACGGCGGCCAGGAGGCCGGAATGGATAATGCCGTCGATGATCGCTGCGCCGAGAAACACCACGAAACAGGCCAGGACGAAATACCAGAACTCCTGGCGGCGTACCCGGCCGCTCATGTCGAAGTAATGCTCGGTGACGTTGCGGCGGAAATTGTCGATGACTACCTGCGGGTCCATGGCTTCTCCCCTCCGATTGGGCGTGGCGCGCAAAGGCGCCACGCCGGATTCGCGCGTGGAAAACCAGCTAATTCCCTGTATTAAACCAAGTCAATGTTGGCCGATCACACAGGCAGGGCATAAACAGCACTATGGTTTCGAAGCTGTTCATAGACGGCGCGGCCGGGACCACCGGCCTTGAGATTCGCGAACGGCTGGCCCCGCGCGCGGATGTGGAACTCGTGCAGCTTTCCGACGCAGACCGCAAGAATCCGCGTGCGCGGCGCGAGGCGCTGAATGAGGCCGACCTCGTGATCCTGTGCCTGCCGGATGAAGCGGCGAAAGAAGCCGTCGGGATGATTGAGCGCAATGACGTGCGCGTCATCGATGCGTCCACGGCACATCGCACGGCACCCGGATGGGCCTATGGCTTTCCGGAGCTGGAAAAAGACCAGCGCGCGAAGATCGCTTCGTCCACGCGCGTCGCCAACCCAGGCTGCTATCCGACAGGTTATCTAGCGCTGGTGCGCCCACTCATACGGGCGGGGATCATTCCGAAGGATTTTCCGCTGACGGTGAACGCCGTGTCCGGTTATTCCGGCGGCGGCAAATCCATGATCGAGGAATTCGAGAAGAGGGATGCGCCGACCTATACGGAAACGGTCGTGCGCATCTATGCTTTGACATTGGCGCACAAGCATGTGCCCGAGATGAAGGTGCATGCAGGCACGACGCATCCGCCAGTCTTTGCGCCGAGCGTCGGGCGCTACTATCGCGGCATGATCGTGGAAGTGCCGTTGCAACTCTGGGCGCTGCCGGGAAAGCCGACGGTGTTCGATCTGTATAAAACGCTGGGCGAAGCCTATCTCGGCGAAAAGCTTGTGCAGGTGGCCTCGTTCGACCGGATGATGGATGCCCGGGACGCGGTAAAATCGGGTAAGCCGGCCCTGCCGTTCAATATCGGCGATTTCATGCCATCGAGACCCATCGACGCGGAAATGCTGAAGCTGACGAATGGCATGGAGCTGTTTGTGTTCGGCAACGACAAGACGCAACAGGCGCGGCTGGTGGCGGTGCTCGACAATCTCGGCAAAGGCGCGAGCGGGGCTGCGGTGCAGAACATGAATATCATGCTGGGATTGCCCGAAACCGAGGGATTGGTCTGAATGTACCGTCCATCTGCTTTCGCGGTGGACGATGTTTCCGTTCTCCATGACGTGATCCGCAAGCGAGTGTTTGTGACCATCGCTGCCGTGCGAAACGGTGTGGTGGCGTTTGCCTATGCGCCGGTTTTGCTTGATCCGGACGCCGGAGAGCGCGGCGGCATTCGCTTTCATCTCGCCATTGGCAATCCGCTGGCGAAGCTGGAAGACGGTGCGCGGGTTTCGATCAGCGTTATGGCTCAGGACGCCTATGTCTCCCCGGACTGGTATCGCCAGATCGTCACCGTGCCGACCTGGAATTACATCGCGGTGGAGGGCGAGGGCGCCGTTCGGCGCACATCGCGCGAGGAGTTGCGCAAGCTGGTGATCGATCTTTCCGCGCAGGAAGAAGAAAAGCTGCTGCCGAAAGCGCCGTGGCTGATCGGCAAGGTGCCGCCGCAGCGTGTCGAAGCATTGCTGAACGGCATCGTCGGCTTCTCGCTGCCGTTCGAGCGGTTGCAAGGCAAATTCAAGCTGTCACAGGATAAATCCGCGGAAGATATTGCGGGCGTGATCGCCGGCCTTGAAGCGCGCGGGGATGCGGCGAGCATGGCGGTGGCGAAAAGCATGAAGGGGATGGCGACATGATGCGCTACATTGCGTTGGCGGCGTTACTTGCGACATCGGCACAGGCTGCCGATTATCTTCCGCCGCCAGGTAACGCATGGGCGACGCATACGCCTGCGCAGGAAGGCTTCGACGCAACGAAGCTACAGGCGGCCATAGATTTCGCCGTCGCGCGTGAGACGAAACTGACGTCCGATCTGGATGGCGTGATCGACCAGCGCGATCAGCGCGTCACCATTCCGCTGCAATTCGCGGGACCGTATGGCGATCCCATCGGACCGCTGACGGTGCATGCGCCGGCGAACGGCATCATCATTCGGCATGGTTACATCGTGGCGGAGTGGGGCGACACGCGCAAAGTGGACATGGCCCATTCCGCGACCAAGACGTTCCTGTCGTCCACCGCCGGCGTGGCGTTCGACAAGCACATGATCCGCGATGTGAACGACCGCGTGCTGGACTATGTGCATCCCACCCCGGATTTCGAGCTGCCGCACAACCAGCCGATCACATGGGACGAGATGTTGCGCCAGACCTCCGGCTGGATTGGCACCATGTGGGGCAAGCCATGGTGGGCGGATCGTCCGGGCGCGCATCCGTGGACCGAACTGGCGAAAGGACCGCCGCCGGTCGGCAAGGAATGGAAATATTCCGACGTGCGCGTGAATGCGTTGGCGCTTGCGCTCACCTATCTATGGAAGCGCCCGCTGCCGGATGTGCTCAAGCAATATGTGATGGACCCTATCGGCGCGTCCGATACCTGGCACTGGGAGAACTACAGCAACGCCTGGGTGACGATTGATGGAACGCGCATGCCGGTGCCGCCGGGCGGCGGGCATTGGGGCGGCGGCATGTTCATCTCCGCGCGCGATCTGGCGCGTATGGGATTGCTGGGTCTGAACAACGGCAAATGGGGCGACAAGCAGGTCCTGTCAAAGCGCTGGGTGAAAATGGCGCGCACGCCGACACCGCAAGAGCCGATCTATGGCTACATGAACTGGTTCCTGAACACAGACCACAAGATGTATCCCGCCGCGCGCGAGGATTGCGTGACGTTCCTCGGCAACGGCGACAATGTCGTGTTCATCGACTACCAGCATGACATGGTTGCGGTAGTTCGCTGGATCGACGACAAGCAGAAGGCGGAATTTGTGCGGCTGCTGGAGGCGAGCCTGAACTGATCTAGCGGCCCAGCTTTGCGTTTACATCGCCGATCTCGAGTTCGATGTCGCGAGTCTGGCCACCTATCTCCAGGAAGCGGGCCATGTTGCGCTTTGCGTCATCGGTTCGGATCAGTTGCTGGAAGAGGTAACTCTCGTCCGCCATGCCTTCATCCAAAGGCTTGGCTGCGCTGTTGACAGCTTCCTTCGCGAGCCGCACGGCTTGGGGCGGAAAGGATGCGATGCGCCGGGCGAGCATTTCGACGTAAGGGCCGATTTCGTCCGCCGTCATCGCGCGATTGAGATAACCCCATTGTGCGGCGGTCGTCGCGTCGAGATCAATCCCGCCCAGAATGACTTCCAGCGCGCGATTCCGCCCAACAAGGCGCGGCAGGCGTTGCGTTCCGGAGCCGCCCGGCAGAATGCCAAGCGGGACTTCCATCTGATTGACGATCGTCTTGCCAGTCACGCCGAAGCGCATGTCGAAAGACATTGCGAGTTCGCTGCCGCCACCCCCTACGCGGCCTTCGATCTGCGCGATGGTCGCCTTGTTCATGGTGCGGAAGCGTTCGCACATCTTGTGATAGGCATTGCCGTCGGCACCATCGCGCGTAGCAGGCTTGTCCGTCGGGAACGACAGGATCGCGGCGACGTCGAAATGGGCGAGGAAGAAGTCCGGGTTAGCGCTCTTCAGAATGAAAACGAGTGCATCGTTGTCAGCAGCTAGTTCTTCTGAAAGCCGCGCCAGCTCGCTGAACAATTCCAACGTGATGAGATTGATCGGCGGATTATCCACCGTCGCAGTGACGACGGCGCCATCGCGCGCGAAGTGCAAAAGCCGGTAGCCCGTATAGGGCATCACCGCGCCTTGACCTTCACATAGGTGCCGGGCGCGTCGCCGAGGACTTTCAGTTTGCCGTCGCCGGGTTTGCGCGCGGGGACTTTGGGGCCGGAGAGTTTCGATAGCCACGCATCCCAATCCGGCCACCATGAGCCGGGCGTTTCTTTTGCGCCCGATTGCCAGTCTTCGACTTTCGCCGGATAGGGCTTGGCCATCTTGCCATCCGGCAGGCTGCCGAACGCATCGTTGGTCCAATACTGATATTTCTTCGCCGCCGGCGGATTGATCACGCCGGCGATGTGGCCTGAGCCCGAAATGATGAAGCGCACCGGCCCGCCAAACAGCTTCGTCGATTTGTAGATCGAACGGAACGGCGCGATATGGTCGTCCTTCGCGCTTTGCAGATAGATGGGAACCTTCACCTTCGACAGGTCGAGTTTCTGGTCGCCCAGCATCAGCTTGCCCTGCGAGAGGCAGTTGTTCTTGTAGAACTCGCGCAAATAGAAGAGATGCGTCGCTTCCGGCATGCGCGTGGTGTCGGAATTCCAGTAGAGCAGGTCGAACGGCGCGGGTTCCTTGCCGAGAAGATAGTTCTGTACCACGAAGGACCAGATCAGATCGTTGGCGCGCAGCATGTTGAACGTGGTGGCCATCTTGCCGCCTTCGAGAACGCCGCCAGCTTCGTCCATTTGCTGTTTCAGCGCTTCAAGCTGCTCGTCGTCCACGAACACCTGAAGATCGCCCGCCTCGCTGAAGTCTGCTTGTGCAGCAAAGAAGGTCGCGCTGTTAACGCGGTCATCGTTGTTCGCGGCCATATAGGCGAGGGTGGCCGACAGCAGCGTGCCGCCGATGCAATAGCCGATGCAGTTGACTTTCTTTTCGCCGGTCGCCGCCGTCACCGCGTCCAGCCCCGCAAAAATGCCTTCACGCATGTAGTCTTCGAAAGTCTTCTTCGCGAGCTTCTTGTCCGGGTTCACCCAGGACGCGACAAACACCGTGTAGCCTTGTGCCGTCGCCCAGCGGATGAAGGAATTCTCCGGCCGCAGATCGAGGATGTAGAACTTGTTGATCCATGGCGGGAAGATCAGTAGCGGCGCCTTATAAACCTGCTCGGTCGCCGGATCGAATTGCAGAAGCTCGATCAGGTCGTTGCGGAACACAACCTTGCCCGGTGCGGTCGCGATATTCTCACCGATCTTGAAGGTGTCGGCCGACTGGCGAATGGAAAGCTGTCCGCCGCCGCGATCCAGATCTTCCAAGAGATTGTTCAGGCCTTTGACGAGGTTCTCGCCATTGCTCTGCAGCGTGGTGCGCAGGACTTCCGGGTTGGTAAGCACGAAATTGGTCGGCGCGATCGCGTCCGCGAATTGTTTCGTATAGAACTCGATGCGCTTTTTCGTTTTCGGATCGAGTTTCTCGTCCGCTTTGGCAACGGTTGCCTGCATCCAGTTCGCGGTCAGCAGATAGCTCTGCTTGATGAAGTCGAAGATTTGGTTTTCCTGCCAGTCCTTGTCGCGGAAGCGTTTGTCGTTGGAGGCGGGCGAAACCACTGGCTCGACCTCGCTGCCCATCATCCGGCGCGCAGTGCGCTCCCAAAGGCCCATATAGTCGCGCCAGAGTTGAAACTGGGCCTCCATGATCGCGCCGGGATCTGCGACCATGCCCCGTAACAACTCGGTGAACGCGCCGGTAATGTTCAGCGGGTCCATTGGCTCGCCGCTGCCGGCTTTGGTGGCCTGGCGGCGCATGAAATCGGCGAGCAACTGCTGGGATTGAATCCCGACCTGAACCATGTTGCGCGCAAATGCGCCCGGATCGCCGATTTTATAGCCTTCGGCGGCGTCCGGTGCTTTGGCGGAGGGCGATTGCGGGCCGTTTTGAGGCTTGGCCATTTTCCAGTCCCTGAACTTTGCCTTGATACCTTGGGGCGTCACGAAACGGCAAGGATGAAGCCCCGTTCCGCCCCACAGAATAATCGTTCCGATCCTTGATTTTGTTCGCACTTTGGCTTGGAAGCGGGGGGGCGGGCTTGTATAGAGAATCGAGAGCAGCCGCGCGGTTCCGAGCCCCGGGACGCGCGGGCGGTTGGAGGTCTCATGGAATTCTCGGCTGGCGGTCTGATTGGAAAACTGGCGCGGCTCGGCGCGGTCGTCGCGATCGCCGCCACGCTCGGTGCATGCTCCGTCATTCCGTCCTGGATGGGCGGCGATTCAGGCTCGTCATCCGCCACCGAAGACACCGCCGATGCATCTGCGCCGCCCGCGGATCAGTCCGCCGCACCCGCTGCCGACAGCACGACGGCTTCGGCAAACAATGGCCAATTTCCCGACCTCGCCGATACGCCGGATCGTCCGGCCGCGCCATCAACGGCGGACGATCAAAAGCGCGTAGCGGACTCGCTCGCTGCCGACCGCGCACGCCAGAACTACAGCGCAGACGCGCTTCGCGCCGGAACCGAAACTGCCGCCGCCCCGCCGGGTGCTGCGCCGCCGCCGGACGAAGTGGCGGATGTCGATACCGGTTCCAAGTCTGCCGATGCCTCCGACGCGAACGCCAGCGCGGCTCCCGCGCCCGATACAAGCGCAGACAGCAGCTCGAATTCCACGCCTGCCGCGGCGGATACGGCTGCCACGCCGGCGCCTGCGCCGACCACCGCGGTTGCTAGCACACAGGCACCGCCACCGGCCGCTGCGCCGTCCAATGGGCTGCCTGCGGTGCCGGCCAACAGCTCGATCAATGGCGCGCAATCGGTTGCGATGAGTGACGCTGCGCTAGGCTTCCAGGCCTCCAAGGCGCCGCCGCTCGATGCTTCCGTCGCCCAATTCGTTCCGATGCCGATCATATCGCGCTATCAGCAAACAGCGTCGCTTGGCGGGGCTGCCGGGGTCTCCGGTTCGCCTTATGCTGGCGGCGGCCCGGCGGTCCCGGCTGTGCCGAACCGCGCAATGGGCGGTCCCGAGCGGATGACGGGCGCGGTTGTCGCCAATTATGATGCGTTGCAGGGTGGCGCTGTCGCACCGGCGGCCGTTTATTCGAATGCGCAAGGCCTGCCGCCTGCGGCCGTGATCGCATTCTCCGATGCGACGACAATCCTGAGCGCCGATGCCAAAGCGCAGGTTCGCTCAGCGGCCGAAACATTCAATGCGCGCGGCGCAACCGGCTACATTCGTGTCGTGGGGCATGCATCGAGCGCCACATCCAAGGTTTCGGAAGCGCGGCGGTTGCAGATCAATTTCGAGCGCTCGCAAGCGCGCGCAACATCGGTGATGCGCGAGTTGATCAAGGACGGTGTTCCCGCCAACAAGATCCTGATCGACGCTGTAGGGGATTCCCAGCCGGTTTACGATGCCGCCGCGCAAGGCGAGAACGGAAACCGCCGGGCCGAAATCTTCTTCCAGGGCTAACGCCGGAGAACCAGCGTGCGCATGGGGGCGATGTCGGAGCGCGCGTTTCGCGTCCTGCGGACACCCATCGCCGATCCGCGCGCCGAGATGTTCGCATCGCTTGCGCTTGTCCCGTTATTGCTCAGCGTCGCGGTCTGGAACGGCTTTCCGCTCATCTTCTACGACACTGGTGCCTATATCCTCCAGGGATTGGGACGTGTTTTCGTTGTTGAGCGCTCGCCGGTCTATTCCTTGTTCCTGAGTTATGGCGGCGGCGCGAAAAGCCTCTGGTTCATTGCGATCGTCCAGGCGGTTCTCACGGCCTTCGTGATTGTCGAAACCGCCCGTTGCGTGGCGCCGAAGATGAAAATCGGTGCGTTTTTGCTCGTAGGCGCGGCGCTTATGATCCTGACTGGACTGCCATGGTATGCCGGGCAGATCGAGCCGGATTGCTTCACCGCTCTCACTGTTCTTTGCACCTATCTGCTTGCCTTTCACGCGCGCGATCTGGGATGGCCGCGCGGCGTGCCCATGTTCCTGATCGCTGCGTTTGCGGCAGCGACGCATCCATCGCACATTCTGCTGATCGTCGGGCTAGTGTTGATTGTGGCGGCGTTCAAGATCATCAGTATCGCACGCAATGGTGCGGCGGGACTGCGACTGTCGAACCTCGCCCTGCCTTTGATGAGCGCGATCCTCGCTGTCGCACTGACATTCGCGGCCAACTTTTCCCTGACAGGCAAATTGTTCTTCAATCGGGCAGGCAGCGTCTTTGTGTTCGCCAGCATGTTGCAGGATGGTTTGGTCGCTCGCTTGCTGGCCGATACCTGCCCGCAGTCCGGATACAACCTTTGCGTCTATAAAGATCAACTGCCGAAGACGGCGGAGCACTGGCTCTGGTTTCCGGACAGTCCGTTCGTCGCGCTCGGGCATTTCGACGGAACGGCGTCGGAATCGCAACGCATCATCAACGACATCCTCACGCGCTATCCGGGCGCGTTCTTCCGCTCAACTGTCAACGACACGCTCGAACAGCTCATAGATTTTCGCACCGGCGATCAGATCGAGCCGCAGGAATGGGCGCTGCATCGCAGCCTGATGCGGTTCATCCCGAACCAGATGACGGCCTATATGAGTGCGCATCAGCAACTGGGCGATATCCACTTCCACTATGTCAACGACGTGCATTGGCCGGTGGCCGCGCTCGGACAGCTCGGCGCGCTGGCGGCCCTGTTGATGATGGTCCGGCGCCGGCGATGGAACTCGGCGATCTTCCTCGGCTTCACGCTGGTGGCGCTGCTGGGCAATGCGCTGATCTGCGGGGCGCTTTCCAACCCTCATGACCGCTATCAATCGCGCCTCGTCTGGCTACCGGTTTTCGCGCTGGCCTTGTTGGGGACGGAAGGGCGCTTTTCCTTGCGAGAACACACAGAATCCGGCACTTAATCGGGCCCATGGCATCACCCGTTCGCATTGCGCCCTCGATTCTGTCGGCGGATTTCTCGCGTCTTGGCGCGGAAGTCGAAGCCATTGAGAAGGCAGGCGCCGATCTCATCCATGTCGATGTGATGGACGGCCATTTCGTGCCCAACATCACCATCGGCCCTATGGTCGTAAAGGCGCTGCGGCCACATGCCAAGAAGCCGTTCGACGTGCATCTGATGATCTCGCCCGTCGATCCCTATGTCGAAGACTTCGCGAAGGCGGGGGCGGACGGCATTACGGTCCATCCCGAGGCGGGGCCGCATGTGCATCGCACGCTGCAACTGATCCGCTCGCTCGGAAAAAAGCCGGGCGTGGTGCTCAATCCCGGAACGCCGATCGACGCCATCGACAATGTGCTCGATCTCGTCGATCTGGTTTTGATCATGTCGGTGAACCCTGGCTTCGGCGGACAGAGTTTCATCACCAGTCAGCTCAAGAAGATCGAAGCGGCTGCGAACCGCATCGCGAAATCGGGCCGGCATATCGATTTGGAAGTCGATGGCGGGATCACGCCGGAGACGGCGAAGCTGGCAATCTCGGCTGGGGCGAATATTCTGGTTGCCGGTACCGCCGTGTTCAAGGGCGGGCCGGAACGCTACGCGGTGAATATCGCGGCGCTTCGAGGCTGACGCGGGTGGCGGCGGTTCACCGGCGATCTGTTCCGTTCAATCTGCTGCCCGAAATCCTGCGCGCCCTTTGGTATCGCCTTCTCACGCCTTGGCGGGTGATGCGGCGGCGCAACTGGTTCTACCGCCGCCTGCTCAAGGGCAAGCTGCCGGATCGTGTCGTCTTCTACCCTTATGACCCGCTACCGCGCCGGCTGGAAGATGCCGATGCGATGCTGAAGGGCCGCTTCAGGTTTGCAGGCGAAAGTGTTGATGCAACAGGGAAATGTGTCTTCGATCTACCAGCGCCATCCGCAGCCTGGAAGCGGGATTTGAACGAATTCGCCTGGCTTCCGGCGTTGTCATCTGCCGGGGGCGACGCGGCCCGCGACCTGGCCAAGGATATGATCGCGCAATGGATCGACCGCAATAGCCGTTATTCCGAGCCGGCCATGGCGCCACAAACCATTGCCCGCCGGTTGGCGCACATCTTCGCGCATGGCCGTTTCGTGCTTTCCAATTCGGATATGCTGTGGCGTTCCAAAATGTTCGTGAGCTTGCGCGAACAAGCCAAACTGCTGACGCGGATCGGGGCCGAAGCGCCGGATGGCCTGCCGAGACTGGAAGCCGCCGCTGTGCAGGCGCTGGCCGGCGCCTGTCTCGAAGACAGTTCGCGGCGTCTTGGTCTGGGATTGGAGCGGCTGGAAGAGGAATTGGCGCGCCAGATCCTTCCCGATGGCGGGCACATCTCGCGCTCGCCCGAAGCTTTGGCGCATGCCTATCGTTATTTGGTGATGGTGATGGATGCGTTGCAGGCTATCGATCGCGACCTGCCGCAGCCGGTTCGCAGCGCGCATGACCGCATGGCGCCAATGCTGCGCTTCTTTCGCCACGGCGATGGCGGGCTGGCGCTTTTCAATAGCGGCCGCGAAAGCGACGGACGTATGGTCGCGGCGCTGCTGGCACGGGACGAAGTGCGCGGCCAGCCTTTCGCGCACGCACCACACTCCGGCTATCAGCGCATGGCGGCGGCGCGCACATTGGCGATCATGGATTGTGGCAAGCCGCCGGAAGGCGTTCACGCCAATGGCGCGCATGCGGGCGCCCTGTCGTTCGAATTCAGCCACGGGCCGCACCGGGTCGTGGTCAATTGCGGGGCCGCCGGGTCCCGCAATCTGCGCTGGGATACAGCCCTACGCGCGACCGCAGCGCATTCCACGGTGACGCTGAACGATACGTCCTATGCCGGTGTGATAGGAGACGGTCTTGCGCGCGATCTGATCGGCCCGCGTCTGGTCGGCGAGCCCTTTGCTGTGGAAACCAGCCGCCGGGAAACGCCGCAGGGTGCCATCGTGGAGGCGCGGC
Organism: Pseudomonadota bacterium; assembly: GCA_018242105.1. Classification (GTDB taxonomy): domain Bacteria; phylum Pseudomonadota; class Alphaproteobacteria; order Micropepsales; family Micropepsaceae; genus Rhizomicrobium. The sequence continues at coordinate 69,334 of JAFECP010000026.1, forward strand.
ACGAAGGTTATGTCCACGATTTCGGCATTGCGCATGAACGCACACTATCGCTTTCGCCCAATGGACTTTCGCTGAGCGGCGTGGACCGCCTGGTGCCCAAAGGGCAGATGCGGCGGCCGCGCGAGGGCATTGCGTTCGCGGTGCGATTCCACATCCATCCCGATGTGCGGGTGTCGCCCAGCCAGGGCGGCGGCGTGCTGCTCAAGCTGCCCAATGGCGA
>JAFECP010000026.1:69624-73608 GCA_018242105.1 Pseudomonadota bacterium
AATGAGCCGGTCGAGATCGGCTGGATGTTCGAGCAGATCAACCTGGCCTGAGAAATCGCCGCGAAACCACGCCGCGTTGCCAGCATCGTGGGGGTTTGCTAAGCAAAATCAGCGCTATATCCAGTGGTAGGGATTCGATGGTCCAATTCAGGTTGCCCAGGGAAAGTCGCGTTCAGAAGGGTAAGGTCTGGCCCGCCCCGACGACAACGAACGGCAAGAAGCCGAAGCGCACCAAGGACTTCCGGGTCTACCGCTACAATCCCGATGTGGACGCAAATCCCCGTATCGACACCTATCGCGTCGATCTCGAATCTTGCGGGCCGATGGTTCTGGACGCCCTCATCAAGATCAAGAACGAGNNCGTTCCGCCGCTCCTGCCGCGAAGGGGTCTGCGGATCCTGTGCGATGAATATCGGCGGACTGAACACACTGGCCTGCACCAAGGCGATTTCGGACGTGTCCGGTTCGGTGAGCATCTATCCGCTGCCGCACATGAAGGTCGTGAAGGACCTTGTGCCTGACATGAACAATTTCTACGCGCAATACGCGTCCATCCAGCCCTATCTACAGACCAAGACGCCGACCCCCGAGAAAGAGCACCTGCAATCGCCGCAGGACCGCAAAAAGATCGATGGGCTTTACGAGTGCATCCTGTGCGGCTGCTGCTCGGCGGGTTGCCCGAGCTATTGGTGGAACCCGGAGCGCTATCTTGGTCCCGCCGCACTGCTGCAGGCCTATCGCTGGCTGGCCGACAGCCGAGACGAGAACACTGGCGAGCGCCTGGACAATCTGGAAGATCCGTTCCGCCTCTACCGCTGCCACACCATCATGAACTGCGCCAACACCTGTCCGAAAGGGTTGAACCCGGCGGAAGCGATCGGTGAGATCAAGCAGATGATGGTGAAACGTGGCGTATAAACGCGCGTCACATGTCGCGGTAGCGTGCCGATGAGGAGCCCGGCTTCACTTTGAGAGCCGTCAAGGTTCTCAGCACACCGGAACGGTTCTTCCACACAATCGACTGACCTTCTGAAAGGCCTATCAACGCCGCCCCGATCGGTGTCAGCACGGAGATGAGCCCGTTGCCCGGATCGGCTTCGAGGGGATAGACGAGCCGGATTGACCGTATCTGCCGGGTGTCCTCATCCCGGTATTCGACCTGCGATCCCATGCTTATCCGCGACGGTTCGCAATCGCTCTCCATAATGTCGGCGCGGTCGAGTTCGCGCGTGAGATATTCGGCAATATCGGGACTGATATGCCGCGTTCCCGCCACAAGATTGCTCAGACGCGCGTGGTCGGCGGCGGCAATCGTGATCTTGGGCAAATTCCGCAATTCGCTCATCTCGTATCCTCCGTGACGCTGTTGGAAAGCGATACCGCCGGTTGGTTCCCCTGTGGCGGGACTACGTCCAAAACGGTGACCAGCCGGAACCCATTGCCTGCAGTGAAGAACGGCATGCAGTCACCGCGACGCAATCCGAGCAGCGCGACGCCGAGCGGCGAGAGCAGGCTGATTTCATTGTCTGTAGCCTTGCAGTCGTGCGGAAACACCATCGTGCCGCGCAACGCGGGTTCCCAATCGATGCGATAGGTGACCGTGCTATTCATCACCACGGTTTGACGCGGCAGAGTTTTGTCCGGGAAGACATCCGCACGGTTTAGTTCGGCGCGCAGAAATGGCGCCAAAGGCGATTTTTCGTTTCCTGCGCGCTGCGCCAGCCGGTTCAGTTCACGTTTGTCGCTGGCCGGGATGAAAATTCTGGGAAGAGTTGGAAGGCAAGACCGTGACACGACAATCCTCCTGCGCGAGCCGCGCGAATTCCGGATGGGTTGGATGGATCGTCCCGGACGGCGCAAAACCGTCCGGGTCAAAGGCCTGCGTGGAGGCGGCCGGCGCGGAACGTGGCTCGCGGACGAGAGGTCATCATGATGATGATATGGGGACGGCGGGAGGGCAGGACAACCCCGCCAGGATGCAATGGAAAATGGCTGCGTCAGGCCGTGATTTGCGCTGCGGCGCGGGCATTCAGGCCCGCCTTCATGCGCAGCGCACGCCAGGCGACAGCGCCGGCGGCTTGCGTCAAGCGGCCATTTGGATCTGCCCCCACGGCCTTGGCGATCATCTGCACCAGCTTGCGGACATGATGGCGGCGATAGAGCGTCAAGGACTTGGCGTAATAGGCGCGGGCGTATTCCTCGCGTTTGTAGGGCTCACTCGGTGAAATGTTGGCGGCGTAGAACGCATAGGCCAATTCGTCATCGTCGGACTCGTTCACGCGCGTCAGCGCCACGATCAGCTTTTTCCAGAATGGCAGATCGGGCTCGTCTTGCGTATGAAGAGTTTCATAGAAGAGTTTGTAATGCCTGAATTCGTCAGCAGCGATACGGCCTGCGACCTCCTTCAGCACAGGCTCTTCGGCGGCCTCACGAATGGCGCTGTAGAACGAGGATGTACCGGCTTCCACCACGCACCGCGCCACCATTTCTCCACGGCGGCTGCCGCGCACCGAATTGGCGTCGTCACTCGTGAAATGCGCCGCCTTATAGCCCGCGCGGAAGCGGGCAAAGGCAGCTTTGAAATCGAAACTGGGGTCGGCCATTTCGCACCAGCGGCCGAGCGCCAGACCGTGCTGCGTTTCCTCCACGCCCCAGCGGTCGATATCGGCCAGAGTCTGGGTGCCCGCGTCCTTGAAGACGCGTTTGAGATAGATGACGTAATCGGGCGCGTTGAACTCGACCAGCGAGGCGGCTTTCACAGCTTCCAGAAGACCGGGATCGACTTTGGACGCGTCGAACTTCGACCACTGGACATCGTCCAGCGTCCAACCCGAAGCGAAAACCATACCGTCCGACATCAAAAAGCCCTCTCGCCTCCGCGGTTATTCCCTGCGGATTCAACGTGTTTATACCAAACGGAGTTGCCTGAGGGGAACCCGGCAAAAGCCCACGGATCGCCGCTGTCTGAGATTTAAGGCAGGTCGCAGACGGGATTTAGAAGGCCGCGCGGATGAGGCGCAGGTCGTCCAGCGACTCCGAAATGCGCGCCCGCTCGGCATCCGACTTGGCGGCAATGAGGTCTTCCTCGGTGTCCTTGATGCGCTGATCGAGGACGGCGATGTCGAACTCTTCCATCGGAATCGCTTCCTCGGCGAGGACGACGATCTTCTCCGGATTGATTTCGGTGAAGCCGCCGCGGATGAAGAAGCGGCGGTCCTGACCGTCCTTCTGCACGTCGATCATGCCCGCGCGCAGGGTGGAGACGAGCGGCATGTGACCTGCCATCACACCCATATAGCCTTCCGCGCCCGGCACGGTGACCATATCAGCTTCTTCCGTGAGAAGAAGCCGTTCCGGGGAAACCAGGTCGAAAGCGATCTTAGTCATTGCATATAAGCGAATAGCGAATGGCGAATGGCGAATGGAAAACTCGCTCCGCTTGTTCGCATCCCTATTCGCTGCTCCCTATTCGCTAATTTACGCTGCTTCCGCAGCCATCTTTTGGGCCTTCGCGATGGCGTCTTCGATGGTGCCGACCATGTAGAACGCCTGCTCCGGCAGATGATCGTATTCGCCGGCGACCAGGCCCTTGAAGCTCTTGATGGTGTCTTCGAGCTTCACGGTGATGCCAGGCACGTTGGTGAACACTTCGGCCGCGAAGAAGGGCTGCGACAGGAAGCGTTCGATCTTGCGGGCGCGCGCGACGGTGATCTTGTCGTCTTCCGAGAGTTCGTCCATGCCCAAGATGGCGATGATGTCCTGCAGCGACTTGTACTTCTGCAAGATCGACTGGACTTGACGGGCAACCGTGTAGTGCTCTTCGCCGACGATGCGCGGATCGAGCAGGCGCGAGTTGGAGTCGAGCGGATCCACCGCCGGGAAGATCGCCTTTTCGAACACCGCGCGCGACAGAACGGTCTGCGCGTCCAAGTGGGCGAACGAGGTCGCCGGCGCGGGGTCGGTCAGGTCGTCGGCCGGCACGTA
>JAFECP010000027.1:0-5727 GCA_018242105.1 Pseudomonadota bacterium
GCCACGCTCTCGCAACATTTGCATGGCTTTTGGCTATTTCTCTCCGTCTTTGCGGCAAAGCTTTTGGCCGCATTTGGCGGGGATTTCGGACGAAGCTCCGTGACGGGCGCACCGGCCATGGCCAGTGCGCTTGCCGCTTTTCCCGCAACGCTCCAGCTTTTGGGCGCAGGCGCGCTCATCGCCTTTCTGGTTGGCATCCCGCTCGGAGCTTTCCTCAGTGCCAGCCGGACATTGCGCGCGGCGGCTCCGCTTATGCAGATAGTTGCGGCGACGCCGGTTTTCGTCGCAGCGCTGGCTTTGATCTGGATCGCGGTTCGCGTGCTGCATTGGAACGAGGCGTCGCAGGCAAGCGCGCTGTCATGGACGATATTCGTCAAGTCCGGGGATTGGAATGCGGCCTTGCGTGCCTTTGCGCTGTCCGCGCTCACGGTCGGTGCGGCGGGTGTGGCCAGCGTTCAACTCTCATTACGCCGTGCTGCGGCGCGCGTGTGGTCCGCGCCATACAGAAGCGGCCTGCGCATGATGGGCCTCGGCGCGCTCGATATCGATCTGCGCTATGCGGTGCCGGAAGTTCTTGCCGCGTTGCTGCGCGATCTCGGTGAGGTTGCATTGGCGCTTGTTTCGGCGACGGCTGTGGCCGAGTGGGTTTTCCATCGCGACGGTGCAGCAGTATTGTTTCTGAAGTCTGCCGCTTTGGGCGATTGGAACGTCGCGGCGGCGGTCTTTTTCCTGTTCGCGGCCATCAAGCTTGTCGTGGAATTTCTCGGTCTTGCCGGCTCATGGCTTGTCACGCCAGAGGATGGCGCGCCATGAGTGACGGAGCCCGTATCGAAATGGGTGGCCGTGGATCTCGCTTGCGCACGGCGATTAGCGCTGTGGGATTGGCGGGCCTTGGGCTTGTTGCGGTGATCGTGGCGCTCAGCGACGTCATAACGCGCGCGCCTGCGGGTGCCGTGCATGTCGGGCTGTCATCGCTGCCGCCCGATGTTGCTTTTGCCTTTGGCACCGATGCATTGGGCCGTGATGTGATGAGCGAGACGGTACACGCGCTCGCGGTAACTTTCTCCGGTGCTCTGTTGGCAACAGTCATCGCTATCGTTGTGGGGGCGGTCGGGGGCTTCGCGGCCGTTCGTGCTCCTTTGAAGTTGGGTGTGGCGCTACGCGGGGTCGTGGGCGTCCTTGGCTCTGTGCCTGTGCTGCTGCTGGCCGTCGTTGCTGTGAGCATTATGGGACATGAGATCGCGCCTATCGGAGCTGGCCTTGCGGCATCGCCCGCTATTTTCAATCGCAGCTTCGATCGTGCATTGCGGCTCGCATGTTCGCGGCATGCCGAATATGCGCGCGCCACCGGCATTCCCGCGTTGACACTGTTGCGCCGCGATCTTGTCTACGAAGTGCGCGGTAACTTTCTCAACGTCGCCGGCCGTGCACTGGCTTCTACGACGATTGCCCTAGCCACGCTTAGCTTTCTGGGCTTCGGCGCCGCGCCACCGCATGTCGATCTGGGCCTGATGATCGCGGCGGCACGCGCGAACTATCTCGATCTTTGGTGGCCCGCCTTGTTTCCGGCGCTGGCGCTTATTCTGTTGGTCCTCTTTGCCAGGCTTGCGGCAGCGCTGGACGGCGGCGAACCGCCATGACCGAGACTCTCATTCGCATCCGCGATTTCGGTCTTACGCAGGCCGGCGCGGCAAAGCCTGCGATTGAAGGCTTTTCTCTGACGCTGGAGCCAGGAGGCACGCTCACTCTTCTGGGAGAGACGGGTTCCGGCAAAGGTGTCATACTGCGCATGTTGGCGCAGCCTATCGCCCGCGGCATGCAGACAAGCGGCGCAATTCAGGTGCGTGACGGCGCCGAGCAGCCGATTGGCCGCAGCATGACGCTCGATTTGCGCATCGCCTATCTGCCGGGGCCGCATGCGAATGTTCTCAATCAAAACGTAAGCGTGCTGTCGCAGCTCTTGTTGATCGTCGCGCGCAAACTACGTCAGCCGAAGGCAAGTGCACGTGCGGAGCTCGCCGCCGCGCTCGAACGCTTCCCCGGCGCGCCGGCGCTGGAGATGCTCGACTATCCTCCCCGGCTGATTGCCCCGGAAGTGCTAGCTATCGGATTTCTCGCCACCGCTGTTGCACAGACGCCGGATTTGCTTCTTGCGGACGATCCGTTGGGAGAATTGTCGCCCGTCCATGCGCGCGCGGTCGTTTCGGCACTTAAAGCCGAGCAGAAGCGTTTAGGCTTCGCACTTTTGTATTCAGCGGCGCGCGCGGAAGCGGCCAATCTTCTCGGCGGAAATCTTGTCGTGCTGCGTTCAGGGGCGATCGTGGAAGAAGGCCCCTTCGCGCGTCTATCGACGGCGCAATCTCACGCTTATACCCAGACTTTATTTCGCAGCTTGTCCGCTGCAGAGCGGCAGAGCCCAGACCGCAGCGCAGCGCGCGGAGAACCTTTGCTGCGTGTGCAGGGTGTCCAGCTTGTCACGCGCGGCAAGCCCAGCGCGCGCGACAAGCTGAATTTTGAGTTGCGCCGCGGTGCATCGCTGGCACTGATCGGCGAGATCGGTTCGGGACGGCGCGCTCTTGCCCGCGCATTGCTGGGCCTTGATCGCGTCGCTGGCGGGCGCATCGTCTTCGATCAGGTCGATATCGGCGTGCTCAACGCGGCGATGATGGCGCGTCTGCGCAGCCGGGTCGCCTTTATCACCGGCGACGACGACGCGCTCGATCCGCGCATGACGATTTTCGACACGGTGTCCGAGCCCCTGCGCGCCCACCTTGCCATGCCGCGCGACCTGATGGCGCACAACCGCGATGCGGCGCTGAAGCGCGTCGGTCTCGCCGCACTTCCCGGAAACCGCACTGTTGCTTCGCTTTCCCTTTTTGACCGCCGCCGGCTGCAGATCGCTCGCGCCATTGTCAGCCAGCCCTTGCTGGCTGTAATCGACGAACCGCTGCGCGGGTTGGATGCTTTCGCCCAGTCGGTCGTGCGCGATCTGCTGCGAAATTTCCGCTCCAATGAGGGACCGGCGCTTCTGGTTGTCACGTCCGATTTCGGATTGGCGCGCACCTTCTGTGAAGACGGTTTCGTCTTCCATGACGGGCGGGTGGTTGAGCGCGGTTCCATTCCGGCGCTTTTGCGCGCTCCGCAGGACCCCCACACCCGGAAACTGCTGGAAGCCGTAGCCGTGCTGCCGGCCACAGCGGAACCGGAAAAACCGTCCGCCATATTGGCGGAAGCAGCGCCGCCTGCGCCGGAAGCCTGATCTTTTTCGCGCCGCAACATGGCGCTTCAAAAGCGCCGGATCAGGCTCTAAAACAGTTCCATGACCAGTCTTTCCGATATTCGTTCGAGTTTCCTCGAATTCTTCCGCGCACAGGGCCACGAGGTTGTGCCGTCGAGTCCGCTTGTGCCGCGCAACGATCCCTCCCTGCTCTTCACCAATGCGGGCATGGTGCAGTTCAAGAACAACTTCACCGGCCAGGAAAAGCGCGCCAATCCGCGTGCAACCTCGGCGCAGAAATGTGTGCGTGCAGGCGGCAAGCATAACGATCTCGACAATGTCGGATACACCGCGCGCCATCACACCTTCTTCGAGATGCTGGGGAATTTCTCCTTCGGCGACTATTTCAAGGACAATGCGATCAAGTTCGCATGGGACCTGATCACGCGCGAATACGGCATTTCCGAGGATCGTCTCTGCGTCACCGTCTATGCCGATGACGATGAGGCGTTCGGCATCTGGAAGAAGGTCACCGGTTTCGCGGACGAGAAGATCATCCGCATTGGGACCTCCGCCAATTTCTGGTCGATGGGCGATACCGGTCCCTGCGGCCCCTGTTCGGAAATCTTCTACGACCACGGCTCGCACATCGAAGGCGGCCCGCCCGGATCGCCGGATGAGGATGGCGACCGCTTTGTCGAGATCTGGAATCTCGTCTTCATGCAGTTCGAGCAGTATGCGAACGGCGCGCGCGAGAAGCTGCCCAAGCCGTCCATCGACACCGGCATGGGACTGGAGCGCATCACCGCCGTGATGCAGGGCGTGCACGACAATTACGATATCGATCTGTTCCGCCGTCTGATCGCGGCTTCTGCCGAAGCCAGCGGATCGTCTGCGACCGGCGGTCATGCGGCGAGCCACCGTGTCATCGCCGATCATCTGCGCTCGACTTCGTTCCTGATCGCCGACGGCGTGCTGCCGTCGAACGAAGGCCGCGGCTATGTGCTACGCCGAATCATGCGCCGCGCGATGCGCCATGCGCATCTCATCGGCGCCAAGGACCCGCTGATGTACCGTCTCGTTCCAGCGCTGGTGGCGGAAATGGGCGCAGCGTATCCGGAGCTGAATCGTGCGCAGGCGCTCATCGCCGAGACGCTGAAACTGGAGGAAATCCGTTTCCGCGAGACTTTGGTGCGCGGCCTTAAGCTTCTCGACGAAGCGACCGGCACATTCAAAAGCGGCGACAAGCTCGCGGGCGAAACCGCGTTCAAGCTCTACGATACTTACGGCTTCCCGCTCGATCTGACGGAAGATGCCTTGCGCGCGCGGGGCATCGGCGTGGATACCGATGGTTTCACCGCCGCGATGCAGAAGCAGAAGGCCGAGGCGCGCAAGGCCTGGGCCGGTTCGGGCGAAGCCGCGGACGACAAGATCTGGTTCGAGTTGCGCGACGAATTGGGCGCTACCGAATTCCTCGGCTACGACACCGAGGACGCGGAAGGCAACATCGTCGCCATGCTCAAAGACGGCGCGCGGGTGAAATCCGCGAAGCCAGGCGACACCGTTTTGCTGCTGACCAACCAGACACCCTTCTACGCGGAGTCGGGCGGGCAGGTTGGCGACCAAGGCGCGATCTTTTCCGGCAAGGGCGCGCAGGGCGCGGTCATCGGCACCGAAAAAAAGAACGGCCTGCATGTCCATGTGGTGCGCATCACGGGCGGCGAATTCCATGTGGGCGACGCGGTGGAACTGCGTGTCGATAGTGAGCGGCGCAGGGCGACGCGCGCCAACCATTCGGCAACCCATCTTCTGCATGCGGCGCTGAAACGGGTCTTGGGGCCGCATGTCAGCCAGAAAGGCTCGCTCGTCGCGCCGGATCGCCTGCGCTTCGACTTCGCCCATCCCAAAGCCGTCACGCAGGATGAACTGGACCGCATCGAGAACCAGGTCAATGCGGTGGTGCGCCAGAATTCCGATGTCTCTACGCGGCTGATGCCGACCGATCAGGCGATCAAGGCCGGCGCGGAAGCTTTGTTCGGCGAAAAATATGGCGATGAAGTGCGCGTGCTTTCCATGGGCGACGACAGCGATACCGCCGGCAAAACCTATTCCGTCGAGCTTTGCGGCGGCACGCATGTGCGCCGTTTGGGGGACATCGGCATTTTCACCATCCTCGGAGAAAGCGCCGTGGCGGCGGGCGTTCGCCGCATCGAGGCGCTGACAAGCGAAGGCGCACGGCGCTGGCTTTCCGATCAGGCGGAGCTGGCGCGCGAAGCGGCCGCCGCTTTGAAGACGAGTCCCACCGAACTCCCCGCGCGCGCGCTGGCATTGTCCGAGGAGCGCCGCAGGCTCGAGCGCGAGCTCGCCGATGCGAAGAAGGCATTGGCTTTGGCCGGCCCTTCGCGCGGCGATTCCGGCGATGCGGCGAAACAGATCGCGGGCGTGAAAACCGTGCTGCGGGTCGTCGAAGGCGTCAACGCCAAGGATCTCAAGGGCCTCGCCGACGACGC
>JAFECP010000027.1:5864-9333 GCA_018242105.1 Pseudomonadota bacterium
GACATGGCGCAAGCCGGCGGTCCCGATGGCGCCAAAGCGCAAGCCGCGCTCGACGCCATCGGCAAACGCCTGGGCGAGCTCGCTCCCGCTTAAGGCGTCCAGTACACCGCGATCTTGTTGCCGGTGGGATCGCGCAGATAGGCGCCGTACCAGCTCTGCTTCTCCGGCGGGCGAAAGCCCGGCGCGCCTTCGTCGGAGCCGCCATGGCCCAATCCGGCCTTGTGCGCGGCATCGACCTTTTCCTTCGAGCCGGCCTTGAAGGCGATCATCATGCCGTTGCCGAATGTCGCAGGTTGTTTGTCGAAAGGCGGGCAGACGAAAACGCTGTTGTCATCGCTGCCCTTGGGGCCGTAGCCAATCCAGCCGCTGTCCGAGAATTTGCGCTCCTCGCCCACGGCGCCCAGCACCGCATCGTAGAATCTGCCCGAGGCTTCGGTGTCTCTGGCCCCTATCGTTATGTAACCAATCACTTTTTTCTCCCGGTTTGGACTAAGCTTCTGAAATTTCAGAAGAATCGCCTGAAGGTTGATCTTCGAAAATTCGTGTGCACCCCGTGTCGCTGATGGTCTGCCTGCTCGGGATCGGCCCGCTCCAGAAGATAGAGCTTGTCATGAACAAAACAAGAACATAAATGCCACAGGGGCATTGCAATCTCTGCATGCCCAATTCCACCCGGGCATTGCTTGGAGAAAATTGCGGCGGCGCTATGCGATGCGCTTTGCCGCCAGCGAATCCGCCACCACCCAGGCGACGCCGATCAGGATCACGCTCGTCGCGATTTCCGTCCACGCGAAGAAGCTGGACCTGGCCAGCAATTCGGGCACCAGCGCGAACACGGTGAAAATCGCATACATGATGGCGAGAAGAATGGCGGCGAGACGCGCGCGAATGTTCATGACGATGGCAAGACCGCCGGCGATATGGAAAACGCCGGTGGCATAGCCCCAGAACAACTGGTTCGGCGGGAGCCACTTGGGTATCAGCGGTGCGGTCAGGCTCATGTAAACGAAATGCGCGCCGCCGAAGAAGATGGCGCAGATGCCGAACGCGACCTGCCCGATGCGGATGAACCGAGCGGCCTTTGCCGCATCGAGTTTCGCAAGGCTGGCCCAGATGATGAAGGCGCCGGCCGCGATGGCGGCTTGTTCCGCCATGTTATCATAAGCGCCGTAGATTTCGAGATTTCGCAGAACGAGGCGAACGTTCATCACCAGCACGACGACGATGGCGTAATAGGCGGCGAGCGCCCCGGCGGCCCAGAGGGTGGTTTTGCGCCATTCCAGAGCGATGCCCGAAACGAGCATGAAAACCGCCACGGCGTAAGCCAGCGCGGTGCGCGCGGGAAAAGTTTTGGGAACGGGCTGGCCGCCATGGAAATCGCCCCAGATCAGGCACATCACAGCGAGTGCGATGATGCCGAGCCCATAAACGCGCCAGCCGAATGTTTTGTCCGCCATCATGCCGTCCCCCGCAGAGGACCGCGATACTAGCGGCGACAGGCAGGCTTGGGAGGTGCGCGCGGCGGGCGCTCACCGTCATGTGAATGCATGCTGCGCTGCGCTAGGATGATCGCCCAACGGGGAGGGCGGCATGACGGATTCAGCGACGCTGGCGGGCCGCAAGCTGGTGCAGGTGGCGCTCACCTGCCGCGATCTGGACCGCGCACGGAGCTTTTATCGCGACACACTGGGCCTGAAGCTGATGTTTGAAGCGGGCACGATGCTGTTCTTCGATGCTGGCGGGCAACGGCTTGTCGTGGGCCTGGCGGAGAAGCCGGACCAGCCCATCGGCGGCACCTATATCTATTTCGATGCGCCCGATCTTCCCGCGCTGGTCCCTGCGCTGAAAGCCAAAGGCGTGGAGATGGCCGGCAACACCGAAACGCTCCAGCGCACCGGAACGCACGAACTGAAGCTGCAATTCTTCAAGGATCCCGACGGCAATGAGATTGGGCTGATGGGCATGGTGAAGCGGTCAGTTGGCTAGATCTCTCCACTTTCCAAACCGTCATGGCCGGGCTTGTCCCGGCCACCCATTTTCCAGAAGCTCGTCCGAAGAATAGCGGCCCCAACGCGACGACATGGTTTCACGCGACAGCTATAACGTCTTCATCGCGGTTTACATGATGGCGAGCCGCCGTCACGGCACGATCTATATTGGTGTGACCAGCCATTTGCCTTCGCGTATCGCCAAGCATCGCGAAGGCCGTATTCCCGGCTTTACGGAAAAGTATGGCGTGAAGCGCCTTGTCTGGTATGAGCCGCACGAGAGAATGACAAACGCTATCCAGCGTGAAAAGTCGCTGAAGAAATATCCGCGTGAATGGAAGATCAATCTGATCGAGCTGGACAATCCGCATTGGGACGATCTTTATCCGGCGCTCGTGGGAATGCATCGACAGACTCTATCGGAATAGACATTTGGGGCCATTCCACGCTTTCGCGGCACTGCTTCTGGAAAATGGGTCCCCGGCACAAGGCCGGGGATGACGGCTGTTAGATTGGTGGGCTTGGTCCGGCCAGCCGCACAAACAAAAACGGCGCGGAGATGATCCGCGCCGGTTTCGTTTTGATGGTTGGCCGGGTCGCGCTTCCCCCGCAACAAGTGCGGGGTCGCTGCCCGGCCATGACGTGTTTTTAGGACATCGCCTTCTTCAAATTCTCATCGACCTTGTCGAGGAAGCCTTCGGTGGTGAGCCACTTCTGGTCCGGGCCGACGAGCAGCGCCAGATCCTTCGTCATGTAGCCGCTTTCCACGGTATCGACGCAGACCTTCTCCAGCGTGTGCGCGAACTTGTCGAGCTGGGCGTTGTTGTCGAGCTTGGCGCGGTGCGCCAGGCCGCGCGTCCACGCGAAGATGGACGCGATGGAGTTGGTCGAGGTCGGCTTGCCCTTCTGGTGCTCGCGATAGTGGCGGGTGACGGTGCCATGCGCGGCCTCGGCTTCCACGATCTTGCCGTCCGGCGTTGTCAGCACGGAGGTCATCAGGCCGAGCGAGCCGAAGCCTTGCGCCACGGTGTCGGACTGCACGTCGCCNNNGCGACCATGTCGTCGATCAGGCGGTGCTCGTAGGTGATGCCGGCGGCCTTGAACTTGCCGGCGAATTCGGCGTCGAAAACTTCCTGGAACAGATCCTTGAAGCGGCCGTCATAGGCTTTCAGGATCGTGTTCTTGGTGGAGAGATAGAGCGGATAGTTGCGCCCCAGCGCATAATTCATCGAGGCGCGCGCAAAGTCGCGGATGGAATCGTCGAGGTTGTACATCGCCATGGCGACGCCGCCGCCCGGCGCCTTGAACACTTCATGCTCGATGACCTTGCCGTCGTCGCCCACGAACTTGATCGAAAGCGTGCCCTTGCCGGGATAGACGAAGTCCGTCGCCTTATACTGGTCGCCGAAAGCATGACGGCCGATGACGATCGGCTTGGTCCAGCCGGGGACGAGGCGCGGCACGTTCTTGCAGATGATCGG
>JAFECP010000027.1:9342-10560 GCA_018242105.1 Pseudomonadota bacterium
GCGACTTCCACATCTTCTTGAGGCTGAATTCCTTCACGCGCGCTTCGTCCGGCGTGATGGTGGCGCATTTCACGCCCACGCCATGCTTCTGGATCGCGTGCGCCGCATCGACCGTGACCTGATCGTCGGTCTTGTCGCGATGCTCCATGCCAAGGTCGTAATATTCGAGATTCACGTCGAGGTAAGGCAGGATCAGCTTCTTCTTGATGAGATCCCAGATGATGCGGGTCATCTCGTCGCCATCGAGTTCGACGACGGTACCGGTTACCTTGATCTTGTTCATGGAGGCCCTCGGATTATTGGCTGGCGCGGGGTATAGCGGGCGTGTGGCGGTCGATAAAGCCCGGGGACTGCAAAAAACACTGCCGGGGTGTATGCTGCGGCCATGGTGGGGAGAGATTGGATTGTCCGGCTTATGATGACGCTGGTGGGCCTGTTTGCCGCACTGGCGCTGATCGCGGCTCTCTTTGTGGCTACCCCATCCTGCATGCGCTGACGTTTCGGGAGGCACGGCTGGTCCTCGCCATTTTGGGGGCGGTCGCCTTGTGCATGAACGTGGCAGGTATGGTTTTGATGGTCCGCCGTGCCCGGCAGCGCAGCGCCTGAGCCTACGCATCATTACACCTGTGCGATGATTGCCGCGCCCCCGTCTTCGTGGCAATGCAAGCGTCTATGACAACACCTTCCATTATTCTCTCCCATCCCCAGCTCGGCGAAAATATCGGCGCGGCGGCGCGGGCGATGGCGAATTTTGCGCTCTCCGATCTGCGCCTCGTGAAACCGCGCGACGGCTGGCCGAACGAGCGGGCGCATGTGATGGCGGTGGGCGCGTCCTTTGTGCTGGACGATGCGCGCGTGTTTCCCACGCTGCCCGAAGCCATCGGCGATTTGCAATTCGTGCTGGCGACGACGGCGCGCAATCGCGGCTTCGCCAAGCAGATCTATACGCCGGAAGCGGGGATGAAGTTGCTGCATGAGGCCATCGCGCGCGGCGACAAATGCGGCATCCTCTTCGGTAATGAGCGCACGGGGCTGGAGAACGATGAAGTGTCGCTCTCGAGCGCCGTCATCACCGTGCCGACATCGGAGGAATTCTCCTCCATCAATCTGGCGCAGGCGGTTCTGCTGATCGCCTATGAATGGTTCAAGTCCGGCGACGAGACGCCGGGCTACAAGCTGGAGCATGGCCCGCTTGCCCGCAAAGCGACGCGCGAGGAG
>JAFECP010000028.1:0-6141 GCA_018242105.1 Pseudomonadota bacterium
CACATCGCAGATCGTGGCGAGGCCAACGAGATCGACGTAATCGCGCAGATCGGGCTCGGCGACATTGTTCGCCGCATACCATCCGCTGTCGCGAAGCTGGCGGTTCAGCGCGACAACAAAAAGGAACGTGACACCGGTTGCGCAGAGATAGCCGAGGTTGGATGTGTCGCCCGGCTGGTTCGGATTGACCTGCGCGTAAGCCGGCGGAAGCGTTTCGACAGCGTGATGGTCCAACACGATCAAATCGAGACCGGCGTCACGAGCGGCTGTGAGCGCTGCCGCCGCCGTCGCGCCGCAATCGACGGTGAGGGCGAGCGCCGCACCCTCTTCCCGCAACGTCCGCATCGCGCCGGCGTTGGGGCCGTAGCCTTCCGTCATGCGGTCGGGGATATAGACACGCGGCTTGTGGCCCAGCGTGGTAAGAAAACTCGCCAGCAGTGCGGAGGAGCAAGAGCCGTCCACATCGTAATCGCCAAACACCGCGACCTTCTCGCCCGCGTCGATCGCAGCGCGCGCGCGTGTGACCGCACGCTCCATATCCTTCAGCGCGAACGGCTCGGGCAGCAGCCGTTTCAAGGTCGGATTGAGGATATCCTCAAGCTGATCGGCAGCGACGCTGCGGGCCGCAAGAATCCGAGCCAGCGCGTCACTGATGTTTCCAGCCAGCGCCAGCGCGCGTGCCTTGTCGTCCGCCACCTCGCGCAACCGCCAGTACCGGCCGGAGAAGGAGCGGGAAACTCCAAATGCCGTGGACGAATTCGCCGGGCGCGCCTCAGCGAGCATCCTTCGTCCGTGCGTGGCGCGTCTTCACCCAGCGCACCGTGCCGGTGGCCGAACGCATCACGATGCTTTCCGTGGTGAGATAGCGCTGATCGGCATGAACGCCGCGCAGCATCGAGCCATCCGTGACGCCCGTGGCCGCGAAGATCACGTCGCCTGACGCCAGGTCCATCAACGCGTATTTCTTGTTGAAGTCCTTGATGCCGAGCTTTGTAGCGCGGATTTTCTCGTCTTCTTTCTTGAAAACGAGGCGGGCCTGCATCTGGCCACCGACGCAGCGCAGCGCCGCCGCGGCGAGGACGCCTTCCGGAGCGCCGCCTTGGCCGATGTAAATGTCGATGCCGGTCGACGGATCGGTCGTCGCGATCACGCCGGCCACATCGCCATCGGTGATCAGTTGTATAGCGGCGCCCACTTTGCGCACCGCGGCGATCAGCGCCTCGTGGCGTGGACGGTCCATGATGCAGGCTGTGATTTCATGCGGTTTCACGCCTTTGGCTTTTGCCAGCGCGAGGATGTTGTGCGCCGGATCGGCATCGAGATCGATGAGGCCTTCGGCATAGCCCGGGCCGATGGCAATCTTGTCCATGTAAGTGTCGGGCGCGTTGAGCAATGTTCCGGGTTCAGCCATAGCCATGACGGCAAGTGCGTTCGGCATCGCTTTCGCGGTAAGGGTCGTGCCTTCCAGCGGGTCCAATGCGATGTCCACGGCGACACCGCCGGAACCGACCTCCTCGCCGATGAACAGCATTGGGGCTTCATCGCGCTCGCCCTCACCAATCACGACGGTGCCGGAAATCGGGAGTTGGTTAAACGCCATGCGCATGGCTTCGACGGCGGCCTGGTCGGCAGCATGTTCGTCGCCGCGGCCGATCTGGTTGGCGGCGGAAATCGCGGCGGCTTCGGTTACGCGGACGGCTTCGAGCGCGAATGCGCGGTCCAGCAACTGGGACATTGTTTCTCCTAAAAGTACGCCCTTTGCGGCGTCCTTATCGGGATTCCATGGGGATCATGCAAGGTTTCGCGACGACCTTGGCTGAGGCGGCAATGGCTTTCAGGGCGCTTGCTACCGAGGTTTCCACACTTTCGTGGGTAATCATGACAATCGCTACCGGTTCCCCCGGCGCGCGGCCGCGCTGGATCATGCTTTCAATCGAGACCTCCGATTCGGACAACCGGCCCGCGATTTCCGCCAGCACGCCCGGAACATCCAACACCTCGAAGCGCAGGTAAAAAGCGCAGGAACGTGGGCCCGGCTGCGTATCGTTGCGCGTCAAGCGCTTTGCAGGGCGGCCGAACGGCGCGCCGAAACTGCCGCGTGCAATGTCCACAAGATCGGCGATAACGGCGCCCGCCGTCGGCGCTTCGCCCGCGCCGCGGCCCTCGAAGAAAAACGGACCCGCCTCGCCTGCATTGGCGACGACGGCGTTGAACGGTCCTTCGACGTCGGCAAGGGGCGTGGCGAGTTTCACCATCGCCGGCTGCACCCGCTGGTCGATGTGATCGCCACGCTTGCGGGCAAGACCGAGCAACTTGATGCGATAACCGAACTCGCGCGCGAAACGGATATCGTCCGGCGTGATATGTTCGATGCCTTCGATCTTCATGCTTTTGAGATTGGGCGTCACGCCGAATGCCAAGGCGGACAGCACCGCAAGCTTGTGAGCAGTATCGCCACCGCCGACATCGAGCGTCGGATCGGCTTCGGCATAGCCAAGCTTCTGCGCATCCTTCAGAACATCGGCGAAGGATTGGCCCGTCGCTTCCATCTGGGTGAGGATATAATTACAGGTCCCGTTCAGAATTCCACGCACACTGTCGATACCATAGGCGATCAGGCTTTCGCGCAAGGCTTTGACGATCGGAATACCGCCCGCCGCCGCCGCTTCGAATTTCAGCGCGACGTTATTCTCCTCAGCCAGAGCCGCGAGTTCCGCACCGTGATAAGCGAGCAAAGCTTTGTTGGCAGTGACCACATGCTTTTTCGCCAGCAGCGCGGACTTCACCAGATCGTAGGCAATGCCCTCTTCGCCGCCGATCAATTCCACGATCACATCGGCATCCGACTTCGCCAGCGCGCAGGCATCGTTTTCCCACGCGATCTTGGAAACATTCGCGGCACGGTTCTTTGATTTGTCGCGTGCCGAAACACCAACGAGATCCAAGGTGCGCCCTGCACGCTCTTCCAGTTCTTTTCCGCGCGTCAGCAGAACGCTGGCGACGCCGCCGCCGACCGTGCCGAGTCCCGCAACCGCAATACGCAAAGGCTTGTTCATTTCATCAATTCCGGGGTGCACGGATGTTCGTTGCTGCGCAGAGAGAGAAATTTCTTCACGTTGCGCGCCGCCTGGCGGATGCGGTGTTCGTTCTCCACCAGCGCGATGCGCACATAACCTTCACCATATTCGCCAAAGCCGAGCCCCGGCGCCACCGCGACCTTCGCATGGATAAGCAACTGTTTGGCGAATTCCAATGAGCCGCCGTCGCGATGGCTTTCCGGGATCGGCGCCCAGGCGAACATCGACGCCGGCGGCGAAGGGATGTTCCATCCCGCACGCGCCATGCTTTCCACCAGCACGTCGCGGCGCGCTTTGTAAATCGCCCGCATCCCATCCACACAATCCTGCGGGCCGTTCAGCGCCGCGGTCGCCGCCACTTGCACCGGCGTATAAGCGCCATAGTCGAGATAGGATTTGATCCGCCCCAGAGCGGCGATCAGCGTCTTGTTACCCGCGGCGAAACCCATGCGCCAGCCAGGCATCGCATAGCTTTTGCTCAGTGACTGGAATTCAACCGCCACTTCTTTTGCGCCATCCACCTGGAAGATCGAAGGCGGCGGATTGGCGTCATCGAAATAGATGTCGGCATAGGCGAGATCGGACAACACCCAGATCTCATGCTTCTTCGCGAAAGCGACGATTTCTTTGTAAAAATCCAGACCAACAACCTGAGCCGTGGGATTGGACGGATAGTTCACCACCAGCGCCGTGGGCTTAGGCACTGAATGACGCACGGCGCGGTCCAATCCGCGCAGATATTCTTCCGGCGATGTCGCGTTCACATGCCGGATCGCCGCGCCGGCGAGGATAAATCCGAAGGCGTGAATGGGATAAGCGGGATTGGGAACGAGGATGGTATCGCCCGGCGCGGTGATCGCCTGCGCGAGATTGGCGAAACCTTCCTTCGATCCCAAAGTAGCGATGACTTCGCTGTCGGGATTGAGCGTTACCCCAAAACGGCGTTCGTAATAAGCCGCCATCGCGCGGCGCAGGCCTTTGATACCGCGCGAAGCCGAATAGCGGTTGGAGCGCGGATCGCGCGCCGTCTCTATCAGCTTGTCGATGATATGCTGCGGCGTCGGCATGTCGGGATTGCCCATGCCGAAATCGATGATGTCCTCGCCGCGCGCGCGTGCTTCCGCCTTAAGGCGGTTCACCTCCTCGAAGACATAGGGCGGCAACCGCCGGATGCGGTGAAAATCGGTCTGCATCGCGCTGGAACTCTTCCGCCGCGCGATCATCGCGCGGACCGCAAAACCATCGGGTCTATTGTGCAGCGCGTCAATATCCGAGCGGCAGGCGTTCACGGCCACGGCCATATATGGCCAAAGCGGCAAAAGCCCGCGGTTTTCCGGGACTTCCGTGGTTGACTGGGGCGTCCCCCGCCCTACACTCCTTCTTCGTTCGAACGATTTCTCCGGTGATTCCACATGGCGGATATTCCGCACCCGCACGGCGCCCGAGCGCGCCCGCTTTCTCCCCATCTGCAAATCTACAAATGGTCCGTGACGATGGTGACATCGATCACCCATCGCATCACCGGTGTCGGGCTCTATGTCGGCCTGGTGTTCATCGCCTGGTGGCTGGTGGCGGCGTCCATGGGGCCAGAGGCCTATGAGCCCTTCCTGACGGCTGCAGCCAACCCGGTCGGCCAGCTCATCCTCTTCGGCTTCACCTGGGCGGCGGCCTATCACCTGTTCAACGGCATCCGCCATCTGGCGTGGGATCTGGGCTACGGCTTCTTTCCAAGGGACGCCATGTGGACCGGCATCGTGGTTGTGGTGCTCTCGATCATCGCAGCGATCGGCATGTTCGCCTGGGCCTACACCCTGCGGATGGGAGTTCCCGCATGAGATCGCAGACTCCACTTCAGCGCGTTCAAGGTCTTGGCGCCGCGCATTCCGGCACGCAGCATTTCTGGCGTGAGCGCATCACCTCGGTTGCGCTCATCCCGCTCACCATCTGGTTTGGCTTTGCGGCGTTGGCCCTCGTGGGCGCGCGCGAAGTCGATGTGCTGACCTTCTTCCAGCATCCCTGGAACGCCGGGTTGATGGGCCTGTTCATCATCACCGTGCTCGTTCATTCGGTTATCGGCATGCAGTCGGTGATCGACGATTACGTTCAACAGCCTGCGCTTAAAGTGCTTGCGCTGCTCCTCAATCGCGGCTTTGCCTGGCTGATGGGCGCCATCTGCCTCGTCGCCCTGCTGCGCATCGTTTCGTAGGACCGATATGACTGCCTATCCGATTACCGATCACACCTTTGACGTCGTTGTTGTCGGCGCCGGCGGCTCAGGTCTGCGTGCCACGCTGGAATGCGCCGCGCTGGGCCTCAAGACGGCTTGCGTGACGAAGGTTTTCCCCACCCGCAGCCACACTGTTGCCGCGCAAGGCGGCATCGCCGCCTCACTCGGCAATATGGGTGAGGACGACTGGCGCTGGCACATGTACGACACCGTGAAGGGTTCGGACTGGCTGGGCGATCAGGACGCTATCGAATATCTCTGCAAAAGCGCGCCGGAAGCGGTGTACGAGCTGGAGCACTACGGCCTGCCCTTCAGCCGCACGGAAGACGGCAAAATCTATCAGCGTGCTTTCGGCGGCATGACCAGCAATTACGGCAAGGGCATCGCGCAGCGAACCTGCGCCGCCGCCGACCGCACCGGCCATGCCATGCTGCACACGCTATACGGCCAGTGCGTGAAGCACGAAGTGAACTTCTTCATCGAATATTTCGCGCTCGACCTGATCGTAGAAGACGGCGCGGTGCGCGGGTTGATGGCGTGGAACCTGGACGATGGCACGATCCATCGTTTCCGTGCGCACAAGGTCATTCTCGCGACGGGCGGTTATGGCCGCGTCTATCAGTCCTGCACCGGCGCGCACACCCAGACCGGCGATGGCAATGCGATGGCGCTCCGCGCGGGCCTGCCCGTTCAGGACATGGAATTCGTGCAGTTCCACCCCACCGGCATCTATGGCGCGGGCGTGCTCATCACCGAAGGCGTGCGCGGCGAAGGCGGATACCTCACCAATTCCGAAGGCGAGCGCTTCATGGAGCGCTATGCTCCCAGCGCCAAAGA
>JAFECP010000028.1:6181-20048 GCA_018242105.1 Pseudomonadota bacterium
GTGGGGCCGAAGAAGGACCACATCCACCTGCATCTGTCACATCTGGATCCGAAGATCATCCACGAGCGCCTGCCCGGCATTTCGGAAAGCGCGCGCATTTTCGCGGGCGTGGACGTGACCAAGGAGCCAATCCCCGTGCTGCCGACCGTGCACTACAACATGGGCGGCATTCCCACGCTTTACACTGGCGAAGCAGTAACGCTGCGCGACGGAAACCCGGACACCGTGATCCCCGGCCTGATGGCCGTGGGCGAGGCTGCCTGTGTGTCCGTGCATGGCGCCAACCGCCTTGGCTCGAACTCGCTGATCGACCTTGTTGTGTTCGGCAAGGCGGCGGGCGTTCAGGCCGCGAAGTCCATCACGCCGGGCGAGGCGCATGCCGACCTGCCGAAGGACGCCGGCGAAGCCTCGCTGGCCCGTCTCGACAAATACCGCAACGCCAAAGGCGGCACCTCCACGGCGCAAATGCGCGCGGCGATGCAGAAGGCGATGCAGGAAGACGCGGCGGTGTTCCGCACCGGCGAGACACTGGACAAGGGCCGCAAGCGCATCGACGAAATCTATCGCGGCATCGGCGACATCGGCGTCAGCGACCGCTCGATGATCTGGAATTCCGATCTGGTGGAGACGCTGGAATATGAGAATCTCATCCTGCAGGCCGTCGTGACCATCGAAGGCGCGGTGAACCGCCAGGAGTCGCGCGGCGCCCATGCCCGCGAAGACTTCCCCAATCGCGACGACCAGAACTGGATGAAGCACACGCTGGCTTGGCTGGACGGCAAAGGCTGGGCGAAACTCGATTACCGCCCGGTTCATACCTACACGCTGACCAACGAAGTCGAATACATCCCGCCAAAGGCGCGTGTATATTAGAACTGCGAACCGGCTGATATATCCGGGCCGACCTCCTCACCCCGAGCTTGCCGAAGGGAGAGGCCACTGGCGCTTGTTCAGCTCCAGAATGCGCTATTTCAGCGCCTTGATCGCACCTGATATCTCAGCGCCTTTGGCCTGCTTCAGCGCCACGCAGCGGTCGATGCGGTCCTGGTTTTCCTTCAGCGTGCGCGGCGTGCCGGTGAGCTGGCTCGTCTTGGGGCCGAAGAACGCCGTGAGGTCCGCTTTGCTGTTCGCGTCGCAAGCGTTCTCCAGGATTTCGGGCGCACTGCTCAGGCCATCGGCTGACAGGCGTTTCAGCATGCCGCTGTAGTTCGCCTTGAACCATGCCCACGCCACGTCGCGGCCTTTCGGCTCGTCCTGCATATAGCGGAAGACATAGCGCACGTCGCCGATGCGGATATCCGGCGTCAGCGTCATGTCGAGCAGCTTGCGCAGCGTGGAGCCGTCCTGCGAACCAGCGAGAGCATAGATCACGCTCTGGATAAAATATTCATCGCTGGATTTCTGGAGAGCGTTGAACTCTGCGCTGGCGAATGGTGCGCCCTCCGACATAACGCCCGCGCGCATCGCCAGAGTGCGGAGCTCAGGCGCAATGCCGCCCAGGTCCTTGCCACCAGACGACAGGTACACATGCGCGGCTTTGGTGAGTTGCGCGATCAAAGCCGGATCGTGCCCCTCTTCCACGAGAATCTGCGCGAGATATTGCCGTGTCAGCGCATTGGCAGGCGCCTCTTCCGGCTTCGCGGCAAGGCCGAGCGGAACAAGACGTGTCCCGAAATTGTTGCGCACGAAGGCTTGCGTCTTGGCGACATCCGCCGTGCCGATCACACCGGTCACTCGCAGGTCATGCAGGCTGCGGTCCATGGCTTCGATGAGATCCCATGACGCCAGCGGCGCGAGCGCATGTATCAGGCTGAAATAGCCGGCTGCCGAGCCGTAGCCGCCGCGCATCGCGGCGTCCGCATTGCGGAACAGCGTATATTGGTCTGCCGCATCCAAAGTCGGCGCAGCCGCGAGCAATTTGCTCCAGCTCGCCGCATCTTCAGTAAAGCGGTAATAGCCCGCGCCCTCCGCGTTCGGGAAAATCAGCGCCGGACATTTGTCGCCCAACCTGACCTGCGTGGTGGGCGGGGTCACGATCTGGCAGCTCCGCGCGCCGTCGGCGGTGAGGCACATCGGCACTTTCCAGTCATGCGAAACCGGCGTGATGCCGACGCTGGTGTAGGCCGTCTGCGTGACAGCAACGCCGGGCGTTCCCGGCGCGCAGGCAAGCTCCGTCTTCAGCAACGGAATGCCCGGCTGATTGATGAAGCTGTTAAAGGCATCGACGATTTCCGGATGGTTCGTCGCGGCCGCGATGGTGCCGATGAAATCCTGCGCGCTGGCGTTCTTGAATGCGAATTTTTCCAGGTATGCGTGGATGCCCTTTTGCCAATCCGCGGGACCGACATAACTTTCGAACATCGCAAGCACCGCGGCCCCCTTGGAATAGGTGATGTCGTCGAAGGCGTTGTCGATATCGTCCGGGTTGTTTACCGGATTGTGGATTTGGCGTGCGCTGGGAAGCTCATCCAGACGCATGACATCCTGCGTGGAAGCCAAACGCGCGCGGCCGAATTCTTCGTCGGGTTTCACCTGATCGGAGATCTTGCTGGACATCCATGTGGCGAAGGATTCGTTCAGCCAGATGTCGTCCCACCATTTGGGCGTGACCAGATCGCCGAACCATTGATGGGCCAGTTCATGCGCCTGCACCGAAAGGCTGGAGCGCTTCTGTTCCAGCGGCGCGTTGTCGTCCATCAGCAGAAGTTGTTCGCGGAAGGTGACCGCGCCCGCATTCTCCATCGCGCCCGCCGCAAAATCCGGCACCGCCAGCACATCCAGCTTCTGATAGGGGTAGCTCACGCCGTAATAGGCTTCGAGATGTTCGACAATGGAAGGTGTGAGCGACAACGCGTATTTCAGCTTCGACCCCATGCCCTTGGCGGTCACGCCGCGCAGGTGCACCGGATGGCCGCGATATTGGTTCGCCGGAATGTCGCCGCCGTCCACGATGTCGAGCGGGCCTACGGCCAGCGCCACCAGATAGGTGGGCAGCGGCTTGGTCTGCTGGAACGTCCATTTCATCATGCCGTTGCCGACGCCGCTGTCGGTCACGACTGGCGTGTTGGCGATCACCTTGTCGTCCACCGGCGCGATCACGGTGACGTCGAATGGCGTCTTGTAGCCGGGCTCGTCGAAACTGGGGAACATGCGCCGCGCGTCGATGTTCTCGAACTGCGTGAAGGCGTAAGCGTCGCCCGCCTTGGTCACGACCTTGTACAGGCCAGCCAGCGACGGGTTGAACGGCGCGTCATAATCGAAAACCAGCTTCGCCTTCCCCGCCGGAATCTTCTCGCCGAAATTCAGATAGGCCACGCCTGACGGATCGACCTGCGCATAAGCGATTTGCACCTTCTTGCCGGACGGCAGCAATGCGAACGCGCTTTTTACATTCAGCTCATTTCCGTCGATGAATAGCGTCTTGCGCGCGGTGTTGAACGTTACATCGATTTCGGTGTGGCCGCTGAAGCGGTCCTTCTTCGGATCGACGGTCACCGTGATCGCATAATGGATGGGTGTCGCCGTGCGCGGCAGCGGTCCCAGCGGCACTTGCTCGTCCGGTTTGGTGATCGGCTTGGGCGCCGCGGCGGCTGTCTGCGTGTCTTTTTTCTGATCGTTCTTGCCGCAAGCCGAAAGTAGCGTCAGCGCCGAAAGCAGCGCGGCTGAAAGAATATGCCGGGACATGGAGATACACAGGCGAGGGTTACGGCTGCAGACTAGCCCATCTTTTCGATTAGCCAAGGTTTGCCCAGGGGAACCGCCTCCATGACGGCCCATTTCGTTCAGATCAGGTTCACCGTCATACTCCGATGGTGGGATGGCTCGTGGGGCCAATTCGGGGTCCAATATTGAGGAGAATGGAAATGCTTTCGAAGAACAAAGTCTTGCTCGCGACTGCAGCCCTCATGCTGATGACCGCGGGCGCAGCATCGGCTCAATCGGGCTATGGACCGCCGCCGCCGGACAACGGCTACGGCCCGCCGCCCCAAAATGATGGCTATGGCCCTCCGCCGGACCGTTATGACGACCGTGGCGCACGTTACGACTATGGCGCCGATTGCCGTCAGCGGAACAACGCGGGGGGCACAGTTCTCGGTGCGATCGCCGGCGGCGTGATCGGCAATCAGTTCGGCAGTGGTGGCGGCAAAGCTGCGGCGACCGTTGGTGGCGTGATCCTGGGCGGTATTATTGGCAGCAAGATCGCGAGCGACACGGATTGTCAGGACCGGCAATACGCCTTCCCGGTCTATTACCGCGGCCTCGATGGTCAGATCGGGCGTCGCTATGACTGGCGCGATCCGCGCGGTCACTACGGCTACTTCACCCCCACCCGCGAATATCGCCGCCACCACAGATGGTGCCGCGACTTCGAAGAAGGTGTGTGGCGTCACGGCCACTGGAACGTGAACTATGGGACCGCGTGCCGCTATGATGACGGCTGGCACTTCATGTAATCGAGCGTGACCCGGAACGCGAGCCCCGGAGGCGACTCCGGGCCCGTCGTTTTTACTTACCCTTCCATTGCGGCGGACGTTTCTGCGCGAAGGCCATCGGGCCTTCCACGAAATCCTCGCTCCTGAACATCGCGGCCACGGCGGGATATTTTGCCTGCGCCTTGAGCGCGGCCTCCACGGAGGCTTCCGTGAGTCCGCGAGTGACCGCCTGCTTTGAGGCGCGCACCGACATCGGCGACAACTCCAGGATCTGCGCCGCCCATTTCTTTGCAGACGCCATCAGGTCGGCCGGCGCGACAACATCGTTCACGAAGCCGAGCGCCTGCCCTTCTTTCGCACTCACGCGCCGTCCTGTGAGGATCATGCCGAGCGCGCGTTTGTCGCCGATGGTGCGCGGCAGGCGATGCAGGCCGCCTGCCAGTGCCGCCAATCCGACGCGCGGTTCGGGGAGTGCGAATGTCGCCGTCTCCGCCGCAACCACGATGTCGCAAGCCAGCGCGATTTCAAAACCGCCGCCCATCGCCAAGCCGTTCACCGCTGCGATCAGCGGCTTGTCGAGATCAAAGCGCGAGCATAATCCGGCGAATCCACTCGCCGGCATCGACATCTTGCCCCCGCCGGCCTGGTATTTCAGATCGTTGCCCGCGCTGAATGCTTTCTCGCCCGCACCTGTCACGATGGCGACCCATTGCGCTGGATCGTTCGCGAAATCGTTAAAGATGGCATCCATCTCGAAATGCTGGGGCGGATGCAGGGCGTTCATTACCTCCGGCCTGTTGAGGGTGATGACGGTGAGCGGCCCGTCCCTCTCCACCGTGCAAAATTCATAATCGGCCATGGCGAGTCCCCAATGTTTCCGGGAAGATTTGGACACCGAGCAGCGGCCCCGGCAAGGCTTGGGTAACCATTTCTGTCTAATTTCGACGGAGCCTGCACTTGGAATATCGGATGTCGGACTACTGGATCGTCAGCGTAAGTGACCGGGCTTATGGCCCGTACACGACGGAGCAGATGGAGAGCTTCGCGGCGGAAGGCCGCCTTGCCGCTTCGTCGCTTATCGCGCGCGCGGGCGAAACCTCGTTCCGTTCCGCAGGGGAAGAGGCGCAATTTTCGAAGCTGTTTCAGCCTTCCAAAATGGTATCCATCGCACGCGAGGAAACCTTGCAGCCGGACGAACCGGCCGCCGTGCAGAAATTCGGACGTAGCGATGCGGACGGCAAATCCGGCGAGCGCGCCCGCTTTGTCATCATCGCCGACATGAAATCCCGCTCGATCCAGGGTGTCGAAGAAGAAATCCACAAAATGGGTTCTGCTTATCCGCTGCTGCCGCAGGTGTGGCTGCTGATGAGCGAACTATCGGTCAATTCGATCCGTAACCTTCTGACGCCGCAGCTCGGCAAGCTCGACATGCTGTTCGTGCTTGACGCGACGCACGACAAAGCGGCGTGGTTCAATTTTGGCCCCGAAGCCGACACGCGCATCCGCAAGCTCTGGATCAAAGAGCAGCCGATCTCTCGCCAAAGTGCTTAACTGGGCGCCTAGCCTATCTGCTTCAGATCACCGCGAAAGCGCCGATAATTCTTCACATAGATATCCGATGAGATCTTGAGCATCTGAAGCTGCGGATCCGGCAACTGCTTCACCACGCGCGCCGGTGCGCCCAGGATCATTGAGCCATCGGTAAACTCTTTGCCTTCCGCGATCAACGAGTTCGCGCCTACCAGACAATTGCTGCCGATCTTCGAACGGTTAAGCAAGGTCGAGCCCATGCCGATCAGCGAATTGTCGCCCACAGTTGTCGAATGCAGGATGACTTTGTGCCCGACCGTCACATTGCTGCCGATGGTCGTCGGCTGCCCTGGATCGGTATGCACGACAGAATTGTCCTGCACATTGGAATTCTCTCCGATCGTGATCCAGTCATTGTCGGCTCTGATGACAGCGCCAAACCATACGCTGGCGCCCTTCAACAACCGCACGCGTCCGATGAGCACCGCATTGGGCGCCACCCAATAGTCCCCCTCGGCAGGTAGTTCCGGTCGCCAGTCACCTAGCGCGTAAATCGGCATCGTCGGTCCATGGTTGCGTCCGGCGGTAGTGTGGCAGCGCCGCGCCGACAAGAAAAGTTCAACAACAAAACAGACGGATTTCAAAATTTTGGGTAAGATTTCCTCAAGCCCGCTGAGTCGCGTGGGCTTTAAGGGGGTAGAGCTTGGTGCGGATGTGCACTTTGCCAGTACCGACCGCAAAACGGCCAATATCCGCCGCCCTGAAACTCACACGCTCAAAACAGCCAGCCGTTTCGTCACAAAACGGCGATCTTCCCCCTCATCGCAATCTGTCATTGTCCAGGGAGTATCCATGGCAAAGCGTTCCGCGCGTCGCAAATACCGCGAAAGTGCTTACGAGTCCGACAATGTGCATGCGCTCTTTCCGTCCGGCGGCTGGAACCCGCTGGACCGCGACCGCGAAGGCCGCGACCGAAAATATGTAAAAAACATACGGGCGATGAGCCCATTGCAGCAAAAGCTGATGGACTCAATCGCAGAGCGCTCCGTCGTGCTGGCGCTGGGGCCGGCGGGAACCGGCAAGACCTACATCGCCATATCAAAAGCTGTCGAAGCCCTGGAGCAGAACAAGGTGAGCCGCATCGTACTCTCCCGCCCAGCGGTCGAGGCCGGCGAAAGCCTCGGCTTCCTGCCCGGTGACATGCAGGAGAAACTCGCGCCTTACCTTCGCCCGCTCTACGACGCGCTCAACGAGCGTCTGGGCGGCAAACGGACAAAGGCGCTCATTGCTGAGGGTATCATCGAGATCGCACCCGTGGCCTATATGCGCGGGCGCACACTCAACGATTGTTTCGTGGTGATCGACGAAGCGCAGAACTGCACATATGGCCAGCTCAAGATGCTGCTGACCCGCTTGGGCTGGCGCTCGACCATGGTGCTCACCGGCGATCCTGACCAGACCGACCTGCTTCCCGGTATCTCCGGACTCGGCGATATCGCGACACGGCTGGAGCGTGTGCCTGAAATCTCGATCACACGGCTGGGCGATGCGGATATCGTGCGCCACCCGCTCGTTGGGAGCATGCTGACGGTGCTTTAGATCGCCAGCGCAATGCTGAGGCCGAACAGGCCTATGATGAAGCTCCAATAGGCGCTCAATGCCGCCGCGAGCCAGAACGCCAGAGCGGAGCAAGCCTTCTTGCGCCAGGACCGGGCGGCGTTGTCGAACAACACGCTCGGTCCGGCCACGACCATGACGACGTAATAGGCGGCCTTGCTGCCGCCCGTTTCGGGTTTCCGGGCAACCAGCCTGTAGGTGTTGGCGGCAATGCCGGATGCGGCGAAGCCGCCTGTCATCGCGAAAAGGAAAATCAGAAAATTGTGCACCTTGACCACCGCGCCCCAAACTCGGGTGGTCAAGTGCAGCCTCCATGCCTGCCGGAACGGCTTCTGCCGGTCAATTTTGTGTCATTTCGGATCGGAACCGGCTGTTCGCGCTGCCGGGTCGGCGGAGCGTCCGATTTCCGGGCAGCGCGGCGGCGGAGCAACGCCAAAACGAAATTAACCGACATGATGCCGCTCCCGCGGGGAATCGGCGGAAGGCGTGTTAGACAAATCGCTGAGAAGAGACTCGCAGATGTCGCGAACGGGATGAGCCGGGCAGGAGACACAGACGATGACGTCAAGCAACGATCGGGATGGCTGATTCCGATCGCGGTGTTCATTGTAACCGCCGGACTGTCGGTCATCTTTCTTCTCTATTATCTCGTCCCTGCCCCGACCTCCTTCATCGAGGAACACGCCGCACCGACATCGCGAACCGATCCGGTGGCGCTGACGATCAACGGCTCCAAATTCTCCATCCCGGCGAATTACATCATGTTCGCGCGCGCGCGGCAGGGTGGCGTGCTCAAGGAAGTGCAACTTTTTACGGCCTTCCCGGACTTCAACGGATATTCGGATTGGCACGCGTCGTCATTCTCCGGGAACGCCGCGGATTCGCCGGTGATCTTCGTTCTGCTGCGCGAGGAGCAGTTCAGGATCAGCGAGGCTGAACGGCTCCAGCGTATCTACATGACTTACGTGACAGACCCAGCCGGTAAACCTGGGCCGTTCGGCCTCACGCAGTACGTTTTCCGTGACGATTCCGGCTATCACGGCGAGGATCTGTTTGTCGGCCAGCAGAACGGCAAGCCCATCGTGTTGCGCTGCGTCCGTTTCAGCCCGCAAGTGCCAAGCCCCAGTTGCCTGCGCGATTCCCGCGCTACGGGCGGCGTCGCCGTCAGCTATCGCTTCAAGCGCGCCAATCTCGGCCGCTGGCGGGAAATCACCCAGGGCGTCGATAAGCTGGTCGCATCGTTCCGGGTGAAATAGTCAGCGGACTCGATAGGCATCCAGCGATACCCGCGGCGGAAAGAAGTCGTAGATCGCCGTGGTCAGAGCCGGGAAAAACAGCAATGCTGCAACGCCGCCACAAAGCACAAGAATGGCGGCGGCATATTCACTGGATATACAAAGAGCCAAGGTCGCGGCAAGGCAATAGAAAATTGTCGGGACAGCGCATCGCTCGAATCCGCGCAAGATTGCGACAACCATCGTGTCGCCCGCGCGCACGAAGGCGGAAGACTGCCCAGCCAGAATGAGGGCCGGCATGGCGGCTAGAGCAATCGCCAACAGCGCCATTGCCGGATCGATAGCGATGCGCGCATTGATCCAGAACATCAGGCACATCAGCACTGTGCTGGTCAGCACAAGCGCGGCGGTGCGCCGCATGTCTCGCGTTGCCATATAGGCAAAGATAGCAAAGAGACCCAATGCAATCGGCAACCCCGCTGGCGCCGCGAACAGCTCTATCGCGCCGGAATCTGCACCACCGAAGAATCCGAGAACCGCAAAGATCAGTGCGATGCCGCCGACACTCCAACCCCAGCGCGGTTGAACCACGAACGTGAGCCAATCCAGCCAACGCTCCCGCCTTTCCCGCAGCCGATTGGCCCGCGTGATGAAGTCATCCGGATATGGAAGAAAAGCCAGACCAACTGGGGTACAGATCAGCGCTGCCGCCCCGCACAGAGCGACCGTGAGAATGAGAGAAAGTACTGGCGCCACAAACCCTTTTGCAACAAGCGCGGGCAGGACCGTTGCACAAACAGCTAATGCTATCGGCCAGACCAGGATCGGCAATAGTTCCGACATCCCCCGTGCCATGGCTTCCCGGCGGGGAGCACCGTCGCGAATTCGCGCCTCGATCCCCGATGTCAGCATAAGCGAAACGACAAACCCGCAAAGATAAGCAAGCGGATGGGCTGGCATGTGCAACACTACGGCAACTCTCGTACCGGGCAGCGGTGCGAGAGCGGCGACGAGCGCCAGGCCAGCGTGGCGGAACTGTGTGTAAGTGAAAGCGATGAGGATCAGGAGCGCGACAGCCGCCCCGATCCAACCGGGTAGCAACACTCCCTGCACCGCTTCGCCTGGCTACGTGCGCGACGAAGGGGCTTCGGGCAAATCCATTTCAAGGATCGCCATGTTGAAGGCGTAGGAGACTTCGCCGTCCTCTTCATCCTTGAAGATCACGCCGATAAACTCGCCATTTATATGAACCTCAACGGAATCATCCTGCTTCGGCCGTTCGACCACCGTGATGGTGTCAAGACGGAAAAGGTTGCGCAGATATTTCTCGATGCGCCAAAGTTCGCTGCGGGTCAAAGCGGAAGTCTCCTTGAATGACTTTGGAGTCGCATGACGCTGGTTTTCGGTCAAGCACCGCCTTGACCGCCACACCGGGCCAGCCGTCAATACTGCGATGAAGGCCAGTTCCGCCGCCCCGCAGGGCTACTACGCCGCCAGCTCCGAGACGCCAGCCCTACGCGGGGCACTGAACAGCGATATGCGCGCGGACATCTGCGTGATCGGCGGTGGCTTCACCGGCCTCACCGCAGCGCTTCATCTGGCCCGCGCCGGTGCCCGCGTGATTCTGTTGGAAGCCGAAACGGTGGGGTTCGCCGCGTCCGGGCGTAATGGCGGCCAAATCCACACCGGCTATCGCATGAGCCAGCCGGGCCTCGAGAAATGGCTGGGACGAGTGCACGCACACGACCTCTGGGACCTGTGTGAAGAATCCAAGGCGCTGGTGCGGGCTCTGGCAGCCGAATTGGCGCCGGAAGCCAATGTAACAGACGGGCTCATCATCGCCGCGCACGATCGCGCAGCATTGCGCGAACTCGGCGAAGAAATCGAACATCTCAGCAAGCACTACAGCTACTCTGCGGCACGGATGATAGATGCGAACGAAACGCACCGCCTGATTGGTGCGGATTATTTCGGCGGCAAGCTCGACATGGGTGGAGGGCATCTTCATCCACTGCGCTATGCCCGAGGGTTGGCGCGCGGCGCGGAAACGGCAGGCGCGACGATCCTTGAACATTCACGCGCGCGCAGCATCGAGACATCCGGCAAAAAGAACATCGTTTATGGCGAGAGCGGCAAGGTAACTGCGGATTTCGTTCTGCTGGCGACGGATGCATTTTCCGCCGATCTCGCGCCGGAACTTGCGCCTTATATCGGCCATGTCGAAAGCTTCATGTCCGCCACTGCGCCGCTTCCACCCGCCCTCGGTGAACAGATTCTGCCGATGAACGCTGCCGTTGCCGATACGCGGCATGTCCTGGACTATTATCGCAAGAGCGACGATGGGCGGCTGCTTTTTGCCGGGCGCGAGGGCTACTGGAACCTACCCGCCGACATCGCGCCGATCGTGCGGCGCAGGATGCTGCAAGTGTTCCCGATGCTGAAATCCGTGCCCACGGAATATGCATGGAGTGGAACGGTGGGCATCACGGTGACTCGGTTGCCGCATTTTGGGCGGCTCTCACCACGTGTGCTGTTCGCGCATGGCTACTCGGGACAAGGCGTCGCCCTCACCTCTATCGGCGGCAAGCTGATGGCCGAGGCGGCGTTGGGAAATTCCGGGCGCTTCGATGTGATGGCGCGCGTACCGGCGAAGAAATTCCCTGGCGGGCCCTGGCTGCGCAAGCCGCTGGTCGCGGCCGCGCTGTTCGCGTTCAAGATCGCGGATGCGTTCTAGATATCGAAATCCGGCTCGCGGATGACCTGATCCATGGCCTGCGAAGGCCGATCGCAACCGGCACATCCCACTTCCTTGGCCGGAACGCCCGCGACGGTGCAGTTTGCAGGCACCGGCTTCAATACGACGCTGCCCGCGGCCACGCGCGAATATTCACCGACCTCGATATTACCAAGCACCTTGGCGCCCGCACCGAGCAGAACGCCCCGGCGAATTTTGGGATGGCGATCTTCATGCTCCTTGCCGGTGCCACCAAGCGTCACGCCATGCAGCATGGATACATCGTCGTCCACCACCGCTGTCTCACCGATGACAATGCCCGTTGCGTGATCCATAAAGATGCCGCGCCCGATCCGTGCATTTGGATGGATATCCACCGCGAACAGTTCCGACATGCGGCTCTGGATGAAATAAGCGAAAGGCGCGCGATTGTGCCTGTAAAGCCAATGCGCAATGCGATGGCTCTGCAGCGCGTGGAAGCCTTTGAAGAACAGGAAGGCCTGCGCGTAAGAGTGGCAGGCAGGATCGCGCTCGAACACAGCGGACAAGTCCGCGCGCACGGCGGCGCCGATCTCCGGCTCTTCCTTCATCACTTCTTCGAAAACTTCACGCGCGAGCATCGGCGTAACACTTTCTCCGCCGAGCTTTCCGGCCAGCAAATAAGCCAATGCGTCTTCGAGTTTGTGATGCTGAAGGATCGTCGCGTGTGTGAGGCTGGCGAGCGCGGGCTCGCGCGCGGCAATCTCTTCGGCCTGCTGGCGCAGCGCGGACCAGATGGGATCGACCTGTGCGACCTTTTCGACGTGCAATGACATGAACGGGCTCCTGCTACCGGCAGTATAGTCAAAAACGCGACATTTCCCCAACATGCAAAATCCTCGCGCCACATTGGGTCAGGGGTTATGTAGGTCTTCAATATCCACCGGCAACCCTCATAGGGGTATGCAATTTCCGGCTCTCTTCATGGTTGATGCGTCCCGACTGAATCGCTCCGCTCCGCAGACCCTCGATCTTCTGCTGTCCCGTCGCTCCGGCTCCGCGAAAGCGATGACCGGACCGGGGCCAAACCCCGAAGAATTGCGTGTGATATTGCAGGCTGGCGCCCGCGTGCCCGATCACAAGAAGCTGTTCCCCTGGCGCTTCATCGTTTTCGAAGGCGAAGGCCGCAAGCGCATG
Source organism: Pseudomonadota bacterium (assembly GCA_018242105.1). Lineage (GTDB taxonomy): Bacteria > Pseudomonadota > Alphaproteobacteria > Micropepsales > Micropepsaceae > Rhizomicrobium. Next base: position 18,907 of record JAFECP010000028.1, read on the forward strand.
GGCGATCTGATCGGCGATATCCTCTGCGCGGAAGGCGGCGTGAGCGATGAGCGCATCGCGATGGAGCGTGGGCGTTTCCTGCGCGCACCTGTGGTGATCGGCGTCATCAGCCATGTGCGCGAGAATATCCCGGTTCCGATGTGGGAGCAGGAATTGTCGGCCGGGGCGGTTTGCCAAAACATTCTGCTGGCATCGCATGCTTTGGGATATGTCGCGAACTGGCTTACCGAATGGTGCGCCTTCGATGAGCGCGTGAAGGAAAAGCTCAGCCTGAAACCAGGAGAGCGCATTGCAGGATTCATCTATATCGGCAAGCCTGCCGAGCCGCTCGAAGAGCGCGTGCGGCCGGAGTTGGACAAACTCATCACACATTTCTAGGAGCAGACCATGGGGCGCAAGATATTGTTCATCACAACCGACCAGATGCGGTTTGACGCTTTGGGCGTGAACGGACAGAAGATCGCGCGAACACCCGCCATCGATGCCCTCGCCCGCGACGGGATCAACTATACGCGCTGCCATGCGCAGAACGTCGTCTGCATGCCCGCACGCGCGACGATGATCACCGGCCAGTATGTTTCAACGCATGGCGTATGGATGAATGGGGTGCCGCTGCCGGTGGATGCGCCGTCTGTGGCGCGATTGTTGAAAGAGAAGAAGAACTACCGCACGGCGCTGATCGGCAAGGCGCATTTTGAGCCGTTCCTCGATTTTCAGTTGCGCTTCGAGGAAAACCGCATGGGCATGGAGGACCGGTTCGGCCCTCACCGTGGCTTCGATCATATGGAACTGGCGGCACACGGTGCGCGTGGAATGCTGCACTATCCGCGATGGCTGATGAAAAACCATCCGGAGGTCATGGACGAGTTCTACCCGGTGCTTGGCCCGAACATGGCGCAGAATTCCTTCGGCTTGGGCGACACCAAGGCAATTCAGACGAAACACAACAAATGTCCGCGCGGGCTCTATCACACCGATTGGGTTGCGGATCGCACCATCGCTTATCTGAACTCACTCGATCCGAAAGAAGATTGGTTCGTTTGGATGAGCTTTCCTGACCCGCATCATCCCTGGGATCCACCGGAGAGCGAAATCCATCGCCACAACTGGCGCGACCTGCCTGTGCCAGCAGGTTATCCCGG
>JAFECP010000028.1:20187-43289 GCA_018242105.1 Pseudomonadota bacterium
GCGAAAGTAATGGCCGCGATCAAACTGCGCGGCTGGGATGGCGACACAGACGTTCTTTTCACAACCGATCACGGCGAGTTCCAGGGCGACTTCGGACTGTTGTTCAAAGGTCCGCATCACGTCACCAGCCTGATGCATCTGCCGATGATCTGGCGGCCCGCGCCTAACGCCAAAATTGCCCCGCAAACCGTTGACGCGCCGGTCGGCCAGGTCGATTTCGCGCCGACCTTCTGCGAGATCGCGGGCATCGAACCTGGCGCATGGATGGAAGGCGCGCCGTTGCCGCGCGACGCAAAAGCCGCCGATGATCGCGAAACCGTCTTTACCGAATGGGATTCCGAGCACAACGGAATTTCCATTTCCCTGCGCACGCTCTATCGTGATGACTGGATCATCACCGCTTACGGCAAGTCGTCGATCTATGAAGGCACAGAAGGCGAGCTGTACGATCTCAACAACGATCCCATGCAATGGCGCAATCTGTGGGATGAGCCCGCCGCCGCCGCGCTCAAAAAGTCGTTGCTGGAAGAATTGCATGCCAGGACGCCGAAACTTGCAGAGCCGCGTCGGCCGGTCGTCGCGTCGGTCTGATGCGGACCTATCTTGCGCGCAGTTGGGTGAATCCAAAGCTCGCCGGGGGCGAATCCGAAATCCATGGCGAAGGCGTATTTGCAACCGTGCCCATCGCGCGCGGCGAAAAGCTGATGGAATTCGGCGGTGAAAAGATTTCCGGCGCGCAGGCGGCCAGCGGCTATCGTGAGTGTTCTGTCTGGACAGTTGCCGGTGATACCTATCTCGCGCTGCCGGAAAGCGATCCCGATCCCAGCCTGGACGAGAATCTGAACCATTCCTGCGATCCGAATGCCTGGCTCACCGATGAAGTCACACTCGTCGCGCGGCGCGATATCGCGGCAGGTGAAGAGATCACGCTCGATCAGGGAACCTGGAATTACGACGATGCGGAATACACCTGGGATGAAATGGATTGCGGTTGCGGTGCACCTAACTGCCGCAAGAAGCTCACTGAAAAGGACTGGATGCTTTCCAGCCTGCAGCAAAGCCATAAGGGGCATTTTCATCCCATGGTGCAGAAGATGATCGATGCCCTGAACCGGGTGACGGAATAGCGGCAATCCGCTAGCGTCGCCGGAGCATTGGGGGCAGCATGGCGCAGGCGGACACAAAGAGACAAGGTCTGCCCGCCCATCAGATCGCAGCCGTCGCGATCGGCAACGCGCTCTCCTTCTACGATTTCGTCTGCTACGCCTTCTTTGCCACGCAGATCGGCAACAGCTTTTTCCCCTCGCAGGACCCGACAACAAGCTTGCTCGCATCGCTCGCCACGTTCGGTGTGGGCTTTTTCACGCGACCGTTGGGAGGCCTTGTCATCGGGCGCATGGCTGACCGCATCGGCCGCAAGCCGGCGATGATGCTATCCTTCAGCTTGATGGGCTTCGGCATCGTGGGGCTGGCATTGACCCCGTCCTACCAATCTATCGGCATCGCCGCGCCGATCCTATTCATCCTGTTCCGGCTGATTCAGGGCTTCGCCCTCGGCGGTGAAGTCGGCCCGACTACGGCCTATCTTGTCGAAGCCGCGCCGCCCCTGAAGCGCGGATTCTACGCCGCGATTTCCTACGCCACGCAGGATGGTGGCGTTCTTGTCGCCGGCATCATTGGCACCGTGTTGGCATCGACGCTATCGGCCGATGCGCTGACCAGTTGGGGGTGGCGCTTGGCATTCCTGTTCGGCGCAGCGATTGTCCCATTCGGATTGTACGTTCGCCGCCAGTTGCCCGAAACACTGGACGAGGAAACGGACGAAACACCTGTCGCGCTGGCGCCTTATCTGCGCGTCGCCCTCTTCGGCCTAATGATGATTCTGACAGGCACGGTCTGCAACTACGCACTCGAATATATGACGACTTATGCCATCAACACGCTGCATATGGACACAGCCATCGCGTTCGGCGCCACGGTCGTCATCGGCATCTTCAGTGTCACCTTCGATCTCATCAGCGGCTGGACGACGGATCGCTTCGGCCGCAAACCTGTCATGATCGTTCCTTACGCGCTGTTGTTTATTCTGGCCTTCCCGGCATTCTATGTGATCTCGCATAGCCGCACCGTTTTCGCGCTTTACGCGGTGAGCGCGCTGCTCGCCTCGTTGCAATGCTGGGGCGGCGGCCCAACGCTGACAGTGGTGACGGAATCTCTGCCCCGCCGCATCCGCGCCGGCGCCGTGGCGGTGATCTATGCTGTGTCCATTGCAGCCTTCGGCGGTACGACGCAGTTCATGATCGCATGGATCATCAAGCTCACGGGCAATCCTCTGGCGCCGGCCTTCTACATGATGGGCGGTATCGCCATCGGGCTCGTCGCCATGGTTTCTATCCGCGAAACCGCGCCGGTGAGAACCGGAATCACGGAATTCCGATAAGCTTGTGCGTTTGAAGGCTTAGGCGCCATTGTGGATGGGCGAGGCAATATTCGGTAGCGGCCTGCGTGTTTTCCGCGCATTGCGGGCCATCCATCGGCTGCAGGAAGAAGTGCTCGAACTTCAGCGCGGCGAATTTCTCCGGTGGCGCGAGCGTTTGCGGGTAAACCAGCTTCAACTCGCTGCCACTTTTCAGCTTCAATTTCGCATCCGCCTTCGGACTGACGCAAATCCAGTCCAGCCCCGCCGGCGCCTCCTGCGTGCCGTTCGTTTCTACGCCAATCTCGAATTTCTGCGCATGCAGCGCCGCAATCAATGGCGCATCGATCTGCAACAAGGGCTCGCCGCCGGTGCAGACAACATAAGGCTTTCCCGTATGCCCCTTCGGCCATTGCGCAGCAATGGCGTCCGCCAGCGCGTCCGCGTCCTTGAACTTTCCGCCTCCCGGTCCGTCGGTGCCAACGAAATCGGTGTCGCAGAACTGGCAGACAGCTTTCTCGCGGTCACGCTCCAGCCCAGTCCACAGATTGCAGCCCGCGAAACGCAGGAACACAGCGGCGCGTCCGGTATGCGCGCCCTCGCCTTGCAGCGTGTAGTAGATCTCTTTCACCGAATAGGTCATGCCGCCGCGTATTTCGCGTAACCTTTTGCGCGCAGATCGCAGGCGGGGCATTCACCACAGCCATAGCCCCAGTCGTGCCGATGCGTCCGGTCGCCATTGTAGCAAGTGACCGTCTCCTTGATCGTCAGGTCGACCAGTGCTTTGCCGCCGAGCTGTTCCGCCAGCGCCCAAGTCCGCGCCTTGTCGAGTTTCATCAGTGGCGTGTGGATGTCGAAGTGCGTGTCCATTGCCAGGCTCAAGGTCTTCGCCGCGGATTTGATCGTCTCGTCGCGGCAATCGGGATAGCCGGAATAGTCCGTCTCGCACATGCCGCCGACGAGATCGCGGATGCCGCGCCGGTATGCCAGCGCCGCCGCCGCGGTCAGGAAGAAGATATTGCGCGCCGGCACGAAGCTTGTCGGCAACCCATTCGCGCCCATCTCGATCTTCACATTTTCCGTGAGTGCCGAGCCGCCGACGGCTTTCAAGGTGTCGATGGGTAGAACGTGATCGTCGCCCAGGCGCGCACGCCATTGCGAAAAGCTCTGCATGGCCGCCAGCACGCGCGGCCGCGCATCCATTTCCGCGCGATGGCGCTGGCCATAGTCGAAGCCGACCGTTTCCACACGCGCGAAGCGGTCGAGCGCCCAGGCCAGGCAGGTTGTGGAATCCTGTCCGCCGGAGAAGAGAACCAAAGCCGTTTCGCGCTGCACCATGGCCGCTTCCTTAGCGGCAACGGCTGCCTATTCCAATATCCTTGAATTTGCGCCGCCGCTGGCCCAGTTTCGCGGCGCAAATCGAGCAAGGTGCCGTCCGTGACCGGAATGGCTTTAAGCGGATCGGGGCTTTTCACGCCCGCCCAATCCATCACCAACGAAGAACTTGTCGCCTCTTTCAACGAATTTGTCCGCCGCCACAACGCAGCGCACGCGCAAGCCATCGAAACGGGAACAATGCAGCCGTTGTCTCCGTCCTCGACCGAATTCGTGATGAAGGCGTCCGGCATCGGCAACCGGTATGTGCTGGACAAGGCCGGCATCCTCGATCCGGACATCATGTGCCCGCGCCTGCCAGAACGCGGCAACGACCAGATCTCCATCCTTGCGGAAATGGCCGTCGCCGCTGCACGCGACGCGCTGAAGGCGGCCGACCGCAAGCCGGACGATATCGACGGCGTTCTCGTCGCCGCATCGAACATGCAACGCGCCTACCCCGCGATGGCCATCGAAGTGCAGGAAGCACTCGGCATCGAAGGCTTCGCGTTCGACATGAACGTTGCCTGCTCTTCCGCGACTTTTGGATTGCAGGCCGCAGCCGACATGGTTGCCGCCGGCAATGCGCGTGCGATCCTCGTTTGCAATCCGGAAGTCTGTTCCGGCCATCTGAACTTCCGCGACCGCGACAGCCATTTCATCTTCGGCGACGTCGCAACGGCCTTCGTCGTTGAGCGCGCGGACAAGACGGACGGCGCGAATGCCTGGGAAATCATCTCCACGAAATTGAAGACGAAATTCTCCAACAACATTCGCAACAATTTCGGTTTCCTCAATCGCACGGCGCCCGAAGGCATCGGCAAGCCGGACAAACTCTTTGTTCAGGAAGGCCGCAAGGTCTTCAAGGAAGTGGTGCCAATGGTAGCAGAGATGCTGGTGGCGCACCTCGCCGAAAACGGCGTGGCTGCATCGGATCTAAAGCGGTTGTGGCTGCATCAGGCCAACATCAATATGAATGACCTGATCGCGCGCAAGGTCTTGGGCCGCGATCCCATGCCGGGGGAGGCCCCCAACATTCTCGCGGAATACGCGAACACCTCATCGGCAGGATCGGTCATCGCCTTCCACAAATATAGTGAAGACCTGAAAGCGGGCGATACGGGCCTGCTCTGCTCCTTTGGAGCCGGTTATTCCGCGGGCAGCGTTATCCTCAAAAAGCTTCATTGAGACGCAGGGGGCAGCCGCGGGCCGGCTTCCACTTGCCTTTGGGGCCCGTGTCCGTCAGCCTGCCGCAACGCAGCATGGAAAGTTCAGGGGCGCGTGACAAGAATCGCGATTAGCGGCACCGGGCTCTTTGTACCGCCGGACCGCATCACCAATATCGAGCTGGTCGAGGCGTATAACGAATACGTCCGCGCCCATAACGCCGCGCATCAAGCCGACATCGACGCCGGACGGATGCATGCGCAGCTCAAATCCAGTGACGAATTCATCTTCAAGGCCTCTGGCATCCGCAACCGCCACGTTGTGGCGAAAAGCGGCATGCTCGATCCCGAAATCATGTGCCCACGTCTGCCCGAACGGCCAGTGGATGAGATCGCGCTTTCGGCGGAGATGGGAATCGCAGCAGCGAAGCAGGCGCTCGAATCCGCTGGGCGGCGTGCGGAAGATATCGATGGTGTGGTCTGCGCCGCATCCATCTTCCAGCGCCCCTATCCGCAGATCGCCATCGAGATCCAGAACGCGCTCGGCATCCAGGGTTTCGGTTACGACATGATGGCCGGATGCTCATCGGCCACCTTTGCGCTGCAATCGGCAGCCGACATGGTGGCGCAGGGCCATGCGCGCGCGATCCTTTGCATCAATCCCGAAATCAACACGATGCATCTGAACCTGCGCGACCGCGAGACACATTTTATCTTCGGCGACGCGGCGACCGCTTGCTTGCTGGAACCGGCGCAAGGCGCGGACGGCGCGAACGCGTGGGAGATGGTCAGCACCAGGTTGAAGTCCGTCTATTCCAATAACATCCGCAACGATTTCGGCTCCATGAACCGTTTCGATCCCGCAACGCAGTTCAACGACAACAAGCTCATCACCCAGAAGGGCCGCAAGGTGTTCAAGGAAGTGGTGCCGATGGTCGCCGAATTCATGCAGGAACATCTGGCACAGCAGAACATTGTCCCGTCGCAGCTCAAGCGGCTATGGCTGCATCAGGCCAACATCAATATGAACCGCCTGATCGCGACGAAAGTTCTGGGCCGCGAACCGGTCCAGGCCGAAGCGCCGAACGTGCTGGAAGAATTCGGCAACACCAGCTCGGCGGGCTCCATCGTCGCGTTCCATCTGCATAGTTCCGATCTCGCCAAAGGGGATCTGGGGCATCTGTGCTCTTTCGGTGCAGGTTATACGGCCGGCAGCATCATTCTACGCAAGCTGCACTGACAAACTCTCATTGCTTGAAGCGTGCTCGCATCGCAGATAATTTGCGAAGCACGTTCGCGTGCAAAGCCCATTTCTGAAACTGTATTAGTCAGGCTTCCTGCATGCTCGATTTCCTCCTCCACGTCGATCCGCTGTATGTGCTGTCCGGCATTCTTGTCGGCGGCCTTGTCGGCATGACGGGCGTTGGCGGCGGATCGCTGATGACACCGATCCTGGTGCTGCTGTTCGGCATGCATCCGGCAACGGCGGTCGGCACCGATCTCATCTACGCGTCTCTGACCAAGGCCAGCGGCTCCATCGTGCATGGCTACAACAGAACGGTGGATTGGCGCGTTGTCGGGCGCCTGGCGCTGGGCAGCATTCCCGCCACCGCACTCACCATCGCAGCGCTCTATTTTATGGATGTCGATGGCAAAGCCACGCAGCTTCTGATCACGCGGGTTCTGGGATTCGCTCTTCTTTTCACCGCCTTCTCGCTTCTGATCCGCAAGCCGCTGATGCGCTGGTACATGGATCATGTTCCCGAGATGCATCCCGACCGTGTGCGCAAGCTCACGATTCTGACCGGCGCGACGCTGGGCGTGCTGGTTTCCCTGTCGTCGGTCGGCGCAGGCGCCATCGGCGTGACGGCGCTGGTGTTTCTCTATCCCAAGATGGAAGCGCGCCGCATCGTCGGTTCGGATATCGCCCATGCAGTGCCCCTGACCCTGATCGCAGGCCTCGGCCATGCCTCGCTTGGCCTCATAAACTGGCATGTTCTGAGTTCTTTGCTTGTCGGGTCGATCCCGGCGATCATCGTCATGAGCATCGTTTCGGCACGGGCATCGGACACCGCTGTTCGCGTGACTCTCGCTATCGTGCTGATCGCGGTGTGTATCCGGTTCTGGTTTGCTTAGTGCACCAGAAACAACGGCAACTCCGCGTTCGCCACCACATGCTTGGTGACGCCGCCGGTGAAAATCTGCAGCAGGCTCTTGTGACCGTAGCCGCCGAGCACCAACAGATCCGCGCCGCCCTGTGACGCGGCTTCTAATAGAACCGCGCCGACGCCACGGCTCCCCGCATCGATCATACGCTCCTCACAGGCAAGGCCGTGCAGCGCGAGATAGTCGCGCGCGTCATCGCAGGATTCGCATTCGGTATTGGGCTTGCGAACACTGAGCAGCTCGATCGCTTCCGCGCGCGCCAGATAGGGCATCGCAGCAATCAAGGCCCGCGCGCAGGCGCCGCTGCCGTCCCATCCGATGGCCATGCGGCGGGCGAAATTCTTCGGCGCAGTTTGCCCGGTGAGTACAACGGGCCGGCCGGTTTCCAATAACGTAGCCTCAAAGGCTTCCGCGAGACCGGGCCGGTCGCTCTGCTTCAGCGGCCCGAAAACAACCAAATCGGAAAGGCGGGCCGCCAGCGCCACGCGATCGGCGAAATTGCCCTGTACCTCACGGAACGAGATGCTGACCGTGTCTCGCTTCTCCGGACGGTCAATGACCACCGCCGCCTCGGCCTTCGCCGCCGCGGCGATGGCCGCGCGCGCGCCGCTGGAGGCCTTGTCGGCGGCTTCCTTCGCCGTGTCCACAATCTCCTGGGCCATGGCGCCTGACACGCCTTCGCCAAAGAATGGCATTGCTTCAGCCGGATCGGGACGCACGAACAAGGCTACCACATGCGCCTTGAACGGCGCCGCGGCGGCGAAAGCGCCGGCCAGCACCGTGGCATCGGAAGCGCTGCCCGTCAGCGGCGCCAGAATCTTCACATAAGCCATGCCTGCCCTCCGTTCCTTACCGGTATAACGAACAACGCGCGCAAAAGGCTTCACGTCAAGGGACGCCCCGCGCTACACAGGCCCATGCCGACCAAAAAAGAACCGCCCCGCGCCTGGCAGCGCATGCTCTCCGGCCGCCGGCTGGACCTGCTCAATCCCTCGCCGCTGGACGTCGAAATCGAGGACATCGCGCACGGACTTGCCCGTGTGGCCCGCTGGAACGGGCAGACCAAAGGCGCCCACGCCTATTCCGTGGCGCAGCATTGCGTGTTGGTGGAGAGGATTGCTGTCGAGTTGAAACCGCGCCTGTCGCGCGAAGCGCGCCTGATGGCGCTGCTGCACGATGCTCCTGAATACGTCATCGGCGACCTCATCAGCCCGTTCAAGGCGGCGGTGGGCATCGACTACAAGGCCTTCGAACATCGCCTGCTGGCGGCTATCCATATCCGTTTCGGCCTGCCGCCCAAGCCGCCTGCCGATCTGGAAGCCATCCTCAAGAAGGCGGACATCATCTCGGCCTTCCATGAAGCCACCCAGCTTGCCGGTTTCACCACGGAGGAAGCCAAAAAGATCTTTGGCATACCCGCGCGCGGGACCCGCTTTCCCCGGATAGTGCCACTTCCCACGAGTGAAGCACAGGATCAGTTTTTGCAGAGATTCAAACGGCTTACAGCATAACTCTTTCCTATTACTTCAAGCTCGGATAGCAACGCAGTATGGCCGCCATTTTCGTCACACCGCTATCGCAGATCGAAACCGCGATCACACGATACAAGCCGTCCCACATGATGACACTGCTCTCGCCCGGGCACATGATCGAGACTCCTGAAGGCATCCCACTCGGGCATCATCTGCGACTCGGCCTGAATGATGTCTCGTCCGCCGCGCTTGCCGACGATCCGCCGAACAGAGAACATGTCGAACAGCTGATCCGCTTCGGGCGCGAGTGGAATGCGAAAGCCCCGATGCTGATTCACTGCTGGGCAGGAATCAGCCGCTCCATGGCCGCCGCCTATATCATCCTGTGCGATCGATTTGGGCCATTTCGCGAAAAGGAAATCGCCAAATCCCTTCGCGCCCGTGCACCGCACGCCCGCCCCAATCCACTTCTGGTGGAGCATGCGGACAAGGCTTTGGGCCGCGATGGGCGCATGATCCTGGGTGTCGAATCCATGGGCCGCGGCACCATCGTCGCGGAAGGCGAAATCGTCGAACTGCCATTGTCGGACGAATTATGAAGGCGAATTCCGCACAACATGTCGTCAGCATCGGCCTCTCGGCGGCGATCGTGTCCGTCGCCGAAGAATGCCCGCGCGTACTCGTCGTTCATCGCAAGGGCGCGGAAGATGCCCTTCCCTTCGGTCCTTTCGATCCGAAAAAACATCGCACCCTGGAAAGCGGCCTGCGCACCTGGGTGGGCGAGCAAACTTATTTGGATCTCGATTACGCAGAGCAGCTTTACACTTTCGGGGATCGCGGGCGGCATCTGGTGAAATCCGGCGAAGGCCCGCGGGTGGTGTCAGTGGGCTATCTCGCGCTGACCCGCGCCAGCGGCGAGCCGAAGGCCCCCGAAGCGGCGTGGGGCGACTGGTATCGCTACTTCCCGTGGGAGGATTGGCGCGAGAAAAAGCCGGAGATTATCGACAAGGTAATCACGCCAGCGCTGAAAGCCTTCATCAAGTTCGCCGACAGCGAAAAGCGCCGCGACCGCGCACGTCTCTGCTTCGGCCTCGACGGCGTACGCTGGGATGAGGACCGCGTGTTGGAACGCTATGAACTTCTCTACGAAGCTGGATTGGTGGAAGAAGCGCGCCGCGACGGCCGCGCGCAGGCCTCGCAGCTTCCGGAAACGCCGCTGGGCCTCAGCATGATGTTCGACCACCGCCGTATTCTGGCGACTGCTATCGCACGCCTGCGCGGCAAGATGAAATATCGCCCGGTGGTGTTTGAATTGATGCCGCCGGCTTTCACATTGCTGGAACTGCAACGCGTGGTGGAGGCGATTTCCGGCGTGCGCCTGCACAAGCAGAATTTCCGCCGCCTCATTGAAGCGCAGGGCCTTGTCGAAGGCACTGGAAAATCGTCGAGCCAGTCGCGCGGGCGCCCCGCCGAGCTCTTCCGCTTCCGCCGCGAAGTGCTGGCGGAGCGGCCGGTAGCCGGCGTGCGTCTGACCACCCGCCTTCGCAGTACGCGCTGACGCCTACTTGCGGAAGCCTTCCGCCAGAAATGCTTCCGCAAACGCCGCATGCATGGCCGCGCCCCGTGCCATGACGTTTTCGTCCAGCACCATGCGGTTGGAATGCAGCGCGCAGCAGGATTTGAAGTCGCCGCCTTCTGGCGTCGCGCCGAGGAAGACCATTGTGCCCGGCACCTTGTTCAGGATGTAGGAGAAATCCTCTGCGCCCATCATCGGCGTCGGCAAGGTCATCCAGCCACCTTCGCCAAACAGCGACTTCGCGGTCTCCCGCGCCAGATCCACCGCGCGGCCATCGCAGACCGTAACCGGGAAGCCTTGCTCGATCTCGATTTCGGCCTCGCATTTGTGGGCGGCGGCGATATTCGTGACCACGCGGTGCAAACCTTCATGCGCGAGCGCGCGGGAGCCTTTCGAGAAGCTGCGGATCGTGCCGACAAGCTGCGCAGTCTCGGGAATGATGTTGTTTGTCGTCCCCGAAACGATCTGGGCCACCGTCATCACCACAGGATCGAAGGCGGGAATGCGCCGCGTCACCATGCTCTGCAGCGCCATCACGATTTCGCAGGCCACTGGAATTGGATCGACAGCATCCTGCGGCATCGAGGCATGGCCGCCTTTGCCCTTCAGCGTGACGATCAGCTTGTCGGCGGCTGCCATCAACGGCCCTTCGCGGCTGGCGAACACGCCGCTAGGCAGATTGGGTGTGACATGCAGCGCGAACGCCGCATCCGGCAGCGGATTGATCAGACCATCGTCCAGCATGAAGCGCGCGCCATGATGGCCCTCCTCGCCAGGCTGGAACATGAACATCACCGAACCCGCAAGTTTTTCACGTCGCGCGCACAACGCCTTCGCAGCGCCGGCCAGCATGGCGACATGCGTGTCATGTCCGCAGGCATGCATCGTTCCGGGATTGCGCGAGGCGAACGGCAATCCGGTATCCTCGGTGAGCGGCAGCGCATCCATGTCGCCGCGCAACAGCACCGTACGGCCATTCGACGGCCCGCGCAGCAGCGCGATGAACCCGGTTGTCGATTTGCCCTCATAGATTTCCAGCGGGAGGCCATCGAGCGCGGCCTTTGCTTTCGCGGTCGTCTTCGGATTCATCAGGCCTTGTTCCGGGTCTTCATGGATCGCGCGGCGCAGCTTGACCATGTCCGGCAGAAGCGCCCGCCCTGCTTCGATCCATTCCTTGTCTGTCGCCGGCTTGTTCATAATCATTCTCCAGATGGGCTGCCGTGATTAAGCCACGCGGCGCGGGCTTGAGCCAAGCTTTCGCGGTTCGCCCCGCCCGCAAGATTTATGTCCCGCACCTGCGTCGGATCGTCCTCCCAACCGCAAATTGGGCATATCTCGAATGCATCGCGATTGCGGATGGTGCGCGATCCGCAGCAAGCGCATGGCAACAGTAAGATCATTGGCGATCCCAATAGGCCCTGCCGTGATCCGGGCGGAAGAATGTGCGCGGTTCGCCCTGCGCGTCGCGCACCGCGAAAGTGTTTGTCGCAGGATCGTAGAAAAGCGTATCGCCGCGATCGTCCGTCTTCGTTAACGTTCCGGGCGGCGGCGATGTCACGAAGGCCAGCGCCGCCCGCTCATATTCGAGCACGCTGTGAAACTCGGGAAAGTCCCTCGCATGCTTTTCCCAATGTTCTTCTGCATTGCGCGCCGGCCCGTCACGTCCGGGAGACCACACCAGGTTTTGAGACTGGGATTGTTCCGGCGGCAGTTGACCGAGACGGGCATCGTTCAGGACCCGGTCGGCGCCGAACGCGACCGCCAGCAGCAGCGCCGCGAAGAAGATTCCGTTACGCCAGAGATTCCGCATCGGCTCTCCCTTTCATTCCGGCAGCATGGCCTCAGCGGGCGCAAAAGCAAACGCCGCGCGCCCTTTCGGACACGCGGCGCCGCATTGGCAAACTGCAAGACTAGAAGTGAAGTGCTGCCGGACCGAAATGCGCACCATAGATTTCGGCGCCATTACGCTGCCGATCGACCAGCGAGCCATCGACCGGATCGCAGTACAAGCGCAGACCGACGAACCAGACGTTCGCTGAGATGCTATGGCTGAACTCCGAGCGCGTGTAGCCGCCGTAGAGCGAAACCGGAACCTGATGCGAGATCAGCCATTCGGCTTGCGCCGTGAAGTCGTTCTCGTTGGTCAGGTGGTTGAGATGCGTGTAGTCGTAGCTGCCCGACAAAGCGAAATCCGGCATAACGTAGCCGGTAATCTGCGCGCCGGCATAGTCGCCCTTGAGGCTGTGGTTGCCGTTGAACGCCCCGCCCTTCACGCCAACCGTGATAGCGCGCGTTGCGTACCAGTCGCCGAACAGGCCGTAATGCGTCGCGTTGGTGTCCACAACGCCGCCATTAACGGACGTGTAGCCCACCGTGGCGCCGATACGCCCGCCGGCAGCGCGATAGAACGCCGTACCATCGACGTTCCATGCATTGGAATTCGATCCGCTGGTGTCGGCGTGGTTATATCCGCCATTGATCTGAGCCGCCCAGTCCGGCGCCAGGCCGAACATGGCGCCGCCATTGATGTGATAATCGTTGACGCTACCGCCGCCATGATTGAAGGCGAAGTGCGAATAGCCGCCGTCCAGGATGCCATTGAAGTCTGCGGCAGAGGCCGGGGCGGAAACCGAAACAAGCGCCAGCGCGCAAGCGGCTCCAAAAAGATTTGTGCGAAGTGACAAGTCACCCTCCGTTGAATTCCGCGGGCGTCCCCCGCTTCACCCGCGTGACGTAGGCCCCGCGCCGATTTTCGCCAAGGGGTTGCGGCCGTGACAGACCATGATCTGCGCGGGCCGTGCCTTTTATGACACAGCTAACATGTTGGTAATGCTTGATGATTCGGCCTACCGTCACTGCCAAAACGTTAATTGCAAGAATATCCCATCACCGATCGATATGCCGCACCTGCCGCTCCGCAGGCAACGGCTGCCACGGGCGGGCTTGACGGACTTATGCTCAGGTGTAGCATAAGCCTTAGTTTCGGTACCGGCCTTTAAGGCCGGTCTTTTCGTCTTATATATATGCTCAAATTGAGCATAAGGAGATGCCGATGACCGTGGCGGTCCAAAATCTGAAGGGTGCAGAGCCCCTGCCCTATACGCCCGAAATCGCGCGCGCGACGCAGGACCTTTACAAGAAGGTCGCGCATGTCGTTCCCGAGATCGAATGGCCTGTGTTCGCGCCTTATGTGGATGCGATCAACAAGCTGAAGAAGCAGAAAAACGCCGTCATCCTCGGCCACAATTATATGACGCCGGAGATCTTCAACTGCGTCTCCGACTTCACCGGCGACTCATTGCAACTCGCCCGCGAAGCCGCGCGCACCGACGCGCAGGTGATCGTGCAGGCCGGCGTGCACTTCATGGCGGAGACGTCGAAGATATTGTCGCCGTCGAAGACAGTTCTCATCCCCGACGTACTGGCCGGCTGCTCGCTCGCCGCCTCCATCACCGGCGCCGATGTGCGCCTGCTGCGCGAGAAATATCCCGGCCTGCCGGTCGTGACCTATGTGAATACCTCCGCCGACGTGAAAGCGGAAAGCGACGTGTGCTGCACATCGTCCAACGCCGTCGTCGTGGTGGAAGACATCGCGCGAGAGAGAGGCGTCGATACCGTCATCATGGTGCCGGACAAATATCTGGCCCAGAATGTCGCCAAGCAGACGAAGATCAAAGTGATCACCTATGACGGCGCCTGCGAGGTGCATGAGCGCTTCACGCCGCAGGACATCCGCGATTTCCGCGCGGCCAATCCCGGCGTCGTGGTGCTGACGCACCCGGAATGCCCGCCGGAAGTTGTCGCCGAAGCGGATTTCTCCGGCTCAACCAGCGCGATGATCGGCTATGTCGGCCATCATCATCCGCAGAAAGTGGTTCTCGTCACCGAATGCTCGATGAGCGACAACGTCGCCATCGGGTTCCCGGATGTGGAATTCGTGCGCCCCTGCAATCTGTGCCCGTACATGAAGCGCATCACCCTGCCGAAGATCCTGCATTCGCTGCAAACGATGACAACCGAAGTTCTCATCGATCCCGCCATCGCTACGCGCGCGAAAGCGGCGGTGGATAGGATGCTGGCGGTCAAGCTGCCGGTTCAGAAAGCCGCATAAGTGCCACACCACATCGACAACATCATCGAATCTCCCGGTGCGTTGGTACTTGGCGCAGGCATGGCGGGCCTGTTCACCGCGTTGAAGTTGTCGCCCTTCCCGGCGCTGGTGCTGGCGTCCGCGCGTCCGGGCGCGTCCGGATCGAGCGCCTGGGCGCAAGGAGGCATCGCCGCCGCGATGGGCGCAGGCGATAGCTGGCAAAGCCATGCCGCGGATACCATGGCCGCGGGCGCTGGCACTTGCGACCCGCACATCGTCGAACTGGTGACGCGCGAAGCACCGGCGCGCATCGAAGACCTGCTCGCGCTCGGCGCGCCCTTCGACCGCAACGCCGACGGTACACTCGCGCTGGGCCGCGAAGCCGCACATTCGGCGAAGCGCATCGTGCATGTGAAAGGCGATCGCGCGGGCGCCGAAGTTACGCGCGCCCTTGCCGAGCGCGCGCTGGCCACGCCTTCCATTCGAATCCTCGAAGGCTTCCATGCCCTCGAACTTGCCGTCGAGAACGGCCGCGTTACTGGCGTGTTCGCACGCTATGGCACCGGCCATGGCACACGCCTCGTCCTCTTCCGCGCCAAGGCGGTGATCTTCGCGACCGGCGGGATCGGTGCGCTTTATGCCGTGACCACCAATCCGCTGGAGACACGCGGCGAAGGCCTCGGCATGGCGGCCCGCGCAGGTGCGGTGATTGCCGACGCGGAATTTGTGCAATTCCATCCCACCGCTATCGCCATCGGCCGCGATCCCGCGCCCCTCGCCACCGAAGCGCTGCGCGGTGAAGGCGCAATCCTTGTCGATGAAACCGGCAGCCGCTTCATGCCGGCCATCCACGCTGACGCCGAGTTGGCGCCGCGCGATATTGTGGCGCGCGCCATCCATCGCGAAATCGCGCGCGGGCATAAGGCCTTCCTAGATTGCCGCGAAGCCATTGGCGCAGAATTCGCCGACCGGTTCCCCACCGTTTATGCAGCCTGCATGTCCGCCGGTATCGATCCGGCAACGCAACCTATCCCCGTCGCGCCCGCCGCGCATTACCACATGGGCGGCGTCGCCAGCGACGAACATGGCCGCACCTCCCTCGAAGGCCTATGGGCTGTCGGCGAATGTGCTTCGACCGGACTGCACGGCGCCAACCGGCTCGCCTCCAACTCACTCCTCGAAACACTGGTGTTCGGCGCACGCGCCGCGGACGATGTTCGCAGCGCCACAACTATGCAGGCCGCACAAGGCACACCGCCCGCGCCGGAACGCTTCAATGCTCCGCCGCCGCCTAAGGTCATGCGCGAAGCCATGTCCTTGAATGTCGGTTTGGAGCGGGACGAAGCCGGCCTGAAATCGGCCCTCGCCACCATCGAATCCGTGGAACGCGCTGGCGCCGGTGAACCTGCCCTGCTGAACATGACCACAGCCGCGAAGATCGTCACCGCCGCCGCCCTTGCCCGCCACGAAAGCCGCGGCGGTCATTTCCGCAGCGACTATCCGCAGACCGACGCCGTGGCAAAGCGCAGCTTCCTCACCCTGGCGGACACAGAAAAGATCGTTGCCACGTCGGCGGCCAGCAAAGTGGACGCGGCATGCCTATGACACTCGCCCTACCCTTCACCAATCCACCGCACGCGCTGCTCATCGAACCGATCGTGCTGCACGCGCTGGAAGAAGATCTTGGCCGCGCGGGTGACATCACCTCCGATCTCATCATCCCGGCGACCAAGAAGGCGAAAGTGAAACTCGCCGCGCGCAAGCCCGGCACCATCGCCGGATTGGTCGCCGCCGAATGTGCCTTCCACATGGTCGATCCCGATCTAAAATTCACCGTGAAGCTGCCGGACGGTTCGCAGGCGAAAGCCGGCGCGCTGGTTGCCACGATTGAAGGCTCGGCGCGCAGCATCCTCACCGCCGAGCGCGTGGCGTTGAACTTCACCGGCCATCTCTCGGGCATCGCCACGGCCACGCGCGCGCTGGTCGATGCCGTGAAAGGCACCAAGGCCCACATCGTCTGCACCCGCAAGACGACGCCGGGCCTGCGCGTGCTGGAGAAATATGCCGTGCGCTGCGGCGGCGGCTTCAACCACCGCTTCGGCCTCGACGATGCCGTGCTGATCAAGGACAACCACATCGCCGCCGCCGGTTCGATCACCAAGGCGGTGAAGGCCGCACGCGCCGGCACCGCGCATATGGTCAAGATCGAGGTGGAGGTCGATACGCTCAAGCAGCTTGAGGAAGCGCTGAAGATCGGCGTGGACACCATCCTGCCCGACAACATGCCGCCCGATACGCTGCGCAAAGCCGTAGCGATGGCGAGCGGCCGCGCCGTTCTGGAAGCCAGCGGGAACATCACGCTCGAAACCGTGCGCGCCGTCGCCGAAACCGGCGTGGACTACATCTCCTCCGGCTCCATCACCCATTCCGCGATCAGTCTGGACCTCGGTCTGGATTTTTGATCTGCTGATCTCATGTTGGGGGATCGTCACACTTTACTTCGCATCGCGGCCGCTGTGCTGTTCACGGCATTAAGCGCGTGTTCGACCACGCCCGCGACACCGCCGGACAATTCCGCCGCACGCGCCGCCAACGCGGCTTATTTCACCGGCGACTTTAACTGCACCAAAGCAGACGCCGCGCAGGTCGATCTGAAACTGCTCAATGCCGCCACCATGGCTTATCTGGAAAAGTGTATTCGCTTCGAAGCATTCACCGATGGCAGTGCGCTTTACGTCAACGCAGCGCATATGAAACCCATAAAAGCATCTGCGGTTGGGCTCTACTGGAAGGACGATGAGGTCGTCCGGCGCCTCAAGCTCGGGCCGTCCTTCGTCGTTATCACCGGACGTCTTCGCGATTGCGCCAGGCACAACGCCATGACCGTCCAGGCGGCGGCGCTACAAACTGCGCCTAGCGCCGTTCCGGCTGCACCGGCCATTATCGGCGCGTGCAAAACTGCCGCGACGGCAATCTTTATCTCTGAAGCTGAGATCGTTCCCACGGCGATGGACTAGCGCGCATCCCTGCCGCACAGTGTTTCCAAACGGCATCGGGAGGCACGCATGGATCTTCATCTCAAAGGCAAGAACGCGGTCATATTGGGCGGCACGCGCGGTATCGGCCGGGCGATCGCAGAAACGCTGACTGGCGAAGGTGCGAATGTCGCCATCTGCGCGCGCAATGCCGATCAGGTGAAGGATGCTGTCGGCGCGCTGAAATCCAAAGGCACAAAAGTCACTGGCGGCGCGGTGGACATCATGGATGGCGCGGCGTTGAAAAGCTGGATCGCGAAAGCGGCTGAAGAATTGGGCGGCATCGACATTCTGATTTCTAATGCCGGTGCGATGGCGCAAGGCGCGGACCCAGCCTCATGGGAGTCCAATTTCAAGCTGGACGTGCTGGGGGCGGTGAACGCATTCGACGCGGCCTATCCCTTCCTCGAAAAAGCCGCCGAGAAGAACAAGGACGCGGCTTTCGTCATTATTGCGTCGGTCTCCGCCGCCGAAGCCGATAGCGCGGCATCTTACGGTCCGATCAAGGCGGCGCTGATCCACTATGCGAAAGGCCTCGCGCGCCAGCATGCCAAGCGTGGCATCCGCACCAACGTAGTGTCGCCCGGCATGGTCTATTTCGAAGGCGGCGTGTGGAACATGGTGGAAAAGAACATGCCGGACTATTTCAAGACGGCCATGGCGCGCAATCCGACGGGCCGCGCCGCGTCACCACAGGACATCGCCAATGCGACGGTGTTCCTGGCGAGCCCTGCGTCGTCCTACACGACGGGCGTCAACCTTCTGGTCGATGGCGCCATCAGCCGTCGCGTGAATTTCTAGGCAATCCGGGGGAAGCCATGGCCGGCAAGGCGCGGGGACGCAAATCCATATTCATCACGGGCGCAGCGAGCGGCATGGGCCGCGAGACGGCCAAGCTGTTTCACGCCAAAGGCTGGTTCGTCGGCGCCTATGACGTGAACGTCGATGGGCTCGCCACGCTGGCGCAGGAGATCGGCAACGACAACTGCATCACATCGCGTCTCGATGTCACAAAGAAAGAAGACTTCGACGCGGCTGTCAAAGCTTTCGGTGAAGAGACGGACGGCAAGATGGACATGCTCCATTCCAACGCCGGTATCGGCGAAAGCGGCTGGTTCGAGGATATTCCGTTCGAAGCGGCGATGCGCGTGGTGCAGATAAATTTCATCGGCGTCATCGCGAGCATCTATGCGGCGCTACCCCTGCTGAAGAATACCAGGAATTCGCTAGTGTTCATCACCTCGTCGTCGTCCGCGACCTATGGCATGCCGCGCATCGCGGTCTATTCGGCCACCAAGCATGGGGTGAAGGGGTTGACGGAAGCCCTGTCGGTGGAATTCTCACGTTTCGGCGTGCGTGTGGCGGATGTGCTGCCCGGCCTCATCGACACCGCAATCCTGCGCAGCACACCCAACCGCACCGGCGACGCGCCAAAGCCCACGGAAGACGAATTCTACGCCAATGCGCCCAAGAAGGGCATGTTCCGGCTGATGCCTGCCTCAGCGGTCGCCGAATGCGCCTGGAGCGCCTATCACAGCGACAAGCTGCATTGGTACGTCCCGCCGGATATCCGCAACATCGACATCATCAAAGCGCTCGCGCCGAATTTCATGCGCA
Organism: Pseudomonadota bacterium; assembly: GCA_018242105.1. Lineage (GTDB taxonomy): Bacteria > Pseudomonadota > Alphaproteobacteria > Micropepsales > Micropepsaceae > Rhizomicrobium. The sequence continues at coordinate 39,100 of JAFECP010000028.1, forward strand.
AGCAGATCGCCAAGCGCGTGCTGGGTGGATTCTTCGGCGGCAAGAAGGATTAGGCGCCGCGCGTCGCCGTGTGGCGGGACGGGCGATAGAAAATGTGATGGCCGATCTGGATCGTGCGGCTCATCGTATCCGCCCAGTCCGGCGCAACGTCCGAGGCATGGAACGATAGCGCTCCGCCTGTGGTATCGCCCAGTTGAACGATGCCGGTGACTATCTGGAGCGCAAGGCGCTGCGTGCGACGCCAGACAGCGGAGGATTTAGGCCGGTCCATGATCCCTCCGCAGGTGAAGGAGAACTGGCAGCCGGTGTGGAGGCGGGAGCCTTCAAATACGACGCCGCAGATCGTGCGCGGATAATAGCCAGAGCGCATGCGGTTATAGACGACTTCGGCGATCGCCATTTGCCCGCTGCGTCCTTCGCCGCGGGCTTCGTAATACATGGCATCCGCGAGGCAGTTTCCTTGTTGAAGAAACACCTGTGCGAGAAGTTCTTCCTGGGACGGCGTAATCGCCGTGCCGCCGAACCCGTCCGTTCCGGCCTGGTAGCTGGCGGGAGTGGCGTGGAGCTGGAGTGCGCCGGCGTTGGCCTTGGCGGTCTGGACCGGTGCTGCTGGCGCAGGCTTCTCCGGCGCCTTCAAGGCGGCAACCTTCCGCACGGCTGGCGCGTTATGGTCCGTATACGGAGCATAAGCGACCGCTGCTGCGGACAAACCCAGCGTGAGACAGAAGGCGCTCGCAACAACTCGATCTGCGCGGCGCAGCGTGGATTTCAAATTCTTGGACATCGTGGGTACTCGGCGTCTCTCGGATGAAATGGCGTTTCGATAGTGAATTCGTCTCTACGTCGTTGTTCCGAACAACTTCCCTCGCCCCCTTCAGGCGTGCCGCGTTGATGCCCATGAAAATTCGAATCGTCAAACAAAAAGTTTGTTCATCATGACACTGAGTCATGTAAAGGAGAAAAACCTAGGGTTTCTCTACGTCGTCCGTGTACGGACTATTCTGCTTTTGTGATAATTGTTAACGCGGCTTGCGCGGCAGATAGACGCGCAATCGGCACGCGGAACGGCGAGCACGACACATAATCGAGCCCGGAATCGTGACAGAAACGGATCGAATCCGGATCGCCACCATGTTCCCCGCAGATGCCGAGCTTCAAATTCGCGCGTGTTTTGCGCCCGCGTTCTGCCGCAATGCGAACAAGATCGCCGACACCATCGACGTCGATCGTGACGAAGGGATCGCGCGCAATGATGCCCTTTGAAAGATAGTCGGTGAGGAATCCGCCGGCGTCGTCGCGGCTCATGCCAAGCGTCGTCTGCGTCAGATCGTTGGTGCCGAACGAAAAGAATTCCGCCGTCTGCGCAATTTCGGCTGCCCGCAGCGCCGCGCGCGGCAGCTCGATCATCGTTCCGATCATATATTTCAGGCTTTTCTTGCGTTCGGCCTTCACCGCCTCGGCCACCTGCGCGATGCGGTCGCGCAGCATGTCCAATTCGGCCTTGAAGCCCACAAGCGGGATCATGATTTCCAGCTCGACGGGCTTTCCGCCCTGCTCTTCCACATTCAATGCGGCTTCGAGTATGGCGCGCGCCTGCATCTCGTAGATTTCGGGGTAAGTGATGCCCAACCGGCAACCGCGATGACCGAGCATCGGGTTGGACTCATGCAGCGCGATGAGCCTTGCGCGCAGTTTTGCGGGAGTCGATCCCGCGGCTTTCGCGACTTCCGCGATCTCTTCATCTTTCTGCGGCAAGAATTCATGCAGCGGCGGATCGAGCAGACGGATGGTGACAGGCAATCCTTCCATCACCTTGAAGATACCCTCGAAATCGCCGCGCTGCATTGGCAGCAATTTCGCGAGCGCCGCTTCGCGATCGTATCTGTCGTCCGCCAAAATCATCTGGCGCACGGCGAGAATGCGATCGGGCTCGAAGAACATGTGTTCGGTTCGGCAAAGGCCGATGCCTTCCGCGCCGAACTTGCGCGCGACATCCGCATCGTTGGGCGTGTCCGCATTCGCGCGGATCTTCAAACGGCGAATGGAGTCCGCCCAGCCCATCAAGGTTCCGAAATCGCCGGTGAGTTCCGGCTGCAAGGTCGGCACGCGGCCCTTGAACACCTGCCCGCTCGCGCCATCGATGGTGATGATCTCGCCGCGCTTCACGGCGTGCGAACCGCAGGTCATCACGCCCCCCGCCAGATCGATCTTGACCATGCTGGCGCCGCAGACACAGGGCCGCCCCATGCCCCGGGCCACCACGGCCGCGTGGCTGGTCATGCCGCCCCGGGCGGTCAGGATGCCCCGGGCGGCGTGCATGCCGTGGATGTCCTCCGGGCTGGTCTCGGTGCGGACCAGAATGACGTCCTTGCCATCTTTCGCGAGCTTTTCGGCCTCGTCCGCCGTGAAGGCGACCTCGCCCGTGGCCGCCCCCGGCGAGGCGGACAGGCCGATGGCGATCTGCTCCTTCTCGGCCTTGGGATCAAGGGTCGGGTGCAGAAGCTGGTCCAGCGCCGCCGGCTCCACACGGCTGACGGCCGCTTTGCGGTCGATCAGCCCTTCCTTCTCCATATCCACGGCGATCTTGAGCGAAGCTTGCGCGGTGCGCTTGCCCGAACGGGTCTGGAGCATGAAGAGCTTGCCTTCCTGCACCGTGAACTCCACGTCCTGCATATCGCGGTAATGCGCTTCCAGCGTCTTCGCGATCTCGTTCAGCTCGGCGAAAGTCTTGGGCAACGCCTCTTCCATCGACGGCTTCTTGCCGCCCTGGCGCTCGCGCACGATCTTGCTGATCGGCTGCGGCGTGCGGATGCCGGCAACAACGTCTTCGCCCTGCGCATTGATGAGGAATTCGCCATAGAGCAGATGCTCGCCGGTGGAAGGATCGCGCGTGAAGGCGACGCCCGTGGCCGATGTCTCGCCGCGATTGCCAAACACCATGGCCTGCACATTCACCGCCGTACCCCAGTCATCTGGAATGTGATACATGCGCCGATAGGTTTTTGCGCGCGCCGATTGCCAGGATCCGAACACCGCGCCGATCGCGCCCCAAAGCTGGTCGTTCACATCGTCCGGGAACGGCTTGCCCAGTTCGGCCTTCACATGCGCCTTGTAGCGGTCCGCGATGCGCTTCAGGTCTTCGGCTTCCAATTCGGTATCGTGCTCGTAGCCTTTGTCTTCTTTTTCCTGATCGAGGATTTCCTCGAACGCGCCATGCTCCAGCCCCAGCACCACGTTGGAATACATCTGGATGAAGCGGCGATAGCTGTCATAGGCGAAGCGCGGATTGCCGGTGAGCCTGGCAAGGCCTTCCGTCGTCGCCGGATTGAGGCCCAAGTTCAGAACCGTATCCATCATGCCCGGCATGGAGACGCGCGCGCCCGAGCGCACCGATACCAGCAGCGGCCTGGCCGGATCGCCCAGCGTGCCTTCCGCGATCTTGCCGACAGCGGCGAGCGCGGATTCCACATCGGCCTTGAGCGAGGACGGATAAGTTTCGCCGTTCTTATAGTAATGGGTGCAGACTTCTGTTGTGACGGTGAAGCCCGGCGGCACCGGCAAGCCAAGATTGCTCATCTCGGCCAGGTTCGCGCCCTTGCCGCCGAGCAGGTTCTTCATCTCCGCCTTGCCCTCGGCGGAGCCGTTTCCGAAGCTGTAAACCCACTTGGTCATTGTGAAATCCCGAGGAAATCCGTGCGCTGGCTGTAACTTGTCATGCACGGCGCGCGCTTGTCACCCGCGCCGCCAAGGAACAATGCCGCAGACCGATCGCAGGTGTGGCAACTACCCCTCGATCTTCGAAAAATCCGCCACCAGATGCAGCGTGGCGCGCAGGCGGGCAAGCAGCTTCAGCCGGTTCTCGCGGACATTCGGATCGTCGTCATTGACCTTCACCTTGTCGAAGAACGCATCGACGGGTTTGCGCAACCCCGCCATCACGCCCATGGCCGCGACGAACTTCTCCGCCTGCACATCGGCAGCGATGGCTTTTTCCGCCGCGCCCAGCGCCTCCGCCAGCGCCTTCTCTTCCGGCTGCGTCAGCAACTTGGCATCGACCGCGCCGTTGGAGGTTGTTTTGTCGTTCTTCTCTTCCGCCTTCAGAATATTCGCCGCACGCTTGTAACCCGCGAGAAGGTTTGCGCCCTCGTCGGACTTCAGGAAGCTCTGCAAGGCCTCAACGGGAGCAACGA
>JAFECP010000029.1:0-1145 GCA_018242105.1 Pseudomonadota bacterium
GCGCAGAGTTTGGCGATGCGTTGCTTGCGTTCGTCTTTGCCAATGGGGGCGGGCGGGATGAGGGGCATACGAAATACTCCAACAATTAGCCCTCGCCCCCACACATGTGGGGGAGAGGGTTGGGTGAGGGGGCTCTCAACGCTTCGCGCACTGTGACAAGTACGGACGCGAAATCCCATCCTGCATCTTCGTTCTTGAAACGCAGAATCTCATATCCCTGCGCGCGCATATAAGCATCACGCCGTTCGTCATAGGCTGCATCGTGCAATGGGCCATCGAGTTCGACGGCCACTTTCTTCTCAACGCAAACAAAGTCCGCGATGTAAGGGCCAATCAGAACTTGCCGCTTGAACTTGAAGCCGCCGAGCTTACGGTCGCGCACCTGTTGCCAGAATTCGTTCTCGATAGCGGAAGGTTCATGGCGCATCTCACGCGCTCTTGAACGGTTGAGCGCGCGAGATTTCCTTTCGGCCTTCTGAGATTTTGTAACCATCCCCCTCACCCTGCCCTCTCCCCCACCTTCGTGGGGGAGAGGGTGAAGTTGTTACCTGCCCATCAACTGGTATTCGCCGCCCTTTTCTATGCCGCGCTTGTAGGCGGGGCGGGCGTGCATGGCGGCGCGGTAGCGCGTGAGGTTCTTGTATGGCTCCAGCCGCGCGCCGGCGGCTTCCAGCACGAAGAGAAGCTGGATGTCCGCGCCGGTGAGTTCGTTGCCGGCGAAGAATTCGCGGCTGCCGAGCGCGGCATCCATGTAGGAGAGATTGTTGGCGATCTCGCTATCCACGCGCGGCTTCAGCGCGGCGGCGGCGTCGCCCAGCATGCCGGTGTAGAGCGCCATCAAGAGCGGCAGCATCGCCGAGCCTTCGGCGTAATGCATCCATTCGACATAGCGCCAGTAATCGTCCGTGCCATGCTTGGGCTTCATCTTGCCTTTGCCATAGGTGTCGATGAGGTATTCGACCTCCGCGCCGGATTCGGCGATGACATGGCCATTGTCTTCCAGCACCGGCGACTTGCCGAGCGGATGCACCTTCTTCAATTCCGGCGGCGCATAGGGCACCGGCATCATGCGCTGGTACTTCACGATCTCATAGGGCACGCCGAGTTCCTCGAGCAGCCACAGAATGCGCTGCGAGCGCGAATTG
>JAFECP010000029.1:1271-29632 GCA_018242105.1 Pseudomonadota bacterium
CGCCACATCGGCCAGACTTTCGGGCCGCCGGGCACCTGGATCTCGCCCGTCACTTCGAAGCCGAAGCTTTTGTAGATCGGAATGTTCGTGTCCTTGCTGGATTCCAGATAGCAGGGCATGTGCGCCGCATCCACTTGCGCCAGCCGGTCGCGCATGATGACGCCGCCATAGCCCTTGCCCTGGAACGCCGGATCGGTGCCAATGGCCTGCAGATACCAGTGCGGAATGTGCGGATGGATCTTCTCCATCTTTCCCATGGTGGAAAGCACGCGCAGGATTCCGCCGCCGAAGGCCGAAAGCAGCGCGGGGCCGTTGGCGATATAGGCGCTGAACGGCACATCCCATTCGTTCGGCGGCCGCCACAAGGTGATCGATTCGTAATTGTCCGTCGTGTAGCAGGCGCCGTGCGGCAGGCCGAGCTTGAACAGAATGCCGAAAACGCTCTCCAGCTTCTTCAGCCGCGCGCAATCGTCCGGAATGAAATAGGAGAATACCGGGTCGGTGTAGAAGGCGCGCGCCAGCGACTGGATGAGCGGCGCACGATCGGCGCGCGTGGCCTTGCGAACGGATGTCTGCGGCATGCCTCACCCCACATTCCTGCGATCGGGCACTATAGAGCAGCGCGTTCGCTTGTCATCCGGCGGGCGATGGTGCGAGGCTCGCGCCGCTTCGACCTTCAAGGGGGAAAACATGGCTTTGAAAACGATCCGCGCGCTGGCGTTCTGTTCGGCGGCGTTGCTGCTGCCGGCCGCGGCGCATGCCGCTTCCGCAACGGCGTCCTATCGGGCCATCGTGAAGGACTATTTCGACGCGCAATGGAAGCTGCATCCCACCGCCGCCACCGCGACCGGCCTGCATAGCTGGGATGCGCAGATCGACGATGTTTCCGCGGCGGCGCACGCGAAAGAAGTGACGATCCTCAAGAGCCTGAAAGCCAGGCTGCAGGCCATCGACGGCGCCAAGCTTTCGCTGACAGATCGCGACGACCGCGACGTGCTGGTGGGCGAGATCGACCGCACCCTGCTGGAAGATGAGACGATCCAACTGTGGCGGCACGATCCCAGCACCTATGTGAATTTGCTCACCAACGCGGCGTTCCAGTTGATCGAGCGCGACTTCGCGCCGCTGCCCGAGCGCATGAAGAACACCATCGCGCGCGAGAATCTGATGCCCGCGATGCTGGCGGAGGGGGAAAAGAACCTCAGCGATATTCCGCCGGTCTATATCGACGTGGCGCTCGATAACCTCGAAGGCGGCATCAATTTTCTTTCCAAGGATGTTCCCGCCGCCTTCAAGGATGTGAAGGACGCGGCGCTGCAAAAGCAGCTTGCGGAGTCCACCAAGGCCGTTGTCGCCGCGGCGAAGGATTACAAGGCGTGGCTCATCGCGCAGAAGCCGAAGGCGCATGGCTCGTTCATGATCGGCCGCGAAGGCCTGCAGAAGCTGCTGGCGAGCGACCTCGTCGATGCGCCGGTGGAGAAGGTTCTGGCGGCGGGCGAAGCGCAGTTCGCGAAAGACCGCGCCGATTATCTCGCCACCGAAAAGCTGATAGATCCGGAAAACCCGCAACATGCGATGGATGAGTTGGAAGCGGATCATCCCGATGCCGCGCATCTCATCTCCACCGCGCGCGACGGGCTGGTGAGCCTGCAGAGCTTCATCGAACAGCACCACATCCTGACCTTGCCGTCCAAGATGCTGCCGGAAGTGGCGCCGACGCCGCCTTTCGCCCGCGCGGTGATCTTCGGCCAGACCGATGCGCCCGGCGCGCTCGAAACCCACGCCACCAAAGTCTATTATTTCATCACCCCGCCGGAAACGAACTGGCCCAAGGCGCGGCAGGACAAGCTGCTCTCCTATTTCAACCGCTCCTTCCTGCAGAATTTGACGGTGCATGAATCGTTGCCGGGGCATTTCACGCAATATCTGTTCAACCACGCCAATCCGCAGTGGTCGATGGTGAGGAAGACGGCCGGCTCCTACACCACCACCGAAGGCTGGGCGCATTACAGCGAGCAGATGATGCTGGAACAGGGCCTCAGCAAAGGCGATGCGAAGGTGCGCCTGGCGCAGCTCAACGATGCGCTGCTGCGCGATTGCCGCCTGATCGGCTCCATCAAGATGCACACCGGCCAGTTCACCGTGGCGCAGGACACAGACTTCCTGGAGAAGCAGTGCTTCCAGTCGCCGGCCGTTGCGCCGGGCGAAGCCAAGCGCGGAACATCCGATCCCGGCTATTACTCCTACACGCTGGGCAAGCTGGAGATCCTGAAACTGCGCGCCGATGCGATGAAGCAGCAGGGCGCGAAGTTCAACCTCACCAAATTCCACGACCGGTTCATGAATTCCGGTCTGGTGCCGGTGTCGATCATCCGGCGGGAGATGGGCGTGGCGGGAGAGGCGCTGTAGGGCGCGCCGTTTTCAACCTAACGGTGTCATGGCCCGCCGGAGTGCGGGCCATGACAACGGTAGGTGTGAGCGCGCGCGGCGCGAACCTACCTGTTCAACTCCCGCATCGCGCTGTCCAGTCCCTGCAAGGTCAGCGGGAACATGCGGTCGCCCATGATCTGGCCGATGAGGCCGATCGACGGCGTGTAGTCCCAGTGCTTGGGCGCGACGGGATTGAGCCACACGACGTGTTCGTAAATCTGCGTCACGCGGTCGAGCCACACCGCGCCCGCTTCCTCGTTCCAGTGCTCCACGCTGCCGCCCGGATAGGTGATCTCGTAGGGTGACATCGTGGCGTCGCCCACGAAGATGACTTTGTAGTCGTGCGGGAATTTGTGCAGCACGTCCCAGGTGTTGCTCTTCTCGTTGTGGCGGCGGCGATTGTCCTTCCACACGCTCTCATAGAGGCAGTTGTGGAAGTAGAAGAATTCCATGTGCTTGAATTCGGTCTTCGCGGCGCTGAACAATTCCTCGCACAGCTTGATGTAAGCATCCATCGAGCCGCCGATATCGAAGAAGATCAGAACCTTCACCGTGTTGTGCCGCTCGGGCACCAGCTTCAGATCGAGATAACCCTTGTTGGCGGTGTTCTTGATCGTGCCGTCGAGATCCAGCTCCGTCTCCGCGCCTTGCCGCGCCCATTTGCGCAGGCGGCGCAGCGCCACTTTGATGTTGCGCGTGCCGAGCTCGACCGAGTCATCGAGGTTCTTGTATTCGCGCTTGTCCCACACTTTCACGGCTTTGCCGTGGCGGCCCTTGTCCTGCCCGATGCGCACGCCTTCGGGGTTGTAGCCGGAATTACCAAAAGGAGACGTGCCGCCGGAGCCGATCATTTTCGATCCGCCTTCGTGGCGTTTCTTCTGTTCTTCGAGGCGCTCTTTGAGCGTCTCCATGAGCTTTTCCCAACCGCCCATGGCTTCGATCTGCTTCTTCTCTTCTTCGGAGAGGAATTTCTCGGTGAGCGCCTTCAGCCACTCTTCGGGAATCTGGGCGAGCAAGGTTCCGTCGATATTCTCCAGCCCCTTGAAGCAGTGGCCGAACACCTGGTCGAACTTGTCGAGATTGCGCTCGTCCTTCACCAGCGCGGCGCGGGCGAGGTAATAGAAATCCTCAATCTTCAGATCGATGACGTTCTTGTCCAGCGCATCCATCAGCGCCAGATATTCCTTCAGCGAGACCGGAACGCGCGCGCTGCGCAACTCATCGAAGAACTGAAAGAACATGGGGCGGGCTTCCGGCAATGGCGATTTGCGCCATTGTCCCCCCGAAAACGCCCCTTCGTAAAGCTGGAAAACCGCTTACGCGGCGTCCGCTACTGCGGAAGCGTGGTGCAATAAAGCGGGAAATCGCCCTTGGGCGTGGAATGCTCGATCTGCGCCACGCTGCAATCGACGAGATAGCCGTTGCGGACGGTCGTCACCGTCAGGCGCGAGGCGGCGGTTTTGCGGTCCACGCTGGAGCGCATCAGCATCGGCGGAGCATCCGCGCCACCGGCCATCAGCTTCTTGTCGTTTTCGGCGCGGGACAGGTCCGATCCCCAGCCCTCGATATATTTGCGCACGCGGATGGCGCCGGTGCGGCCGCGGCCATCCTCATAGCGGCAGGTACCCAGGATGTTTGGATATTTCTCCGACGGACCGTTCACATCCTCCAGCGTAAAATTCTTGAACTGCACCGGGCACAACACACCGCTTTCGGCCTGCTTGTAGGAGCCGTTCAGATTCTTCGTCCAGCCCCTGGGCGTGTTGGTAAGCTTGCTCAGGATGTTGCTGATCGGCTGTGTCGGCGGCGGCGGCGCCTTGTCCTGCGCCGAAGACGGCAGAACGGAGAAGGCCAGCACCGGCAAGACGGCACAGGCAAGACGAACCAGACGCATGAAAAACCCCGATGAAACCCGCGCGGCGACTTTATCGCGGCCCGCGCGTCCGCGCCAGCGCGGCTGTTCTTAACGATAATGCCGCGTTACTGCGGAGCGGCCGGGATATCCTTTACCGCCGCGCCATAGACCGCATTGAGGAATTGCTTTTCGGCGGCGCTATCGCGGGGGTCGGCATATTCCATCGTCACCTCCACCGACCAGTTTCCGATCTGCACGCCGGTGAAAAGAATACGGTACTCCAGCGATTCCGCGCGCGCGGTGCGATAGGCGCGGGAGAAGACGCGCAACGGCGCGGCTTTGCTGCCCAGCACCAGCGTTTTCTCCGCGATCTGTTTGCCGCCGGTTTCTTCCTGCTCGATGAACTGGGGCGCCAGCGATGCCTTCGCATCGTAAGGGCCGGTCAGCGGCGTCAGAACGATGGTGCCATAGACGCCATCGAGCGCCGCGTAAGAACAGATGTCGGAGCCGGTCTGCACATCGTTCTCGCCCGCAGCGTCGCGCTCGAACGGACCGATGGACGCAGGGCAAACGAAGCCGGACGCGACATGGATCTTCGCGTAGCCAGGCCCATCCTTGAACGGATCGGCGGTGGATTGCGCTTGGGCAGCACAAAAACTCGCTGAAAGTCCAAGGAAAAACAAAATAATCGGGAAAATGCGCATGGGCCGCTTACTTGTGGGAAACCACAATATGGCACAAACTTGTGACATGAGCGAAGCCGACAACAATCTCGTGCTGGAGCACTTGCGGCATATCCGTGCGGTTGTTGATGAAACGCGCCTAGATCTCAAAGAGGTGAAAACCCGCGTCGGCCTCCTAGAACAACAGTATGCCAGCATCTCCAACCGCGTTGATCGCATCGAAGATCGCCTTGAACGCATTGAACGCCGGATTGGATTGATCGAAGCCTAAACTTACTTGACGGCTAAGCGCGCTTAATAACTACCTTCTTGAGCGCGCGAAGAGCCTTCTTCCTATCTTCAGCCATTAGATTTATCAAAAATTTGTCTGTCAAAAGAAGACGGGCTGCTTCATTGAGTGTAACAACACCGACCTTATTCCTCGCGTAGTTGGTGATGTTGCCAGTTGTCGGAGATGATGTCTTGCGGTTCAAGACGTACATCCCATCAGCATCTTTTTTTGCCTTGAACTTTTTCCCGGCGGCTTTTCCACGAGTCCCTATAGCAGAAATTTCAACAACCGTAGTCATATCAATTCCGCGACTCTCTGCGCGCCAGGAACGCGAGGCGTTCGAACAGGTGAACGTCCTGCTCGTTTTTGAGCAGCGCTCCGTGCAGCGGCGGGATGAGTTTGGTCGAGTCTTTCTCTTTCAGCGCTTCCGGCGGAATGTCTTCGTTCAGAAGCAGCTTCAGCCAGTCGAGCAATTCCGACGTGGACGGTTTCTTCTTCAGGCCCGGCACATCGCGGATCTGGTAGAAGACGTTGAGCGCTTCGGACACCAGTTTCTGCTTGATGTCGGGATAATGCACGTCGATGATTTTCTGCATCGTGTCGCGCTCGGGAAACTTGATGTAGTGGAAGNNAGCGGCGCAGGAACGCGTCCGGCAATTCCTTTTCGTTGTTCGAGGTGATGAGGATGATCGGGCGCACCTTCGCCTTGATCGTCTCGCCGGTCTCGTAAACGAAGAATTCCATGCGATCCAGTTCAAGCAGAAGATCGTTGGGGAATTCGATATCGGCCTTGTCGATCTCGTCGATGAGCAGCACGGGGCGCTGTGTGGATTCGAACGCCTCCCAGAGCTTGCCCTGCTTGATGTAGTTCTTCACGTCCTTCACGCGCTCGTCGCCGAGCTGCGAGTCACGCAGGCGGGTCACCGCGTCATATTCGTAAAGGCCCTGCTGCGCCTTGGTGGTGGACTTCACATGCCAGGTGATGAGCGGCGCCTTCAGCGCGTCGGCGACCTGGAAGGCCAGCTCGGTCTTGCCGGTGCCCGGCTCGCCCTTTATGAGCAGCGGGCGCTGCAGCGCGATGGCGGCATTCACCGCGATGCGCAGATCGTCCGTCGCGACATAGCGATCGGTACCTTCGAAACGTGTATCGGCCATGGAAAATCTCTGATTGGGATAGCGGTCTCACGCACGGTAGGGGGCCGTTCGATGCTTCGCAAGAGACGCCCCGGCGTGGTAGTGTGTGCGCATGAACCAGATACGACCGTCTTCGCCCGAAACGCTGCCCGCGCGCTTTTATTCCGACCCCGCGCTTTACCAAGCGGAAAGGCGTGAAATCTTCGCGCGTTCATGGCTCTTGATCGCGCATGAGAGCCAGATCGAAACGCCCAATTCCTATGTGGCGGCAAGTGCGGCGGGCTTTCCCATCATCGTGGTGCGCGATAAGGACGGGACAATTCGCGCCTTCCACAATGTCTGCCGCCACCGCGCCGGCCCGCTCGCCGATGACGGGCAGGGCAAATGCGAAGGCCAGTTGGTCTGCCGCTATCATGGCTGGCGTTACGCGCTGGACGGGCGGCTGGCGAGCGCGCGCGATTTCGGACCCGCGGAGGGATTCGATCCGCGCGAATATTCCCTGCGCGGCGTGAAGTGCCAGAGCTGGCGCGGCTTCATCTTCATCAACATGGATGAGAAGGCCGGGCTGCTGGAAGACACCATCGCGCCCCTGATCGCGAAGACAGCACATCTGCCGTTGGAGAAATTCCGCTTCGAGCGCCAGACAACGCATGACATCAAGTGCAACTGGAAAACCTATGTCGAGAATTACCTTGAGGGCTATCACATCCCGCTGGTGCACCCGTTCCTCAACTCCGCGGTGGATGCGAGCAGATATGAAGTGGATGTTTCCGCGCCGGTGATCTTCCACCAGGCGCCGCCGCGCGACGGCTCGCCCGTGGGCGGCTTGTGGGCATGGTCATGGCCGTGCCTGGGCGTGAACGTCTATGCCGATGGCATCCTGATGGAGCGCATGTGGCCGGTGGGCCATGGCGTGACGCGGCTGGACTATCTCTATTTCTTCCCGGACGGCATCGAACGCGCGGTGATGGAGCGCTCCGTCGCCGCTTCGGAGATCACGACCGAAGAAGACCGCAAGATCTGCGAACAGGTGCAACGCAATCTCGACGCGGGCATCTACGAAACCGGCCGCCTCTCGCCCAAGCACGAACAGGGCGTGGCCTGGTTCCAGAACCAGATACGCCGCACCGTCGGTTAGAGAATTTCATCCGATATAAATTTTATCGTCATCCCCGGCCTTGTGCCGGGGACCCATTTTCCAGAGACGGAACCAATATCGTCGCGGGCTTCTGGAAAATGGGTGGCCGGGACAAGCCCGACCATGACGGTGTTGGTTGGGACCGATATCGTCTTCGCTCGCGCTCTTGGGTTGTCCGCCGGATCGAGAAAACACTGGAAATAGGCTAGACTCCCATACGTCTTGGAGATTTGGCCATGAGCTGGATGATCGTCGCTGCCATCATCGTGGCGGGTATCGTGTCGAGCTTCACAGACTGGTTCTTCATGGGCGTGCTGTTTCACGACCGCTATCAGAAATATCCCCAGACCTGGTGGCCGCGTTCGGGACCGGGCGCGGAACGCGGCGCGATCATGACTTCCACCGCGCTGGGTTTCATCACCGCGGCGGCAGTTGTTCTTCTCTGCGAATATGCGGGCGTAACGAGCATCGTGGGCGCATTGATCGTGGCGGGGCTGGCGGCGGCGGCTGGGCCGCTGGTCACCACCATCACCAACGGGATGTGGATCAAGATCGATCCTGCCGTCACCGCGGCGCACACCATCGGCTATATCGTGCGCTTTCTGGTTGCCGGAATCGCGGCAGGCATCGCCCTTTCCTGATTCCGACAACCCTCGCGAAAGCGCGAAACTTTAGCCGCCCTGATCCATGCAGCCCTGGTAATTGACTTCGCACTGATTCGAGCACGACTGCGCGCCGTCACAACCACTCAAACATTGCTGCTCGTTTTGCAGGCAAATGTCGGCGTGCGTCTGGGCCACTTTCAAAAAATTCAGAGTGCGGTGCACCGATGCATCATCGTGTCTGAGCACCACATTCGCGGAAGTATTCCCGTCACGGGTGCTGCCGAAAGTGACGGATGCTGCAGTCAAAGATGCCGCACAGAAAACAACCGCGGCGATGAGCAATTTTGAAGAAGTCGCTTTCATGATTTTCTCCCCGATATTCAAATTGATGTCGATCAAATAAAATTCGGATCGCGACTAACGCTGCGATGCCCCACTGTCTCGCAGGGGCAGTTAGAATATAGCACAATGGCAGCGTTCTCGCGACGGATACCAATCCGGCCCGCAAGGTGTTGACTCTCCAGAGAGAATTCCAAGCGAACTGATATCGTTCTTGGTTGCGTTAAACCCGCGACCTGTGCAGCCATTCAAAAATGTGCCAATATTTGTTGGGTTGCCTTCGGGGAGGCGTCTTTGAAATACATCGGCATCTGGCGCGGCTTAAAAGCTGCCCCGTTCTTCTGGGGCATGTTGAGTCTGCTGATCGGCAATGCACCGGCATTCGCGGACACAGTTTATCTCACATGCACTTGCGACACCGGGCCTCCATCGGCGCGCAGATATATAACGGTGGACTACGGCAACAACACCGTCGTCACGTCCGATCTCAATGTCACGACGCCCTATGGCACAACCCAACAAGTCCAGATCGGCGATTCGCAAATTACCTGGCAAGTTGTGGGGTCGGCGCGGGCGAACGGGCTTTATTACGCCGAGCACTACACGCTCAACCGGCTGACGGGCGCCCTGTCCTATTACGACGATGGGACTGAGCATGGCGAAGCCTGGACATGCGCAGCCGGTCCAAAACCAATACCCAAATTCTAGCGGCCGGGCCTAGCAGGCGCATGATTGCAGCAGGTATCGCCCTTTCCTGATTCCGGCAAACTTTGCGACAGCCTCCGCGACAAATCCTGACGGTTGCGTGACGCGCGCGTGACGGTTGCGCGCGATGCTTCCTTCACGGGGGCGGGCATGACGGTCGCACATATCTATACGGTCGCGTTCGAGGGCATCGAAGCGCGCGAAGTGGACGTGCAAGTCCACATCGGAGAGGGCACGCAAGGCATCTTCAATGTCGTGGGGCTTGGCGACAAGGCGGTGGCGGAAAGCCGCGAGCGCGTGCGCTCGGCGCTGAACGCCATCGGTCTGGCGATGCCATACAAGCGCGTGACGGTGAATCTCGCGCCCGCCGATCTGCCGAAGGAAGGCAGCCATTACGATCTTCCCATCGCCCTGGGATTGCTGGCGGCGATGGGCGTGCTGCCGGCCGGCGAACTCGCAAACTATGTCGCGATGGGCGAGTTGTCGCTCGATGCGCAACTGACGCCAGTGGCAGGTGTGTTGCCCGCCGCGCTCGCGGCCAGCGAAGCCGGGCGCGGATTGATCTGCCCGCAAGCGAGCGGGCCGGAAGCGGCGTGGGCGGCGGGTGTGGAGATCATCGCTGCGCCATCGCTCATCGCCATCGTCAATCATATGAAAGGTGCGCAAGTTCTCAGTCCGCCCACCGCGAAAATTGCCGGCGAGAAGAATGCCGTCCCCGACCTGCGCGATGTGAAAGGACAGGAAACGGCAAAGCGTGCATTGGAGATCGCAGCGGCCGGCGGTCACAACATGCTGATGGTCGGCCCGCCCGGTTCGGGAAAGTCGATGCTCGCCGCGCGCCTGCCCGGCTTGCTGCCGCCGCTGGATGCGCGCGAGGCCTTGGAAATTTCCATGGTGCAATCCTTGGCGGGGCAACTTCCCGAAGGCGCGATCTCGCGGCGCCGGCCCTTTCGCAACCCGCATCATTCCGCGTCGATGGCCGCGCTTGTGGGTGGCGGGTTGCGCGTGAAGCCGGGCGAGGTTTCACTCGCGCATCTCGGTGTTTTATTTCTGGACGAACTCCCCGAATTCCAGCGCGGCGTTCTGGATTCGCTTCGACAACCCATCGAAACCGGCGAGGCGATCGTGGCGCGCGCCAATGCGCATGTGCGTTTCCCCGCGCGTTTCCAGCTTGTCGGCGCCATGAACCCGTGCCGCTGCGGCTATATGAGCGACCCGGCGCAGGCCTGCGGCCGCGCGCCCAAATGCGGCGGCGATTATCAGGCGCGGCTTTCCGGTCCGCTGCTCGACCGCATCGACATTCATGTCGAGGTGAACAGCGTCAGCGCCGCCGATCTTGCCTTGCCGCCGCCATCGGAAGGCACCGCCAGCGTGGCGGCGCGCGTGGCCAGGGCGCGGGATATTCAGCGCGCGCGGTTTGAAAACGAAAATGTCCGCACCAATGCGGAAGCCGAAGGCGAATTGCTCGATAGCGTTGCGACACCGGAAAAAAGCGGCGCACAACTGCTCGCCGATGCCGCCGACGCGATGAAGCTCACCGCGCGCGGTTATCACCGCGTGCTGCGCGTGGCGCGCACCATCGCCGACCTTGCCGCCAGCGAAACGGTGAAGCGCGCCCATGTCGCCGAAGCCCTGTCCTACCGCCGTGTGGCGCAGCCGCGCTGAAGGGAACCTTCTCAAAGCCGTAGGCGTTTCCAGAACCGGGCATTTTCACCCTTTTCCGGAGCGCATCATGGGCAAGACCGCCATTCTTGGCATCGTTCTGATTGTGTTGGGCATCGCAGGATTGCTCTTCAGCCATTTCAGCTACACCGAGACCAAGCCGGTGCTGAAGGCAGGGCCGATCCAGGTCAATTCGCAGGAAGAGCATACGATCTCCATTCCCACCATCGGCAGCATCGTGCTTCTGCTGGCGGGCGCGGGGCTTGTGATCGCCGGCCGGAGATCGGCGTGACGGCGCCGAAACAAGCCGGAAGCCCCGCCGGGAAACCGCCCCGCTGACAGACCGGCGCGCGTGATATATAATGGAATATCACGCTGCCGGAGGGGATCGTGGCCAGGCTTCGCTTCACGCTCGCATTGCTGTCTGCGGTGCTGTTCGCAACGCCGGTTCCCGCAGCCGGTATCACCGTTTTCGCCGCTGCCTCCCTCACCGATGCGCTGAACGAGATCGGCAAGGCTTATGAAGCCCGGACCGGCAATCATATCGTCTTTTCCTTCGCCGCCTCTTCGGTGCTGGCGCGGCAGATCCAGTCCAGCGCGGGCGCGGACATGTTCCTCTCCGCCGATCCCGACTGGATGGATTATCTCGACAAGAAGGCCCTGCTCGCCCCCGGCACACGGCACACGCTGCTGGGCAATCATCTGGTGCTGATCGCGCCCGCGGGGTTGAAAGCGAATGTGAAGATCGCGCCGCATTTCGATCTTGCGAGAGCGCTGGGCGACAGCCGGCTCGCCATCGCCGATCCCGCATCCGTGCCCGCGGGCAAATACGGCAAGGCCGCGCTCACCAATCTGGGCGTCTGGGGCAGCGTTTCGGGCAAGCTTGCGGTGGCGGAGAACGTGCGCGCGGCGCTCGCCTATGTGGCGCGCGGCGAGACGGCGCTGGGCATCGTTTACAACACCGACGCCAAAATCGAACCGCGCGTGCGTGTCGTGGACACCTTTCCCGACAACAGCCATGCGCCAATTCTCTATCCGGTTGCGCTGACGAAGGACGCCAGGCCCGGCGCGGCAGACTTCGAGAACTATCTTGAGAGCCCGGCGGCAGCGGCGGTGTTCAAGAGGGATGGATTTATCGTCCTCAACAATCGGTAACGCAGAATCAACATGGAAGAGCGATTTTCTCTGCAACTGTGAACGCTCATCTGAAGCGCTTACGAACTTTCAGGACAATTGACGCCGGATGCACGCGCAGAAGGCTTGTCGCAACGAGGGAAGCGGGTGTGAAAATCATATCTCTGTTGTGCGCCGGTACGGCGCTGGCCGCATTGACAGCGCCTGCATTCGCGGACGACGCGGCCATCGAAAAACGCCTCGACGCCATGCAGCATATGATCGAGGCGCAGCAGCACCAGATCGAAAGCCAGGACGCGGAGATCCGGTCGCTGCGCGGCGCACTGAAGAAGAAGAGCCTTCACGCCGAAACGGCGGCGGAGCCCGCGGCGGCGCCGGTGGAGGCGCAGGTCCAGCAGCAACAGATCCGGCTGGGCGATCTGGAACGCAAGGTCGATGCGCAGAGCCAAGAGCTGCACAAGCAGGCGGACTCGTCCTGGAGCTTCAAGAACGGCCGCCCCGCCATCGCCTCGCGCGACGGGCGCTTCTCGCTCGCCATCCGCGCGCTCGGCCAGTTCGACACCGCTTACTACATGCAATCGTCTTCGGCGCGCGGCCTGCCCGCCGCCAATGGACCGGATCTTTCCAGCGGCGCCAATTTCCGCCGCGCGCAACTCGGCATTCAGGGCAAGCTGTTCGGCGACTGGTCGTATAATTTCAACACCGAGTTCGGCGGCTCGGGCGGCACCGAATCCGGCGGCCGGATACAGACACTCTATATCGAGTATGACGGGCTGAAGCCTTTCGCCTTCCGCATCGGCGCCTATCCGCCGGCGGCCGGATTGGAAGACAGCACCGGCACCGCCGATACGCTGTTCCTGGAGCGTGCGGGGCCATCCGACATCGTCCGCAATGCGGTGGGCGGCGACGGACGCGATGCGGCGAGCATCTTCTATGTCACCGACCGGTTCTATGCGTCGCTATCCTATACCGGCGCCAAGGTCGGCGACGGTGTGGCGTTCGACGAGCAACAGGCTGTGCTGGGCCGCGCGGCGGTATCGCTGTGGTCGGATTCCGATTCGCGCCTGGTGCTTAGCAGCACGGCGGCGGACATGTTCCGCGGCAACGATTCCGCGCCGGGGCCGGGATCGGCGCGCATGCTGACCTTGTCCGCTTCGCCGGAACTGACGGTGGATTCCACCGGCGCCAAGCTTGTGACCACCGGCGGCGTGAATACACAAAACGCCAAGTTCTGGGGGGTGGAAGCGGGCGGAAACTGGCGCAGCCTTTATGCGCAAGCCGGCTATTTCGGCTACGGCATCAACCAACGCGCGGCTGCCCCGGCGGCGGCAAAACCCGATCTGAACTTCCATGGATGGTATGCGCAGGCGAGCTGGATCGTCACCGGCGAAAGCCGCGGCTATTCCGCCGCCAATGCCGCCTTCACCGCGCCCACGCCCGAAGGCAAATGGGGGGCGTGGGAATTGGCGGGCCGCTACAGCGACGTCGATCTCAACGACAAGACCGGCGCATTCGGATTGGCGACGCCTTATGGCGGTGTGCGCGGCGGCGAGCAGAAAATCTGGACCGCTGGCATCAACTGGTATCCCAACAACGTGCTGCGCTTCGCGCTCGACTATCAGTGGATCGACGTGAACCGCCTGAGCGGCGCGGGCGCGGATGTGGGACAGAACTTGCAGGCGCTATCGTTTAGATCGCAGATTGCGCTGTGATTTCCTCCCCCGTTTACGGGGGAGGAGGCGAACGCAGTGAGCCGGAGGGGGCCTTCGCACGGACGGCCCCCTCCACTTCGCTCGCGATGCTCGCTCAGCACCTCCCCCGTAAACGGGGGAGGAAAATTACGCCGCTCTTCGTCCCAGCCACCATGCAATCACGGCGCCGGCAATGAGTCCGGACACCAGCTCCATAACGATCTGCGCCACGGTGTAGTCGAGCGGAAAGCCGTACCAGTTCCAGTAGGACACATTCGTGGCGATGGAGGTGGCGACATAGATGCCGATCACCGCAGCCCATCTGAGGCCGAAGCCGCCGGCGATCATGGATGCGATCCATGCGGCGATAAGCGTTTCGACGAATTGCTTGATGAATTCCTTCAACAGCATCGACGGCGGCATGCCTTCCATGCCTCTGCCTGCCGGGCGATACAGAAGCATGCCGGAAGGATGAACTTTCTCCAGCGCCGCATATTTCTCCATCATCTTGGGATCGCCCGGAGCGACATACGGGAAAATGAAAAGGCCCGGATGATCGCCGATGGATTTATCCATGGTGTCGAGCACGGCGTTCTCGCTGGGCATTTGCGAAAAGCCCATCGATGCCAGCGGCGTCGCCATGTGGGCGGCCGCCGTCCAGATGAACATGGCGATGGCGCCAAGCAATGCTGCGATGAGAATACGCATCGTGTACCCCCCCCGATTAGACGCGGGGGAAACATAGCCCGGCTTTATTCGGCAGGCGATTGTGCGCTGCGGAATTGCGCCCAGCGCTGTTTGATGGAGTCGCTTGTTTCCCGGCTTCCGTCCGGCGACCAGCCGGGCGGCGCGAAGATATAGCCCACAACTTCGCGAAGGCTCCGCGCGGAGGCCAGGTCTTTGGCGATGCCGATGAACTCATGGAAGGCGACCTTGAAGGGATTGAACGTCGCCAGGTTTTTCACGATGCCGTAGCGCGGCTTCTCGTTCTCGTCTTCCGGCACGAAGCTGCCGAACATCTTGTCCCAGACAATAAACACCCCCGCGTAATTCGCATCGAGATAACGCGCATTGGTGGCGTGATGCACGCGATGATGCGAGGGCGTGTTCATAATCGCCTCGAACCAGCGCGGCATCTTCCCGATCACTTCGGTGTGGATCCAGAACTGATAGACAAGATTGATGCCGCCCACGAGCGCAAGCATGCCGAGCGGAAAGCCGAGCAGCAGAAGCGGCGTCTTGAAGATGAAGCCGATAGTGAGGAATCCGCCCCAGGGCTGACGCAAAGCTGTCGAAAGATTATAATGCTGGCTGGAATGATGCGTGACATGTTCGGCCCAGAACCAGCGGATGCGATGCGCGCTGCGGTGCCACACATAATAAGTGAGATCGTCCAGCACGAAGCAGATGGCGACGGCGGGGATCGACCACGCCACCGTCATCAAACGGTATGGCATCACCAGATGCGCGAACCGGACGAAGATGAAGCCGAACGCCGCGCCGGAGATGACGCTGCCGAAACCCATGACGAGGCTGGTCGCCATATCGCGCACCTCATAGCGCCCGCGCCCGGAGAAGCGGATGAACAGCATCTCGGCGATGACGAGGAAAATGAAAGCCGGCGTGGCGAGCTGGGTGGGGTCGAAATGCATCAGGCTTTTCCCATGCGCATTTCCCAGTCACGCGCGGCATCTTCATCGTGGAATGCAATCACCGCGGCGGGGAAGGTAAAGTCGGAGAATCGCAACGCGAGCGCGGCGCCCTTGCGCGAAACCGCTTTCACGTCGCGGCGCGACAGCCTGCGGGTGACGAAGCCGTCGCCACGCGCGGCGACGAGCCAGACCGATCCGTCGCGTGCGTCTTCCAGCATGGCCGAGCGGCAATCGGCGGAGAGCGCGCTGTGCCCCGGACGGAAGCCCGGCACCTCGCAGCCCATCCGCGCGGCAGCGGCGCGCGTATCGAGTTTGGCCACCTCACGGCCGAACAACAGCGCGCACAGCCCGACCAGCGCGGCCACACCGGCAAGAGACGCGATGAGGTAATATATTTGCGCCGTCATTGTCTATTTCATCAACCTGTCTTCGTCATCGCCGGGCGCCGATACGCTGTCGCTGCCAACCCCGGCGACCCATGAACACGATCCTATGCCGGTGTTCATGGATGGCCGGCACAAGCCTGGCCATGACGATAAGGCTTTTCCTTCGGCCAAAGCGCCTTGGCGGCTTTCGCGTTATGCCGTAATCGTGTCGCACAGAAAAGCGGCTGGGGAGGCGCTGGGGATATGGGCGGCGGGAAAAGGGGCCGGTTTCGGCTTATCCATCTTCTTCTGATCGTGCCATTCGTGGCGACCCTGTGGGTGCCGTTCTACAACCGCACGGCGCCGGATTTCGCGGGCATTCCTTTCTTCTACTGGTATCAGCTTCTATGGGTGGCGCTGACGGCGCTGATCCTGTTCATCGTCTATCTCGCCGAAGGCCGGGAGTAGGACGATGGCGCAGCTCGATCCCGTGGCGCTTGGTGTTTTCATCGCGCTCTTCCTGTTCGTCACCGTGCTCGGCTTCTTCGCGTCGCGCTGGCGCAAGGGCGATCTCACCCAGCTTTCCGAATGGGGATTGGGCGGGCGGCGCTTCGGCGGCGTGGTGACGTGGTTCCTGCTCGGTGGCGATCTCTACACCGCCTACACTTTCGTGGCCGTTCCGGCGCTGATGTTCGGCGCGGGCGCGCTCGGCTTCTTCGCGGTGCCTTATGCCGCCGTCGCCTATGTTCTGATGTTCCTCGCCTTTCCGCGCTTCTGGAGCGTGGCGAAAGCGAAAGGATATGTGACCGGCGCGGATTTCGTGCGCGGGCGCTTCGGCAGCCGAAGCCTCGCGCTCGCCATCGCCATCACCGGCATCGTCGCCACCATGCCTTACATCGCGCTGCAGCTTGTCGGCATCGAGGTGGTGCTGGCGGGGCTAGGCATCCAGGGTGAATGGCCGCTCATCATCGCCTTCGTGATTCTCGCCGCCTACACCTATGCCAGCGGCTTGCGCGCGCCCGCGATGATCGCGGTGGTGAAGGATGCTCTGATCTACGCCACCGTGATTGCGGCTGTCGTCATCATCCCAACGGAGCTTGGCGGCTTTGCGAAAATCTTCTCGGCCGTCGCGGCCGCGAAGCTGACGCTGCCCGCCGATCCTTCCGCCAATCCGGGGCAGTTCTCTTACGCGACATTGGCCTTCGGCTCGGCGCTGGCGCTGTTTCTCTATCCGCACGCCGCGACGGGCGTGATGTCCTCTTCCAGCCGCCATGTGGTGAAGCGCAATGCGGTGGCGCTTCCCGCTTACTCCATCGTGCTCGGCCTGATCGCGCTTCTGGGCTTCATGGCGCTGGCCGCGGGCGTGAAGGCGATGCCGCAATATGCGGATGGCTTCAAAGCGTTCGGCAACAATTTCGCCGTGCCCGCGCTCTTCCTGCAGATGTTTCCGGGCTGGTTCGTGGGCGTGGCGTTCGCCTCCATCGCCATCGGCGCGCTGGTGCCCGCCGCGATCATGTCCATCGCCTGCGCCAATCTTTTCACCCGCAACATCTATCGCGAGTTCTTCCGCCCCGATTGCCCGCCGGGCCGCGAGGCCCATGTGGCCAAGCTGGTGTCGCTGGTGGTGAAGCTGGGCGCCTTGGCCTTCATCATCGAATTGCCCACGACCTATGCGATCCAGCTTCAGTTGCTGGGCGGCATCTGGATCATCCAGACGCTGCCCGCGGTTCTCATCGGCCTCTACACGCGCTGGCTTCATCCGCGCGCGTTGCTTCTGGGATGGGTCGCAGGCATGGGCGCCGGCACCTGGATGGCGGCGGCCTCCGGATTCAAATCATCCGTTTACGTGCTGCATTTCGGAAGCCTTGCGCTGCCTTGTTACGCAGCATTGTCGTCGCTCATCTTGAATATCGCGGTCAGCGCCGCGCTTAGCCTTGTGCTCAACGCACTATCGAACAAGCGTAGCGATGCAACCCTCACGGAGGACTACGCATGAAGATCGCATTTGCGCTTCTGTTGTTCGCTTTGCCTGTCGCGGCGCATGCTGAGAGCGGGGTCACCAAATGCGACCTGGAGGGCTATGCCAACGACCACGATCCCAAGGGCACGAATTTGCGCAGCGGGCCGAGCGTCACCGCGCCGGTGATCGGCCATCTGCCGCCGCTGCATGCCGACGATGCGGCGCAGACCGATATCGGCGCGGAATTCGTCATCGTCGGCTCCAAGAATGGCTGGCTCGAAATCGAAGACGCAACCGACGGCCCGTTCAATGAGAAACCAACCTACCGCTTCAAAGGCCCGGCGTGGATTTCCGGCACGCTCGTGGACTTCACCATCGGCAGCAACAAGATGTATGCGGCGCCGTCCTACAAATCGCCCGTCGTCACAGCACTTTCCGGCGAGGATGCCGGCGGGGCGTGGGGCCCGGATTCTTTCAACGTCACGCGTGTCTATGGCTGCTCCGGCCACTTCGCCGATATCAGCGGCATAACACCCACCAAGATCAAAAAGACCTATCGCGGCTGGGTGGGCAGAACCTGCTCCAATCAGGTCACCACCTGCGATCCCGGGGAAGAAGCCAATCTGCCGTGATAGGATTCTGACGCTTAGCCGAAGCGGCCGGTGATATAGTCTTCCGTGCGCCTGTTGGCGGGCGCGGTGAAGACCTGTTCGGTCAGGCCGAATTCGACCAGTTCGCCCAGGAACATGAACGCGGTGTAGTCGCTCGCGCGGCTGGCCTGCTGCATGTTGTGGGTCACCATCACGATTGTGTATTCGTTCGACAATTCGTCGATCAGCTCTTCGATCTTGGCAGTTGAGATCGGATCGAGGGCCGAGCACGGCTCATCCAGCAGGATCACTTCCGGTTTCGTCGCCACCGTGCGGGCGATGCACAAACGCTGCTGTTGGCCGCCCGACAGCGACAGGCCCGATTCGTTCAGCTTGTCCTTCACCTCGTTCCACAATGCCGCACGGGTGAGGGCATGCTCGACGCGGCCATCGAGTTCGGATTTGGGCATGCGCTCATAGAGCTTCATTCCGAAAGCGATGTTGTCGTAGATCGTCATCGGGAAGGGCGTCGGCTTCTGGAACACCATGCCGACGCGCGCGCGCAACAGGTTGAGATCGACCTTGCCGTCCAGAATGTTCTCGCCGTCGAAGATCACTTCGCCCTTGGCGGTCTGGTTCGGATAAAGCTCGTAGATGCGGTTGAGCACACGCAGCAGCGTGGACTTTCCGCAGCCCGACGGACCGATGAATGCCGTGACCTTGCGGTCGTAGAGCGGCACAGTGATGCCTTTCAGCGCCTGCGCCTTGCCATAGAAGAATTCGAGGTTCCGCACATCTATGCGAATGGCCCGATCCACGCGCGTCATGTCGTTCATGGTCTATCTCTGCCGGGATTCGAGGAGGCGGGCGAAAACACTCAGACCCAGCACCGCCACGGTGATGATGAGCGCGCCCGCCCAGGCAAGATGGTGCCAATCGTCATAGGGCGAATTGGCGAACTGGTAAATCACGATGGGAAGGCTCGCCATCGGCGCATTCGGGTCGGCGGACCAGAACTGGTTGTTGAGCGCGGTGAACAGCAAGGGCGCGGTTTCGCCGGAGATGCGCGCCACCGCGAGCAGCACGCCCGTGACGATTCCCGCGCGCGCCGCAGGCCATGTGATGGCGCGGATCGCAATGCTGCGCGGCGCGCCGATGGAAGCAGCAGCTTCGCGCATCGTATTGGGCACCAGCAGCAGCATGTTCTCGGTGCTGCGCGCGACGACCGGGATCACGATGACCGCCAGCGCCGCTATGCCCGCATAAGCGGAGAAATGGCCCATGCGCACCACGATCAGTTCATAGACGAAAAGGCCGATGAGGATCGACGGCGCGCTGAGCAGAATGTCGTTGACGAAGCGGATCACAAAAGCGAGCCAGGAATGGCGGCCATATTCAGCCAGATAGGTGCCTGCCAGCATGCCGATGGGCGTTCCCACGATCACGGCAGCCACGCTCATCAGCACGCTACCGAAGATCGCATTGGCGAGCCCGCCGGCGGAACCCGGCGCGGGCGTGTTTTGCGTGAACACCGCCGCCGACAATCCGCCGAAGCCGTTTTTCAGGAGCGCATACAGAATAAGCACCAACGCGATGATGCCGATGGCGGCGGCACCGGTGGACAGCGCCAGGAAGATTCCATTGACCGCGCGGCGGCGGGCATAGAGGACGCGATTCATGCGGCCTTGCCTCCCGAACGGCGTTCGAGGCTTTTCAACATGAGCTGCGCCGCGGCGAGCACGATGAAGGTGATGCCGAAGAGGATCAGGCCCAGCGCGACGAGCGAGGACACATAGGTGTCGCCCAATGCTTCGGTGAATTCATTGGCGATGGTGGCGGAGATCGTGGTGCCTGGCGCCAGCAATGACGGGTTGATGCGATGCGCATTGCCGATGACGAAAGTGACGGCCATCGTCTCGCCCAGCGCGCGGCCCAGCGCCAGCATCGAGCCGCCGACGACACCGGAGCGGCTGAACGGCAGAACGATGCGCCACATCACTTCCCATGTGGTGCAGCCGACGCCGTATGCCGCTTCCTTCTGCATCGGCGGAACGGTCTCGAACACATCGCGCGTCACCGCGGAGATGAACGGCAAAATCATGATCGCGAGGATGAGCGAAGCGGTGAAGGTGCCGATGCCATAAGGCGGGCCGGCGAAGAGATCCTGCAGATACGGAATGTTGCCGAACGCTTCGACGATCCACGGCTCGATATTGGTCTGGAAATAGGGCGCGAACACGAACAGGCCCCAGATGCCGTANNATGATCGACGGCACGCCCGCGAGCAACTCGATGGCGATTCCGACAGGGCGCTTGAGCCCGCGCGGACAAAGCTCGGTGAGGAAGATCGCGATGCCCACACCCAGCGGCACGGCGATGAGCATAGCGATGAAGGATGACACCAGCGTCCCGTAGATGGCGGCGAAGGCGCCGAATTTTTCCGTGACCGGATTCCAAACGCTGGCAGAAAGAAAGCCCCAGCCGAAGGTG
Organism: Pseudomonadota bacterium; assembly: GCA_018242105.1. GTDB lineage: Bacteria > Pseudomonadota > Alphaproteobacteria > Micropepsales > Micropepsaceae > Rhizomicrobium. The sequence continues at coordinate 21,976 of JAFECP010000029.1, forward strand.
TGCAGCGCCAGCCATGCACCGCCGATGAGCGACATCATGACGCCGGCGAAGATGGCGGCCACCAGCAATGCCGAACCCAGCGCCATCAGGCGGAAGCGCATGTCGCTGCGGCCGAACCGCTTGAGCGCGGCTTCGCGCGAGGAAACGGCGGTGAACTCTTCGCCCAAGGCTAGATCGACCATTGCAATGCCGCAGCCGGTTTTAGACGAATTGGGGGGCTGCGATCAGCCCCCCAATCCCGAGAAAACCGCGGCGCGATCTATGGGACCGCGGCGCCATCGATAGTCTTGCGCCAGCTCGCGTTAATCGCCTGGATCGTGGAATTCGGCAGCGGCACATAATCCAGCGCCTTCGCCATGGCGTCGCCATTCGCATAGGCCCATTTGAAGAAGTTCAAGACCTGTTTCGCCTTGGCGGCGTCGCCCGGGTGCTTGTGGACGAGGATGAACGTCGCGCCCGCGATCGGCCACGCATTCGCGCCCGGCTGGTTCGTCAGCGTGACGTAGAAGCCCGGAGCATGCGCCCAGTCGGCCTTCGCCGAAGCGGCCTGGAAGGCATCCGCCGTCGGATCGACGGTCTTGCCGTCATGGTTGATCATCTTGATGGCGGTCAGCGTGTTCTGCTTCGCATAGGCGTATTCGACATAGCCGATCGCGCCTTTGGTCTGTTTCACATTGCCGGCAACGCCTTCATTGCCTTTCGCGCCGATGCCGCTTGGCCATTCCACCGAGGTGGCCGCGCCAACCTGCGACGCCCAGGCCGGGCTCACCTTCGACAGATAGTTCGTGAAGATGAAGTTCGTGCCCGAGCCATCGGAGCGGTGAACGCCGAGGATCGCAAGGTGCGGAAGCGCGGCGGACGGGTTCAGCTTCTTGATCGAAGCGTCATCCCAATATTTCACGCTGCCGAGACAGATGTTCGCGAGAGTCGGGCCATCCAGCCTTAACTCGCCCGGCTTGATGCCCGGGATGTTGGCGACCGGAACGACGCCGCCGATGACGGTTGGAAACTGCGTAAGGCCGGCCGCATCCAGTTCGCCCGGCGAGAGCGGCTTGTCGGAGGCGCCGAAATCGACGGTCTTGGCCTTGATCTGCGCAATGCCGCCGCCGGAGCCGATGGCCTGGTAATTCAGCCCGATGCCGGTCGCTTTTTTGTAAGCTTCCGCCCACTTCGCATAAATCGGATAGGGAAACGTCGCGCCTGCGCCGGTCATGTCGGCGGCCGATGCTGCGCCTGCGGCTCCGGCCAACAGCGCGCCCAGCGCGAGGCTGGCAAGGCGATTAAGAACTGGCTTCATGGAAATTCCTCTCGATGTTCGTGTCACGGCGCAAAGCCGTTTGGCGGCGCCCGCCCTTTGCGCGACGCCAGCCGGGCCGGAGTGAGACCTCACGCGGTGTAACGTCCATCACAGTTTTGCGAAGCTTGTGTGACAGCGACCAAGTTATTGAGAGGAAAAGAAAAACCGCGCGGACAAATCCGCGCGGTTTCGCTTGTTCGATGCGTTTTAGTGTCCGGCGGTGAGCGAAACGTCGAAGGTCTCACCCTGATCGTTGGTGACATTCCAACTGTCGCCGACAGCGTGCTTTTGCAGCGGCGAGCAGGATGGCGCCGAGCCGGGCGTGTTCGGCGGCAATTCCGGCGCAAGGCAGATCGTTGCGCCGCCGTCTTTCAAAGTCCATTTGCCGTTATAGGCAACAGGCTTGCCGTCCGCGCCCATCGCGCTGGCCGCGTAAGAACCGTCCTGATTGAACATCAGCTTGCCGGTCGCGCCGGTCTTCTGGCTCTTTGTGATGACCGTGTTGCCGTAAGTGTTCGACATCGGATCGTCGGCATAAGCGGCCGTGGCGAACAACGCGCCCGCGCAGGCGAGCGCCACTATCGAAAATCGCATGAAATTCTCCCCTTCTGTTGTCATCGCAACGAACGGTTGCGCGCTCCACGCACGCCCCCGGGGATATTAACCTTTTCACCGCGCCCATCCACCGCCGGTTTAAGTCTTTCTCAAGCGAAACAAGGCACAAATACCGGGCTTTCGGAGGGTTCCGTGCGGTTCACGCGTCTGGCCTTGGTTGTTTACGGATTGGGCCTGCTTGCGCTGGGCGGCTTCGCCTATGCCGACATTTCCGTGCATGGAAAACTTACCATCTTCCCCGCCGTCCTGCTTCCGGTTGTGGCGGGATTTGGCCTCGTCATTCTCTTCGGCGGCATCATCGGCGCGCATCGCAGAGCCAGCCAGTTGGAAGCGCGCACGGAAGAACTCAACACGCTGACCGACAAGCTCGAAGCCACGCTCGCCACCGTGCGCGCGATGAACGGGCGGTTATATGAGAGCGAAAACCGCTACAAGGGACTCGTAGATGCGCAAGGCGATGCGATCTTCCGCCGTGCGCCCGACAGCCGCCTGACTTATGGCAATGACGCATTTCTGCGCCTGTTCGGATTGACTGCGCAGAGCGCGGTGGGGCGCCCTTTCGCGCCCGAGCTTCACCCCGACAGCCGCGCGCCGATGTTCGGCTCCTTCGGCGGCCTGGAGAACGGCCAGCCGCGCGTCAAATACGATCAGCATCTTCGCACGGCCTATGGCTGGCGCTGGATCGCGTGGGAAGATTATGCGGTGCGCGATGCGGCCGGCCGCCTCATCGAAATCCAGAGCGTCGGCCGCGACATCACCGAACGCAAGGCGCTGGAGGATGCGCTCACCGAAGCGCGCGACAAGGCGGAAGCTGCCAACCGCGCCAAGTCCGGCTTCCTCGCCACGATGAGCCACGAAATCCGCACGCCGATGAACGGCGTGCTCGGCATGGCGCGGCTTCTGCTGGAAAGCAATCCGCAACCGGAACAGAGAACCTATATCGACGCGATCCACCAGTCGGGTGAATCGCTGCTGCAGTTGATCGAAGAGATTCTGGATTTCTCCAAGATCGAATCCGGCACCGTGACGCTGGAGGAGGACGATGTGGAATTGCGTCCCTTGATCGACGGCGTGGTCGAGCTTCTGGTCATGCGCGCGCATGCCAAGCAGATCGAGATCGTGTCCTTCATCGCGCCGGGAACGCCGGACGCCATCCGTTGCGACGGCCTGCGCCTGCGGCAGATCCTCACCAATCTTGTCGGCAACGCCGTCAAATTCACCGAGAAGGGCGGTGTGCGCGTCAGCGCCGCGGTGATGGAAGAAGAGGGGCGCAAATTCGTGCACTTCGAAGTGCGCGATACCGGCGTGGGCGTTCCTGCGGAAAAGCGCGACGAGATCTTCAAGGAATTCATGCAGGCCGATTCCAGCCACGCGCGCAAATTCGGCGGCACAGGTCTTGGCCTTGCCATCACCAAGAAGCTGGTCAATGCCATGGGCGGCCGTATTGGCGTCGATTCGGCGCAAGGCGGCGGCAGCCTGTTCTGGTGTTCGGTGCCGCTCATTACCCTGCGCCCCGCCAATCCGGACGAACAGACGCTGCTGGATGGCATGCGCGTCGCGATCATCGCGCGCAATTCGGTGTTGCGCGAAGGCCTGATCGCGCAGATCCGTTGCGGCGGCGGCGAAGTGGTTTCGCTATCCCCCAATCCGCAGGCCTTCGAGGAACCGGAGGCCGACATCGTGCTGATCGACGCGGGCGCCGGCAATGTGCCCGAGCTTCCCGCCTATCCCGACGGGCGCACGCGCGCCATGGTGCTGCTGCCGCCCGGCGCGCGCTCGCATCTCCCCGAACTCAAGAGCATGGGCTTTTCCGGCTATCTGATGAAGCCGATACGGCAAGGCTCGCTCTACACGCGCCTGCGCACGCGTGAAGGCATCGCGCCGGCGCCAGAACTGCCCGTGCATGGCGAATTCGAAAAATCCTATGCGCCGCCACTGCTGCAAGCCTTCGAGCCGCCTCCCGTCGCGAAGATTTCGGCCGCCGCCGTGCTTCCGCCGCCGCGCGGCGCACGACGGATTCTTCTGATCGAGGACAATCCGATCAACGCCATGTTGAGCCGCGAGCTTCTGCGCCGCCGCGGGTTCGAGGTGAAGGATGTGGCGTCCGGCGAGGCCGCGCTGGCGATGCTGGCGCAGGAGCGATTCGACGTGGTGCTGACCGACCTGCACATGCCCGGCCTCGACGGGCTTCAGACCACGCGGCGCTTGCGGGAAGAGGAAGCAGCGAAGCTGCGCGAGCGCACGCCGGTTGTGGCGCTCACCGCCGACGCCCATCAGGGTATCCGGGAGGCTTGCCAGGAGGCGGGTATGGATGGTTTCCTCACCAAGCCGATCGATCCCGCCGAGCTTGATTCCGTGCTGCAGAACCTCTTTCCGCCAGCCGCCACCCAAGCGGCATGACCGTCGCCACCGCCGGTGCGAAACCGCGCCATTCCTTCGACGCCTATCTGAGACCCAAGACGCTGGTGATGCTGGCGCTGGGCTTTTCCAGCGGGCTGCCTTTTCTTCTGGTCGGCAACACGTTCGGCTATTGGCTGCGCGATGAGGGCACCGCGCTGACGGCGATCGGTTTTCTGTCGTGGGTCGGCATCGCTTATTCGTTGAAATTCCTATGGGCGCCGGTCATCGACCGCACCCTGGCGCCGGTAGCGGGGAACCTCGGGCGCCGCCGCGGCTGGATGCTGCTGGCGCAACTCGTTGTCTGTGCCGCGCTGATCGGAATGGGTATTGCGGGGACATCGCACGGCCTGGCCTTGCTGGGCATGCTCGCGCTCGTCGTCGCGTTCTCGTCTTCGACGCAGGACATCGTCATCGACGCCTGGCGCATCGAAATCGCGGACGATGCCGATGAGCTTGGCCTGCTCTCATCTGCTTACCAGCTCGGCTATCGCGCCGCGCTGCTTGCCACCGATGCGCTGATCCTCATCGCCGCGCAGCATCTGAGCTGGCCGGTATCTTATATCCTATACGGCCTGTTGATGATCGTGGGCATCGCCGCGACATTCTTCGCGCGCGAGCCAAAAAGCGCAGACGCGGTGATGAACACCAAGGAAGCGCTCGCACCTTTATGGACGCCGCGCGGATTCCTCGACGCTGTGATCGGCCCCTTCATCGCCTTCTTCAAGGCGCATGGTGTGTTCGCGTTTCTGATGCTGGCCGCGATCAGCCTTTATCGCCTGCCGGATTTCGTGATGGGGCCGATGGCCAATCCGTTTTATCATGACATCGGATTGACCAAGGATGCGGTCGGTGCGATCCGCGCCAGCGTCGGACTCATTGCATCGCTCGTCGGCATCGCTGCCGGCGGTTTCGCGGCGCTGCGCTTCGGTTACATGCGGGCGCTGATCGCCGGCGGCTTCCTGCAGGTGATCTCGGTGGCTACTTATGCGGTGCTCGCCTATGCCGGAAACAATCTCGAAGTGTTCGCCGGCGTGATGGCGCTGGACAGTTTCGCGATGGGTTTCGCGGGCGTGGCGCTCGTTTCCTATATGTCGAGCCTGACCAGCCTCGGCTACACCGCCACGCAATATGCGCTTCTGGCCTCGACCTATGCCTGGGCGGGGAAAATCCTCAAAGGGTTCTCCGGTGCGGCCGTGGAGTGGTTGAGCGCGGGCCATGGCCTCATCAATGCCTACGCCATCTTCTTCGTGGGCGCAGGATTGATCGGAGTTCCCGCGATCCTGCTCTTCGCGCTTCTCAATACCCGCCAGAAAGCGGCGGCGACCGCCATTTCCTGACCTACGGAACTCACGATCATATAGGGCAGCCATGAATTCGTCGCCGAATTGTGGAAGTTTGCGGGTGCCACAACCATTTTGTAGGATTGCGGCAGTCCGGCCTGCTGGCTCTCCGGGAGGCGGCGCCGGACAAAGGATTTTCCTTTGGTAAGCGTCCACGATTCCGGCCCCATCGACGAACACCGCCCGGTCTGGCCGGTTCTTGTCGCTACCGACAATTTCGAAATCCGCGTCGCGGAAACGCAGGCCGAGGTCGAGGCCGCACAGCGCGTGCGCTATCGCGTCTTCTATGAAGAGCTTCATGCGGTGCCGACACCGGCGATGGAAGCGGACCGCCGCGACTTCGACAAATACGATCCCTATTGCGACCACCTGCTCGCCATCGACCGCAGCGTGGTGGACGACAACGGCCAGCCGATCGTGATCGGCTGCTATCGCGTGATGCGCAATGAAGGCGCGCTGCGCGCCGGCGGCTTCTACACCAGCGGCGAATTCGACATCACCGCGCTTTTGGCCAGCGTGCAGAAAGGCGCCCGGCTGCTGGAGCTTGGCCGCTCTTGCGTGCTCAAGGAATATCGCACCAAGCCCATGGTGATGCAGATGCTGTGGCGGGCGATCATCGCCTATGTTGTGCGCTATCGTATCGACGTGTTGTTCGGCTGCGCCTCGTTCGAAGGCACCGATCCGAGGGCGGTGGCGATGCCGCTTTCCTACCTGCATCATTTCCATCCGATGCGCGGCGTAAAGGCGAGCGCGCTGCCGCGCCTTTATGTCGATATGAACTTCATGCCGAAAGACCGGATCGATCCGCGCGCGGCGCTGCACGCGCTTCCCGCCCTTATCAAGGGTTATGTGCGCGCGGGCGCGCAGATCGGCGACGGCGCGGTGATCGACCACCAGTTCTCGACCACCGATGTTCTGATCTATTTCCCGATGGCGGAAATGTCGCCGCGCTACCGCGCACGCTTCGGCCTGCCGGATCTGACGAAAGCATAGGACTGGGGGGTCACCGCTCTCGCCCCAAATCCGCTTGTCATGGCCCGCACTCCGGCGGGCCATGACAAGCGGTGGTTATGTTTTCTTCCGTGAGAAACGATTTTAGGCCACATCAAACAACAAAACCTCCGCAGGCTCGCGCGCGCGCACGAGGATGTCTTCCTCGTCCACGATGGCCGCGGCATCGCCAGCGGACAGTTTTTGACCCAACACTTCGACATTGCCGCGCGCCACATGCAGCCAGACCTTGCGGCCCGGCTGAAGCTTGTGGACCGCCTCTTCCTCACCTTCGAAGCGCGCGACCCAGATTTCCGCGTCCTGCACCAGCCGCACTTCATTGGGGAGCGGCTCGGATGACGCCACGCGCGCGAATTTGTTGCGCACTGCCTCCGTGTCGATCGCCTTCTGCTCATACGAGGGATCGAGATTCTTCTCGGAAGGAACGATCCAGATCTGGAGGAAATGCACCGGCTCGCTGTTCGACGCGTTGAATTCGGAATGGACGATGCCGGTGCCCGCACTCATGCGCTGGATTTCGCCGGGGCGGATAACCGAACCGGAGCCAAGCGAATCCTTATGCGCCAACGCGCCTTCCAGCGGGTAGGTGATGATCTCCATGTCGCGATGCGGATGCGGCTGGAACCCGCCGCCGGGCGCGACCCGGTCTTCGTTGATGACCCGCAGCGGCCCGAAACCCATGTGCTGCGGATGATGATATTCGCCGAAGGAAAAGGTGTGCTTGCTGTCGAGCCAGTCGATCCTGGTTTTGCCGCGCTCATCGGCTTTGCGAAGAGTCAACATGATCCACCCGAAAAGAGAATTTCCGCTCCCTGATAGATAAGCATTGCGTCAAGGGCTCCGCTGCAGACTGCATCTCTCCCATATAGCAACGTCTGAGCCGCGGGATCGCGACAGCCTGAAACCCTAAGATTTGCGCCTTTTCTCGATGGCGTCCCACACCATCGCGGCGATGTCCGCGCCGCCGAAGCGCTTCACTTCCCAGATGCCGGTG
>JAFECP010000002.1:0-4634 GCA_018242105.1 Pseudomonadota bacterium
CGCAGAGGCGCAGAGACGCAGAGAAAATGTCCGGCGATATCCGGGCCATGACAGCGGAGAGGAAGGCAGATAGAGTGGACTCATCCCAGGGGCGCTCTTGAGAGAGGGCTGAGATCGGCAATCCCGCCGGGTCCCTTTGAACCTGATCCGGTTAGTCCCGGCGTAGGGAGAGGCGAATGAACAAACCGATTCTGACTCCGAAAACCGTTGCCATCACCACCGGCCCGCTGCCCGGCTCGCGCAAGCTCATGCTGGACGGCGTGCCATTCCGCGAAGTGCCGCTGGATGGCGGCGAAGCGCCGGTGCGGCTCTACGACACCAGCGGTCCGTACACGGACGATTCCGCGAAGATCGACATCGAGAAGGGCCTTGCCCTCCGCCGCCGCGAATGGATTCTCGCGCGCGGCGATGTGGAGGAATATGACGGCCGCGCCCGCAAGCCGGAAGACGATGGCCTGAAGCGCGGCGAGCTTCTCTCCGTGCCGCAATTCGACCGCGCCGGCCGCAAGCCGCTGCGCGCCAAACCGGGCCGGAGCGTCACCCAGCTTCACTATGCGCGCCAGGGCATCATCACCGAGGAGATGCGCTTCATCGCGGCGCGCGAGAATCTCGGCCGCTCGCCCTTGCGCGACGGCAATTCCTTCGGCGCGAACATCCCCGATCACGTCACGCCGGAATTCGTGCGTGACGAGATTGCGCGCGGCCGTGCCATCATCCCCTCCAACATCAATCACCCGGAAACCGAGCCGATGATCATCGGCCGCAACTTCCTGACGAAGGTGAACGCCAATATCGGCAACTCCATCGTCACCTCCTCGGTCGCCGAAGAGATCGAGAAGATGGTGTGGTCGATCCGCTGGGGCGCGGACAATGTGATGGACCTTTCGACGGGCCGTCACATCCACACCATCCGCGAATGGATCATCCGCAATTCGCCGGTGCCGATCGGCACGGTGCCGATCTATCAGGCGCTGGAGAAAGTCGGCGGCGTCGCGGAAGAACTCACATGGGAGCTTTACCGCGACACGCTGGTGGAGCAATGCGAGCAGGGCGTGGATTACTTCACCATCCACGCCGGCGTGCGCCTCGCGCATATTCCGCTGACGGCGGATCGCGTGACCGGCATCGTGTCGCGCGGCGGCTCGATCCTCGCCAAATGGTGCCTTGCGCACCACAAGGAGAATTTCCTCTACACGCATTTCGAAGAAATCTGCGAACTGCTCAAGCAATATGACGTGTCGTTCTCGCTGGGCGACGGTTTGCGCCCCGGCTCGACCGCCGATGCGAATGACGCGGCGCAGTTTGCGGAACTCGAAACACTGGGCGAACTGAACAAGATCGCGCAGAAGCACGATGTGCAGGTGATGATCGAAGGCCCCGGCCATGTGCCGATGCACAAGATCAAGGAGAACATGGATCGCCAGCTCAAGGCTTGCGACGAAGCGCCGTTCTACACGCTCGGGCCGCTGACGACCGATGTCGCGCCGGGCTACGACCACATCACCTCCGCCATCGGCGCCGCTATGATCGGCTGGTTCGGCACGGCGATGCTTTGCTATGTCACGCCGAAAGAGCATCTGGGCCTGCCGGACCGTGACGACGTGAAAGCCGGTGTGATCGCCTACAAGATCGCGGCCCACGCCGCCGATCTGGCGAAAGGCCATCCCGCCGCGCGCATCTGGGACGATGCGATGAGCAAGGCGCGCTTCGAATTCCGCTGGCGCGACCAGTTCGCGCTGGCGCTCGATCCGGAAACCGCGCAGCTTTATCACGACGAAACGCTCCCGGCGGATGGCGCGAAGGTGGCGCATTTCTGCTCCATGTGCGGCCCCAAATTCTGCTCCATGAAGATCAGCCAGGAAGTGCGCGACGCCGCCAAGGGCCGGAACGACACGCTGTCAACGGCGGAAATCCGCGCCGCGATGGCGAAGAAATCCGAAGAGTTCAAACAGCACGGCGGCGAAATCTATCTGCCGAAGGATGCTGCGGAGTAGGGGATGTTCAGGGAGATATTGCTGGGCGCGGTTTTTCTGTGCGCAGGTTTCAGTGCGGCGTTCGCCGATGATGGCCATGTCTGCCATCTGACGCCGGACGAGAAGATCGCGAACGCAAAGCTCAGCTTCGACGATTTCGACCAGAAGGGCACGACGTCTTCCACCTGGCGCGGGCTGATGAAAGCGGACTGTCCCGGCCGCGCGGCGGAGGCGGCGGATGATTATCTGGTGAACGGCCCGATGCTGACGCCCGATCAGAAATCGGACGTGCTGTTCCACGAAGCGCAGGCGCTGGCGATCATGGGTGACAACGCGCAGGCCTCGCGCCTTGTCTCCGCGGCCATTCCGCCGGATCGCGGCATGCATGGCGATCTGGATTGGACGACCTATCTCACCGGCACATGGGCGTTTCTGGTGAAGGATCGCGCGACACTGGATGCGGCGTCGAGCAAGATGGCGGCGGAGCCGGGCGACTCCAACCGCATCGATGCCGCTGTGCTGCGCGGCCTGCAGGCGTGTTTCGACAAGGATTACGACACCGCCTACAACGATTGCCGCCCGAAATAGCGGTTCCTATCGCAGCGTCCGCCGTCCGCTGATCGCATGCTAAAAGAACAGCACGATGATGGCCCCGATGATCGCGACGAAGGTGGAATAGAGAAACCCGCCTTCGCGCGCCCCGCCCAAGGTCTGCATCAGGAAGCCGCCGACCATCGCGCCCACAAGCCGAGCGCGATGTTCAGGAAGCAGCCTTCGCCACGGTCGTTGACGATCTTGCTGGCGACAAAGCCCGCAATCAGCCCAACGATGATCCACCCCAGAAACGACACGCACTTCTCCTACATCGTCACGACGACTTTGCCCTTGGCTTTGCGGTCCATCAGCATGCGGATTGCTTCGCCGGCTTTGGCGAGTGGCACATGCTCGGAGACGTAGGGCTTCAGCTTTCCATCGGCGACCATGTTCAACAGTTGTTGCATGCTGTCCGCGGCATGCTTGGGATCGCGCGCGGCCATGGCGCCCCAGAAGACGCCAACGATCTGGCAGCCCTTCAGCAACGTCAGGTTCAGTGGCACTTTGGGAATGTTGCCAGCGGCGAAGCCGATCACCAGATAACGCCCGTTCCAGTTCATCGCGCGCAAAGCCGGTTCGGCGTAATCGTCGCCCACCGGATCGTAGAGCACATCCGCGCCCTGACCGTTGGTGAGGCGCTTGATGTCTTCCGACAATTGCTTCTGCTGATCGCGGTTCAGCGGCACCGGCGGATAGACGAAGCCATCATCCGCGCCGAGCTTCCTGGCGAGATCGACTTTCTCCTGCGTCGATGCGCCCGCGATCACGCGCGCGCCGAGCGCCTTGCCGATTTCGATGGCCGATGTGCCCACGCCGCCCGCCGCGCCCAGCACGACGAGATTCTCGCCGGGTTTCAGGTCCGCGCGGTCTTTCAGCGCGTGCCACGACGTGCCGTAGGTCACCATGAAAGAGGAGGCGACATCGAAGCCCACGCCGTCCGGCACTTTCATCACGCGGCGCGCATCGCCCAGAACTTCTTCCGCCATGCCGCCCGAGCCGGTGGAAACGCACACGCGGTCGCCCGCCTTCACATTGCTCACGCCTTCGCCGACCGACTTCACCACGCCGGCCACTTCGCCACCGGGCGAGAAAGGCAGCGCGGGCTTGAACTGGTACTTGTCCTGGATCATCAGCACGTCAGGGAAGTTCACGCCGCAGGCTTTCACCGAGATCAGAACCTGGTTCTTGCCCGGCGTGGGCGAGGGCACATCGCGGACTTCCATTTCTTCGGGCGGGCCGTAATGGGTGCAAAGCGCGGCTTTCATGGCGTTTCCTTCAGGATGGGATTGCTGTTCGCCGTAAACCTACGGCATCGGACGCGCCGCCCGCAACGCGCGCGGCATACCGGCGTTGTGCTAGGATGCCCCGCGAGGGCGCGGTTCTTCTCAGGATGTGAAGCCATGAAAAAGCATATTCTTCTGGCCGCTACGGGACTACTGGCGGCTCTTGCCGTAACGCCCGCTTTCGCGGCGCCGGGTTGCCTGCAGGTCGGGCAGATCTACAATTTCAAGGCGCTCAACGACAAAACGCTGATCGTCGAAGACAACTTCCACAACAAGTTTCGCGTCGCCTTGCTCGGCATCTGTCCGGGCCTCACCTTCAAGGAAGGCATCGGCTTCAAGACCTTCGGGCCGCATACCAGCCTGACCTGCGTGAGCAGCGGCGACAGCATCATCACCCGCAACATAGGCACGGGAAGACAGCGCTGCGCCATCCAGAAGGTCGAGCCTTACACCGCGGAGATGATGAAAGCGGACGCTGACGCTGAGGCCGCGAAGAAGGCGGAGCATTGAATTTTCCTCCCCCGTTTACGGGGGAGGAGGCGAACGTAGTGAGCCGGAGGGGGCCTTCCGCGCGACAGCCCCCTCCACTTCGCTCGCGAAGGCTCGCTCAGCACCTCCCCCGTAAACGGGGGAGGAAAAGTCAGATCGCTTTGATATCCGCGTTAGCCAACGCCGGTGCAGGCCGTCTCTCACCCACGATCTTGCCGCGTGTGTTCAGAATCGGCGCACGGATGATCTCATGCGCGTCCTTGTCTTCGCTCAGCAGGCCCAGCTTGTCGAGAAT
>JAFECP010000002.1:4751-10351 GCA_018242105.1 Pseudomonadota bacterium
TCGCAGAGCGCATGAGGATAGTGTCCGAACGTCCTGTTCCAGCTACCAGATCCGGATGGGCGATCATGGCGGCCACGATGTGCTTCATGGCAGCGCCGCGTTGCATTGGCTGGCTGGACGGGTCGGCATATTTCGCCAGCACCCGGGCGAAGGCCGATGTGGGCAGCGCAAACGCCGGCGCCACGCAGCCGTCGATGCCATAGGGCAGCGGGCCTTTAATCTCCGCCAGTTCGCCCAGCGCCTTGGCGATGGCGGCCTGCAGCGGGTGGTCATGCAGCTCATAACCTCGGGTCGCCACGTCCCAATGGCGGCAAACGGTGAGGAAGCCGGTGTGCTTGCCGGAGCAATTGTTGAACATCGGCGTGGGCTTCTCACCCTTGCGGATCATGGCTTCGTTGACCGCCTCGACTCGCGACGGATGCGCGCCGCAAGCCAGATCCGCTTCACTGCAGCCGATCCGCTCCAGCCATGCCTTCACGCGTTCGGTGTGCATCGGCTCGCTGGAATGCGACGCGCAGGCGAGGGCGATCTCTTCGTCGGACAGGCCGAACGCATCCGCCGCGCCCGATTCCAGCAGCGGCAATGCCTGCACCATCTTGAGCGACGAGCGCGGGAAGCTCATGGCGTCCACATCGCCCATCGAGAAAACTGTCTCGCCCTTTGCATTGGCGATCGCGATGGCCCCGCGATGGACGCTTTCCACGCGGCCGCCGCGGGTCACTTCGACGAGGATAGGATTGGACATGGCCACACCTATACTTGTCATCCCGGATGAACGCGATAGCGTTCAATCCGGGACCCATCGTGAAATTGTCGCGATGGGTCCCGGCTCGCGCTTCGCTTCGCTCCGCTGGCCGGGATGACAGGAGGTTTGGAATGCGCGGCTATTTCGCTGCTGGTGTGGATGGGATTTCCAAGGCGATGAACCTTGGCAATCTCATGCGCATCTCCCACGCCTTCGGAGCAAGTTTCTTCTTCAGCATCGACAGCCAGGTGAAGATGGCCGACATCAAGCTGGCCGACACCTCCGCTTCCGCCGGGCATCTGCCGTTCTACAAATTCGACACCGCCGCGGACCTCCGGCTACCGCAGGGCTGCGAATTGGTGGGCGTGGAGATCACCGAGGATGCCATCGAGTTGCCGCGCTTCCGCCATCCCACGCGGGCCGCCTATGTGTTCGGCGCAGAGCGCTACTCGCTGTCCTCCGCCACGCTGGCGCGCTGCGCCTTCGTGGTGAAGATTCCGATGAAATTCTCCATCAATGTCGGCATGGCAGGCGCCATCGTCCTGTATGACAGGCTGATCAGCCTCGGCGGCTATCCGCAGCGCCCCATTCGCGCGGGCGGCCCGGTGGCGGAAATACCCCCACAGCACACTTGGGGAGCGCCCATCGTGAAGGACCGAAGAAAATAATTGGGGCGAGTTTTCCTCCCCCGTTTTACGGGGGAGGGTTCGGCCTACGAAAGCTCCACTGGAGCTTTCGTAGGCCGAACCGCGCAAAGCGCGTGACGGAAGGGGCGGCGGCGGAGGTGAAGGGCTTTCGCTGTTCCCGCCACCCCCTGCGCCTCACTGCGTCCGGCGCCTCCCACGCACCGGCGGGGAAGGAAATTCTACAGTCCGCTTTGAAAGCCCGGATACCTCACCTATGTATAGCGTCCGCTAAAGAACCATCCGATTCATGACCGTTCCCGCCATCAATATCGAACATCTGCGCAAAGCTTACCGCTCCGGCACTGTCGCCGTGCAGGATTTGTCCATGCAGGTTCAGGAGGGCGATTTCTTCGGTTTCCTGGGGCCGAACGGCGCGGGCAAATCCACGACCATCCACTGCATCACCGGCATCGCCACGGTGACGAGCGGCAAGATCGAGATCTTCGGCATCGACGCGGTGAAGAACTATCGCGAGGCGCGCCGGCTGATCGGCCTCAGCCCGCAGGAATTCAACGTCGACACCTTTGCCACCGTCACCCAGATCGTGGACTGGATGGGCGGCTATTTCGGCATGAACGCCGCGCAGCGCAAATCGCGGGTGGACATGCTGATCCAGCGCTTCGATCTCACGGCGCATGCCAAGAAGCAGTTCCGCGAACTCTCCGGCGGCCTGAAGCGCCGCGTGATCCTGGCCCGCGCGCTGGTGCACGATCCCAAGCTTCTCATTCTCGATGAGCCGACGGCGGGCGTCGATGTGGAGCTGCGTCTGGATTTGTGGCGCTATCTTCAGGAACTGAACGCCGAAGGAAAGACAATCCTGCTCACCTCGCATTATCTGGAAGAGGTCGAGCGGCTTTGCCGGACCATCGCGGTGATCGCGAAAGGGCAGATCGTGCGGCAAGGCCCGAAGGAAGAATTCTTCACCACGCCGGGTGGGCTCGAAAAAGCCTATCTCGAAGCCACAGGCCACAGGGCCGAACATGCGGTGGCAGGTGCAGCATGAGCGATGTGACGGTTCCGCGGCACATGGGCATCAACTGGATCGGGCTCGGCACGATCATTCGCCGCGAGTGGAGCCGCGTGTGGCGCGTGCCGATTCAGGCGTTCCTGGCGCCGTGGATTTCGGCGCTGATGTTTATCTTCATCTTCGGCTTCGTGGTGGGCGGAAACATCCGCCTCATCGCGGGGCATCGCTATGTGGAGTTCGTGCTGCCCGGCGTGCTGATGCTCAACGTCGTCAACGCCGCGTTCCTGCAATCCACCTCACAAATCTATTTCCAGCGTTTCCTGCGTTACATCGAGGAAACGCTGGTCTCGCCGCTCTCCTATGTGGAGATGATCGTCGGCTCCTTGACCATGACCATCGTGCGCAGCGTGGTGACGGCGCTGGGCATCCTCGCCATCGGCGTCGCGTTCCATGCCACGCACATGTACAACATCTTCGAGTTCCTGTTCTGGATTATCAGCGTCTCGATCGTGTTCGGGCTGCTCGGCATCATCATTGCGCTATGGGCCAACAATTTCGAGCAGCTCACCATGCTCAACGTGTTCTTCATCGCGCCGTTGTCCTTCGTGGGCGGCGTGTTCAACACGGTGGCGATGCTGCCACATTGGTTGAAATGGCTGGCCTATGCCAATCCGTTCTTCTACTTCATCAACGGCCTGCGCGATTCCATGATCGGCTTCGACGAAGCGCCACCCTATCTCGGCATGAGCGTCGCGCTGGCTTTGATCGCCGTGCTGGGCGGGATCACCTGGCGGCTGTTCAAGATCGGCTACGGATTGAGGGAATAAGTGTGACAGACACACCGTTTCTGGAGCGCCGCAAAGCGCGCGCATCGGATGCGGTGTTCATCTTCCCATGGTTTGAGACGCATCTCAATGCCGTGATGTGGGCCGGCCCGAAAGTCGCCGATCCGCTGACGGTGGGATGGCTCGCGGCGGAGTTCAAATCCGAGGCGCATTGGGTGTGGGTCGATGAAGACGATACCCCGCAAGCGATGTTCAAGCTCATCGACAAAGGCCATGGCTGCGCGCATCTCACGCGTTTCGCCGTCGCGCCGTCTATGCGGGGCAAGGGGCTCGCGGCCGGGTTGATGCAAGAGATCGCGGACGAAGCCTATGAAGCAGGCGCCGATTCCCTGACGCTGAATGTCTATGACAGCAATGCGCACGCCAGGCGGATCTACGACCGGCTCGGCTTCAAGATTGTCGAAGAAAACGACAGCACCGGCGATCCCGGCGGCCCCAGCGTTCACATGCGGCTGGAACTGGAAGAGTAGGCGCTTCAGTCTTTCGGCAGAGGCTGGCTGAAGAATATGCGGTTGCCGAACGGATCGGTCACGGCCATTTCCAGCGTTCCCCACTCGGTCTTCTCCACGCCCGGTCTATAGTAGCGGTAGCCCTTCGCGCTCAGCTCCTTCTGATATTCCTCAACGCCCTGCATGTTTACACGCAAATGTTGACCAGGAATGCCGTCGCCATGATGCTCGCTCTGATGCAGGATCAGGCCGCCGCGCGAGAGGCCGCGATAGAGCGGGGCGTTGTCGTCGAAGCGGTGTTCCCAATCGACCTTGAAGCCCAGAAAGCCGAGATAGAATTCATCCGCCTTCGCGACATCGAACATGCGCAGAATGGGCGTGAAGCCGGTGAACTGGATCGCCATGGTGTTCTCCTCGACGGAACGATTGCAGTATAGACATTTAACTGTGCGGCGGCGCTACGTCTGCGTGAAATTCGCAACGGCTTGCAACGGCTAGGCGTGTTTCCTGGCGCTAGGGCCGGGCCGTACCGTGACGTCGCGCGCCTTCAGCCCTTCGCCGCATTCACTGCACGTCACCACGGATTTGAAATCATGGCCGCAGCTTTTGTGCGTGTGCAGCATGGGCGGGCCTTTTTTTCCCGCATAGTGCCGGTCGCCCCAATGCACCAGGCTGATGATGACGGGGTAGAGGTCCAGTCCCTTGTCTGTTAGCCGGTATTCGTAGCGCGGCGGGCTGTCCTGATAGAGCATTTTCTTCAGGATGCCTTCGTCCACCAGCAGCGCTAGCCGCTCGGACAAAACGCGCCGCGCAATGCCGAGCTTCGCCTCGAATTCATCGAACCGGCGCGTGCGCAGGAACGCCTCCCGCAGCACCAGCAGAGTCCAGCGGTCGCCGACAATCGCCAGCGAGCGGGCGAGGGAACAGTTTTCCTTGGCGAGTGAATCCCAACGCATAAGCACCACCTGTCATCCCGGGCGAGCGTAGCGAGACCCGGGACCCATCGCGCCGGTGGCAGAAGGGGTCCCGGCTCGGCGCGATGCCGACGCATCGCTTGGCCGGGATGACAGTGGCATTGACTAAGTCTTAAATCAAGACTTACTGTCGCCGCTCAACAAGGAAGGTGGGCCATGCCAAAACGCAATGCCACCTGCGCGGTGATCGGCGCGGGCGATTACATTGGCTCCGCCATCGCCAGGCGTTTCGCGCGCGAGGGTTACACGGTCTTCGCTGGCCGCCGCACCGCCGAAAAACTTGCCACGCTGAAATCTGAGATCGAGGCCGAAGGCGGCGCCTGCGAGGCGCGGGCGCTGGATGCGCGCAAGGAAGAAGACATCGCCGCGTTTCTCAATGAAGCAGACAGGCACGCGCCGCTGGAGGTCTGCATCTTCAACGCCGGCGCCAATGTGAATTTCCCGCTGCTCGAAACCACCGAGCGCGTGTTTCGCAAGGTGTGGGAGATGGCCTGCTATGGCGGCTTCCTCACCGGCCGCGAAGCCGCGCGGCTGATGCTGCCGCACGGAAAAGGCACCATTCTCTTCACCGGCGCAACGGCCAGCATGCGCGGCGGCATCGGCTATGCCGCATTCGCCTCTGCCAAGTTCGGCCTGCGCGCGGTGGCGCAGAGCATGGCGCGCGAATTGGGCCCCAAGAACATCCATGTCGCGCATCTGGTGATCGACTCCGGTGTCGATACCGCCTTTGTGCGCGAACGCATCAAGGCCAGCGGACGCAATCCCGATGAGCTTCCGGAAGACGCGCTGATGGAGCCGGACTCCATCGCCGCCGCCTATTGGTATCTGCACAGCCAATCGCGCGACGGCTGGACGCATGAACTCGACATTCGCCCCTATGCGGAGAAATTCTGATGACGCCCCAGGTCGATTTTCTGTTCGATTTCGGAAGCCC